>NZ_JBIAQX010000010.1:0-268065 GCF_042889445.1 Streptomyces sp. NPDC002602 | reverse complement strand
CGCCCGCCCCCAACGCCCATGGGGCCCCGCCCCCCGGCCAATGAATATAAAATTGCCGGCCTTACTGCCCCCCCCCCCCGCCCCCGGGGGGGGGGGGGCCCCCCCGGGGGCCCCCCCCCCTCCAGCACGTTCGTCGTGGTGTGTGGATCGGCATCAACATCGGCAGTGTCAGGAGTGCCAGGCGGGACGACCGCCGAATGCACGGGACACACGGGATGCGCGGGATGCGCGGGACGTCGCACGGGACACACGGGATGCACGTGTACGCAGGTCCATGCCGGGCCGGGACGGCTACTGCTTCCCTGGAGGCGGGTTCCTGCTACATCGCGGCAACCGCCCCGGCAAGGGTTCTCATGCCCTCGATATCCGACTTCATCCGACATGGGGAAACCAATTTCTCGGGGCACTCGACAGCATGGCGGTGGCCCGTCCCGATACCGGGACGGGCCACCGCCACACCACTGTGAGATACCGGCTGCCTACCAGCGGTACCAGCGGCCGCTACCCCCCTTGGGACGGGCAACGAAACCGACCAGCCACAACACCAACACCGCGATCGCGACCCACCAAAGGATCTTCACCGCGAAACCGGCGCCGAAAAGAATCAGAGCGAGCAGAAGAACAAGAAGCAGGGGAACCATGATTATCAACCTCCGAAGCGCCTACTGCCCGTGATTCCAGGTCTCACACCTCGCCCTTTCTCGTGCTCATCTCGTGCTCATCTCGCGCTCATTCCCGCGTGGATGCCGGCACGACCGGAGCGTGTGTGCCGGTGCATGTACATGAGGCATGCAAATGAGGGACGGCCCGTTTGAGACGGTTCTTGCGGGCCACAAGGGGTTCCGTAAGACGTTTTCCAACACACAGGGAGTGATCAGCCGTGTCGGGTGAGCAGAAGATCGAGGCCAAGGCCGAGCAGGCCAAGGGCAAGCTCAAGGAGACCGCCGGCCGCCTGACGGGCAACGAGCGGCTGACCGCCGAAGGCCGCGCCGAACAGGCCAAGGGTGATGCCCGCGAGGCCAAGGAGAAGGTCAAGGACACCTTCACGCACTGATCCACCGAAACACCGCGCCCACGGGGCCGGGACAGCAGCTACCTGCGGTCCCGGCCCCGCGGCATGTCCGCACTGTGCCGCGCGGTCACCGACGGGCTCCCTCATCAACGTCCGCGCCCGCGCCCACGCCCACGTTCCACTCCTGCGGCAGTTCCCCGTCGCAGAAGACACAGACGAAGTCCTCCTCCCGTACGACGTTGAGTCGGCGGCAGACGGGACAGCGCCGGAACACCACCTCGTGGGTGAAGCCGTCGGGGTGCTCGATCCCGGCCGAGTCCAGCGCCCGCGCGACGGCCGGCCACGAGTCGGCGTCCGGGCAGTACCCGGTCGACTGGTTGGTGACCTCACCCACCTCCCATGGTCCGGACTCCTGGTGGAAGCTCATCTCCCCGGCGCCCAGAACCCTTTCTCCGCCGGCACACACCACGTGCTCGCTCCTGCGCGGCGCCAACCGCAGTACACCCGTGGCATCGACGACGAACGTGAACGGCTCGGCCAGTTCCTCGGGCGTCAGAGCCGATGCCCAGTCGTGGAAGTCCGCCGCCGAGCGAACGGGGCGACCCTCGCGCCCCGGTCGAACCAGTGCCCGCAAATCGTCCGGGCCCACATATCCGTAGTTCCGCCCCCGCGCGTCCATGCCGGTCAATGTAGTGGCGCCGCCGGAGCTTGCGATGGCTCGCCGGCCCGGTCCTGGCGGCAGTTGTCCGGAGGGGCCGGGGGCGGAGGTGCGGAACCTGACACAGCTCTGGACGCGCCGCCGGTGACAACGGTGATCGCCTGGCCGCGCGGAGCCGACTCCGCGCGGCCGCCGACCTGATCCGTGTCGCACCGGGGCTGTGACCCTCCTCGGTCGCCTTCGCCCCTGGCCTCACCGCCACCTTCGCGTTCCAGGGCCGCACTGCGGAGCCGGGAGGCGCGCCCTTCGGCCCTTCGGCGCTCTCCTGTGCGCTGATGCCCGGCGCGGGGCGCAAGGGGGCCGGGGACGCACGCCACACACTGCCGGAGGGCGACTGACCGCCGCCCGCACACTGATCGAGGGACGGTAGCTGCGGTACGGCCGGCGAGCCGTGTCCGTCCGCCTGTCCGCCTGTCCGCCCGTCCGCCCGTCCGTCCGCCCGTCCGCCTGTCGCCTGTCCGTTCGATCGTTCGTTCGTTCGTGAGACCGGGACGGTGCCCGCATCTTGTGGTTTCTGCCAGTACGGACGCTCCGCCGGGGTGCGCGAGACTGCCCGCCAGAGGCTGCGGGGCGTCCCGGTACGGGGGTGGCCCGCGATCGAACGCATGACGAGGTGTGGGGGGGTTGACGGCACTGTGAGCACGCAACAGTACGACGGTATCGGTGAGGCGTACGAGGGCTTCAAGGCCCTGCCGTTGGAGCGGTACGCGGTGGTGCCCGGTTTCCTGGCCATGGTCGGGGACGTGCGCGGCAGGTCGGTCCTCGACCTGGCTTCCGGCACGGGCTTCTACAGCAGGGAGTTCAGGCGGCGCGGCGCCTCGGAGGTGCTCGGAATCGACATCTCCGGTGAAATGGTGTCGGTGGCACAGCAGTTGGAGGAGAGCGACCCGCTGGGCGTGCGCTACGAGGTCGGTGACGTGGCCGACCTGCGGACCTTCGATGCGAGTTTCGACGTCATCCTGGCGGTCCAACTGCTGAACTACGCGCCGGACATCGCCACGACGGAGCGGATGTGTCGCAATGCGCACCGGAGCCTGAAGCCCGGCGGCGAATTCTTCGGGCTCAACCAGTCGCCCGATTTCCGTTTCGACGGGCCGCCCCCGGACAGGTACGGCTTCCACACCGAGCTCACCGGTGAGGAGGTCGAGACCGGCCGGCAGGTGCGGACCACGGCGCTGCTCGACCCGCCCGTCTCGTTCGTCGCCAACCTCCCGCGTCGGGAGGTCTACGAGAAGTGCCTGCGGGCAGCCGGATTCAGCGACGTGACCTGGGTCCCGGTGACGGTGTCTGATGCCGGGGTGCGCGAGTTCGGTGCGGACTTCTGGGCGGACTTCCACGCCAATCCCCCGCTGGAGATGCTGCGCTGCCGCGCCTGACCGCCGAGCGCACATCCGCCCCGGCCCGGCCCTCGTGACGTGCCCGAGCACGCGCCCGAACAAGCACCCGAACGAGTGGCCGAACAAGCGGCCGGGGCGGGGCCCGCGACTTCGTGGCGGGAACATCGGCCGGGCCGGGTCGGGGCGTCGGTGACGGCGCCCGGGGGCGCCGCTCAGGCAGGCGCGTTCCAGGCGGTCGTCAGGCCGTCCAGCCAGGCGGGCGGCAGCTCCGCGGCGTCCCACTCCTCCCGCAGCCCCTGGGGGGCGGCGACGAGCCGTTCCAGTACCGCGATGCTGGTGACGGAGTGGACGAGCGAGTAGCGGCCGTGCACCGTGATCGCGCTGCCCGGTCCGAACGCCGCGAACAGCCTCTCCAGCCGGGGCCGGTGGGCCGCCACGAATGCCGTCAGCCGCCCGGCGTACGCGGCCCGCTGGCGGGGGGTCATCGTGGAGAGCACGGCGGCGAGCACCTCGTCGGTCACCTCCGGGTCCAGCTCGGACACCGCGGTGTACGACAGGTACAGAGGGGTGAGGGCCACGCGCGCCCGCTCCACTTCCATGCGACCGGGCCGTGGACGTTCCTCGGCCTGGGCCGGCAGCCCGTCGGGCCCCACCACCTGGAGCAGGGTCCGCTCGGCCACGTCGCCGAGTTCCTCCAGGAGGTCCCGGGCGCCGTCGAGCCAGCCGGACTCGTACATCTCGCCCTTGTCCCCCGGCGCGCTGCGGCCGGTGCCGCTCAGCTCCTCGTGCGCGAGGGCCAGCGCGCCCGCCTCCAGGAGCCCGATCAGTTCCCGTGCGTCGCCGGAAGGGACCCCCGCCCGCGCGAGGAGCTGCAGCAGCATCGTCCTCGCGTTGTCGACACTGGCCTCGTCCGGCCACTGCCGTCCCTCATCGGCCGTGCTCATCGGGTCCTCCTCATCGTTCGGGTGGTGCGGTGTGTCCAACGAGATCGTTCCCTTCGACGGTCCAACGTCCGACACCCGGGCTGTGCTCCCCTCGGTGTTCACGGCGGTCATCATGCCGCAGAGCGGGGACGATCGGGGCGTCACGATCAGTCCCCCGGTGCGGATCCCGGCCGACCCTCCGCTCGCGCCGGGGTCGGGCCCGCCGGGCCGGACCACATGGGGTCCGTGCGGGAGCCGAATGGGCGAGTGTCCGGGTGCGGAAGGTGTTCTCGCGTGTGTATGTGGTGATGGGTTCCGTGTGGATCCGTACCGGCGCCATCTCGCTTGAGGAGTTCCCATGAAGCGTCTTCCCGTGATCGGCGTGCTCTGCGCCACCGCGGTCTTCGGTCTCACCGCCTGCTCCGACGACAGCAGCTCCCCCGCGGAGGAGGCCACCAAGGCCGCGAGTGAGCTGTGCAGCGATCTCACCGGACTCAAGGCCGACAACGCCAAGCTCAAAGCGCTCAACCCGTCGTCCGCGACCAAGGACCAGATCAAGGATGCCGTCCAGTCCGTCCAGGACGGCTGGAACAGCGTCAAGGAGAACACGAAGCAGCTCAAGGAGGCCGAGGCCTCGGCCGTCAAGAGCGCCGCAGAGGACCTGAAGAAGTCGTACGAGTCACTGCCGGGCGACACCACGGGCCAGAACGCGATGACCCAGCTCCAGCCGCAGATCCAGAAGCTGGACGAGGCCACGAGCGCCGCGACCACCCGCCTCAAGTGCTGACGACGGCACCGCGGCGGTGACCCAGACGTCCGGCCGGCCGACGCGGGACGGCCCGCCCGTCATCCGTCTCTGACCGGGCGTCGGGTCGGCCGCCCGTTTCCGGCTCCGGGGCGAAGGAGTACGACTCGTCGCCCCGGGCCGCACGTCGCCGTGCGCGCCCGCTCGCGGACGGTGGCCGAGCGCTGAACCGGTCGGCGCGGCGGCAGCCTGGAGGAGGTGGCCGACGCCCTGCACCGGATCGATCCGGCGTGGGGCAGACGGTTCCGCGGTGGTGGCGGCCCGGACGACACGGGGCGGCCGGCCCCACCGGGACGGTCAGTGGGAGCTGTTGTCCCCGGCAGGCAGGCGGGTGGACGTTCCCGCCGCACCACGACACGCCGCCGGGGGCCTTCCCGGAGGGGGAAGTGCGGGCGGCGCAGTGGGCCGGGCAACAGCGGTGGGAGCGGCCGTCGATTGGTTCAGGAGGCTTCGGCGGGGGTCCACACGAGCGGGTACGCCTCGCGGCCGGTTGTCTCGACCCACCGGAGCCGGTCGTGCAGGACGGCGCGCCTGCGCTCGGGGGCCCGCTCCGCCAGCCCGCGCAGCAGGTCGCGCATTCTGCGCAGGGCCATCGGGGAGCCGGCGGCGGCGAAGACCACGTCGTCGACGGCGGTGCGGACGTAGCGGTCCCAGTCGGGCACCGGGACGCTCACCCTCAGCCGTCCGGCGGGGTCGTCGAACCCGCCGATCTCCAGGTCCCGGTCGGCGAGGCGGGTCAACAGGTCTTCGAGCCGGTCCAGGGCCTCCACCGCCGTGGCCGGATCGTTCACCGCCGGGGACAGGGCGCGCAGCGCGATGTCGGCGAGGAGCCGGAACGGCAGTTCGGGGTCTTGGACGAAGCTCCGCTCGACCCCCGCCGTCAGGGCCGCGCGCAGCGCCTCTCCCGTCGGGCCGTCCGCCGTCACCTCGGCGAGCACCGTGCCGGCCGTCAGGGTCGCGCCCGGGGCCACGTGAAAGGCGACCTCGGAGTCGTGGTCACGGGCCAGGCCCACGAGGGTGCGCATGTCGATCCGCTGGAGCACGGCCGGCGGTCCCGTCCAGCGGACCACCGTACGGCCCGCGCCGGTGTCCGACGGCCGCGGGAGGGGGTCCCGGTCCGGGCGGGCGGGGGGCGCGTCCGGGTCGTAGGGGCGTGGGTACAGGCCGTCGTACACATCGTGCGCGCGGGTGGCGATGGCGGTCAGCGAGTGACCGAGTTGGATGGAGTTGAACGCCCTCATCTGGAGCGACCTCATCAGGCCGAGCGCGATCAGCGTGAGGACCATGGCGACGCAGGGAACGAAGGCGGAGACGCTGTCATGGTTGCCGATGGCCAGGCCCGAGGTGACGCAGAAGACGAACACACCGACGGTGAAGGCGAAGGCGCGCCAGACGATCGGCTCGTCGCGGAACAGGCCCAGGCGCGGAGTGAACATGGTCGAGGAGAACTGCACGACCAGGAACAACATCGAGTAGATGATGCTCACCAGGCTGACGACACCGAAGCCGATGGTGAACAGGACGCTGACCACCCGCCCCGCGGCCACCTGCGGTCCCAGCGTGATGAGGGGGGCGACCAGGCCCAGTACCAGCCCGACGACGGCGCAGAACAGTTGGGCCAGGTCGCGGCGCAGGGCGTTCGCCGGCCGCCTGTACGGCACGCGGCGCCGACGGCCTTCGCGTGCGCCGGGGTGGGCGGGGCCGTCAGCAGAGCCGGGCATCCGGCCTCCTCCAGGGTCGTGTCTCACGGTGGTCGCTCACGGCCCGCGCCGTGCACCGCGCCGGACACCGCGCCGGGCACCGCGCCCGGCCGCCCGTGGCGGAGCGGTGCCGTGCCGGTGCCGGTGCCGGCGTGCACGGGCGTGCGGCGTGCGGCGTTCGGTTCGGGCGCCCGCCCCGCACGGCACCGGAGCATCAGGCAGGACACCGGGCGAGCCGGGCGGTGGTGAACGCGTCGTGTCCGGCGGCCGGACAGCGGCGCTGTTCCGGCCGGACGGCACGAAGGGCTTCAGCCCGGCACGATCCCACAACGACGCGGCGTCACCAAGGACCTTCCGCTCGAACCGCGGGTGATCCGAGCGGTCTCGCGCGCCGGGCACGCTAGGCCGTCTCTTTCGGAGGCCGCGACGGGCACGGGACTGACGGCTGGTCAGGAGCCGTGCGGGAGCCGGTGCGGATCCGGTACGCGAGCCGGTACGCGAGCCGGTGCCGAAGCCGGCACGAAGGGACCGGCACGGGGACGGTACGAAAGAGGCGGCACGGGGCCGGCACGGGGCCGGTACGAAGGGGCCGGCACGAAGGGAGCCGGCACGAAGGGAGCCGGCGCGAAGGGAGCCGGCGCGGGGCCCGGCCGTGCGGCCCTGGCTCGGGCGTCGCGCCGTTGCTCCCGGCTCCCCGCCGGTTGATGTGCTCGGGACCGCCGGCCGGCCGGTTCCGAGGCGTCAGCACGAAGCCTGGACAGCCGTACCGGGTTCAACCTTTAGGGCGACACCCGAACGGTCGAGCGGTCGTAACGTTTCTTCATTCGCGCCCCCTGAACTGCGCGGACGGCGCCGGGATACGCGCACCGCACATCCGCATCGACGGAGGCGCCGCCCGCTCCCTGTAGCGGTGCGGCGAGGGCTGCGTGTTCGCGTGCGCGTGTTCCTGCGCGTGCGCTTCCGCGTGCGCGTGTCCCTGCGCGTGCGCGTCCGCGTGCGCGTGTTCCTGCGCGTGCGCGTCCGCGTGCGCGTGTTCCTGCGCGTGCGCGTCTCGACGGGGTGATGGCTTTCAGGTTCGGCGGGCGGCCCAGACGGTGCGGCGGGTGCGGACGGCCAGGTCGGACCGGTGCAGGATGCCGTGCGCACCCGTGGTGTCCAGGAGCCGGTCGAGTGCGGCGAGGTCCTCGGGCGACAGGTGGTCGCCGACGGCGGCGCGTACGCGCCGCAGGCTGCTCAGGGCGTAGTGGCCGACCGCGTTGGAGGGGGAGGCCTTGATGTCCACCGTGATCGTCCGCTCGGCTTCGACGTCGAATCCGGCGGCCGTGAGCATGGGTCCCCAGTCGGCGCCGCGGTGCGGGAGCCGGCTGTCGTGGCGGCGTTCACTCGCTTCGTGGCAACGTTCCTCCAGGCCGGGGCGGTCTTCCGGGGCGTCCGCGGGCAGGAACCGGGGGAAGCCCGCCAGTTCGACGACGGCGAACAGGCCGCCGGGCGCCAGGCTGTCGTGGACCTGACGCAGGGTGCGTCGGGGGTCGGCCATGTGGTGCAGGGACGCGGACGCCCATACCAGTTCGGGGCGGTTCGGTTCGAGCCTGGCCGGGTCGGTCCGGTCCAGGTCGGGGTGGGACGGATCAGAACTGGCCGGGTCGCGGCCGGACAGGTCGGGCCAGTGCGTGTCGAGGTCGGCCAGGACGGTGCGCACGCGGCCGGCCATCCCGCCGGCGCCGGCCTTCTCCCGCAGACGCTTCAGGTGGGCGGCCGAGGAGTCGACCGCGGTGACCTGCGCCTCGGGGAAGCGTGCGAGCAGGGCGAGAGTGCCCGCACCGGTTCCGCACCCCAGGTCCACGACGTGCCGGGGAGCGGCATCGACCGGCAGCCACGCGGTGATGGACGCGAGATGCTCGGCGAGGACGTCCGCGTCCAGGTCGAGGATCTCCGCGTGATCGTGATCGTGATCGTGGGTGGGTTGGGGGGTGGGATGGGGGGTGGAGGCGGGGGTGGATTCGTGGCCGGCCCGGGCGTGGGGGTGCGAGTGGTGCGTCATGCGGCCAACGTAAGGGGAGCATGCGTCATCGGCATGAAGTCTTGCCGGATGCGCAAGCCATGGACCGCGTGGCCTGCCGAAACCGCAAACGTCCGGCTCTCACGCCGATGGGCGGTCCTGGCGTTCGGCCTCCTGGCCTCGGGGGATGCGTTCGCCGGCTCGCTGATGGCCGCGTCGGGCGTCGCGGTCGAAGATGCCCATGATCTCGCACGGGCCGCCCGCGGTGCCGATGGAGTGGGGAAGCATGGTGGGGAACTCCGCGGCCTGGTTGGTCTCGATCCGGTAGCGCCGATTGCCCAGCAGCAGGATCGCGGTACCGGACAGGACGACGAGCCACTCGCGGCCGGGGTGGGCGCGCAGGCGCGAGGGGTTGTCCGGGGGCGGTTCGGTCATGCGTTGGCGTACCACGGTCATGCCCGGGTCGGCCTTGACGGGCCAGCGCATCAGCCCGTGGGCGCCGTCGATCACCGGGCTGGAGATCACGTCGTCCGTGGCGTTCTCGACCAGCTGGTCCAAGGTGGTGTCCAGGGCGCGGGCGAGGATGACCAACTGGTCCAGGGCGAGGCGTCGCTGCCCGTTCTCGATGCGACTGAGGGTCGACTGGCTGAGGTTGGCGCGCGCCGCGAGCTCCTCCAGGGACCAGCCCTGCGCCACGCGCAGCGCGCGGACGCGTTGGCGGACCAGGCTGTCCAGTTCCCCGTCGTCTTGCGTCATGGGCAAGATGGTATGCCCCTTCCGCAAGGCGCGCGCACGATGTGACGGCCTGGCCGACGCTCTCGCCCACGTGTTCTCGGTCGTCGCGCCGCCGCCGAGCGGGCTTCACCCGAGGGGACCTGGACCTCGTCGACATCTCGGCGAGCATGCGGGGCGTGAGCCGGCTCGCGGCGGCGAGGCGGGCCAGCGCGGCCGGCCAGTGGTGGGGGTTGTCAGGGTCACAGCACCAGGCGAAGGCGCCGACCGGTTCGGCGGTGTCGAAGAGGCGCGGTACGAACGCGGTCGGCCGGCGCTCCGGGCCGCGGCCGTTCGACCGCCATCGGGCGTACGGACGGGTACGGAGCGGTGTGGCGGTGATGTCCGCGCGGGCGGCCGGTCGTTGTGCGGGACAACGAAGGAGAGGTGCCATGCCCACTCAGGAACCCGCCGATCGAACCACGCCCACACCCACACCCACGCCCGCACCCACGACCGAGCTCGACGGGCGCTACAGCTCCGCGCTCAATCCCCGCCCGGGCGCCGAGGACGTCACCGCCACCGAATGGGCCGACGCGCAGCAGCAGTTGGAGACCGCCGAGATCTTCTGGGTTTCCACGATGCGACCCGAGGGCCGGCTCCACGTCACTCCCGTGATCGCCGCCTGGCACGACGGGGTGTTGTACTTCTCGACCGGCCCGGGCGAGCAGAAGGCGAGGAACCTCGCCCGGGACGGCCACTGCGCCCTGACCACCGGGGGGAACTCGCTCACCGAGGGGCTCGACCTCGTGGTCGAGGGCGTGGCGAAGCAGGTTGCCGATCCGGCGGTGCTGGAGGAGGTGATCGCGGCGTACGAGGCGAAGTACGGGGCACACATCACCTCGCCCGAGGGCACCTTCCACGGCATCGGGGACGCCTTCCGGGCGGGGCACGCGGTGGTGTTCGCGGTGGCCCCGGACACCGCGTACGGCTTCGGTCGGGACGACGGGCTGTACACGCACACGCGGTGGACGTTCTGAGCCCCGGCGAGCGCGGGCCCGCCGGGGGTCATGGTTGCGGTTGCCTCGCCGTGAGTCTGCCGTCGGGTGTGAGGGTGAAGTCGGTGGGGAACATCCCGCTCGTTTTGCGGGCTGTTTCGCCGTACGCGTCGAGGTCGACGTCCTCGGCCTTGCCGTAGTGGATACGGGCCTGGGCGGCGTGCACCCAGGAGTTGGTGCGCACATGCGTCGACCAGGCGCCCATCGTTTCGCTCTTCCACGGGCCCCAACTGCGTTCGGGGTAGAGTCCCGGCGTCCTGCCCTGGTGAAAGAGCACACCGGTGAGGGCGAGCACCACCACGGCCACGAGGACAAGGACCCGCGCAATGGCGCGGTCACGTTTCGGCGGCACGGGCCTCACTCCTGACGATCGGTGGGTCGGTGGGTCGGTGGGTCGGTGGGTCGGTGGGTCGGTGGGAACAGCAGGACACACGACACGTCCTGCCAGTGGCTCGTTCGACCTCAGCATCCGTCATCGCGGCCGTCCCCGGGGGCCCTGTTACCGCATCGCCGGGTAGCGGGACTCACCGCGCCCCGGGCGGAGTTGCCCGGCGCTCGGGGCGCGGGTCGTGTCAGGATGCTCGGCATGTCCGGTCGCGCACTGAGTTTCGGAGCAATGGCGGAAGCCTACGAACGGTTCCGGCCGGGGTATCCAGACCGGCTGTTCGACATGGTCGCGGCGTACGCGGGTCATCCGCTCCGGACCGCGCTGGAAATCGGCGCCGGGACGGGCAAGGCGACCCGTCTCTTCGCCCGACGGGGGGTCGAGGTCACCGCGACCGAGCCTGACGGGGCCATGCTCGCCGAGCTGCGCGAGCACGTACCGGCGCACGTCAGGACGGTGCGGGCGGCGTTCGAGGACGTGCGCTCGGGCGAGAGGTACGGGCTGGTCTACGCGGCGGCGGCGCTGCACTGGACGAACCCGGAGGCGCGGTGGTCGCGGGTGGCCGGGTTGCTGGAGCCGGGCGGCGTGTTCGCCTCGTTCGGTGGACCGTTCCGACTGGCCGACCCGGCCGTGGAAGAGGCCGTTCGCGCGGTGCGGGCGCCGTTCCTGGAGAGCGACGAAGTCCCCTCCCCGGACGGGACACCGCCGGAGCACACCATGCAGTGGCCGGGTACGGAACTCCAACGGTCCGAGTGGTTCACCGATGTCCAACAGTCGCTGATCGAACGGAACCTGACGATCAGCGCGCGCGACTACGTCGGTCATCTCTCGACGATCTCGGCCTATCTCGTCCTGCCGGCCGCGGCGCGCAAGCAGGTGTTCGACCGGATCGCGCGGGTCCTGCCGGAGCGGGTCGGGATCGCGGCCGACCTCACCGTCCACCTCGCCCGTCGCCTCGACGAGCGATAGCACGTCGGGGGACACAGGACGGCGCCGCTCCCCCACCGCCCGGCCGCGTCGACCCGTGCCCGCGCGCCGGTGGCCGGTGGCCGGTGCGCCCGCGGGCTGGTGGGCGGTGGCCGGTGCGCCCGCGGGCTGGTGGGCGGTGGCCGGTGCCCGCGCGCCGGTGGCCGGTCACATTACGTCGGGGTGACCGATGCCGGTCACGGGGCGGCCGACCTAACGTCAGTGACATCACCCCACCGTTTCGAAAGCAGGTCCACGTGCGTCGACTCACCTACTACGTCGGCACCACCCTCGACGGTTTCATCGCGGGCCCGGACGGCCAGTTCGACTTCCTCCCCTTCGAGGGGGACCTCGCCGCCGCGCTGCTGGCCGAGTACCCCGAGACCATCCCCGTGCAGGGTCGGGGGCCGTTGGGCATCGAGGGGGTCCCCAACCAGCGCTTCGACACGGTCCTGATGGGCCGGGGCACCTATGAGCCCGGTCTCGCGGTCGGCGTCACCAGTCCCTACCCGCACCTCACCCAGTACGTCTTCTCCCGCACCCTGTCCCGACTCGACCCCGCCGTGGAGATCGTGTCCACGGACCCGGTGGCGTTCGTCCGCGACCTGAAGCGGCGGGACGGGGCGGGCATCTGGCTGTGCGGCGGCGCGGACCTGGCCGGGCAACTGTTGGAAGAGATCGACGAACTGATCATCAAGCGCTACCCGGTCGTCATCGGATCCGGGGTCCCGCTCTTCCGCGCGCCGTTCCTCCCGACGGGTTTCACGCTGACCGACTCCCGCGTCTTCAACACCGGCGCGACCATCACCACCTACTCGACCTCCTCGACACCTCAGAAGTGAGCACACGCATGTTGTTTCGTTCCACGACCGAGACCGACCTCGACCGCGTCACCGCCGTGACCGTCGACGAACCCGTCGGCTGGATTCCCGCCGACCGCTACCTCGAAGAACTGAAGGAGGGCATGTACCGACCGGAGTGGACCTGGATCGCCGAGGACGGCGACCGGGTTCTGGCCCGCGCCCTGTGGTGGGGCCACGCGGACGGTGAGCACCCGCTCGCCCTGGACTGCCTGTACGTCGACCCCTCGGTTCCCGACCGCGCGGCGGTCGGGGCCGAACTGATCACGGCGGGACTGCGGGCCTTCGCCGAACAGGGTGCGACCAAGCCCCCGCTGTACAACCTGACACTGCCGACCGGGTGGCGTCAGGACCCGGCCGTCGTCGCCGCCCTGGACTGGCGGCAGGAGGCCGCACGGGCGGCCGGGCTCACCGACCAGGTGGAGCGGCTGCGCCTGGAGTGGACCCCCGACGCCGGGCTCCCGGTCTCCAGCGGGCGCCTCGCCTTCACCGAGGGCTCGGACGAGGAGTTCCTCGACGTGTTCCGGCGGATCGCGGTGGGCAGCCTCGACGGCGAGACGCGCCGCAACCTCGCGTCCATGGGAGCCGAGGCCACCGCCCGCGAGGAGGTGGACTTCTACCTCGGGTGTCCGGGCGAGCGTTCGTGGTGGCGGCTGGCGCGCACTCCCGACGGGAGGGTCGCCGGGCTGGCGCTCCCCTCGGCGACGCCGTACAACCGCAACGTCGGCTACCTGGGCGTCGTCCCCGAACTGCGGGGGCAGGGGTACGTCGACGACGTACTCGCCGAGATCACCCGGGTGCAGGTGGAGGCGGGCGCCGAGCTGATCACGGCCACCACGGACACCGACAACGCGCCGATGGCCGCCGCCTTCGCCCGGGCGGGCTACCGGACCGTCCAGACCCGGATGATCTACTCGGTGCCGGAGGCCTCGGAGATGACGTCGGGGGCTCCGGACGGTTCCCGGGGGGAGTCGGTCACGGCCTCATGAGTCGTGTACCGGGGCCAGCAACGAGGCCAGTTCGGTGCGGGAGCCGACGCCCAGTTTGGGGAACGCGCGGTAGAGGTGGTGCCCGACCGTGCGGGGGCTCAGGAACAGTCGCGCGGCGATCTCCCGGTTGCTCGCACCGGCCGCCGCGAGCCGGACGACCTCGCGTTCCTGCGGGCTCAGCAGGCTGATCGGGCCGTCCTCGCGAACGGTCAGCCCGGTCTCCCCGCCGGCGGCTCCCAGCTCCGCCCGGGCGCGGCCGGCCCAGGGGTGGGCACCGAGCCGCTCGAAGGCCTCCAGCGCGGCGCGCAGTTGGTCCCGGGCGTCGATCTGGCGGCGCAGGCGGCGCAGCCATTCCCCGTAGAGCAGCGCGGTGCGGGCCCGGTCGTAGTCGCTGCCGTTCTCGTGGAGGGCCAACGCCGCGGTGAAGTGTTCCTCGGCCGTACTGTCGGGGCCGGTCAGCGCCTGGCAGCGGCGAGCCAGGGCGGACAGGGCCGGATGTCCCAGGGCGGTGGCCCATTCCCCGAGCAGCCGTGCCGGTTCCGTCGCCCGCTCCGGGCGCCCGGCACGACCGGCCGCCTCGACGAGGTCTGCCAGCAGGGGCAGGCAGAGCGGCGGGCCGGCCGTCTCGCGCGGCGCCGAGTCGAGTGGTCGCGACGCGGGCTCCGGCACCGAACCCGGATGTCGCGGCGCGCACTCCAGGGGGCGCAGAGCCGACTCCAGGGGTTCCAGCGCCGCCTCCGCGCGTCCCAGGCCGAGTTCGAGCACGCCCAGCGCCCACAGGGCGTCCATCGTGCCCCGCCCCACCCCGCGCGGTCGTGTGTACGCCAGGGCCTCGGCCGCCAGGGCGCGGCCCTGCTCCTCCTCGCCCCGTACGGCCGCCGTCATCGCCAGCGCGGCCCGCAGGTGGGCGGCCCGGTGCGCCAGGTCGTGGTACTCGGCGAGCCGGAGCCCCTCCGCGGCGTGCGCGGACGCCTCGTCGTGGCGGCCGAGCGCCAGTTCCGTCTGCGCCAGCAGGTGGAGCGTGGTGGGCAGCCATCCGCCGATGCCCTGTTCCCGGCAGTGGGCGACGGCTCCGGCAGCGGCCTCCCGCGCGGCCACGTGGTCGCCGATCAACTGACAGTGGATCCCGGTCATCAGCCGGTCCATGACGCCGGTGTCCGGATCCCGGCAGTCCTGGACGAGCGCGCGCAGCGCGTCGAGCGCGCCGGGTACGTCGCCGCCGAACAGCCGGGCGGGCACGGCCAGTACCGGCAGGTCCGGGGCGCGGGACGCGATCTCCTCGATCAGCGTGGCATCGCCCGCGGAGAAGGCGGCGTGGACCGCGTCGGTCAGCAGCGAGGCGACGGTGTCGGGGCGGTCGCTGCCGGTCAGGTCCGCGCTGTCGAGCAGGATCCGGGCGGCCTTCTCCGGTCTGCGGAAGCCGAGTTCGACGACCGCCCGGGCGCGCGCGAAGTCCGCCGCCACGCCGGGGTCCTCCAGCGGCAGCGGCACCTGGTCGGCGAGCGCGCCGCAGCGCTCGTCCTGTCCGGCGTCGGCGGCCCGCTGGGCGGCCCGGACCAGGCGGCGCGCACGGGGTCCGGGTTCCGCGGTGAGCTGGGCGGCCCGCTCGTAGGCCGCGGACGCGGACGCCATGGCCTGCCGGCTCCCGGCCCACTCGGCGACCCGTTCCAGTTCCTCGGCGACCCGCTCGTCGGGGCCCGTCGACGCGGCGGCCAGGTGCCAGGCCCGCCGGTGCGCCTGCCCGGCGTCGCCCAGCGCACGCGCCAACGCCCGGTGGGCGGCGATGCGCCGGACGAGCGGGGCGCCCTGGTAGGCGGCGTACCGCACCAGCGGATGGCGGAAGCGCACCATCGCCCCGGACACCCGCACGAACCCGGCGCGCTCGGCGGGTTCGAGGTCCTCGACCGCCGCGCCGAGCGGTCGCGCGGCCCGCAGCACCACGGCGAGGTCCCCGGAGTCGTCGGCGGCGGCCACCAACAGGACCGCCTGCGACGCTTCGGGAAGCCCTCGGATCTGATCCAGGAAGCCGTCCTGGATCCGGCTCGGCGATCCGGCGCCCTCCTCGGGGAGCGCCAACGGGCCCAGCCGACCGGCGCGCTGGGCCGGGGTGAGCGCGGCCGACAGCTCGATCAGGGCGAGCGGGTTGCCGCGGGCCTCCTCGATGACCCGGTCCGCCACGTACGGCGACAGGCCGGGCAACAACTCTGCGGCGACCGCGCGTTCGAGGCCTTCGACGTGCAGCCGGGGCAGTCCCGTCACGGCGGCGCCGGGCGCCCCGTCGCGGACCGCGAAGAGCATCACGACGCCCTCCGCCCGCAGTCGGCGCGCGGCGAACGTCAGCATGTCCACCGACGGCTGGTCGAGCCATTGCGCGTCGTCGACCAGGCACAGCAGCGGGCCGTCGGCCGCGGCCTCCGACAGCGTCGTGAGCACCGCGAGGCCCAAGGTGAAGCGGTCGCGGACGCCGTCCGCGGTCAGCCCGAAGACGGCCCGCAGGGCTGCGGCCTGCGGTTGCGGCAGGCCGTCGACGAGGTCCAGTACGGGCAGGAACAACTGGTGGAGGCCGCCGAAGGCCAGTTCCATCTCCGACTCGATGCCCTCGACGCGCAGTACGCGCGTCCCGTCCGCCCGGCCGGCGGCGTGGTCGAGCAGCGCGGTCTTGCCGATTCCCGCCTCCCCGTGGAGCAGCAGGGCGCCGCTCTTGCCCTGACGCGCGTCCACGAGCAACTGCTCGATCCGGTCCCGTTCCGCGTTCCGCCCCCGCACGATGTGCCCCTGTTCCTGAGTTGCCTGTACCCGTGTCGCCTGTACCCGTGTTGCCTGTACCCGTGGATTCTCCGCCCGGGGTGTGGCAGCCATTGTCGCTGGTCAGGCGTTCCGCCCGGCGGTCCGGGTCGGATGCCCGGCGGTGCGTGTGCTTCCCTTGCCGGAGGCGGCGGCCGCACGGGCGAGGCGTCGAGTACGGGCGCCCGCCCCTGGAGCCGGAGGAAGGCAAGGAAGGGTACGAGAGGTGACCGAGGTCAACGAACCGGATCTCCAAGGACCGGATCTCCAAGGATGGGTGGAGGAAGGTCGCCGCAACGTCGAGGACGTGGCGGACATGCTCGGCGTACCGCCCGAGGTCTACGCGCGGGACCCCCTGAGTCTCATCCCCGCCCTCCAGGAGTACGTCTCACGTGCTCCGCTCGACGCATTCGAACCGTCGGACTGGATCACCCTGCACAGTGATCTGATGTCCTACGTGGCCGACTGCCTGACGCGCGGGCATGGGGCACGGTGGACGGTCGCGCAGGACGCCCGGGTCCCCCGCGGCCACCGCTTCGTCATCGAGGCGACGGGGCGTGACGGCCGGATCCGCGGCATCGATCCGATCGATGTGGTCAGGAGGGAGTTCTCCGACCTGCCGATCGACATCGCCCGCATGCTCGCGACGGCAGAGCTGTCGTTGGGCTTGGCAGCGTCGGGCGACGCGTGAGGAGTGAGGCGTCAGGCGTGCTTGGGGGCTCTCTCAAGGCGTGGTGGCCGTGAGTACGCCGATCTTGTCGATGCGGTGCTCCGGGTTGTTCTGCGCGTCCCGCCAGTGATTGCCCGCCGCTTCGTCCTCGGGTGTGAGGCAGGTGGTCACGGTGATCATCGCTCGGCTCGGTACGGCGCCCGGGGAGCCCGGGACCGCGGCCCGTTGGGCGTCCATGGAGGCCGGCGACCGGAACGAGGTCGTCCGCGTCGCGGTGATGGTGTACTCGTACGTCACGCCGCCGGCGGTGACGTGGACCGCCGCGCCGTTCGGCAGTGACGGCAACGCCCGCAGGGGCCCGCCCGCGACGATGCGGTGGCCCGTGACGATGTAGTTCCCCACGTCGCCGGGGCCGACCCCGCCGCCGGGACCGTGGGGGCTCGCCGCCGCGCCCTGGTCCTGGATCCGGGTGCCCGGCGCGTCGTCGGGGGTCCCCTGGTACGGGACGACCGTGAGCCCGGACACGCCGATGGCGGGGATGGACAGGGCGGCCGTCTGGATGCCGGTGACGGCGTGGCCGGGTGGGGCCGCCGGTACGGAGAGGGCGGCCGGCGAGGCCGGCGCCGCCATCAGCACCGCGAGGGCGGCGCCTGCGAGCACTGCCGGCGCGGCGCGGAAGGCCGCGGCGCGCAAGGCTGGGCACATGGGCATGGCTACATCCGTGGTTCAGCGGGCCGCACGGGGCAGAACCGGCCCGGGTGGCTCTTCCAGCGTTGCACAGGGAGGTCCGCGCGGCAGCCCGTGGACGGCGCGCCGCCGAGGGGCACGGTCTCCTCGGCGGCCCGACTCCCGTCCGCCTCCGTCGAGGCACACCCGCCGCGCACACACCCGCGGTCGGGCCGGGCGCTCGGTCGCAAGTGCCGCCGACGGGAGGCCGGTTGCCGGCGGTCCGAGCCGTCGAGGTCCGTGCCGCGTCGGCAACGCCCGCCTCGTCGCGGTGTGTCGCTCGGGGTGCCGCGCCGGCGTTCAGGCAGCGGTGGGAGGGAGCGGAGCCCTGTTGATCGCCGAAAGCGGACCGTTCACGGCGAAGATCCGGCCCCGGATGTCGGTGATGCCCCAGGACCGCAGCCGTTCGGTGTGCTTGGTCAGGTACTTCTGCGCGGTCGCCTCGGAATCGAAGAGGTAGATGCCGCCCGCTTCGCGGTCTTCGCTGTTCTCGGTCCAGATCTTCCAGATCATCCCCGGTTCGAGGTTGATGCTCTCGGCCAGTTGCCGGTACTCGGTCGCCATCTGTTCTCCGAAGGGACCGTTGCTCGGGAAGTCGACCTGAAGGAGGTACGTCGTGGCCATGTCTGTTCCTTCGTGCTGTGTCGTGCGCGTGTTCGTCGGGGTGGAGGGCCGACGTCATGCGGCAACCCCGGGGATGCGGACGAAATTCCCACGTCATGCCTGCCCAACGGGCCGATGGGGGCGTCACTTTCGCGGAGATGGTCGAGATCCTGGCCCGTCTAGATCCTGGCCCGCCGAGGTCCATGCCTGTCGTCGGCGTCGACGGGCCGGATCGAGCAGGGGGCGCCATGGGAGCCGGCGTTGCCGGAGGGGCACGAGAGGCGCGAGAGGCACTAGGGGCACGAGGGCCGGTCACGCGTCCGCCGCTATGCCGTGTGACGGCATCCGGCGAGGAGGGTCGCGACCATGTGCTTGGCGTCGGCCTGATCGTAGTCGGGGCCGGTGATCGAGAGGTTTCCGATGGCGCGCATCAGCGTGTAGGCGGTGATGTCGAGGCTGAGCTCGTCGGCGGCGGCGCAGGCGTCGAGCAGCGTCGAGCAGGCCGGGACCAGGGTGTCGAGCATGAGCGCGTGGAGGTTCTCCAGCCCTGGATCGCCGGACCCCAGGGCGGCACCGAGGCCGTGCTTGGTCACCAGGAACTCCACGAACGCGTCCGCCCAGCAGGTCAGGGCGGCGAACGGGGAGGCCGATTCCTCCAGGAGCCGCGGCGCGAGTGCGGTGCAGGTGTCGATCTGGTGCCGGTAGACGGCGGTGACGAGGTCCGCCCGGGTCGGAAAGTTCCGGTAGATCGTGCCGACGCCGACGCCGGCACGTTCGGCGATGTCTCGGATGGGGGCCTGGACGCCCTGGTCCACGAAGACCGCCGCCGCGGCCGCCAGTACGGCGCCGCGGGTGCGTTGTGCCTGCGCCTGGCGCACTCCGACCGATTCCGACACGAGATTCTCCCTTACTCGCGGAACAATGTTCCGCCAACCCTTTACTCGCGGAACATTGTTCCGCTACTTTGGCGGAACGCCGCTCCGCCAAAGTATGGCAGTGCGCCCCCATGGAGAAAGCACAGGTCCCCCATGTCTTCCCACCACCTCGACCAGCGGATCGTCGCGGTCAAGCCCATCACCGTGCCCGCGCCCGGCCGCGGCGTCGACCTCCAGGTGAAGGTCACGGCCCCAACGTCGGGCCGGAACCTTCCCGTCATCGTGTTCTCCCACGGCAACGCGTGGTCCATGGACGGATACGAACCCCTCGTCGACCGGTGGGCGGCCGCCGGATTCATCGTCGTGCAACCCACCCACCTGGACTCCCGCCGCAACGGCATCACATGGGACGACCCGCGCTTCCCCTCCATCTGGCGCGTCCGGATCGCCGACCTCCACGCGGTTCTCGACGGCCTCGGCGACATCCTTCTCCAGGCGGGCGACCTGGAGACCCGCGCCGACCGGGACCACGTCGCGGTCGTCGGCCACTCCTGGGGCGCCCAGACCGCCGGCGCGCTCCTCGGCGCGCGCGTGCTCGACGCCGACGGGATTCCAGGAGAGGACTTCTCCCACTCCGCGGTCTCGGCCGGTGCGCTGATCGCCGCGACCGGAACGGGCAACACCCTCACCCCGTTCGCCGCCGAACACCTTCCGTTCATGCGGCCGGACTACTCCACCATGACCGCTCCGATCCTGGTCGTCGCGGGCGGCAGGGACCAGTCTCAGCTCTCCACCCGGGGGCCCGAGTGGTTCACCGACGCCTACCACCTCGGCCCGGCCCCGAAGAGCCTGCTCGCCATCGCCGAGGGCGAGCACACCCTGGGCGGCCTGGCCGGCGAGAAGGTCGCCGAGACCACCGACGAGGACCCGGCCCGCGTCGCCCTCGTCGCCGACGCGATCTCCGCCTACCTCCGCGACGCCTTCAAGCTCGACACCGCCGCGTGGACCGCCCTCGAGGACGCCGCCGCGGCCGGCGACGGCACGTGGACCATCACCGGCAAGTGAACCCGGCCGGACCGCGCTGTCGAGCGAGCCGCGGCCCAGGGTCTCGACGGTGACCACCTCGCCCTCCCCCCGGCCGGACACGGACCACGGCCGCGGATGGCCGAGGTCGGGGCCGAGTTCGGGGTCGGGTTCAGGGCCGAGTTCGGGGTCAGCCGTTGCCGTCGAGTACCTCCCGCAGGGTTCGGGCGAACTCCTCCGGGGCGCCGTGCTGCCCGTACTCGCCACCCAGGAAACCGCCGTGATCGCCGGGGAACAGCGCCGGCAGGATGCCCAGGCCCGCGGCGGTCGCCGCCGCGGCGCGGGCGGGGAACTGCTCCCCCGACTCCTTGCCCGCCGCCACCACGATGCGCGTGGGAGCGGCGCGCAGCGCGGTGAAGTCGGGGCGATGAGCGGTGCAACCGCGCATGTTCTGGCCCAGCAGGGGGTCTTCGCGGGAGCCGTCGTCCTCGGTCGGCAGCCCGAAGTCGGCCGGGGAGGGCGCCGGCCGGTCGGTCCAGTCGGCGGGGAAGGGGCCCTGGTGGGAGACCAGTACGAAGAACTTCGCCATCGCGGGGCCCGTTCCCTCGCGCAGGTAGGTCCGGTGGATGTCCTCGCAGGCGGCGAGCGCCGCCTCCCGGTCCGGGAGCACCCGGGCCAGCGGGGGCTCGTGCGCGACGAGGGTGTGTACGAGGTCGGCGTGCCGTTCGACCAGGGTCAGCGCGTTGACCGCTCCGCCGCTGCTCGCGAACACGTCCACCGCTCCGACGCCGAGGGCCTCGATGACCCTGCGCAGGTCGTCGGCGTGCTCCTCGGGGCTCGATTCCGCGGCCCCGTCGGTACGCGCGCTGCGGCCCACGCCCCGAGGGTCGTAGGTGACCACGGTCCGGTCGGTGAAGTACGAGGCCAGGGTCCGGAATCCGTCGGCGCCCATCGGGGACCCCACCAGCAGCAGCGCGCGCGGCTCCCCGTCCGTGCCCGTGCCCGTGCTCCCGCTCCCCTTCCCGTTGTCGTTCCCGTCGTCGTTCCCGTTGTCGTTCCCGTCGTCGTTCCCGTTGTCGTTCCCGTCGTCGTTCCCGTCGTCGTTCCCGGGGATGGGCCGTCGAACGTCGAAGCCGAGGGTGGCGCCGGTCGCGTCGAGGGTCCCGGTCTCAAGGTCGGTCATGTCCGTCTCCTGCCGTGCGGGGGTCGTCAGGGAAGAAGACCGCCGCCGCCGCGGAAACTCATCGGTCTCCCGCGAACTTCCGGAGGAAGTCGGGGATGTCCTCACGGGTCGGGTGGTTCGGCAGGGGTGCCGGTTCGTCCTGGAGGAAGGCGTCGATGACGGCGGCGGCCCGCCGGTCGTTGTCGTCGAGGCCGTTCCACATGTGGTGGCCGACGCCGGGCATGTACTGGGTGCGTCGGATGCCGGGGGTGTCGGCGAGGATCGCGGTCGCCCACTCCCGGAGCTGGGAGGAGCACTCGGCGATCATCAGCATCGCGGGGGTCCGGGAGCGCCTCAACCGCGGGGCGATGGAGGGCGAGTCCTTGATCGTCTGCTGGACGCGGAGGCTCGCGGCGGGGCTGAAGGAGAAGGTGCGCGCGGTGTCCTCCTCGGGGATGCGGTGGGCGTCGCGGGCGCAGTAGGCGGAGGCGGTGTCGCTGCCGAGGTCGGCGGCGGTGAACGCGTTGACCCCCTCGGCCTGGCCCACCAGGGCGCTGTCAGGGCCGAGGAGTCCGAGCCGCATCAGTGCGAACGCGGTGGCGTAGCGCGGAAGTCGCGTCGAGCGTGGTCCGGCCACGGGCGGTGCGGTGTCGCGCGCGGACGGCAGGCCCCGGTGCCCGGTGAGGCGCGCGGTGGAGCCGTCCATCGGGCCGGGCTCGGCGATGACGGCCCGGTGGACGCGCGGGGCGACGTCCGGGTCGGCCAGGGCCCTGGTGAGTACGACGGCGCCCGAGGAGAATCCCAGGACGTCGACGCCGCCCTTGTCCAGCCGGCCGATGAAGGCGTCGAGGTCGCGGACCGACCTGGAGATCGTGTACTGGTCCATGGGGAGCAGATCGCTCCGTCCGCCACCTGCCTGCTCGTAGGCGTACACGTCGTAGCCCTGGCCGGCCAGCAGTCGCAGGAACCGGTGGTCGAGCGTGGAGATGCCGCGCACGGGTCCGCCGTGGAGGTACACGAGCGGCACGGGGTGCCGGGCGGCGGAGTTGGCGGGCGGGTGGTGGTAGACCGCGACCCGGCTGCCCGTGGTCAGGGTCCAGTGCTGCGCGGTCACGAACGGAAGGGCCGACGGCACGCGTCGCGCCGTGGGCACGGTCGGGACGCAGACGGACGCCGTCAGCGCCGCCGCGACGACCACGGGCAGGAACGGTACGCACCGTGCCCGCCAGGCGCGGCGGCGACCGCGCCACAGGGCGGCGGCGACCGCGACGGCGAGGGTGGCCGCCCATGCGAGGAGACCCGAGCCCGCCCCGTTCGTGAGGACGATCAGCGCCAGGAAGACGCCCACCAGAGCCACGACGGCGGCCACTGCCGCGAGCGCGCGACGGGTGACGCGGACGGCCGTGCGTAACGCGGTGGGGCGTGAGGCGGAGTGCGGGGCGGGCGATGGCATGGGTGTCCCCCGGGAGGTTCGGAACGATGTCGAAAGAGTTTCAGAACGCTGTTTCAAAACGATGTTATCAGCGCCGGTAGGCTGACCCCGTGGGTAGGCCGAGAACGAATGACGCCGCGGTCAGAGAGCGGCTTGTGGCATGCGCGACCGAGATGTTCGCCACCCGTCCGCGGGAGTCGGTCACCGTACGCGCCCTGGCCGCCGCCGCCGGGACGTCGACGGCGGCGGTGTACACGCTGTTCGACGGCAAGGACGCGCTGGTCGGCGAGGTGCGCGACCGGGCGGTCGCCGGCCTGTTCCGGGACCTGTCGGCGGTACCGACCTCCGACGACGTGCTCGCCGACCTCTACGCCCTGGCCGCCGCGTACCGGCGCTGGGGGGCCGAACACCGCCACCTCTACACGGTCTTGTTCGGCGGCGCGCAGTCCTTCGACCCGTCGGGGGCGATCGGCACCCGCGACCCCGTACGGCCGCTGGTCGCCGCGATCGACCGCGCGGTGGCGGACTCCGTCCTCGACGGCGAGGCGCCCCTGATCGCCGTCTCGCTGTGGGTGACCCTGCACGGGCTGGTCACGCTCGAACTCGCCGGAGCCCTGGACGCCGCCACGGCCGAGAGCGCCTTCGCGTCGACGGTACGGGCGGCGCTGCGCGGCTGGGCGACCCCCGAGGTGTTCGGCCGACTCCGGCGTGGCGACGGCGTGCGGTGAGGCCGGCCGACGCCACGGCGGCCCGGGGCCGAGTCCAAGGCCGGGTCCGAGTCCGGGGCGGGGTCCGAGTCCGGGCCCGTGTCCGTATCCCACTGACGATGATGCGAGAGGCGAGGGAGAGTCGATGACGTTCGAAGAGGGCCTGCGGGTGAAGCTGGCCGGGGACACCAGGCTGACGGATTCCATGGAGGTGTCGGGGCTCGTCGTCGGGTTCCTGTCCCTGGCGGCGGACACCGAGGGGACCGTCGAACGGGTGGTCGAGCACCGGGAGGAGAGCGAGGGTGTCCGCGAGTACGAGCGGCTCAAGTCGCTGCTCGACTCCTTCGGCGGCCAGATGCCCGCGGAGAGCAGGAAGCAGCTCGAAGAGAAGGTCGGCTCCCTGGAGCCCGAGTGGGTCGCCTTCCAGGAACGGGGCCCCCGGGTGACGGTGCGCGTCCGCTTCGACAACGGATTCATCCTCGACGAGGCGGACGCGGCCGTCTTCACCCCTGTCTGAGCCGCGGCGACTCCCTTCCCGAGCCGGCCCGAACACCCCGTGAGCGACCTGCGAACGACCCCGTGAACGACCCTGTGAGCAACCGATGACCCGAGATCTCCACAACGTCCGATACGCCTCGGCGGGACCCGCCCCGACGTCGACCCCGCTGACCGAAGACGAGGAGCGCCGCGCGCGGACGACCCTGTTCCACGAGCTCGGCGGCACGATCTCCGAACAGGGCTGGGTCCGTTTCCCCGCCCACTCGCCCGAGGAGCGCCGCCGTCTCGTGGACGTCGCGCGGCGCCTCGGCGCCCACTGGGGCCGGGAGGTGTTCGTCGAGGCCGAGGACCAGTGCGCGATGAGGCTGTACGTCGCCGGGTACGGGGCTGTCACCTCCCGGCAGTCGGACGCCTGACCGGCCCCCTCCACCTGGCGCCCGTGCCGGACCGCCCGCAGCATCGGATCATGGCCGACAGTGGCAAGTGGGCGGGGTCGGCGGGACGGGAGACCGCGGCCCGGCACCTGCGCCGGGGCGTGGACGTCGTCCAGGACGTGAGCCGGCGCGGTGCCGAACTGCCCTGGCGGACGCTCGTGGCCGCGCTCGTCGTCCTCGCGGTGGTCTGCGGGGCCGGGATCAGCCTGTACCTCGACGAGCGCGACACCCGACAGCAGACGGTCGTCATCGGCCCCGAGCAGGCCCCGGACCGCTTCGACGTCGACGCCGACATCCAGCTCACCGACCCCACCCTGCACCAGATCACCCTGCGGCTCACCGTCACCCCCGTCGGCCGCTACGAGGGACCCGACGGCTACCCGACCCAGCCCCTCACCCTCCACACGAACACCACCGGGCAACAGGCCCTCACCTTCGCCCCGGGCAGCGGGCTGTGGATGCGCGACATCGACCTCCCGCTCGAAGGCGGCACCTCGTCGGACTATCCCTTCGACCGCTACGCCGCCGAGTTCGCCTTCGCCGCGACGATCGGCGACTCGACCGAGCGGGTACCGATCGTGCTGTGGTTCCACGACAGCGACCCGTACTTCACCTACAAGCCGGGCGCGGGCTCGTACCGGGGCCAGTCGGTCCACCTGCTCAGCGAGGTGAAGCGCTCGCGCAGCACGTTCATCCTCGCCTGGTTCATGATCGCCGCCATGTGGGCCGTCGCCCTCGCGATCGTCACCGCCTGTTGGCTCGTCGTCGGTCAGCGCCGCGGCCTGCTCTGGCCCGCCCTCGGCTGGATGGCCGCCAGCCTCTTCGCCCTCGTCGGCCTGCGCAACGCCGCCCCCGGGTCGCCCCCCAACGGCTGCCTGCTCGACTACCTCGCCTTCTACTGGGCCGAGGCCCTCATCGTCCTCAGCCTCACCGTTCTCGTGTTCCACGGCATCCGCATCGAGCACCACCACGGGGGCCCCGTCTCCGAAGGCCGAGGGAACGGGGCGACGAGGCGCACCCGCTCACCGCGCACGCGCGCCGTCCCGACCGGCCACCGGCGCCGCCGCCGCTCCTGAGCCGTCGGGCGGCCGGGGCGCCGGCGCGGGTCGGTTGTCGTGGCCGACCTGGACGACCGGCCGCGAGTCGCAGCACCCCGTCCGTCGGGCGGGTCACCGTCCTCGACGATGCCGTCCTCGGGCCGGCCGAGAGGGACGGGCGGTCCGTGAGCGTGTACCGGCACTCGTACGTGAGGCTGCCGTGGGGACGTCCGGGGCGAGCCGGCCGCGCCGCTCGTGGCGCGTCCACGCGTTCGACCGGGCAGGGCGGGAGCCGAGCGCCGGGGCACGCCTTCGGCGTACGGACGTACGACCGCCCCCGCTCCCGCCGGCCCGACCGCGGCCCCCACCTCGGTGGATGCGGGCGGGGGCGGGATCAGGAAGGAGCCTGGTCGGACCGGTCGGTGTGATCGGTGGGGGCGGTATCGCGGTTCCGGTTGCGGACCGTGGCCCGGATCTTCTTGGCTGTGTACCCGAGCCCCGCCACGAGGAGGGCGGCGACGGCGTTGCCGAGTACATCGTGGCCCAGGAACGCGGAGAGCGTGGACAGGGTCATGGCGGTCTCCCCCGGTGGTGCGGTTGTTGCGGTGACGAGGGAGAGATTCGCCGCGAACGGGAGGCTGCCGGCCGGCCGAGGGACGTCGCGCCTGGTGGGAGGGGGTGTCGGGCTGGACTGCGGGTGGTCATGGCTGGACAGGGTGGTCAAGGGAGGGGTGCGATGTCTCCGAAGAGGGAGATCCCGGAGGGGACGCCGACGGGTGATCTGGCCGTGTTCCTCGTCGGGTTGACGCGGGGTGCGACGGTGCGCGCGCTGGCGGAGCGGTTCGGCCTGAGCAGTTCGACGTGGGGGAACTACCTCAACGGGTCACAACTGATTCCGAGACCGTTGCTGGGCAAGCTCGTCGAGGCGTACACGCCGCCGGGGCCGGCGCGGAACGTGAAGGCGGTCCGGGCGAGCGAGCTGTGGAGCGCGGCGGATCGGGAACGTCGCGTCGGCCCGGCCGTCGTTCATCCGGTGCCCACCGAGCAGCGTGACGAGGCGTTGTGGCAGGTCGTGAAGTACCAGGCCCTGGCGGCGAACGCGGAGAAGCACCTGGCGGAGCTGCGGCCGATGCTCGCGTACACGCAGAGCCGGCTGGACAACGCACGGATGCGGTTGCGGGTGGCGGACGACCGGGAGCGGGAACGGGTCGAACGGCAGCTCGGTCAGGCGAAGGAGCGGCTGGGCCGGGTCCAGGTCCAGCAGGAACGTGCGAGGAACCGCAGGCTGACCGCGGAGGAGCAGCAGCAGTTCTGGACGACGGAGGCGTTGACCGCGCAGCAGGAGATCAACCGCCTGGAACGTGAGGCCCGGAGCCTCGTCATCCCGGTGGGTCCGCCCGACGCGGACGGGCGGTCGCCGAGCGGTGCCGGTGCCGCGGAGGGCGACGACGAAGCGGACGAGACGACCTTCGACATCCGGTTGGAGCACATCGTCGCCGAGGGCTTGGAGGACGAGGCCGTGATCGAGGCCGACATCCGGTTCGAGGCCGATGCCCGCTTCGAGTCCGAGGTCGAAGTCGTCGGAGCCGCTGTCCCGCCCGTGTCCAATGTCCCGTTGGACACGGGCGGTGTCGATGGCGACGGCTCGCGTCCCGCGCGTCAGGCCTTGCCGTACCGGGTGCTCCGCACGATCGGCAGGACGCTGGGTCAACCCCTGGTGAAGGCGCGTCTCCACGTCATCGCCGCTCTCCTGTGCCTGGGGGCGGTCTTCATCATGTACCGGGGGGCCGAGCAGGTGGAGAGCGAGAAAACCTCGTCCGGAGTGGTCGTCGCCACCCTGTTCGGCCTCCCCTTCCTGTACGGGGTCCTCAGGTTCGGCGCGGTGCCCCGGCGGGCGGCCCGGGTCGCGGCCGTCGTCCTGCATCTCGCGTGGGCGGTGGTGTTGCTCCTCGACGCCCTGCCGTGGCCGACGCTCACCCGTCGGTGAGACGGGCGCCGGAACCGGGGCCGCCCGAGCCCCCCGGCGGCGCACCGCCCCGGGCGGCTCGGGGCCGCGCGGCTCAGGACCGCGCGGTCGGCGGCTTCTCGGACGTCGGCGGGTTCTCGAATCCGGCGGCGGCCGCGAGGAAGGCGTCGTTCTCCTCGGGGGAGCCGATCGAGACGCGGGCGCCCTCGCCCGCGAAGGGGCGGATCGCCACGCCCGCCTCCGCGCAGTGGCGCCCGAAGTCCAGGGTCCGTTCGCCGAGCGGGAGCCACACGAAGTTGGCCTCGCTCGGGGTGACGGGCAGGCCCAGGGCTCGCAGGGCCTCGCGTACCCGTTCGCGTTCCCGGGTGGTGGTCTCCACCCGGGCCATCAGCTCGGCCTCGGAGCGGAGTGCGGCGATGGCGGCTGCCTGCGCGACGCCGTTGACGCTGAAGGGGAGGAAGGCCTTGCGGATCGCCTCGATCGTCTCGCGGTGCCCCACCACGTAGCCGATGCGCAGGCCCGCGAGGCCGTAGGCCTTGGAGAAGGTGCGCAGGACCACCACGTTGGGCCGGTCGGTGCGGAGCGCGAGGCCGTCGGGGACCTCCCGGTCTCGAACGTACTCGTGGTAGGCCTCGTCGATGACGACCAGGCAGTCGGCGGGTACCCGATCGAGGAAGGCTTCCAGTGCGGCCGCGTGCACCACGGACCCGGTCGGGTTGTTCGGGTTGCAGACGAAGATCAGGCGGGTCCGGTCGGTGATCGCGGCGGCCATCGCGTCGAGGTCGTGGGCCCCGTCGCGCAGGGGGACCTCGACGGGGGTGGCGCCCGAGAGCCGGGTCAGGATCGGGTAGGCCTCGAACGAGCGCCAGGCGTACATGACTTCGGCGCCGGGCTCGGCGACGGCTTCCAGGAGCATCTGGGAGACGCCGACCGAGCCGCAGCCGACGGCGATCTCGTCCTCGGCGACCTTGAAGCGCGCCGATATCTCGGCGGTCAGCTCGACGCAGTTGTTGTCGGGGTAGCGGTTGACGCCGAGGGCCGCCTCCTCGATGGCCTTGACCACGGCGGGGAGCGGCCCGTACGGCGACTCGTTCGCGGCGAGGGGGTACGAGCGGCCCTCCGCGGAGCGCACCGGCGGACCCGGCTTGAAGTTGACGAGTCGTTCGAGCACCGTGCGGAAGGTGGGGTCGGGCATGCGTGATCTCTCCTTGTGGTGGTCGCCGGCCGGTCGGCGCGTGCCGTCAGCCACGTATGGCCTTGCGGAGCGGCACGTCCGGGTCGACGGCCAGGTCGAGGTCCAGCCGGCCGGCGTCGGTGATGAGGCGGCGGCCCTGCACCAGGTCGCGGGGGCGGTCGACGGTCAGGATGGCCTCCAGCCGGTCCCCGGTCAGCCACAGGACCGTCCAGGCGGCGCTGTCGGGCGAGCCGCGGAAGAGCATCCGTTCCGCCGCCGGGTGGTGGCCCGCGTACTGGACCATCCGTCCGAACTGCTCCGACCAGAAGTAGGGCACGGTGTCGTGGGCGGCGTCGCGGCCCAGGAGCGTCGCGGCGGCGGTCTCGGGGGCGTTGAGGGCGGCGTCCCAGTGCTCGACGAGCAGCCGGCGGTCGTAGCGGTCCGACCACCAGGCGGCGCAGTCGCCGACCGCGACGATCTCGGGGCGGGAGGTCCGGAGCGCGGCGTCGACGAGGACACCGCGCCCGACCTCGATCCCGGAGCCGTGGAGCCAGTCGACGTCGGGGCGTACGCCGATGCCGGTGACGACCACGTCGGCGGCCAGGAACTCCCCGTGGTCGAGGGTCAGTCCGCCGTGGTCGACGGAGGTGACGCGCACGCCGCACCGCAGGTCGATGCCGGCCTCGGCGTACCAACCGGCGGTCAGCGCGCCGAGTTCCGGCCCGAGGGCCTGGGACAGCGGGGCGGCGGCGGCCTCCACGACGGTGACCCGGCAGCCCTTCGCGGCGGCGGCGGTCGCCACCTCGGCGCCGATCCAGCCGGCGCCGACGACGGCCACGCGCGCGCCCTCGACGAGTTCGGTGCGCAGCGCCAGGGCGTCGTCCCGGGTCCGTACGACGTGTTGGGGGCCGTCGCCCGGCAGCCGGACGGGGCTCGCGCCCGTCGCGAGGACCAGGGCGTCGAACTCCAGCGGGCCGCCGGTGGTCTCCAGGATCCCGCCGGGCCGGTCGGCGTGCGGTCGCAGGGCCTCGGCGCGGCGGCCGAGGAGCAGGGTGCAGCGGAGCTTGTCCCAGTCGGTGGGGAAGGCCGTGTCGTCGGTCTCCCCCGTCAGGACGCCCTTCGACAGCGGGGGCCGGTCGTAGGGGGCGTGGGTCTCGGCGCCGACGAGGGTGAGGTCACCCTCGTGGCCCTGGGCGCGCAGCGCTTCGGCGGTGCGCAGGCCGGCGAGACCGCCGCCGACGACGATCACATGGCGCATGGTCGGACCTTCGGTTCTCGGGCGGTGGCGCCGGCGGCCGCGATCACGACCGCCGGGGGTCCCGGCCGGGTGCCCGGCCGGGACGTGGGGTGGGGCGTCGGGTTCACTCGATGCCGAGGGCGTGCGTCATCGGGCGGAGTTTGGCGCAGGTCTCCGCGTACTCGGCCTCGGGATCGGAGTCGGCGACCAGCCCGCATCCCGCGTACAGGGAGGCGGTGGCGCCGTCGAGCAGGGCGGAGCGGATGGCGACCGCGAACTGGCCCTGGCCGGTGCCGTCGGCCCAGCCGACGGCTCCCGCGTACCAGCTGCGGTCGAGTCCCTCGTTGTCGGCGAGCCAGCTCAGGGCCGCCTCGCGGGGGTGACCGCCGAGGGCCGGGGTGGGGTGGAGGCGTTCGACGAAGTCGAGGATGCCGGCCGGGGAGTCCTCGGCGAGCCGGCCGTGGACCTTGGTGGACAGGTGCTGGACGTTGGCGAGCTTGACCACGCGGGGCGGGGTCTCGGCGTCGACGTCGGCGCAGGAGTCGCCGAGCGCGTCGCGGAGCATCTGGACCACCACGTCGTGCTCGTGCTGGATCTTGGCGCTGTCGACCAGCTCGCGTTCGTGGACCTCGTCCTGTTCGGGCGTGGCACCGCGCGGGGTGGTGCCGGCCAGGCCGAGCGCGTGCACGGTGCGGTCCTCGACCCGTACGAGGTACTCGGGGGTGGCGCCGAGGAAGGTGCATCCGTCGTGGTCGACGGCGAAGACGGTGGTGCCGGGGTTGGCCGTACGCAGCCTGCGCACGGCGTCCGGGACGTCGAAGGGCGTGGACGCGGTGACGCGCAACTCGCGGGCCAGGACCACCTTCTCGAACCCGCCGGCGCGGATCCGGCCGGTCGCGCGGCGGACCAGTTCCTTCCAGTCCTCGGCGGCCGGCAGCTCGACGGCGGTGTGGGCGCGGCCGGCCGGGGGGGTGGGCAGGTCCCGGGCGGGCCCGGGTTCCCACAGCAGGCAGGTGTCGGCGAGGGCGGCGAGTTCCTTGGCCCTCTGCTCGGGGTCGTCGTCGGGCGACAGGATCGCGTTGAGGCGCAGTTCGGCGCGGGTGGGGGCCTCGGCGGTGAGGCCCTGGGCGGTCGGGGCCTCGGCGGTCGGGGCCTCGGCGGCGGCGCGGGCGGGCGCCAGGCTGCGGATCTGCAGCGCGGGCACCCACATCAGGGCGTCCGGGAGCCGGCTGCCGCGCGGGTCGGCGGCGGCGAAGGCGAAGCCGCCGATGACGAGGGGGCCTTCGCCCGATGCCGTGGAGCGGTCGGCGGCGCCGCCGCGGACCGGGTCGCGGACGAGTTCCGTCCAGCCGGCCCGGACGGCCGCCACCCGGTCGGCGCCGTGTCCGTCGAGGTCGTGGGCGCTGCCGAAGGCGACGACGGAGCCGCCGTCCCAGGCGGACTGCCACAGCAGCGAGCGCGTCGTGAGGAGCCGGGCCCGCTGCCAGATGTCGACGGCGGAGCCGAGGGACAGGGGCTTGGCCCAACTGGCGAGCGTGGGGCGGCCGGTGTGGCGGGCCCGGTCGGAGGCGAGCCGTAAGGTGGCGAGCAGGCTCTCCAGGTCGCGGTGGTCGAGGGCTCGGTCGTACGGCGCGGGCTCGCCCGGCGCGCCGAGCGGCGGCGTGAGCGGCAGGGTGGCCACCGGGGCGGCGACCGCCGGCGTGATCGCCGGGTCGGCCGCCGGGTCCGTGAGGGGCCGCGGCGCGGTGAGCGAGTCCGGCGACGCGAGGGACTGCGGCGCGGTCAGGGAGGGTGTCGCCATGCTCAGTACACCCCTTCGATGGCGGTCGGGCCGCCTTCGACGGTGAGCGGCTGGACATCGGCCAGGCCGTCCTGGGGGTACTTCGACGTCGGGGTGACGCGGAGCACGGAGTCGCGCTCCAGGGTCCACGGCAGCAGCAGGTCGCGGGAGACGAGGCTGATCCGGGCCTGGCCGCGCTCGCCGTAGCCGACCTGGGCGTCGGTGTTCTCGGGGTCGACGACCGTCACGCGGCTGAACGGGTGGAACGGCACGAAGACGCAGCGTTCCTCGTCGGGTTCGCCGGTGCGGGGACGCTGCGGGGCGATGCCCATCATGGTGTTTCCGTACAGGCCGACGACGGTGGCCTGCGGGAAGAGCTCGTCCTCGAAGACGCTGAGGGTCTCGGGGCTGACGCTGGTGCCGGCCCAGATGATGCCGCGCACCTTGTCCTGGACGAGGTCGAGCAGTTTCTCGTCGGCGGCGATCGCCTCCAGCACCGGCGGGGTGGCGAAGAGCACGGAGACGGGTTGGGTGGCCAGGATGTCGTGGGCCTGCGCCAGGATGTGCTTGACGTAGCGGCCCGCCTCCTCGGCGCGCCCCTGCTTCACGCTGCTCTTGACCCAGCGCGGGTCGAAGTCGATGTAGTGGCAGAAGGTGCCGCGCTGTTGGGCCAGCAGACCGACGGAGCGTCCGACGATGTGCGGTCCGGTGGGGCCGATGTGCAGCCAGTGGCCGTCGCCCTCGCCGGGCATGCCGTGGTCGGCGAGGACCTCGCTGACCCACAGGACGCCGTTGCGGCGGGACCGGGATTCGACGATGCGCTTGGGGCGGCCGGTGGTGCCGCCGCTGTCGAACACCTGGAAGTCCCAGCCCTGCCGGCCGATCCCGGCCGGGACGAGCGCGTCGACGGGTATGTCCCGCCATTCCTCGCTGACGTCGGGGAAGAGGGCGAGGTCCTCCCAGGTCCTGATGTCCGTCAGCGGGTCGAAGTCCAGTGCCCCGGCGCGCTTCACCCAGTACGGGGAGCCGGTCGCGGGAGAGAAGTGCCATTGCATGGCGGCGCGGATGAACTCGTCCGGCGCGAGATCGGCGGTGAAGGGCTCGACGGTGTCGTCCAACATGTTCTTGTCTCCAGGAGGGGGCGGGTCAGACCGAGGCGAGGGAGTGCGCCCGCGTGGGCGCCATCGTCCGGCCGACGGCTTCCACGACGGGCGTGAGCCGGGTCATGACGTCGGCGAACTGTTCACCACTGAGCGCCTGGGCTCCGTCGCACATCGCGTTGCGCGCGTCCGTGTGCACGTCGATGATCAGGCCGTCGGCGCCGCAGGCAGCCGCGGCCAGGGACATCGGCGCGACCAGGTGGGGCTGTCCGGTGCTGTGGCTGGGGTCGACGATCACCGGCAGGTGCGTGAGCCGCTTCGCCTCGGCCACGGCGCTGAGGTCCAGGGTGAACCGGGTGCTGCGGTCGTAGCTGCGGATGCCGCGCTCGCACAGGACGACGTCGCCGTTGCCCACGTGCAGCAGGTACTCGGCCGCGAGCAGCCACTCCTCGATGGTGGCGGACATGCCGCGCTTGAGGAGGACGGGCCGGCCGGAGGCGCCGGCCTCGCGGAGCAGCTCGAAGTTCTGCATGTTGCGGGTGCCGATCTGGAGCATGTCGCTCTCCTCGGCGACGAACTCGACGTCCTTCGGCGTGACCACCTCGGTGACGACGGGGAGGCCGGTGCGCTTGCGCTGCTCCGCGAGGAGGGTCAGTCCCGCGAGTCCCAGCCCCTGGAAGCTGTAGGGGGAAGTACGCGGTTTGAACGCGCCGCCGCGCAGCATGACCGCGCCGCTTCCGACGACGGTGTCGACGGCCGCATTCATCTGCGTCACGTTTTCGACCGCGCACGGGCCGGCGATGACGACGAATTCCGGCCCTCCGAAGACGGCACCTGTGAGGGCACCCACCCGTACGTGGGTATTTTCCGGCCGGAAGACCCTGCTGGTCAGTCGCTGCACGCCCGGGACCACGACGACGCGCTCCACGGCCGGCAGATTTTCGACAATAGAAATCAATTCGGAAGTTCCGGTTCCCTCGCTGATGAGCATTGAGGAATCCATTACCGAACTCTCCATGGCGGACAATCCATGGGCGTGAAGTATTTCCTTCACGGATTCAATCTCTTCACGCGAGCTGTGCGGACGCAATACCACAATCACGATGATGCCTTCCATGGGATCAATCGCCGGGATTTCGCACTTCAGATTGCGGCGAGGCTAGCGCACAGATATTTGGGCGAGCAACCGCCAAAAATGGAGTCCGCTCCTCCGTAACTCGTTTCAGGACAGCGGGCGTTCATGGCCAGAAACGTTCGTAGACAACGGGGTTGGGGCCCACACAAATGGAAGCGTTAAATCCATAAAGAAGTGCCTGGCAGGCTGTAGTCCGACCCCTTCCGCTGTGGTAGAAAGTCATGCCGCGGTGAAGGCGACAGCACACCCGGGACTTCTCCCTTTGGTCACTTAAGCGACATGGCTCACCGCCATTGCCTCGCCGACCGCTGTGCTAGCTTCCGCAATGTTCCCGCGCGAGTGGGAGCCGAGATGTACGCCGCTTGATCAATGGAGTAGATCGTGAAGATGATTGACATTAGTCAGGGCTGGCACGAGGGCATGCCCTCCTACGACGCCCCCTGGTACCCGAAATTCGGGATCCGTCGGGCCATGACCCCGGAGACGGATCCGGCCAAGGGTGGGCGGACATTCTCGGATCTGCAGATATTCCCGCACAACGGGACACACGTGGAGTCGGGCTACCACTTCTTCGAGGACCGCGAGAAGATCGACGAGGTCCCCCTGGAGACCTTCGTCGGCCGCGCGTGCGTGGCCGATCTGTCGCACAAGCGGGATCTGGATCCGGTCACCGGCGAGGACCTGGAGGCGGCGCTGCGCGACGTGTGGCAGCCCGGCGACCGGCTGCTCATCCGCACCGACCACCCGAACCGCTACCTGGGCCGCGAGGACTACTGGGACAAGCCCCCGTACCTCACCCTCTCGTCGGCCGACTGGATGGTCGACAACGGCGCGACCCTCGTCGGGATGGACTGCATCACCGAGCGTCCCGACGACCGCAGCGGCCAGGTGCACCGCCGTCTGCTGGCCGCGGGCATCCCGATCCTGGAGAACATCCAGAGCCTCGACCAGATCACCAACCCGATCGTCCAGTTGATGGCGCTTCCGATCAAGGTCGCCGGTGTGGAGGCCGCCCCGTCGCGTGCCGTGGTCTTCGACGGATGGCAGTTCTGAGGCTCCCGAAGCCCCGAAACAGCCCGCACGCACAGGGAGTTCGCATGACCGGCGGGTCCACGGCCGTCGCCCCCACCGGGGCCGAGGCCGTGGGCTGCCCGCCCCGGGCGATCCGGACGGCCGGTCTCGCCCGGCCCGTACCCGAGGAGTTGGTCTGACATGACGCTCGCCATACCCGTGCTCCGGGACGGACGGGAGCGGACCTCCCGGGACACCCGCGTCCTGAACGGCGTCGACGGCGTCCCGCTCGCCACGGTCCACGAGGCCCCCGCCCTGGTGACGAGGCTGACCGTGAAGGCCATGCGCCAGGCGCCGCGCATGGCACCGGACGAGCGCCTGGCGGTGCTCGCCAAGGCCGGTGCCCTCTTCGGCTCGGCCACGCTGGGCGGGGTGACGCCCGAGGAGTACTGCCGGGTCCAGGCGCTGGCCTCCGGTGTCCCCGTCGACGTGGCCCGGCGGACGCTCGGCCGCATCGGCGACGACTGCGCGCGGCTCGGCGAGGTCGTCGACCGGCAGGCGCCGGTCGGGGCCGGTCGTACCGCCCGGTGGGTACGCCGCGGCTCCGTCTTCGGCGTCGTGGCCCCCAGCAACCACCCGGCCACGCACGGCGCGTGGCTCCAGGCCATCGCCATGGGCTACAAGGTCCTGGTGCGCCCCGGGGCGCGCGACCCGTTCACCCCGCTGCGGCTGGTGCGGGCGCTGCTGGAAGCCGGTCTGGAACCGGGGTGGATCAGTCTGCTGCCCGGCCCCCACGCCGCTGCCGACACGCTGGTGGAGACCGCCGACCTGTCGTTGGTCTACGGCAGCGAGTCCACCGTGGCCCGGCTGCGCGGCAACGACCGGGTACTGGTCCGCGGCCCCGGCCGCAGCAAGATCCTCGTGGACGGTCCGCTCGACGAGGCGACCCTGGACCACCTGGTGGCCGAGATCTCGGCGGACGGCGGCGTGCGCTGCACGAACACCACCGCCGTCCTCACCTCGGGCGATCACCGGGCACTGGCCGAGGCCCTCGCGGAGCGCCTTGCCGGCCTCCCGGCCCACCCGGTCACCGACGACCGGGCGGTCCTGCCCGTACGACCGCGGCGGGAGGGGGAAGGCCTGCGGGCGGCCCTCGACCTGGCCGCGGCGGGCGCGCCGGACCTGGTCGCGCGCCACCACGAGGACGGTCCGCTGCCGCTCGTCGCCGCGGACGCGGTGGCGCTGCGGCCCGCCGTGATGTGCGTGGACCGCTCCGACCATCCGGGGCTGGCGACCGAACTCCCCTTCCCCTGCGTGTGGGTGGCGCCCTGGCGGCGCTCGGAGGGGGTGGGTCCGCTGGACGATTCGCTGGCCCTGACCCTGCTCACCGACGACTCCGCGCTCGTCGCCGAGGCCCTGGAGTCCCCCGGTGTCCGCACCGTGCTGCACGGCAGGGTCCCCGGCTGGTGGAAGGACCCGTTCCTGCCGCACGACGGTTATCTGGGGCAGTTCCTCAAGGAGGCCCGCGGTTTCGCCGCGCCGTCCTGACACCCGCGGGCCCGCGCCCGGCCTTCCCCACGGCAATTTTCGAACGTTCTGAGGTGACCGACATGTTTGCTGCCTGCCCTGACATCCCCATCGTGGTGCTTCCCGCGAACAACCTGGTGCGGGCCGCCGCCCGACCCGCCGAGCGGGTCGAGACGGCCCTGACCGCCGCGATCGAGCAGCTGACGCGCCTGCACGCCGCACTGCTCGACCCGCAGGGGGCGAGCCCGGCCGCGACGGCGGCCATGGACGCGGCGGTGGAGGGCGTCGGCCGGCTCGCCGCCGAGGCCCGCGTCGCCCCCCTGGACGCCGCGGCGCTGACGCCGATCGTCCCCAACCACGAGTACTTCGGGGTCAGGACGGCGCCGATCGACGACGCCCGCCTCGTCTGCGAGGTGACGACGATCGTCGCTCGGGCGCTCACCGACCTGCGCGTGGCCCGGCTCGACCTCAACGACCAGGCCGCGGTGGTCCTGGCGATGGTCCGGATCCTGCGCGGGCTGCTCGCGGCCGACGGCTCCCCCGCCGCGCCGTCCGCGACCGGCGAGGACGCGGCGGAGGCCGGCGCCCCGTACGCCGTGGGCTCGGACGAGCTGACCCGATGGGTCATCACCCACCACTTCTACTTCGTCCTGAACCTCGCGGCGGCCGACGCCGTCTCGCGGGCGATCACCGCCCTGAAGGCGCTGGACCGCGACACGGCGCTCGCCGCCGTGGAGGAGGCCATCGTCCTCGTGCGCGGTTTCACCGCGGCGATGTTGCACTCCGGGGACATGTCGGCGGCCTGCTACGGCGCCGTGGTGCGGCCCACCATGGCCGCGCCCGCCTGCCCGGTCGCGCTCACCGGCCGTACCCAGCCCGAACACAAGGCCTTCCGCAAGGCCATGCGGAACCTGATCAAGGTGTCCGCGGAGCCGTTCGCGAAGCTGGCCGCGGCCGATCCGGAACTGGCCGCCGCGCGCGACGCGTTGCTGGAGGCCGACCTCCAGGACATCGAGAAGCACGTCATCATCACCGCCAAGCTCGTCGGCGACGACCGCTCGATCGTGCAGGGCGAGGACTCCGAGAGCGCGATCGCCGTACTGCGCACGATGCGGCACGCCCGCGCGGAGTCGTACCGCGACCTGATGCGGTTCGGCGACACGGTCACCCTCATCGGGGGCTGACGCATGGTTCCCACGACACCGCTCCCCCTGGAAGGTTCCGAGATGGCTCCGCGCATCGCCCTGCTGGGCGGCCGACCGAGTGTGTTGAAGTCCGCGTCCGACCTCGGTTGCGAGGTGGTGCTGATCCAGACCCCGGGCGTGTACGACCCGGAGGCCGCCGCCGCGTACTGCGTACAGGTCGTCGACACTCCGCTCGTCGACCAGGAGGCGGCGGTCGCCGCCGGTCGCAAGGTGTTCGCCGAGCAGCCGGTGGTGCGGTTCTTCTCGCCCGCCGAGCTGGGTCTGGTCGCCGCCGCCCGGTTGAACGAGGAGTTCGGTCTCGGCGGCAACTCGGTGGAGACCGTCCGGCTGCTCAAGGACAAGGCCGCGATGCGCGGGCGGCTGGCCGAGGTGGGGCTGTCCCCCGTCCGCTTCCGCGTCGTGGAGAGCGAGGCGGAGCTGCTGGAGTTCGTCACCGAACTCGACGGCCCGGTGATGATCAAGCCGCTGGACTACGGCGGCAGCCGCGACGTCCACCGGGTCGACGGGCCCGACCGGGTCCCGGAGATCTGGCGGAAGGTCGAGGCGGTCGGGCGCGGCCGCATGCTGGCCGAGGAGTTCCTGTCCGGTCACGAGGTCAGCGTCGAGGGCTTCTCGCTGGACGGCGTCCACACGGTCGTCGCGGTGACGGACAAGCTGCTGGGCGAGGGCGGATCCGGGTTCATCGAGGCCGGCCACTCCGTCCCGGCCCGGGTGGACGAGGCGACCCGGCAGGGAATCGTGGACCTGACGGGGCGGCTGCTCGACGCGGTCGGCCTGATCGAAGGGCCCTCGCACACCGAGATCATGATCACCGAGGCGGGTCTGCGGATCATCGAGTCGCACAACCGTGCGGGTGGCGACAACATCCCCGAACTGGTGCGCCTCGCCTACGGCGTGGACCTGGTCCGGGCCGCGGTGGCGGTGCCGCTCGGCCTGGAGGAGTGGGATCCCGAGGTCCCCGAGGCCACCGCGGGCTCGGCGATCAGGTTCCTGCTCGCCGAGCCGGGCACCGTGACCGACGTCGAGGTGCCGAGCGAGGTGGAGGAGGGCGTCACCCTCGCCGTCCAGGCCGTGCCCGGGACCGTGGTGCCCCCGCTCACCTGGTCCGTGGACCGGGTCTGCGGCCATGTGATCGCCGTCGGCGCCGATGCCGCCGAGGCCGTCGCCCGCTGCGAGAAGACGGTCGCCGCCGTCGAGATCAGGACCAGGCCGGTCGGCTGACGCGGCTCCGTCACACGTCCACATCCACAGCTGAGGTAAGTAATGAGTGGTGACACCGTTCCCCGTACGGTCGTGATCGTCGACGCGTATGCGAGCGCACGCTGCCTGGCGCCGCTGTTCCGGGCCCGGGGCTACGCCTGCGTCCACGTCCAGAGCACTCCCACGATTCCGCCCGCGTACGAACGGAGCTTCCGACCGGAGGACTTCGTCGTCAACATCGTCCACGACGGGAACGTCTCCCGGACGGCCGCGGCCATCGCCGCGCACGCCCCCAAGGCGCTGGTGCCCGGTGTGGAGCGGGCCGTCGTCCTCGCCGACCGGCTGAACGAGGAACTCGGCCTGCCGGGCAACGGGACCGCGCTGAGCGCGGCCCGCCGCGACAAGTACCGCATGATCGAGACGGTCAGGGAGGCCGGAGTCCCCGGCACCGACCAGGTGCTGGCCGCCGACATCGACACCCTGCTGCGGTGGTACGAGAAGGCCGACGGCCGTGTGGTGCTCAAGCCGGTGAGCAGCGCGGGCAGCGACGGCGTCCACTTCTGCGACACCGTCGAAGAGGTGCGGGCCGCGTTCGACGCCCTGCTCGGCAGCACGAGCGCGCTGGACCAGGACAATCACGCGGTGCTGGCGCAGGAGTACCTCGTCGGCAACGAGTACATCGTGAACACGGTGAGCCTGGACGGCCGGCACTACGTCAGCGACATCTGGAAGATGCACCACCTCAGCGCGAACGGCGTGCGCGACCTGCCGGCCGGCGCCGAGCTGATGACACGTCACGGCGAGGAACAGGAACAGCTGGTGGAACACACGCTGCTGGTCCTCGACGCCCTGGGCATCCGCAACGGCCCTGCGCACACCGAGCTGAAGCTGACGCCCCGGGGCCCGCGGCTGGTCGAGACGGGCACCCGCGTCTGCGGGGCCGACGTGCACGTACCGGTCGAGGCGGCCATCGGCGAGAGCCAGTTGGACTGGACCGTCGACGCGTGCGTCGATCCCGAGCGGTTCGCGCGGCGGTGGGAGAGCGGCTACGAGCTGAACCGGCACGCCCGGGTCGTCAACATGGTCTCGCCGGCCGAGGGCGAGCTCGTCGGCTATCCGAGAATGGCCGAACTGCGGGCGCTGGAGAGCTTCCACGACGTACTGTTCCGCGTCACCCCCGGCAACCCCGTCTTCCGGTCCGTCGACGACTGGACGTTCCCGCTGCGGGTGTACCTGCTGCACGAGACCGCGAGCACCGTGGCCCGTGACGCGCTGACCGCGCGGTACATGGACGGGGATGGCTTCTACGACATCGGCTGAGACGTCTTGGCCGGCGGTCCCCTCCCGCCACCGCACCCCACTTTTGGAGATCCATGTCCTTCCTGCGCCCTCGGTTTCCCGGTGAGCGCGCCCTGGCTGCCGGGATCGCGATCGACGCGACCGGCAACGGGATGTACGTCCCGTTCAGCCTGGTGTTCTTCCTCCACGTCACCGGATTGCCGCTGGCGCTGATCGGCCTGGTGCTCACCGTCACCGGGCTGATCGGCATCGCCGCGCTGCCGGTGGCGGGCATCGCCGTCGACCGCTTCGGCGCGCGGAGGGTGCAACTCTTCCTGTACGTCCTGCGCGGGCTCAGTTTCGCCTGCTTCCCGCTCGCCCACTCGCTGCCCGCCTTCGCCGCGGTGGCGATGCTGGCCGCGATCGGCACCCGGGCCTTCCCCGCCGCCCTCCAGGCCAGGATCGGGGAACTCGTCGACGGCGAGAACCGGGACCGGATGCAGGCGCTCAGCCGCAGCCTCGGCAACGCCGGACTGGGCATCGGCACCCTGATCGCCTCGCTGCTCATCGCCACGTCGGGGGACTCCGGCTACATCGCCGCCGCCTTCCTGAACGCGGCGAGCTTCCTCGTCGCGGCGGTGTTGGCCGCGCGTACGCCGATCACCCCGCCGGCCGCCCGGGCCCGGGCCGACAAGAGCGGCGGGTACCGGCTGGTCGCCAAGGACCGACCGTTCCTGACGCTGACCCTCGCGAACCTGCTGGTGGCGTTCGGCTACACCTCGCTCAGCGTGTTGTTGCCGGTGTACGCCGTCGACTGGCTGCACCTGCCCCAGGGGCTCACCGGTGTCGCGTTCGTGGTCAACACCGCGCTCTGTGCCACGGTCTCCGTGCCGGTCGCCGCGTTCGCCCGGCGCCGCTTCACGACCCGTACCCGGGCGGCGGCGGCCGGGGCGGCGCTGTTCGGGACCGGTTTCATCGGGCAGATCGTGCTCGGCACGCTGCGCCCGGAGAACGTGCGGGTGCTGTTGGCCGGGCTGCTGGCGGCCGTGATCGTCATGACGGTGGGCGAGATGGTGCACAGCACCTTCTCGGGCTCGCTGGCCCAGGCCGCGGCGCCGGAGGCGCTGCGCGGGCGGTACCTCGCCGGGTACCAGCTGTCCTGGTCCCTGGCGTACGCCCTCGCACCGACCCTGTTCACCGCCCTGATCACCCTCGACGGCCGGCTGCCCTGGGTGCTGGTCGCGTCCACGACCCTGCTGGGCGCGGGCCTCCTCCTGCGCGTCGAGCGCTCCCTGCGCCCGGAGGTCGTCGCCTTCCCCGCGCCGCCCGTCGAGAGCAAGGCCGCCGCCGCGAGCCGGTGACCGCCGGACCGGCCCCGGCACGACCGATCGGCGTGCGCCGGTCGTCACCCGACAACCAATCGACCCACATCGCACAGAAGTCAGAAAGAGGTTCGCATGGATCGCGTCGCCTTGACCGAGGAGTACCTGGCCGAGCTGGCCGGCGGCAACCTGAAGACGAGCGAGCTGCTGGGAGGGCTGCCGCAGAACAAGATCCTCAACAGCGACAAGCCCAACGGCATGGGCTCGTGGCTTTCGCGGCCCCTGTTCCTCGGCCGCGAGGAGCACACCCGGCTCGCGGGTGACCTGGACAACCTGCTGAACGCCCTGTCCAGCCTCCCCGACCGCCTCTTCGGCGGGGACTTCGCGGCGTTCGCGAGCGCGGGCGGCCTGAACGAGGTGCAGGTCGCCGCCGTCATGCGCAACCGGGGCGCGCGGATGACCCGCCAGACCCGGGCGGACCTGATCTGCGACGAGGCCGGCTTCAAGCTGCTGGAGTTGAACATCGGCAGCGCGGTCGGCGGCATGGACAACGTGGACGTGTGCCGCGAGCTGCTCGCGCACCCGGTGCTCGCGGAGTTCGCCGAGCGGCACGGGCTCACCTTCATGGACTCGCTGCGCGAGCAGGTCAACAACATCCTGGTGGAGAGCGGGTTCGCCCCGGGAGACCGCCCGGTGGTCGCGCTGACGGAGTGGCCGAGCGTCTTCGAGGACGAGATCCCGTACATGACGCAACTGTGCGAGCGCTGGGGCGAACTGGGCCTGGACGCCTCCCCCTGCCACCTCGGGCAGTTGGAGGTGCGCGACGGTCGGGTGTGGCTCGGCGAGAAGCCGGTGGACATCATCGTGCGCACGTTCCTGATCCGGGACCTGCTGACTCCCGGGGCGGAGGAGCTCACCGCGCCGGTGTTCGACGCGGCGAACCGGGGCGAGGTCAAGATCTTCACCCCGCTGGACACCACGGCGTACGCCAGCAAGGGCGCCCTCGCGATGCTGTCGGACGAGGAGAACCGCGGGCTGTTCAGCGCCGAGGAGCTGGCCAGTCTGGACCGCATCCTGCCGTGGACGCGGATGGTGCGGCCGGGTCTGGTGACCCTGGAGAACGGTGAGCGCGTCGACCTCGTCTCCTACGCCGTGGAGCACCAGGCGGACCTGGTGCTGAAGCCGACCTCGCTGTCCGGCGGCAAGGGGGTCGTACTCGGCTGGTCCGACGACCTGACGCCCGAGCAGTGGCGGGAGCAGGTCGCCCTGGCGCTGGAGAGCCCGTACGTCATCCAGCGCAGGATCCGCTCCGTCCTGGAGTCGGTGCCCGTGGACGAGGACGGCACGCTGGGTCGGTTCCGGCCGGTGTGGGGCGTGGTCACGGGGGTCAACGGCTTCACCGGCGCCAGTGTCCGGGCCATCCCGGAAGCCGCCGGGGACGTGGTGGTGAACGTGGTGAACGGGGCGCACGTGGGCGGAGTGCTGCACCAGACGGCCGAGTCCGGCGCCTGACCCGGCCCATCGGCTCCGTCGGCCCCCGGCTCCGTGGTGACACGGTGTCGGGGGGCCTTCGCGTGCGGTGGGACCGGTCGGTCGGGCCCCGCTCTCGGGGCGTCAGTCGGGGTCGGGGAAGAGGGTGTGCGGGCTGAGCAGGTGGTCGGGGTCCAGGGCCGCCTTCACGGAACGCATGACGGCGATGTCCGCGGCGGACCGGGTGAGGTGCAGGTGGCGGGACTTGGCCCGGCCGATCCCGTGCTCGGCGCTGATGCTCCCGCCGGCCGCGGCGACGCGGCCGAGCACGGCCTCGGTGACCGCCTCCTCGTCGTCCGGCGCGACCTCGAGGAGGTTGACGTGCACATTGCCCTCGGCCAGATGGCCGAAAAGGTACGGCGTGGCCCGCCCGGCGAGCAGGGCGGGCAGCTCGGCGGCGAACGCGGGGAGATCGGCGAGGGGGACGGTGACGTCCAGTTTCAGCGGGATCCCGGCGGCGTTCAGGGACTCGGTGTGTCGTTCGCGGTATGCGGCGAGCCGGCGGCTGTCGGAGGCCGTCCGGGCGACGGCCACCTCCCGTGCGGGCGCCTTCTCCAGTACCTCGGCGAGTTCCTCGGCCGGGTCGCGCCGGCCCGCGCACTCGACCAGCAGGTAGACGGGGTGGGTGGTGCGGAAGGGGGCGGCCAGTCCGCTCTTGTCCAGGACGAGGGCCAGGCCATCGGCCGTGAAGAACTCGACCAGTTCGAGGGATTCGAGCCGGCGCAGGTCCGTCAGGAGGGTGACGGCGGCGGCGAGGGAGTCGAGGGCGAGCAGGGCGGTGACCCGTCGGGGCAGGTGCGGGACCAGTGCGAGTCGGGCCCGGGTGACGACGGCCAGGGTGCCCTCGCTGCCGACCAGCAGGCCGGTGAGGTCGTAGCCGGTGTTGTCCTTGGGCAGACCCGCCAGCCGGTCCAGGACGCTGCCGTCGGCCAGGACCGCCTCCACTCCGACGACGTTGGCGCGCGTGGTGCCGTACAGCACGACGCGTTCGCCGCCCGCGTTGGTGGCGATCATGCCGCCCAGGGTGGCCGAGTCCCGGGAGGCCAGGTCGACCCCGAACTCCAGCTCCCGCGGGGCGAGGTGCCGCCGCAGCGCGGCGAGCGGGACGCCCGCGCCGACCGTGACCCGGCGCGCGGCCACGTCGATCGGGCCGAGTTCGGTGAGGCGGCGCGTCGAGAGGACGACCTCCGTTCCGGATGGGTCGGGGACCGAGCCGCCGACCAGCCCGGTGTTGCCGCCCTGCGGGACGATCGGGGCGCCGGCGGCGTGGCACAGTCGCACCACCTCGGCGACCTGGGCGGTGTCGGCGGGGCGCACCACCAGCCGGGACCGGCCGACCCAGCGGCCGGTGAAGTCGCTCTCGTGGGAGGCGCGCAGCGACGGGTCGGTCAGCACGTGGGCGTCCCCGACCACGGCCGAGAGGTGGGTGGCGAGCGGGTCGGGTTCCATGGGGGGTCGGTGGGTCCTCTCGGTCCTGGGGTGTTCGCCGGTCAGGTGGGGGCGCCCGCGAGGATGGACTCCCCGACGGAGGTACGGGCGTAGAGCACCGAGCGGCCGGCCCGGTGGGCGCTGACCAGGCCCGCGTCGCGCAGCGCCGTGAGGTACTGGGACACCCCGGCCGTGGATATGCCCGTGCGGTGGGCCAGTTCGGTGGTGGACGCCGGGGCGTCCAGCTCGGTCAGCAGCAGGGTCCGTGAGCGGCCGAGCACGGCGGCGATGGCCTCGGTCCGGGCGACCGGGCGGGACTCCCACAGCGGGCCGATCCCCCGTGCGGGGTAGGCGAGTTGGGGCGGGTCGGGCAGTCTCACCCGGGTCAGGACGCGGGGTCCGGCGAAGGCCGAGGGGACCAACAGCAGGCCCGCGCCCGCCGTCTTGCGGGACAGGGTCCGCTGCCGGCGGACCATGCGCAACCCGTTGTCGACCCAACTCAGCGAGACGTGCAGTTCGTTGAAGAGGCGCCCGGCGCCGTGCTCGGCGACCTGCCGGGCGCGGTGGAAGACGTCGGCTTCGAGCACGGTCCGGATCCGGGCCCAGTAGGGGGCGAGCGCCAGTTCCCAGTACGCCTCGATCTCCTCGCCGACGCGCGCCAGTTGGGGCCTCGGCTCGGCGTACAGGGCCCGCAACCGGGGCCCGCGCGAGCTCATGTGCTTCTCCAGGTGATCGAGGTCCTGGCGGACCCGCTCGTCCGGTTCCTCCCGGATCGCGGCCAGTTCCTCGGCGAGGGTGGGCGCCGCGCCGGGGGGCGCGGGGGTGAGGAAGTCGGGGAGGTAGCGCGCGGGCGGGATCAGCTCGGCGAGCCAGCCGCGGTCCAGACCCGCCGCCTCGACGCGCGGTCGCACCTGTTCGACCCAGGGCCCGTGCACGGGGTGCGTGAGACCCGTTCGGAGCAGCCGGAAGCTGGTGACGACCTCCCACATCGGCGAGACGGCGAACCGCATCTGCGCCAGGTCACTTGCCGAGAACGTCAGTTCCGCCACGACAACCACCCCATGGATTCAGGCATTTCTTAATCAATGGCCTTCAGCGTACAGCGGCGGGAGGATCCGGCACATGCTCTCCACCTTCAGTGGGCTGCCCCGCACAGCCTGGATCGTCTTCGCGGGCACGATCGTCAACCGGCTCGGCTTCATGGTCACCCCCTTCCTGGTCTACTACCTGGGATCGCGCGGGATCAGCACCTCCGACGTCCCCTACGTGCTGGGGGCGCTGGGGGCCGGCAACCTGGTCGGCCCGCTCCTCGGCGGTTTCCTGGCCGACCGCAGCGGCCGGCGCGCGACGATGGTCATCGGTCTGGTGGGCGTCGCCGCCTCGCACGGCCTGCTGTTCGTCGCCCCGAACCTGCTGAGCCTCATGCTCACGGCCGCGCTCCTGAGCGTCACCGGCAGCCTCGTCGGTCCGGCCGCCTCCGCGCTGGTCGCGGACGCGGTCGACAAGGACCGGCGCCGGGCCGCGTTCTCGCTGGTCCACTGGGCGGTGAACATCGGTACCGCGGGCGCCGGCATGCTCGGCGGATTCCTGGCCACCAAGGGGTACTGGCTGCTGTTCACGGTGGACGCGGCGACCTCGCTCGTCTACGCGGTGATCGCGGCCACGATGCTGCCCCGGGGCACCGGCCCGAAGGCGGCCGGTCCCAAGGCCGGCGCCGGCGGGGCCGGTTACGGCGTGGTCTACCGGGACCGTCTGATGCGGGCCCTGCTGCCGCTGTTCGCCACCTCCGTCGCGATCTACTGCCTGATCGAGGCGAGCCTGCCGCTCGCCATCCGCGACGACGGCCTCTCCCCCACCGTCCTCGGCCTGATGTTCGCGCTCAACGCCGCGCTGGTCGTCATATTGCAGCCGATCGCGACGGCCGTGCTCGCCGACGTGAAGCCACTCCCGGTGTACGTGTCCGCCAGCGTCCTGGTCGCCCTCGGCGTCGCGCTGACCGGTGTCGCCGACACCCCCTGGGCGTACGCCGGTACGGTGGCCCTGTGGTCCCTCGGCGAGGCGTCCCTCGGGGGCCTGCACTCGTCGATCATCCAGAGCATCGCCCCGGAGGACGCGCGGGCCCGCTACCAGGGAGCCTTCCAGTGGTCCTGCGGCATCGCCCGGTTCACCGCGCTGACCGCCGGCACCGCGGTCTACGCCCACGCCGGTCCCGCCGTCCTCTGGTGGATCGCCGCCGTGGCGGGCGTGGCCGCCTCCCTCACGGTCGGCGCCCTCGGCCCCATGATCAACCGCCGGCACACCGCCATCGAACAGGCCGCCGCGTCGGACTCCGCGCCCGTCGCCGGCTGAACCACCGAAAAGGAACGGCAATGCCTGAAGCACAACCGAGGAAGAGGGTCGTCCACCGCGGACGGGTCCTGCGGACCGAGCGGATCGCACCCGCGATGGTCCGGATCGTCCTGCACGGCGAAGGACTCCGGGAGTTCAGCGCCGGGCGGTTCACCGACCACTACGTCAAGATGCACTTCCCGCCGCCGGGCGTGGAGTACGCGGACCCCACCGACATCCCCGCGATCCGCCGCGACCACCCGAGGGAGGAATGGCCGCGCACCAGGACGTACAGCGTGCGCGACTGGGACGCCGAGACCGGGCGGCTGACCATCGACTTCGTGGTCCACGGCACCGCCGGAGTGGCGGGCCCCTGGGCGGCGGCGGCCCGACCGGGCGACGAGGTGGTCTTCTCGGGCCCGGGCGGCGGCTACGCCCCGGACGCCGGCGCCGACTGGCACCTGCTCGCCGGGGACGAGAGCGCCCTGCCGGCCATCGCGGCGGCCCTGGAGGCGATGCCCGAGGACGCCGTCGTACGGGCGTTCGTCGAGGTGGACGGCCCCGCGGACGAGCAGCCGCTCGCCTCGCCGGCCCGGGTGGAGACGACCTGGCTGCACCGCGGGGCGCGCCCCGTCGGCGAGGCGCTGGTCGAGGCGGTGACCGGGCTGGAGTTCCCCGCCGGATCGCCGCAGGTCTTCGTGCACGGCGAGGCGCACTTCGTCCGGGAACTCCGCCGGTACCTGCGGATCGACCGCGGCCTTCCGCCCGCTTCGCTGTCGGTGTCCGGCTACTGGCGCAGGGGCGCGGACGAGGAGGCGTGGCAGGCCACCAAGGGCGAGTGGAACAGCGATCCCGTGCCCGCCGCCGGCTGACCGGCCGCGCCACCGCCCTCGGGGGCGACCCCGGTCGCCGGCCGCGTCATCGGCCGGCCGGGGTCGCTCGTGTCGCGTCCGGCGGGCGCTCACGTCCCGAGCGGACCGGTTGGCGTAGTGTGCCCGAGGGGTTTCCGGCGGCGGTGCCCGGTCGGATTCAGGAGTGGGATCACACGGTGCGGGCGGGCGAACAGGGGCACGGCGCCTCCGGGGCGAGCGGGGCGGCGAAGGCGGACGACTGGGCGGCGGACCTCCACGCCCTGTGGTGCGCCGCCGTCGAGGTCCTGGACGTCACCGCTCTGGCCGACCGGCTGTACCGGGTGCTGCGTGACCAGCCCGGGGTCGTGACGGTCGTCGGCGCGCGCTGGAACGGCGACCGGATCCGTTACGTGCGGTACCTGTCCGCCGGCGACGCCGCGCCGTCCATCGCGGACCCGACCGACCGGGAGTCCACCGACCCGGCCCCCGGCCCCGCCCCCGGCGCCAGCGGCGGCGGCACACCGAACGGGAGGCCGGTCCTTCGCGCGTACGACCCGGCTCGGGACACGACGGCGGACCCGAGGACGCTCGGCGTGCTGCGCGCGGCCGGCGCCGCCACGGCGTTGGAGTGCGGGTTCGCCCTGGACACGGGCGACCGGGCGACGTTGACGGTCGGGCTCTCTCCCGGCGTGGACGCCGACGCGACGCTGCCGGCCAGGCTGGTCCAGGTGTGCGAGGTCCTCGTGGCCAGCAACCGGCGGATCCTGGAGGAGCACCGCCACGAGCGGCGGCAGGTCAGTGACGCCTTCCTCGCCGAGGCGTCCCTTCAGATGGACAGCAATCTGGACGTGCAGGAGACACTCGGGCGGGTGGCCCGGCTGGCCGTCCCGGCGCTCGCCGAGGGCTGCATGATCCATCTGTCGGGGCCGGGCGACCGGCTGGTGCCCAGCGCGTCCGCGCACGTCGCCGCGGTGGAACAGGCCTGGATCGCCGACACCGCGCGGCACGACCCCTGGCTCGCCGACCTCCTCGGGGTCGTCCGGCGCCGGCGTGACGGCGTGGTGCTCGGCGGCCAGGAGTTGGCGGGCGGACCCTTCGGCGTCGGAGCCCGGGGGGCGGGCCGCTCCGTGGGAGCGGTCAGCGTCAGTCCGCTGCGGGCGCGCGGCCGTGTGCTCGGCACGATCACCTTCCTCTACCGGCGTGACGACGGGACGGTCGACGTACGGCTGTTGGACGACCTGGCCGATCGGGCCGCACTGGCCATCGACACCAGCACGCTGTACGAACAGCGCCGCAGCCACGTGCAGTCGTTGCAACGGCACCTGCTGCCGCAGGCCCTTCCCGAGGTCGACGGCCTGCGACTGAGCGCGTCGTACGAGGTGTCGGACGGCATGCTCGACGTGGGGGGCGACTTCTACGACGCGGTGGTCACGGCCGACGGAGTGGCCCTGATCATCGGCGACGTGTGCGGCCGCGGGGCGGAGGCCGCGGCGCTCACCGGTCTCGCACGGCACACGCTCAGGACGTTGCTGGAGGACGGCGCGGATCCGGGGAGCGCGCTGTCGCGGCTGAACCGCTCCCTGATCAGGGAGGGGACGTCCCGGTTCGTGACCGCGGCCGTGGCCGTGCTGCGGCGCGGTCCCGCCGGGTACGTGGCCTCGGTGGCCGGCGCCGGGCATCCGTACCCCCTGGTGCGGCGGTCGAACGGGACCGTGGAGGAGGTGCACGTCGCGGGGATGCTCCTCGGGGTGACGCCGTCGGTCACGTACGCGGCGGTGGACGTGGCGTTGGGCCCCGGGGACGGCCTTGTACTGTTCACCGACGGTCTGACGGAGGCTCGGAACGCCGAGGGGGCGTTCTTCGAGGGCTTCCTGGCGGACGCGGTGGCACGGTCCGGGGAGGGTGACCCGGGAGCGTCGGCCGCGCGGTTGACGGCCGAGGCCAAGCGATTTCGTACGAGCGGCGCCGACGACACCGCGGTGTTGACGGCGCGTGTGGAAGAAGGCGCATGAACCAGGCAGAGGACGCAGTCCAGCCCATCGACCGTGCGCTGGTCCTGGTGATCGAGGACTCGCAGGAGGACGCGGAGGCCATCGAGCGGGCCCTGGGGCGTTCCCACCCCGATCTGACGCTGGACTTCAGGGACCGCGGGGACGGGGTCGTGGAGGAGCTGCTGGACGCCGACCGGCTGCCCGGGCTGATCCTGCTGGACCTCAACATGCCGGGATTGAGCGGCCACGCGGTGTTGGGCGCGATCCGCGCGCAGCCGTCGCTGGGCCGGGTGCCCGTGGTCGTGTTCACCTCGTCGACGGCGCCCACCGAGGTGGACGCCAGTTACGCGGCCGGCGCGGACAGCTACATCTACAAGCCGGTCAACTTCGAGCTGTTCCGTACGGTCCTCAAGGGCGCGGTGGACTACTGGCAGGACCGACCGGTCACTCCGGCCGACCCGGAGTGACATCGGCGGCGGGCGCGCCGAGGGTGAACAGGAAGGTGGTCCCCTCGCCGGGGGCGCTCTCCAGCCACAGCCGTCCGCCGTGGCGTTCGACGACGCGTTTGACGACGGCGAGGCCGACCCCGGTGCCGCCGCCGTGCTCCGACGGTCCGTGCAGGCGGCGGAACAGGTCGAACACCTCGTCGTGACGGTCGGGCGGGATGCCGATGCCGTTGTCCGCGACGGTGATCGTCTGCTCGGCGCGGTCGGATCCCGGGGGTGTGGCGTCGACGACGGAGACTTCGACGCGGCGTTCCCGCCGGTCGGGGTCCGCGTACTTCGCGGCGTTCACCAGGAGGTTGACCAGGATGTCGGTGACCCGGTCGGGGTCGGCGTCCAGGGTGGGGAGGGAGACGGGCCGCACGAGGTGGACGTGCTGTTCCGCCAGGCGGGGGCCGGCGATCTCCATGGCGGCGTCGAGGACGGCGTCGAGGTCGGTGCGGGCGCGGCGCAGGCCCGAGCGGCCGAGCCGCGCGTAGTGCAGGAGCGAGTTCAGGAGTTCGTCCATGCGGCCGGTGAGCCGGTGCATGGTGTGGAGCCGGCGCACGGTCTGCTCGTCAAGGGTCGGGCCGGCGTCCTCCAGGATGAAGGTGGCGGCGTTCGAGATGCCCCGCAGGGGCTCCTTCAGGTCGTGCGCGGCGACGTGCGCGAAGGAGTCCAGGTCGATGTTGGTCATGCGCAGCTCTTCGTTGAGCAGCCCGAGCGCGGTGGCGTGGCGCAGGACCAGGCCGGTCAGGAGTTGCCTCAGCTCGCGGGCCACGGCGAGGTCGACCGGGGTCCAGGGCAGGCTTCGACCACGTACGGTCGCCCGGAACACGGCGCCGGATCCTCGGGGGGTGAGGCGTTCACCGCGCGGGCCGGTGCGGACCGGGGTCGCGGGGTCGGCGGCCCACTGGCGGGGCAGGGGCCGTTCGTGGCGGGTCCACGCGATGAAGTCACCGTCCCCGAGCGGGATCATCAGTACCCCGGCCGGGGTGGCGCCGTCCGCCGGGTCGCGTTCCTGCGAGCCCAGTTCCTCGGGGAGGCGGTCGGTGGCCCAGACGGTGCCCGGGGTGAGTTCGGACGCCCGGCGCGCGAGGTGGTCCGTGACGTCCGGGTGCGGGGTGGTTCCCGTGGTCTTTCCGCCGCGGGAGACGAGGAGTCCGTCGGCGCCCAGCAGGCCTTCCAGGGCGGCGCGGTGCTCGGGCAGTTCGTCCGCCGACGCCGGGGCGAGGAAGTGCGCGGCCCGGGTCAGTTCCCGGCGGGCCGACTCCAGGGAGCGGGCCTGCTCGCGTTCCTCGACGACGTCGAGCCGGAGCGAGAACGCCGACCCGAACAGCTCGCAGGCGGAGCGCAGTTCCGGCCCCAGGACCGCGGGCGTACCGCCGTGGCAGGCGATCAGGCCCCACAGCCGGCCGTCCCGGACGACCGACACGGACATGGAGGACCGCACCCCGATGTTGCGCAGGTACTCCAGGTGGAAGCCGGACACGGTGCGCAGCGCGGATCCGGAGAGGTCCAGCGGCCGTCCGGTGGCCGCCCGTACCTCGGGGACCAGGCGCGCGGAGTCGTCCTCGACGTCGCAGATGACCCTGATCCAGTTCTCCAGGTAGAGCCGGCGGGCCTGCGGGGGGATGTCGGTGGCGGGGAACCAGAGTCCGAGCCAGGGTTCCCAGCCGGGTGCCAGGGCCTCGGCGACCACCTCTCCGGGGCCGTCGTCGCCGTCGAACCGGTACGCGACCACCCGGTCGAAGCCGGTGAGTCGCCGCATCTCGCGCACCGCGATGTCACAGCACTCCGTCACCGAGCCGGCCGACCGCAGGCGGGCGAGCGCGCGGCGCACTCCCTGGTAGAAGACCGTGAAGTCGAAGGGTCCGGTGGCGTCGCGGGGTTCCAGTTCGAGGACGAGCAGGCCGTCGCGGCGGTGCGCCGACAGGTCGAAGTTCCGGTCCCGGCCGTCGACCGCGATGACCACCGGCAGGATGCTCGCGGGTCCGCCTTGACCCTCGGTGCTCTCCAGGGCTTCCCGGAAGTCCTCCCGCGACACGATCCCGGTCACCGGGGTGCCGACGAGCGGTTCGGGCGGCAGGCCCAGCAGGGCGGCGAGGTTGTCCGAGGCGACCTCGATCCGGCCGTCGGCCGGGTCCACGGCGAGCAGGGCGCCGTGGGACTGGACGCCGCCGAGGAGGTGGATCGGCTCGCGTACGCACTGCTCCAGGTCGAAGCCTCCCGGTGCGGCGCGCTCCGCCTCCTCGTTGCGGCGGGACAGCCACTCGCGTTCCACTTCGACACCCCTCGGTCTTCTGCACGGTCGTGAGGAGCCTGCCACACGTGCCGTGGTGTGCGCGGGCGGCCCGTCCGTCCGCGCACACGACGGCGGGGCCCGCCCCCGGGTGGGGCGGGCCCCGCGGGCCGTGTGGGTCGTCGCCGCGAACGCGGCGCCGTACGGGTCAGGAGGAGGCGACCTGCCAGATGAAGCAGTCGGCGACCTTGCGCGGTTCCTGGTCGAGCAGGGCGGTGAGCGTGCCGCGCAGTTCGGGGGCGCGCTCCTGGGTCACGGGGAGGACGATCAGACCGGCCTTCCAGTGGGCGAGGTCCGCTCGTGCCTGCTCCCGCATCGGCGGGGGGATCTCGGAGGGGCCGTCCGCGCCCCAGCGGACGTCGCGCAGCAGGTCGGACAGCATGCGCGGCTTCGCGCCGTAGATCCCGACGCGGTCGGGGCCGTCCGGGCCGTTGAAGTAGCCGCCGGCCAGCTTGAAGCCGAAGCCGGTACCGCTCTGCCAGCGCAGCGCGGCCGCGGAGCCGGGGTCGGGGAGCGGCACGGGGACGAGGGAGCGGCCGTCCTCCAGGTAGTCCTTGTAGTGGCCCTCGGCGATGAACGCCGGCACGGGCTCGCGGTCCGCGGTGACGAGCGGGAGCGGCAGGATCGGCACGAGCGCCGCCGCCACGGCCAGGTATCCGACGACGCGGTGCTCGCGGGCCCGCAGGCCCCCGATCCGGTCGAGGGCCAGGGCGATCAGCATGCCGAAGACCGGCGCGCACACCATGGCCACCCGGCCCTCGATGACCGATTCGAGCAGGGGCAGGTGCCGCAGCAGCGCCCAGGGGGCGGGCAGGGTGACGTCGAACTTCTCGATCCTCACCTGGGGGCCGAGGGAGAGCACGGCCGCGGCGAGGGCGGTGAGGCCGAGGGCGCGGACGGCGGGCCGGCGCCACAGCCACAGGGTGATCCCGGCGGCCAGGGCGATCAGCGGCCAGCCGTAGAAGGCGTTCTGCTCGGTGGTGTTCAGCGAGAGCCTGCCGGCCGTCTCGGCGTCGCCGAACAGCGAGCGGGCCGAGTACTCGGCCAGGGCGCCGAGCGGGTTGCCGGCGCCGCCCTCGCCGTGCAGCACGGAGTGGTAGCTCTGCGGCCCGAAGAACTGCCAGGCCAAGGGGAAGGCGACCAGGGGCACGGAGACGATCGCGGCGAGGGTCAGTCCCTCGCCCAGCGGGCGGACGGCCGCGCGGGCGCTCTCGCGGTCGTACAGCGCGAAGACGAGGGCGAAGATCATCATGCCCATCGCCGCCAGCAGGAACGGCTCCTCGCCCAGGAAGACCTGGTAGGCGGAGAACAGTCCCAGCAGGATGCCGTCGCGGACGACGTTCCTGCCCTCGCAGAGCCGCAGGGCCCGGTCGATGATGACCGGGATCATGAAGAGGACGACGAAATTCGGATGCGCGTTCGCGTGCGAGACCATCGGCGGCGCGAAGGCCGCCAGGGCCCCGCCGACGGCCGCGGCCCAGCGTTTCTCCGTGAGCCGCCTGTGGATCAACCAGTACCAGGCCCAGGCCGTGCCGGCGATGCCGAGGGTGAACACCAGGGCGAGGGTGATGGTGGGACCGAAGAGCAGCGTGACGGGGGTGAGCGGCACGGACAGGCCGAGCATCACCGTGTTCCCCATCAGGTTCACGCCGTCGGGCATGTTCTGGAAGTCGGTGAACAGGGGGTTGCGCAGGTGCGCGACATTGTCCGCGGTGACCCCGAAGAACCATTCCCACTGGTTCTGGTCCTGGAGGGAATGGGCCAGGATCGCCCCGTCCGGATCCGCCCACAGGCCCTTGTAGAGGAAGAACGCGGCGAAGAGGTACAGCGCGGCCACGAGGATGCCGTGGGCGTTGAGACGGACCAGTTCGCCGAGGGTGCGCGCGTAGTCCGGGAAGCGGACCTTGGAACCGTCCTGGTGTGCCCAGCGGACGGGTACCTCGGCCACCGGCCACCCCTTGCGTCGGAAGTACTGGAGGATCTCCACGTCGATGGCCCAGCCGTCGAGCCGGGAGGCGCCGAAGGCGGCGCGGGCCTGGTCACCGTCGAACAGCTTGAATCCGCATTGGGTGTCGCGGATGCCGCGGACGGCCACCAGCCGGATGACCCGGTTGCCGGTCCAGCCGAGCACCTCGCGCAGCGCGCTCTGCTGCCGCTCCACGGTGGAGTCGCGGTGGGCGCGCGAGCCGATGGCGGCGGCGAGCCGCGGGTCGTCGGCCAGCGTCTTCTCCAGACCGGCCAGTTCCTCCATCGGGGTCGACAGGTCCGCGTCCATGACCAGGACCCGCCGGCCCAGCGAGGTCGCCACGCCGAGGCGCAGCGCGCTGCCCTTGCCCTTGTTCTCCTCGGACCGCACGAGCCGGATCCGGTGCTCCCGCACACCGGCCTTCAGCGCGATGGCGGTGGTCCGGTCCGGGGAGCCGTCGTCGACGACGATGACCTCCCAGTCCTCCGGGCCGCTGCCGACGTGAGCGTCGAGGTAGGCCCGGACCACCTCCAGAGTCGGAGCGAGCCGCTCCTCCTCCAGGTAGGCCGGGATGACCACGGACAGGCCGACGGACCCCGGTCCCTGGTCGACGGGTTGACCCGTGATGGTCGCACCACGAGGCCTGAGTCTGTCGTTCTGCACGTGCAAGCCATTCGTCGAGTTGTCCCGTTCCACCGGGAGATGCACGGCGACCGCGCGGGTGACGGATCCGAAGCCACTGCGTGCGTCCGCCGCGGAGACGGCGCGGGGAATGGCCCTCGGACCACGCCGACCGTTCCGATCTTCATGACGGTGCCGGGTCTACCCCGCGGTGTGACGCATCGTCCCCCCTCGGAGCGACCCCGGCTGTCTGTTCTTCGCAGCGGAACGGGCGGACAGCCCGACCAATATAGATCAGCCCTCGCAGGGGCCACCGACGCATGGCGGCCTTCGGGTGCCGGTGCGCCGTCGGCGCGCCGGGGCGGCGCCCCGCGCGGGCCGGGCGCCCCCGCGCCCGGCCGAGGGCCGGGCGGGCCGAGCCGGGAGGCATTTCTCACGGCTCGGCCCGCCCGGCGACGGCGGCGACGGGGTTCCGGCGGGGCGACGGCTCAGGCGAGCCCGTCCGGGGACTGCTGTCCGCGCCTGCGGTCCACGACCGCCGGCAGTTTGCCGCTCGTCGGCGTGCGGAAGAGGGCGGCCCCGTCGACCGCCTCGACCGTGAAGTCGAGCAGCTTCTCCTCGACCGCCGAGCGCACCTCCGGGTAGGCGGCGAGGAAGGCCTCGCGCGCCGTGTCCGGGTCGAGCGCGTGGGACCGCTCCATCCGCAGGGTGATTCCCTCGCGGGTGGGCCCGCTCGTCAGGACGGTCTGCATCTCGCCGGCGTGGCCCAGGTGCTCCGCCGCGATGGAGACGAAGCGGCGGTGGTTGAGGAAGTACGTCGCCACGCGCATCACCTCGCCGAGCCGGCCGAGCAGTTCGAAGCGGGGGGCGTGGCTGCCGCAGGGGCAGCGGCCGGGCAGCGCGCGGCCGAGGTCGCCTATGACGTACCGGTCCAGGTGCTGGCCGCGGCGAGCTCGGGTGGTGAAGACGAGGCGGCCGGTCTCCCCCGGTGTCACCGGGCGGTCGGTGTCGACCTCGACGATCTCCAGGGTGTGGAGGTCGGCGTGGAGGTGGTGGACTCCGCCGGTGCCGTGTGTGCACTGGTAGCCGAGGGGGCCGAGGTCGGTGCTGCCGTAGGTGATGGAGTGGACGACCTCGATGCCGAACGTCTCGGTGAGGACGCGGCGCTGTTCGTCGGTGAAGTGCTCGCCCCCGTAGTAGATCTTGCGGAGGCCGCCGTAGGAGCGCAGGAGGTCGGCTTCCTCGTGCAGGAGCTGCCAGAGGTAGGAGGGCATCCCGAAGAGGGTGTCGACCTCGTACGCGACGATCATCTCCGCGGTGGCGCGGTGGTCGGGGCCGGCGGCCATCGGCATCTGGACGCCGCCCAGGCGCTCCAGGATGGAGAAGAAGCTGATGAACCCGCCGTACATGCCGCCGCAGTAGAAGAGGTTGGCGGTGCGGTCGCGCGCCGGGTCGTAGCCGGCGGCGAGCAGACCGCGGGCGGCGGCCCGCATCTGCGTGTCGTAGTCCTCGTACGTGAAGAGCGACAGGGCGGGCGCGCCGGTGCTGCCCCCGCTGCGGAAGTACAGCTCGGCGTCGGCGCGGTCGACGCCGCGGTTGAGGTCGCGGACGTCGTTCTTGTCGAGCAGCGGCCCGGCGGGGCGGGGGAAGTCGACCGGGCGGGCGAGGTCGTCGAGGCAGGCGGTGGCGGCGAAGCGTTCGTCGGCCTGGACCGAGACGCGGCGGCTGTAGCGCTGGAGGGCGTAGACGCCGTCGTGCGGTTCCCCGGAGTAGCCGGCGGTCATGGCGCCGACGGGTGTGACCCGGGTGGCTCCGGCGGCCAGGACCAGGGTGGAGAGTTCGGCGATGTCGGTGCGGCTGCCGGCGAGGCCCGCGGTCTGGAGGTAGCGGCGCATGGGGCGCAGCGTCGCCATGAGGTGCTTGCGGGGCAGCGGCTTGACCCAGACGCTGCGGTGCAGCGGGGAGGCGGTGAGCGCCGGGCGGATGTCGGCCATGACGCGCCAGGTGCCGTCGGGGGCGGCGAGGACGCGGGTGAAACCGAGGTGTTCCTCCAGGCGGGCGAGGTGCTCGGTGGTGGTCAGCTCCGCGTACTCGGCCGGGTCGAGTTCCTCGTCGGCGGGCGCGGGTCGGGCGGCGAGGGCCGCGGCGAGCCGGTCGCAGAACGCGTGGAGTTCCCCGGTGTCCTCGGTGTCGAGGTAGACGACCTGGGGGCTGGAGCAGGCCTGCTGCTCGAAGAGGCAGACGTCCTCGGCCAGCGCGTCCAGGGTCGCCTCGTCGGCCCAGGCGTCCCGCGTGAGGTAGGCGAAGGAGATCTTGTGTCCCCATTCGACGAGCCGGCAGCCGGCCGGGACGTGGGCGGCGACGCCCGCCACGGCGGACTCGCCGCCCCAGACCGCGACGGCGTCGGCGGGGGCGCACATCAGGCGCAGCCAGTCCTGGCGGGAGGAGGGGAAGCGCAGCACGATGACGCGTTCGGCGAGGGCGCCGGTCGGGTCGAGCGCGACGAGCTCGGCGAGGAGGTGCGGGGCGAGGAGGGTGTCGGTGCTGCTGGTCTTGAGGACGTTCACGTTGCCCGCGAGGAGGCCCTCGACCAGGCTGAGGGGGGCGACGGTGGCGGCGTTGCCCGGGGCGATGTGGGCGACCAGGCCGACGGGCGCCCAGGCCTCGTACACCGTCTCCTTGGCGTCGGGGCGGTTCAGTCGCTGCGGGGCGGCGCCGCCCAGTTCGCGGCGGAGTTTGCGGGTGAGGGCGCCCCGGTCGAGGAAGGCCGCGAGTTCGGCGTACAGCGTGTCGGCGTCCTCGGCGTCGCCCGCGGGCAGGTGGGGGGCCAGCCGGTCCCGGACGGGGTGGTCGGGGTCGCGCAGGGCCGCCGCGAGGGCGTCGCAGGCGGCCAGGACGGTCTCGGTGTCGAGGGGCTCGGCGAGCGCGGCCTCGACGGCGGCGGGCAGCGCGGCCAGCCGCTCGGCGGCCTCGTCGTCGCCGATGAAGGCGCCCTGCCAGTAGTGCTGGTTGATGGTGTCGGTCATGACATTCCCTTCATCAGTTCGGCGGCGGCCACGGCACAGCTGCGGTTGCGGCTGACTCCGGCGCGACCGTGGATGGTGAACCACGGGGTGGTCAGCTCGCAGCCGCACTCCTCGCCCGGGTGCAGCGAGGCGAGGTCGCCCATGACGACGCTCTGTGCCGGTACGGAGGTGATGTACGGGGACACCAGGTGGAGGTAGCCGCGTTCGCCGTACGGGAGGGGCTCCAGGGTGCGGGTGGAGCGGATGAACACGCGGGACCAGACGGGCGCGTGGAGGTTGTGGTGCGAGCACTCGATGTACGGGATGCAGTGCTCGACCGAGCCGAAGGTGTCCCGGATCCGCTCGGACGGCACGCCCAACTGTTCGGTGACCCGGGCGTACAGCTCGTCCTTGCCGATCCGGCGGTCGGCGTGGCCCTTCCAGCCGCCTCCGAGGATGATCAGGGAACCCTCGGGCAGGCGCAGCGGCTCCAGCCCCATGGCACGCATCCGTTCCAGGGTGAACCAGAGGAACGCGGGGAAGCCGAGGATGCGGACCGGGACGTCGTCCTCGGCGAAGCGGCGCAGCGCGGCGACGCAGCCGAAGGGGTCGAACTCGTGTCCGTTGCCGGTGTCGCGCAGGGCGTACTCGACCTGTCGGGCCGGGGCGAAGTCGCACAGGTAGTTGTCGGTGAACGAGGTGCCCAGGTTGAGGTCGCGGGCGGGCTCGTAGCTGTAGAGGAGGTAGTTGACCGGCTGGTCGGGGGTGATCCAGCCGTTGTGGTCGAAGATGCGGGCGACCATGCGCTGCGCGGAGCGGATCGTCCACTCGTCGAAGAACATCTGCGACTTCTGTCCGGTGGTGCCGGAGGAGGTCAGGTGCAGGTGGACGTCGTCACGGGGGATGGAGAGGACCTCGTGGCGCTTGAAGAAGTTCGCGTGCACCAGGGGCGCCTCGTACGGGACGTCGTGCGCGGCCGCGTCCTGGAGGTCGCGGAAGAACGGGGACCGCTCCCGGTGCCAGGCGTTGATCTCCGCCATGGCCGCGGTGAACAGTTCCTCCTCGGCGGGACCGCCGGCGTAGGGGTCGGTCAGGTCGCAGAGTTCCTGCAGTCGGGCGAGGGCGGCGGCGTCGGGGACGTCGACGGGGGCGAGATGGGGCTTGGAGCCAGTCATGGGGCGACCTCACGGGAGGGCAGATGCGCCGACGCCCAGGCCGACACATAGGAATCGAGGAAGGGTTGGAGCGGCGGGTCGACGACCACGCCGCGGAAGTCGATGTGCTCGGTGGTGCGGGACATCACCACGTAGTCGTGGAAGCCGTCCCCGTCCCGGCGCATGGCCGGGTACACGGCCCCGGCGATGAAGCCCTGGGCGGCGAAGGCGGACAGCGCGGCGTGCTGTTCGAGGGGGACGAGCGCCTCGACGTAGCCGGCGCCCGCGCGGGTGAGGGTACGGGTGACCGGCTCCAGCCACCCCGCGGCGGCGGTCGGGTCGGGGTGGGCGGCGACCAGGGCGCAGTAGCCCCCGGTGCGGTTGAGGTAGGCGTACACCTCGAAGTCGCCGTCGGCGGGGGTGAGCAGGATGTTCGGGGTGTGCAGCGGGTAGAACCAGCGGCCCCCGTCGGGGAAGTGCGCGTGGAAGCGGCGGCGGACGAACGCGGGTGCCTCGATCACTTCCAGGGGCGCGGCGGCGGGCCCGGCGGGCAGTGGCGTCGGCGCCGTGGGCCGGGCGTCCGCGTAGCTGATGCCGAGGCTCGCCCCGGCGGTGCGCAGGAGCGGCGTCAGGAGGGCGGGCACCTCCGCGACGGGGACCCGGCGGTCCAACACCCCCGGCGAGTGACGCGCGTAGAGCGCGAGGCTTTCCCGGCTGCCGAGGTCGACGGCGTTGGGCAGGATGCCCAGCGGGCGGAACCCGTGCCGGGCGACGACCCGTTGGGGTCCGGCGCTGACGGTGCGGACGGTGGCGTACACCGAGTCGAGGGTCCCGGCGTCGAGGGTGGCGGAGCACAGGGCCTCGGTCAGCCGCCCGGCGAGCCCCGAGCCGCGCTGGTCCGGGTGGACGGCGAGCCCTTCGAGGCGGCCGATGCGGGTGCCGGCCTCGCCGTGGATCGCGGCCGATCCGGCGAGGGCGCCGGTACGGGGGCAGCGGGCGACGAGCCAGAGGGTGTGCGGGTCGCGGATGAGCCGGGACATCTCGGCGGGGTCGGTGCCCAACGCCGTGGGGTAGTGCGGTCCGTAGACGGCGTAGTACAGCTGGCGCAGGTCGGCGATGTCCGTCGGCGCGGCCTGCTCGATGACGGCGCTCATCGGGTGCCTCCGGCGGGGGTCGCGGAAGCCGGGGCCGCGTGTACGGCGGACGTGGCGGCGGGCTCGGTGACGGGCGCGTCGGCGGGCCGGGCGTCGGATGCGTCGGCGGCTTCGGCCTCGGGGGCGTCCGCGGGCCGGCTCTCGGGTGCGTCGGCGGGCAGGGCGTCGGGGGCGTCCGCCGTGCGGTAGCGCCGGGGCAGCAGGAGCAGGGCGAGGGCGGCGGGCACCAGGCCGGCCGCCTGGATCAGGCACAGGGTCCGTGCGGAGAGGTGGTCGCCCAGCAGCCCGAACAGCAGCGAGGCGACCGGGAAGGTCGCTCCGAGCACGGCCTGCATGACCGCGAAGAAGGCCGGCTTGTCGGCGGCCGGGACCAGGCGCTGGAACAGGGCCACGAAGCGGACGCCGATCACCCCGACGCACCAGCCCGTCACCAGGAGGGCGCCCGCGATGACGGGCCGGGCCGCGATCAGGCCGGGGACGGCGAGGGCGAGAGCCATCGCGCCCAGGCAGGCGGAGCCGACCACGGTGGGACGGCCGGGCACCCGGGCGCCGGTGAAGGAGCCGATGAGGGTGCCCAGGCCGAGGGACGCCTCCAGGAGGGACACGGTGGCGCCGTCGCCGTGCAGGACCGTGGCGGTGTAGAGCGGCATGACGACGAAGACGGCGGTGGTGAAGAGGTTGGCCGCGGTGAAGCAGAGCAGGATGGCGCGGACGTACGGCAGTCGGCCCAGGATCCGCCGCAGTGTCCGCCGCGGGGCGGGGTCGGCGGCGGCCTTTTCGGCGTCGGCGTCGACATCGGCATCCGCGTTGCCGGAGGGCCCCTCGGTGGAAGCCGGGGTGCCGTAGGCCGGGGTGCGGAAGCGGACGGTCGTGATGAGCACCGCCGCCGTGCCGTAGGCGACGGCGCAGCCCGCCGCGAGGCCGGCCACGCCGGCCACGTCCACGACGAGTGCGCCGAGCAGGGCTCCACCCAGGCTCGCGAGCGACTGGGTGGACAGTTCGAAGCCGGTCGCCGCCTCGATGTCCTCGTCGTCGACGAGTTCGGGCACGGAAGTGGTCAGGCACGGGTCGAAGAAGGCCTGGCAGGTCGCCAGGGCCAGGGCAGCCGCGTAGACCGCGACGACCGGCAGGTCGCTCGCGGCGGCCCAGCCGGCGAGCACCGCGGCGGCCGTCCCCGCGCCGGCGGCCGCGCCGCGCAGCAGCGAGCGGTGGGAGCGGCGGGCGATGGCGCGGGCCACGAGCGGGGCCAGGGCCACGGCGGGCAGGGTGCTGAGGGCCATGAGCATGCCGGCGGCGAACCCGCCGTCGCCGGAGGCGACATGGCCGATGAGCCACCAGGAGGTGCCGACCTGGAACATGCGCGTCCCGGCCTGGGTGAGCACCTGGCCCAGCCACACGGTCCCGAAGGCGCGGTTGCGCAGGACGAGCGGGGGTCGGCGGCCGGGGACCGGCGTCGGGGTGCTCATGTGGTCGGCCTCTCGTCGAGGACGCGGACGAGCTTGCCGGAGCGCGTGTTGACGACGAGGTCGCGGTGACGGGTCCACTCGACGCCGAGGGGGTGGACGAATCCCGTGGCGACGCTGTCGGGGTAGAGCGGCCGGGCGGTGTTCAGTCCCTCGACGACCGCCTTGGCCAGGACCTCCAGTGTGCCCGGGTCGTGTTCGGGGGCGGTGGCCAGGCGCAGGATCAGACCGTCGCGCCCCTCCCAGCGGCGGACGACGAGTTGTGTACCCGTGACGAGGCCCTCGGTGTCCGCTTCGGCGACGGCGTTCGTGGCGTCGTCCCAGTACAGGGAGACGGGCCCGACGCGTACGCCTTCCTCGGCGCGGCCCAGGATGCGGAAGGCCCCGCCTTCGGCGTCGGTCCATTCGGCGCGGTCGCCGGCGGGGTAGCGGATGACGGGCATGAGGCTGCGGAACAGTTGCGTGACGACGACGCGGCCGGGCCGGCCCGCCTCGCGGATCGGTTCGCCGGTCGTCTCGTCGAGGATCTCCACGACGGTGTGCGGGGTGAAGGGCCGGTGCGTGCGCGTGTCCGGGCCGGCGACGGGCCTGCCGAGGAGGCCGCCGTCGACGCTGGCGTAGCCGAGCGAGCGGGGTTCGGCGTTGGGGAAGGCGCCCGCGAGGAGGCGGCGCTGGTCGGAGAAGAGCGCCTCGCCCCCGAAGAACAGGAGTTCCACCTGCGGGAGTCGGCGGCCCGTCGACGTCAGGTGCTCGGCGAGCCGGCACAGGGTGGTCGGCGTGCCGGCGACGACGTGGGCGCCGAAGTCCTGGAGGGCGGAGACCGTCGACTCCAGGGGCGCTCCGCCGCCGATGGGCAGGCGCACGTTGGACACGGGGGCGTGGGCGAGCGAGTCGAGGACGAACAGGAAACTCGCGTAGAGCTCACCCGCGTAGAACAGGTCGGCCACCCGGTGACCGGGCCGCAGACCCGCGTCGACGAGGCCGGCGCCGAACGCCGTGACGAACTCGCTCCACTCCTCCCGGGTGTAGCAGGAGAAGCGCGGGGTGCCGGTGGTGCCGCCCGTCTTGTACACGACGGCCTCCGCCAGGGGGGCCGTCAGGACCCGGTTGTCGTGCAGGGTATTGGCGGCCCAGAACGCGTTCTGATCCACCACGGGCAGATCGGTGAGGTCGTTCACCTCGGGCGGCAGGTCTGCGTAGAGGTCGGCGTAGAAAGGGGAGCAGTCTCGGGCGAAACGCACGAGGTCTGAAAACCGCTGGACGGGCATGCTGCCTTTACCTGGAAGACGAAGTTGAAAGGGAGAGGAAACAGGCGGCTTCCACGGCGCGACGGTCCCCCGACCTCATCTGTTGACTAGTCAACAATGCACGTGTGCCCTGTAGTTCGAAGGTGCGAGCCACACCTGATCCCGTCTCACATCATGGAACACGGGGAACGCACCGCCAAATCGATGGCGCGTACGAGCGGGCCACAAAGTGGTTTTCCGGCCCGCCTGGCCGAAAAGGTGGTGGCGCCGACGCCCCCGCCGGCCACCGACCTCATGTGTGCCGGACATCACGTTCCGCGAGCAGGTCGGATCGGGGAAATTCGGTACCGCCCATGCGGACACGCCGTGAAGGGGTGACGCCAATCACTCCCCCGGGCGGCTCCGGCCATGGACCGTGAAAGCCCTCTGGGCACGGTGAACTTGACAGTGCACGGACGCCAATGGAAACGTCATCCAGACCCGGAGCGTGCGACGTTGGGGGAACGTCAGCGCCATCACTGCCAAACGTGAGCGGTGGACCTCAGGCTTTGCCCGCAGGTCACTCGCAGCTCATCGCGGGAGCAGGCGTCTGCTCGCACCAACAGCTCCAAGGGAATACCCACGCACATGCTCCACCGACGCACCACCGGCCCGGGCGACGCGACCAGCGCCATTTCGCCCCTGCCCGCCCCACCGCGCGCGCTGAAAACGGTTCCGGCCCGCAATTCCCGCCCGCGGCTCCCGCTCCGCCGCCGGCTCGGTCACGCGCGCCCCGCCGAGCGCCAGGGGATGTGCCGGGCGGATCCCGATCCCGGGGGGAAAGCGTCGCGTCGATAGAGTCGCGATCATGCAAACCACCTTTTCTGTCGGCGAAGTGATTGTCCGGCGCGAAATCCTGGACGATCGGGAATGGATTCGCTATCCGGTGCGGGTCGCCGCCGACGACGGCCACACCCTGGCCGTCTATCTGGCCAAGAACACGCCACTCACTTTCGGGACCCACGAGTTCCGTTGGGGACCGCACCCCTGGGCCGCGTTCGAGCACGTCTGGCAGTCGGACGGCGTCCTGCAACTGCAGCGACCCGGGGAGGGCTACTCGGTGTGGGCGCGCCGGGAGGGCTCTCGGTTCCAGGGCTGGTACGTCAACTTCCAGGAGCCGATGCGCCGCACACCGGACGGTTTCGACACGCTGGACCAGGAGTTGGACCTGTGGATCCCCGGCGATGGTTCGCCCTACCGGTGGAAGGACGTCGACGAGTTCGAGGAGCGGGTGCGCTCCGGCGGCTTCACCACGCACGAGGAGACGTCCGTACGAGCGGCGGCCGCCGAGGTGGTCGCCCTGGTGGAGCGGGGTGCGGGCTGGTGGGAGGAGTGGCGCGACTGGCGGGCGCCGGCCTCCTGGGAGGTTCCGGCACGTTGAGAAAAGGCGCCGTCACAGGCCACCATATTGCCATTCCATAACCAGGGTCGGATTGCTTCGGCGGCTGCCATGTGATTGGATCATGTCATTCGCATTACCACCCAGTAACTCGGCTGTACGCGATCGGTCGACCATTCGAGTGGGAATTGATGGACGGCCGATCGCGGCGGCTTGCGGAAGGTTGTTAAAGGGGAGTCAAAAAGTTTCCCCGGCTCCCGCAAAAGATTTGGCGCGACTCGCGCTCCCTGGGCGGCTGTTGAGCATCCCCATTCCGTGCCGCCACCTGGTCGGACTCACCGGCAGTTCAAGCCGAAAGCACGTGCTCGACCTGGGCACACTCTTGCCCTGACGGCAGATTCGAGAGGATCGACATATTGAACGCGAGTATTGTGGAGACGCTTTCCCGCCTCTGGGAAGAAGCTCTCGGCGAGCCCGTCACCGATATTGACGCCGATTTCTTCGACCTCGGCGGTGATTCACTCATGGCGCTGACCATCGCGACCCGCGCGATCGATGCGGGCCTTCCCATGCCGCGTTCCGGAGTTCTTCGCCGGAGCACCATCAGGCAACTCGCGGAAGCGGTGGAAGAGCCGGAACTCTTCGAACAGGTCTGATTCAAGGAGTCGCCGCTCGGGGGTGGGCTCACCCCTCCACCGGGCCTACGCGTCGGTGGAGCACGCCGTCTGCCGCGACATGCCTTCCCGCCACACCGTGAGCGACACGTTCCCGCGCGTCATCGAGGTCAACGGTCGGCCTGGCGGCCACCAGGGGCAACTCTCCCCACAGACGACCGACTTGGACCTGATGTCACCGGCCGCCGAGTCGCTTTCGAGCCGACTGACCGGCCGGAGCGGATACGTCCGGACCGGATCCTCCTTCAGCTCAACGCACCGGACCCAAGCGCGCGTTACGCCCTCCTCAACGCACCGGACCCAACCGCGCGTTACGCCCTCCGCGACGGCAATGACGCGGCGGACGCGCCGCGTTGCCCGATGCCAGCCTCCGTCGTCCGTCTGTGCGTCCCTGAGCCACCGTCCGCCGGTGAAGCAATGGCGGGCAGCCGATCCGCAGCCCTCCCGCCGCTAACGGGGATCCCCTTGCCCAAGAGCCCTCCGCCCACCACACTCACCAGACCCCTCGACCTCCTGCGCGACCTGGTCCCCGAGCCCGGCGCGGCCCGCCCCATGGCCGCCCTGACGTTCGCACAGTCGCTCGGCACCGGTCTCTTCCTCACCTCCAGCGTCATCTTCTTCACCCGGACCGCGGGATTCTCCGCCGACCAACTGGCCATCGCCATGTCGATCGCGGGTGTCTGCGGGTTCCTCTGCTCGATGCCGGCCGGCCGGATCGCCGATCGGTTCGGGGCACGCGTTCCGCTCGCCATCAGCTACGCGCTGCTGGGCCCCCTGTTCTTCGTCTACCCCTTCGTTGACAACGTGGTCGAGTTCGCCGTGGTCGCGGCCCTCATCGGGGTCTGTGAAACAGGGGCCGGCGGCCCGCTGCGCGGCGCCCTGATCCACGCCCTGTTCGGCAAGGCCAAGGCCTCGGGGGTGCGCGCCCAGATGCGCAGCCTCTTCAATCTCGGCTTCACCGGCGGGGCGGCCCTGGCGGGCCTGGCGCTGGCCGACGGCAGCCGATCCGCCTTCATCGCGGTCACCACGGCGAACGCGGTACTACAGCTGAGCTGCGCCGTCATCGCCTTCCGGTTGCGGCCGCCGGCCGGTATGGAGCCCGCTCCGGCGGCGCCCGCCAAACGGTCCTGGGTCGCGATCAAGGACCGGCGCTTCCTGCTCGCGACCGGGCTCAGCGGTGTGCTGGAGTTCTATCTGCCGGTCCTGACGGTGGGCATGCCGTTGTGGATCGTCCACCGGACCGGCGCCCCCGGAGCCCTGACGGCCGTTCTGATCGCACTGAACACGATCATGGTGGTGCTCTTCCAGCGCGTCGCGAGCCGGGGCTCGGAAACCGTGCACGGCTCTGGTCGCCTGCTCGTACGGGCAGGAGTGCTGCTGGCGGTCGCCTGTGTGCTGTTCGCGCTGTCCGGAGGCAGGGGAGCGGTCTGGGCCACGGTGTTCCTGGTGCCCTCGCTGATCGCGCTCACCCTGGGCGAGCTGGCCCAGGCCTCGGGCAGTTGGGGACTGGCCTTCGCCCTGCCACCCCCCGACCGCATGGGCGAGTACCAGGGCGTCTTCGCTCTCGCGCGGGGCTTCCAGCAGTTTCTGGGCCCCGCCCTCGTCACCGTGCTCACGATGAGTCTCGGCGCCTCCGGCTGGCTGATCCTGGCCGCGCTGTTCCTCGTCACCGGCCTTGCCGCCGGGCGGGCCTTCACCCGAAACACCCCATCGGACCCGGCGGCATCCATCGATGCCGCCGCACCAAAGGAGTCGACCCCATGATCCGCAACAGCTATCCGTCGTTCCGGCAGGTACTGGCCGACCATCCCCTCACCAAGATCGCCGGTGCGCACTCCTCCCTGGGCGGCCGCATCGCCGAGCAGAGCGGTTTCCAGGCCGTGTGGGCGTCGAGCTTCGAGATCTCCGCCGCGCGCTGCCTCCCCGACGCCAGCCTCCTGAGCATGACGGACTATCTGGAGGCGGCCGCCCACATCCAGAAGGCGCTCTCCGTGCCGGTCGTCGCCGACTGCGACACCGGGTTCGGCAACAGCATGAACGTCGCCTACATGGTGGCCGAGTACGAGAGCGCCGGCATCACCGCCGTGAGCATCGAAGACAAGATCTTCCCGAAGATGAACAGCTTCGCGGCCTCCGATCACACCCTGCTGGACGTGAGCGCCTTCGCCCACAAGATCGAGACGGCGAAGAAGGCCCAGCGGACCGACGACTTCTTCGTCATCGCCCGCACGGAGGCCATGATCAGCGGACTCGGCGTCGACGAGGCCCTCAAGCGGTGCAACGCCTACGCCGATGCCGGCGCGGACGCGGTGCTCGTCCACTCGAAGCAGAAGACCAAGGACCAGGTCCTCGAATTCCTCGCCCACTGGGACGACCGGCTGCCCGTCGTCGTGGTGCCCACCACCTACCCCGATTGGCACGCGGACGACGCCCGGGCCGCGGGTGTCTCGGCCGTCATCTACGCGAACCAGGGACTGCGCGCCACGATCACGTCGCTGCGCTCCACCTACCGGTCGATCTACGAGACCGGCCACACCTCTCACCTGGAGGACAGCATCTCCGGGGTCAAGGACGTCTTCGACCTCCAGCAGCTCGACGAGTGGCAGCAGCTCGGCGTCTGACAGCCGTATTCCCCCCATCGTCTGATGTTCCATCAGGCATGAACCAGGAAGGAACACAGTGTCGTTGCAAGACGCGGCCACGGTGCGCCGCCAGGCGGCGCGCGCCCGGGCGCTCGCGCTGACCACGGTCAGCACCGCCAAGACCGGCCACATCGGCGCGGATCTGTCCGCCATGGACATCCTCTGCGCCCTCTACTTCGGCGTGCTTCGCGGCGAGGCCGAGGAGGCGGACCGGGACCGGTTCATCCTCAGCAAGGCACACGCGTCCGCGGCCATGTACAGCGTGCTGGCGCTGAAGGGGCTGCTCCCGGAAGAGGAGCTGGCGACCTTCGGCGGCGCGAACTCGCGGCTGAGCACCGTGGTGTCGACCCGGGTGCCGGGCATCGAGTTCAACACCGGCTCGCTCGGCCACGGCCTCTCCCTCGGCGTCGGCTCGGCGCTCGGCGCCCGTATCCAGGGCTCCGCGCGACGCACCTTCGTGCTGACCGGCGACGGCGAGCTCCAGGAGGGCAGCAACTGGGAAGCCGCGATGCTGGCGGCCTCCCGCAACCTCGACGGCCTCGTCGCGGTCGTCGACCGCAACCTCGCCCAGAAGGGCGCCGGCACCGAGGACATCAACGCCCTGGAGCCGCTCGACGACAAGTGGCGCTCCTTCGGCTGGGAGGTGCGCATCGTCGACGGGCACGACATCGACGCGCTGCTCGACGTGTTCCGTTCGGCGCCGCTCACCCCCGGCAAGCCGACCTGCGTCATCGCCTCCACGGTCAAGGGCAAGGGCGTGTCCTTCATGGAACGCAACCTCGAGTGGCACAGCCGCCAGATCACGCCGGAACTCCTGCAGCAGGCGCTCCAGGAGCTTGAGGAGGTTTCCAATGACTGACTGCGCCACCGCGTTCTCCGCCGCTCTGCTCGAGCTGGCGCGCGAGGACGAGCGGATCTGCATCGTCAACAACGACTCGGCCGAGACCCACTCCGCGCTCGGCTTCCAGTCCGAGTTCCCCGACCGGTTCGTCGACGTCGGCATCGCCGAGCAGAACCTGGTGGGCGTCTCGATCGGCCTGGCCAACAGCGGCCTGCGCCCGTTCGTCTACTCCGCCTCCTGTTTCATGGCCTCACGGGCCCTGGAGCAGATCAAGAACGCCGCCTACACCAACTCCGACGTCATCTTCTGTGGCTTCGTCAGCGGGCTGGCCTACGGCGCGCTCGGCGGCACCCACCACGCGGTCGAGGACCTGGCATGGATGCGGGCCATCCCGCGCATGAAGGTGCTCGCGCCGGCGACGCCCCGCGACACCGTCGCCGCGCTCCACGAGGCCCTCGCCCACGACGGTCCGGTCTACATCCGGATCGTCAGCAAGCTCGACACCCCCGAGCTGTTCCCGGCCGACCACACCTTCAGCTACGGCGGATCGGCCCAACTGCGCGACGGCGCCGACGTCACCCTGATCGGCAGCGGTCTGCTCACCACCCGACTCGTGGAGGCCGCACGCCTCCTCGCCGAGGACGGCGTGGATGCCCGCGTCCTGCACCTGGGCTCGGTCGAGCCGATCGACAGCGAGGCCATCGCCAGGGCGGCTCGCGAGACGGGCCGACTCGTGGTCGCCGAGGACCACGTGGTCAACGGCGGCCTCGGCGGCGCCGTCGCCGAGGTCGTGGTGCGCACCACCCCCGTCCCCGTCCTGCAGATCGGCATACCGCAGGTGTTCGCCCCCATCGGGCCCGCCGAGTTCCTCTACGAGCACTTCGGGCTGACGGCGCAGGGGCTGGCACAGCGGGTACGGCAGTGGTTGGGATGACGGTGCGTGTGGCCGACTACGTGGCCTCCTACTTGCATGCGCTGGGCGTCCGCACCTGCTACGGCCTGTCCGGTACCGGTTCCATCCACCTCGACCACGCCTTCTCCCGGCAGCCGGACCTGCTCAGCGTCTGTGCCCGGCACGAGACCGCGGCCGCGCTGATGGCCACGGGCGCGGCCAAACTCACCGGGACCCTGGGGGTCGCCCTGGTCACCAGTGGCCCCGGCGCGGTGAACGCGCTCGCCGGGCTGGTCGACGCCTACGCCGACGGGGTACCCGTGCTGGTCATCTCCGGCCAGGTCGAGACCCGGCACATCGACGAGGACGCCCGTTCGTTCGGCGTCCAGGGCTTCGCCGTCGTGAAGAGCGCCCGGAGCATGACCAAGTACGCCGCGGTGGTGGAGGAGCCGTCCGACATCCGGGCGCATCTGGACCGGGCGGTCCGGGAAGCGCTCGCGGGCCGGCCTGGCCCGGTGTGGCTGGACATCCCGCTCGACGTGCAGGCGGCCGAGATCGACCCGGCGACCCTGCGCGGGGCGCCGTCCGCCGAAGGCGAACCGAGGGGTGCGGGTGCCCGGCAGGCCGCCCGACAGATCATGGCCATGCTGCGCGGCGCCGAACGGCCGCTGGTCGTCGCGGGCCAGGGAATCCGTCAGGGCGCGGCCGAGGAGCAGTTCCGGACGCTGATCGAGCGGCTGCGGCTGCCGGTGGTCGCCTCCCGGCTGGGCAATGACCTGCTGCCGTACGACTCGGCGCTGTGGTTCGGCCAGGGCGGCATCCGCGGCCGGCTCTACCCGAACCTGATCATGGCTCAGGCGGATCTGGTCCTCTCCCTGGGGTCCAGTCTGTCGATCGGTTTCGTCGGCGAGGACGCCGACGGCTTCGACCCCGACGCGACGGTCGTCGCGGTGGACATCGACCCGTCCCAGTTGAAGAAGAAGGGTGTGCGCATCGACTTCCCGGTGTGCATGGACGTCCGCGACCTGCTCGACGCGCTGCTCATCGAGTCGGCGGAGTCGACCGAGCCGGCCGCGAGCGAACGCTGGCTGGCCACCTGCGCCGAGCTGAAGGAGGCGCACCCCACGATCGCCGGCGGCGAGCTGCGGGAACCCCTCAACTCGTACCGCTTCGTGGAGCGGCTGGACGCGCACACCGGTCCCGGCCACGTCTTCGTGGTGGACACCGGAAGCGCCTACTACGTGACCGGCCAGACCCTGGAGTTCTCCGCCTCGCAGCGGGAGATCACCTCCGCGGCGTTCCTCAACATGGGCGCCGCGGTGCCCATGGCGGTGGGTGCGGCGTTCAGCAGACCCGACTGCCAGGTGCTGGTGCTCGTGGGCGACGGAGCCATCGAGCTCAACATCCAGGAGCTGGCGACCATCAGTCAGTACGCCCTGGACATCAAGGTGTTCGTGCTGAACAACGGCGGGTACGCCTCGATCCGGGAATCACAGGAAGCCCTGTGCGACGGCCCCGCCCTGGATGAGCCGGAGGCGCTGAACTTCCGCGATGTGGCGAAGGCGTTCGGCCTGCCGTACCGCAGGCTGGAGCGCGCCGACTCGCTCGACACCGACCTCGCCGGGCTGTTGGCGCACCCGGGACCCGAGCTCGTCGAGGTGATGTGCGACCCGAAGCAGTTGCTGCTGCGCCCGCTTCGAGCGGACGGTGGCGTACGGGCCCATGACGGCGCCTCCCTCGTGCGACCGGTGAAGGAGCTCCATCATGCGTGAGTCGATGCCCGTCTCCTGGAACCAGCGGCACCGCCTGGGCCAGACCCTGGAGGACGCCGAGAGCGGCGTCTTCAACCCCCACCACGCCACGCTCCCGCTGGCGTTCACCGGGCCCGTGGACCTGGCCGCCATGAACCGTGCCTGGCACGCCCTGCAGCGGCGCCACCCGGTGCTGCTGAGCGGCTTCGACCTGGACGCCATGGTGTGGCACATCGGGCTGGCCGATCCGGTGGACCTCCGGCAGATGGCCACCGCCGGGACCGAGGACGCCGATGTCGCGGCCCTGCGGGCGGCCTGCGCGGCCCCCTTCGACCTGGAGCGGGGCCCGATGGCCCGGCTTCTGGTGATGACCCGCCCCGACGAGGAGACGTACTTCGCCCTCGTCGCGGAGCACCTGGTCAGCGACGGCTGGTCGCTCAACGTCCTGGCGCGCGACCTGTCCGCGCTCTACGCCGCCGAGCGCGACGGCTCGGGGCTCGAACTGCCGCCCGTGCGGATGACCTTCCCCGACTTCGTCCGGCGGCAGAACCGGATGATGGACTCCCCCGAGGGGAAGCAGGCCCTGGAACGGCTGGCGGAGGGGCTGAGCGGGGTCGGGGCGATCCCGACGATGCCGATCTCCGGTTTCAGCGGGCGGTCGCCCGTCCGCTACGAGGCGAAGGACGGCTTCAGCCGCCGGCTGTCGCTCGACGTGTGCCAGAGCCTGGGCGCGGTGGCCAGGCCACTGCGGATGACCGCCTTGAACCTCATGCACGCCGCGCTGCACCGCTCGCTGTCCACCCTTTCCGGCAGCGAGGCGGTGGCCACCACGCTCTCGACCGCCAACCGGGAGCTGCCCGATCTGCACCAGACCACGGGCTGGCTGGCCAGCAAGGCCGTCCTGACCAGCGAACCGGGGAGCCGGCCCGACACGGAGGACTATCTGCGGCACTTCCGCCGGCGGATGCTCGCCACCCTGGACGACGGCCATGTGCCCTGGCCCGCCCTGATCGACCGGATGGACCCGCAGGCCGTGGGACGGCAGTCCCGCGTCCCGTACGTCACCTTCAACGCCCGCCCCCTCGGCATGCGCAAGACGGTCGGCACCGTCGAGATGCCCGGGGTGCGGACCCGTCCGCTGCCCATCGCCGTGGGCTGGCACGACGCCTCGATCGCGACCTTCTGGGTCGAGGACGAGGACGGCGTGACGGCGACCGTCAACTTCAAGACCGACTGGTACGCGCGCGGGGACGTCGAGGCCCTGTGGGACGGGGTGGACGCCCTGCTGCGCACCTGGGCCACCCAGCGCCGCTGACGGCACGTTCCCTGTTGTCAAGAGAGGATTCATCATGATGCACGTTTCGACCATGCGCGACTCCACGTTGGTGACGCGGCGAGAGCGCGACTGGACACCGCTGACGGAGGAGCAGCTCGAAAGCTACGAGCGGGACGGCTACCTCCACCTCAAGGGCGTCTTCGACCAGGACGAGGTGGCCCGGGGCCTCGAACTCATCGACGACGTGGTCGCCAAGGGCGCCCCGACGATCGAGAACCACGCGAGTTTCACCGACCGCAGCCACACCGTCCGCGTCCGCGACGCGGTCAGCCGCACCTCGGAGATGGACCACTTCCTCGACCACCCCAAGCTGGTCGGGCCGCTGATGTCCCTGTTGAACGGCAGCGTCCAGATCCTGGGGACCGAGATATTCGTCCGGTCCCTGCAGGAGGAGGCACTGGAGTACTGGCACACCGACGGCGGCGAGTACCTGCAGCGGATCCAGCTGACCCCGGGCAGCCCCGGCCTCCAGGTCAAGGCACAGATCTTCTTCACGGACGTCACCGAGTCCAACAGCGGCAACTTCCTGCTGATCCCCGGCAGCCACCGCAAGCTGCCCACCAGCAACAACGCACTGTGCTACATGGAGGAGCTGGACGAGCCGCTGCGCCGCGGCGTGCTGCCGGACGACGCCATCGAGGTCAAGGCAGCGCCGGGCGACGTGCTCCTCTTCCCGTACTCGCTCTGGCACGCCGTGGCGCCCAACACCCACCGTGAGCGGAAGACGTTCATCCTCCGCTACGGCCACCTGTGGCACCGTCCGCACGACTACTTCAGCCAGCCCCGGGAGATCCTGGACCGCATGTCGCCCCGACTCCGTCGCATGTTCGGCGACTTCGGCGACGACGCGCACCCCACCGACTACTACAAGCCGGTCGACCAGGGTGACGTCATGGCCGGCGGAGGTACCCGTGACCAGCGCTGACCCACTGGTCGGCGCCCTCAGCCTGACCGACCTGTTCGCCGGGTCGGTCAGGCTGAGGGGCGAGGCCGCCGCCCTCTGCGAGAGCGGCCGGGAGATCACCTATGCGGAGCTCGACGAGGCGTCGGACTCCGTCGCCGCGCAGCTCGCCGACGCCGGGGTGGGCCGCGGCGACCTGGTGGGCGTGCTCCTGGAACGCTCCCACCGGGTGCCCGGCTGGATCCTCGGCATCCTCAAGGCGGGGGCGGCCTACGTACCGCTCGACCCGACCTATCCCCGCGAGCGGCTGCACTACATGGTCGCCGACGCCCAGGTGAAGATCCTGGTCGGCGACCCGGAGCAGGCGGCCGCCTGCGGGCTGGACGGCGTCGAGGTCATCGACCCCCGCTCGTCCGCGGCCGGCGTCGCGTCCCCGGTGAAGCCCGCCGCCACACCGGACCCGCAGGATCCGGCGTACGTCATCTACACCTCGGGGTCCACCGGGCAGCCCAAGGGCTGTGTCGTGACGCACGCCAACGTGCTGGCGCTCCTCGAAGCCACGCTGCCGCTGTTCGACCTCGGACCGCGGGACCGCTGGTCGCTCTTCCACTCCTTCAGCTTCGACTTCTCCGTCTGGGAGCTGTGGGGGCCGCTGGCCACCGGCGGTACCGCCGTGGTGATTCCCGCGGCGGCGGCCCGCGCGACCGAGGACTTCCTGCGGCTGCTGGCCGACGAGGGTGTCACGGTGCTCAACCAGGTGCCCTCCGTCTTCCGGTTCCTGGCCCGCGAGTACGCCGACTCCGGCGCGCCCGACCTCGCCCTGCGGTATGTGATCTTCGGGGGCGAGAACGTCGACCTGGACGTCGTCAAGGCGTACACGGACGCCGCCGGGGACCGGGCACCGGAGTTCGTCAACATGTACGGCGTCACCGAGACCACCGTGTTCACCACGGTCAGGACGCTCACCCCCGAGGACCTCGCCGGCGCCGTGCGCTCGCCCATCGGGGTACCGCTCCCCCATCTGTCGGTCCGGCTCCTCGACCGTGACCTCGCACCGGTGCCCGACGGCGAGGCCGGCGAGATGTGGGTGGCCGGCACCGGGGTGACGGCGGGCTATCTGCACCGGCCCGAGCTCACCGCCGACCGCTTCCGCACGTTCGACGGGACGCGCTGGTACCGCACCGGCGACCTCGCCCGCCGGCTGCCGGACGGCGCCCTGGAATACCTGGGCCGCAACGACCAGCAGGTCAAGATCCGCGGCCACCGGGTGGAGCTCGCCGAGGTGGAGGAGGCGCTGCGGGCCGACGCGGCCGTCCACGACGCGGCCGCCGCGGTGACGTACGACGCCGACGGCACCGCCGTTTTGGTGACGCTGGTGGTTCCGGCGGGCGACGGCGCCTTCAGCGTCGCCGCGCTGCGCCGCCACGCCCGCGCCACCGTGCCCGCCTACCTGGTGCCGAACCGCTTCCTGCGGGTGGACACGCTGCCGCTGACCCCGTCCGGCAAGCTGGACCGGCGCGCGGTCCAGGAACTCGCCCGAGCGGGCGGCGCCCCGCCGGCCGTGCCCGCCGCCGCGCGCACGCGGGTGCTGGTGGTGGACCCCATCCACGAGAGCGCTCTGGCGGAACTGCGCCGCACCCACGACGTCCACGTCGAGCTGCGGCCCCCGGCCGACCGCCTGATGCGGCTGGTCGAGGACGTCGAGGTCATCGTGGTGCGCAGCGGCGTGCGCATCGACGCGGACGTCATACGGGCTGCGCCCCGGCTGAAGGTGGTGGCGCGGGCGGGTTCCGGGGTCGACAACATCGACCTCGACGCCGCCGAAGCCGCCGGGGTGGCCGTGTTCAACGTTCCCGGCGTCTCCGCGCCGGCCGTCGCCGAACTGGCCCTGGGGCTCATGCTGTCGGCGGCCCGCCACATCGTGCTGGCCGACCGCCAGGTGCGGGCCGGAGTGTGGAACAAGGCCGCCCTCGCGGGCATCGAACTCGGCGGGAAGACCCTCGGCCTGGTGGGTCTGGGCCAGATCGGCACGCGCCTCGCCGAGTTGGCGCGGGGCATGGGGATGCGGGTGATCGCCACCGTCGACCGGGACACGCCCGAGCGCCGGGTGCGACTGCGTGGACAGGGAATCGAAGCCGTTCCCCTGGAGGAGCTGTTGGCCACCGCCGACGTGGTGTGCCTGGCCGTGCCGCTCACCGACCGTACGCACCATTTGATCGACGACCGCTCGCTGCGGGCCATGAGGCGTTCGGCGTTGCTGGTCAACATCTCGCGGGGGCCCGTGGTCGACGAGGATGCCCTGTACCGGGCGCTCACCGAGGGCGAGATCGCGGGCGCCGCGCTCGACGTGGTGGCCGAGGAGGGCAACCCGGGCCGCCTCGCCGAGTTGGACAACGTCGTGATCACGCCGCACATCGGCGCGATGTCGGCGGACTCCCAGGAACGCATCGGCCGGATCCTCCTCGACTCGCTGCACGAGGTGCTCGCCGGACGGAAGGTGGCCACCTCGTGCCGATGAACAGCGCCGTACTCACGGAGTACGGGCGGATCGAGTACCGCAGCGGGCCACTGCCCCCCGTCGCCGACGGGGAGGAGCTGCTGGTCCGGGTGCTCGCCACCGGCGTGTGCGGGTCGGACCTCGCCACCTACCGGGGCGCGCACCCCTACAAGACCGCACCGGTCGTCCTCGGCCACGAGCTGTGCGGCGTCGTGGAGCGGGCGGCGGGCGGCTTCGCCGTCGGCGACCTGGTCTGCTCGGCGGCCTACGCGCACTGCGGGAGCTGCGACCGGTGCGCTCAGGGGCTCACCAACCTCTGCCGAGACAAGCGGAATCTGTGCCACCTGGGGTGGGAGGGCTCCTTCGCGGAGTACGTGACGCTCCGGCCGAACATGACCTTCGCCCTGCCCCCGGGGCTCGATCCGGAGCTCGGCGCGCTCGTCGAACCTCTCTCCATCGGCCTGCACGCCGTCCGGCTCGCCGGCCCGGCATCGGGGCGCACGATGCGCGTCATCGGATCCGGCAACATCGGCCTGGCCTGCCTGATCGCGGCGCGCCGGCTCGGCTTCACCCGGATCACCTGCACCGACGTCGGACAAGAGAAGGGCGACCGCGCCCTGGCCCTCGGCGCGGACGCGTACGCCGACGTACTCGCCCCGGCCGGCCCGTCCGCGGAGGCGGACGTCGTCGTGGTCGCCGCCGGCCACCCCGGCGCGCTCGACGAGGCGGTCGGCCACGTGCGGGCCGGCGGCACCGTGATCGTGGTCAGCTTCTTCGACGGCCCGGTGACGCTGGCGGCCAACGCCCTCGTCGGCCGGGAAGTGACGGTCGTCGGCTCCTCGTTGTCCACGGCCGCGGACTTCCACACCGTGATCTCCTGGCTGGCCGCCGGGGAGATCGACCCCCGCCCCATGGTCACGCACCGGTTCGCGCTGGCCGACACCGCCGAGGCCATGAGCCTGATGGCCGAGGGCAGGGCCACCACCGGCAAGATCATCCTTACTCCGCGAGGTGACGCATGACGCTCCGTATCGGCATCGTGGGAGGCACGGGCCACGCCGGCGGCGAACTCGCCCGACTGCTGCTCAACCACCCCGCAGTCGCCTCCATCACGCCCACGGCCCGGGGCGGGGAGGAGTTCGACCGGGTCCATCCCAATCTGCTCGGCTGCGGGCTGACCTTCGTCGACGTGGATGAACTCCGGCGCCGCGCGGACGACCTCGACGTGGTGTTCTTCTGCACCCCGTCGGGCGAGGCGATGCGCTCGGCGGCCTTCTTCCTGGACCGCGGGGTGAAGGTCGTCGACGTCAGCGCCGACTTCCGCTTCCGCGACCCGCAGCGGTACGCCGAGGTCTACGGCGCGCCGCACGCCGCCCCCCACCTGCTCGACGAGGCCGTCTACGGGGTGACCGAACTCCACCGCGAACAGGTCGCCGGTGCCCGGCTGGTGGCCAACCCCGGCTGCTACGCCATCACCACCGTGCTCGGACTGGCCCCCCTGCTGCGCAGCGGCCTCGCCGACCTGGACGTCCCCGTCCACCTCGCCGCCGTCAACGGCACCACCGGGGCCGGGAACAAGCCGCTCACCGAGATCATGCACGCCGAGGCGTTCGGCTCCATGCTCCCGTACAGCCTCGAAGGGCACCGCCACGCCCCGGAGCTGGAGAACCATCTCGCGCCGCTGGCCGGCCGGGAGCTGTGCGTCGACATGACCACGGCACACGGCAACTTCGCCCGGGGCATCTACATCCAGGCGAGTCTGGCCGTCCGGCCTCAGGAGCGCGCGCGGATCGACCGGGCCTCGCTGTTGGACCTCTACGAGCGCCACTACGCCGACGAGTTCTTCGTCCGCGTCAACAGCGCACCGAAGAAGGCCGGTCTCAACGCCAAGGAGTACGGCGTCTATCCGAGCCTGAAGGCCGTCACCGGCTCCAACTTCTGCCACATCGGCGTGGACTACGACGCCGCCCGGGGGTTCGTCAAGGTGATCGCCGTGACCGACAACCTCGTCAAGGGGGCGGCCGGATCCGCGATCCAGAACATGAACGTGATGTTCGGTCTCGACGAGCGGACCGGCCTGTCCCACTACGGGCTGTGAGCACCATGCGGCTGCTGCGCGATCATCCCGTCGTGCCCGGGGAGCGCTGGGTCTACTCCGCCGGGTTCAACGTCGGCCCCGCACTGACCGACACCGGCCGGATCGACACCGAACTGGACGACCTGCGCGGCCTGGCCGCGGCGGGCGCCCGGGTCGCGCTCCTCAGCCACCAGGGCAGCGCGAAGGACGGCACGGCCCGGCACCTGGACCATCTGGCCGGGTACCTCGGCCGGCGCCTGGGCCGGGAGGTCCGCTATCTACCGGAGTGCTCCTCGCGGCAGGCCCGGCGCTGGGCCGAGGAGCTGCGCGACGGGGAGATCGCACTGTTCGGCAACGTCCGGCTGGAGGCGGGCGAGGAACGCGGCGACCGCGAACTTGCCGCCGCGCTCGCCCGCCTGGGCGACCGGGTGGCGGTCGGCGGATTCTCCAAGGCACACCGCCGCCACGCCTCCAACGTCGGCATCCTCGACTTCCTCCCGGGCTACGCGGCCTCCAGCCTCCTGCGCGAGACCGAGCTGCTGCGGCCGTGGGCGGCCGGTGGCGGGGCGGCCGGTGGCGGGCCGGCCGGTTCGGTGGCCGTGCTGGGCGGCGTCAAACCGGAGAAGACGGTGGTGGGGCTGGAGAGCCTGACGCGCACGTACGACGTGGTGATCCCCGGCGGGGTGGTGCTCAACACCCTGCTGGCGGTCGGTGGTCACGCCATCGGCGCCTCCGAGCTGGGCACCGATGCCGAGCGCTGTGCCACCGCGGCACGCACCGTGCTCGGCGGCCGGCGCCGGGCCCGCATCCACCTGCCCCGTACGGTCCTGATCGCCGGCCCCGGCGGCGCGACCCGGACCGTGGACGTCGAGGCGGGTGTCCCGGACGGCTGGGCCATCGTCGACTTCGACCTGGAGGGGTGGGCGGTGGACGCGGTCCGGGAGGCCGGCCGGGTCCTGGTGGCCGGCACCCCCGGCAGACACGCCGAGGGCAACCACCGTGCCGCGGCAGCGGTGTTGGGTGCCCGTGCGCCCGGCGATCCGCACACCCTGCTGCTCGGCGGCGACACCGTCGCGGAGCTTCCCTGGACCGGCCCCCGGTCCACCGGCGGCGGCTCCGCACTGCACTACCTCGCGGACGGCACCTGCGCCGTCTTCGAGGCACTCGAGGACAACCACAAGAAGGGAGTCGGTGACCATGCGGCTTGAGTTCCCCGTACCCACCCACGTGGTCTTCGGGAGCGGCACCCTGGACCGGGTCGGCGCGCTCTCGGCCCAGTGGGGCGGGCACGCGCTGATCGTGTGCGGGCGCACCGCGATGCGCCGACACGGCTTCCTGGACCGGGCGGCGGATTCGCTGCGCCGGGCGGGCCTGTCGGTGACCGTCTTCGACAGGATCAGCGCCAACCCGCGGTCCGACGAGATCGACGAGGCAGTCGCGCTGGCGAGGTCGCGGTCCTGCGACGTCGTGATCGGCCTCGGCGGCGGCAGCGCCATCGACGCGGCCAAGGCCGTGGCCGTGGCCGGCCCGTACGACACCGTGCGCGAGATCATCGGCGAGACGCTCGACGCCTCACCGTCCGCGCTCCCCGTCATCGCCGTGCCGACGACGGCCGGCAGCGGGTCCGAGGTCACCAAGGGGGCGATCGTCACCGACGTCGTCCGGGGCTTCAAGTCCGGCATCCGCGGCGACGACGTCTTCCCCAAGGTCGCCGTCGTGGACCCGGACCTGACCGCGCCCCTCCCGGTCGCGGTCGCCGTCGAGACCGCCTTCGACGCGCTCGCCCACGCCATCGAGGGCTACGTGGCGGCCCGCGCGACCGACGAGAGCCGGTCCCACGCGCGGCACGCCATCGCGCTGATCCACGACCACCTGCCCCTGGTCGCCGCCGGGAACGCCGGCCCGCGGACCCGGGAGGCGATGGCCCACGCCGCGCTGCTCGGCGGCGTCAACGTCGCCTGCGCGAGCACCTGTCTGCCGCACCGCCTCCAGCAGGCGATGGGCGCGGTCCGGCGGATCGACGTACCGCACGGCAGGGGCCTGGCCCTGCTCTACCCGGCCTGGCTGCGCACCGTCCAACCGCACGCCGAGGACGGTCTCGCCGACGTCGCCGAGGCCCTGGGCCGGCACGACATCCACCAGGCCGTGTCCGGCGTGCTGGACACGGCGGGGCTGGCGACCGGACTGGAGGACTGGGGGTTCACCGCACGCGACATCGACACGTTCGTCGACGGGATCAGCGGCAATCTCGACAACGATCCCACCCCGGACATCGACACCGACCTCATCCGGCACATCTACGCGGAGTCCTTCCGCAGGCCGTGAGAGGTCGCGCCGACAGGCCGGGTTCGGGCAGGCGCTCGGGGGGAGTGCCGAAGGCGTCGGTGTCGGTCACCTGCTTCGTCGGAAGGCCCTCGGGCGCGCCGGGTTCTCGGCCGCGGCGGCGACGGAGAGGAGGTCCGCCTCTCGGCCGCGGCGGCCCACCAGGTGGAGTCCCACGGGTTCGCCGTCGGCGGTGAGGCCGGCGGGGATGCTGATGGCGGGATGACCGCTGATGTTGAAAGCCCAGGTCAGCGCCACGCTCAGGGTGTCGCCCGGGCCGTCGTGACCGTGGGGGGCGTTGGGGGTGGTGGGGGTCGCCAGGAGGTCGACCTCCGCGAAGACGCGGTCGAGGGCGTGAGCGAGCGCGGCCCGGGTCCGCGCGACGCGTTCCGCGTCCGCCGGGGTGTGTCCGCGCAGGCTCCGCCAGCACGCGGCGGGATCGACGAGGAGCACCGGTACGTCGACGGGCTCGGTCGCCCCGGCGCGGGACAGGTCGTGGAGGAAGGTACGGGCGCGTTCCGCGATGTCGGGCCGGGTCGCGGCGAATCCCAGGTCCGGGGACCACGCCGTGCGCAGGGGGCGCGCGGGGGCCGCGAGGGCACGGGACGCGGTGCTCGTCCCGGTGAGCGCGTCCAGGTACACGGCGGCGTCCGCCGCGTGGCGGGCCAGCGGGCCGGCGATGTTCAGGCCGGCGCGGTCGCGGGCGGGCACGAGGCCGTTGGTGGGCTTGAGGCCGATGACCGCGCACCAGGCCGCCGGGATGCGCACGGATCCCGCCCCGTCGCTTCCCGTGGCCAGGGGCACCATCCCGGCGGCGACCGCGACGGCCGATCCCGCGCTGGAGCCGCCCGGACTCCACCGCGGGTCGAGGGGGTTGAGGGTCACGCCGCGATCGGTTGCGCCCCAGGTCTGCCAGCGGGTGCCCGGGCCGGGGGTGGAGGTGGCGCCCACGGGTACGCAGCCCGCGGCGATCAGGCGGGCGGTCTGGAGCGAGCCGGGCCCCTCGGTGCCCTTGACCCCCAGGGGCACCCCGGCCAGCGGAAGCCGGTGGCCCTCCCGTACCCGGCGGTCGACGGCCGCCGCGTGCTCGGCGGCCTCGCGCGGCCACAGTGCGGTGAAGGCCCGTAGCCCGGTGTCGTCGCGGGCGATCCGGGCGAGGGCGTCCTCCGTCGCCTCGCGCGCGGACAGCCGACCGGCGTTGACCTCGCGGGCGATCGCGCACGCGGACAGCTCGCCGCGCTCCTTCATCCGGCTCCCCTTCCGAGATCCGCTCGATGATGACACGCCCGAGCGGCCGGTCGGCTGCCCGGTCGGCTCAGTAGACGTCGCGGGCGTAGCGCCTGTCCGCGGCGAGCTGCTTCAGGTAGGCGGTCGCCTCGTCGGCGCTCAGGCCGCCGTGGGTCACGGCCACGTCGCGCAGGGCCCGGTCCACGTCCTTGGCCATGCGGCTCGCGTCGCCGCACACGTAGAAGTGGGCTCCGTCCCGGAGCCAGGACCAGAGTTGAGCGCCGTGCTCGCGCATGCGGTCCTGGACGTACACCTTGGTCCGCTGGTCGCGGGAGAAGGCGAGGTCGAGGCGGCTGAGGGTGCCGTGCCGATGGAGTTCCTCCAACTCGGCACGGTACGAGAAGTCGGTGGCGCGGCGCTGTTCGCCGAAGAACAGCCAGTTGGCGCCCGGGTGGCCGAGGGCGCGGCGGTGTTCGAGGAAGCCCATGAACGGTGCGATGCCGGTGCCGGGGCCGACCATGACGGCCGGGGTGTCCGGGTTCGCGGGCGGCCGGAAGTTCGCCGAGCGCCGGACGAACAGCGGTACGGGTGTGCCCGGTTCGGCGTCCGCGAGGAAGCCGGAGGCGACGCCCTTGCGCCGGTGGCCGCGCGGTCCCTCGTAGCGCAGGACGGATACGGTCAGGCTGACCTCGCGCGGGTCGACGAGGGGGCTGGAGGAGATCGAGTAGAGGCGGGGGCGGAGCGGTTTGAGGCGGTCGACCCACTCCTGGGCGCCGAGTCGGACCGGGTACTCGGTCAGGACGTCGACGGGCTGTCGGCCCCAGGTCCAGCGGGCGAGGCCGTCCTTGTTGTCGGGGCGCGTCAGGTGCTTCAGGGTGCGGTCGCCGGTCTGTTCGGTGACGAGGCGCAGCAGGTCGGTGGTGACGCGCGTGATGTCCAGGTGCCGGTGGAGCGCCTCGACGAACGGCATCGGGTCGTGGCCGTCGACGGCGACCTCGGCGTCCGGGGACAGGCCGGTGGTCGCCAGCCATTGCGTCACCAGGTCGGGGCAGTTGACGGGCTGGACCCCGAGGGCGTCGCCCGCCTCGTACGCGGGGCCGTCCTCGCCCAGGTCGAAGGTGAACCGGCGGATCTCCTTGGCGGCGCCGGGCAGGCTCAGCAGCCGGTTGCCGGACAGCCGGGCGAGGTGCGGGGCGTCCTTGCGGGCGGGGCCCGGAGCGGCCGGGGACGCGGAGGTCGGGGACACGGGGGTCGGGGACACGGGGGTGGGGGACACGGGGGCAGGTGCGGGCTCGGGGCCGGCCGTCGGGTGCGGGGCGGCGGTCAGGGCGGCGCGGACCCGCTCCAGCCACTGACGGGCCGGTTCCTCGTAGTCGGGCTCGCAGTCCACCCGGGGCAGCAGGCGTACGGCACCGAGTTCGTCGAGGCGCCGGTCGAGCCGGCGGCCGTGGCCGCAGAAGGCGTCGTACTGGGAATCGCCGAGGGCCAGTACGGCGTACCGGACGTCCTGGAACGCGGGGGCGGCAAGGTCGCCGAGCGCCTCCCAGAACCCGGCCCCGTTGTCGGGGGCGTCGCCGTCGCCGAACGTGCTGGTGACGACCAGCAGGTCGGTGCCGGGGGTCAGGGAGAGCGGCGTGCGGTCCGCCATGTCGTGCACGGCCGCCGGGTGGCCGTCCGCGGCGAGTCCGTCGCCGATGGTGGTGGCGAGGTCCTCGGCGTTGCCCGTCTGGGAGGCCCACAGGACCACGATCCGACGGGCCGGGGTGTCGGTGACGGACGGGGCCGGCGCCCCGCCCGGTGCGGTCTCGGGGGGCGCGGGTGGTCCCGAGGGCGGCTCGGGCGGCGACGCCGGTCCGCGGGAGTACGTCCCGGCGAGGACGCCGTCGATCCAGAGCGCGTGCGCGGCCTCGAACGGGGCGTCCGGGGGGAGCGTGGGCACGCCCGCGTCGGGCGGTGCGGCGGCGAGTCCGGTGAGGAAGCCGGACAGGTAGCGGCGCTCGTGGTCGGCGAGGACCGGGGGCGCGAGGCCGCCGGGGCCGCACAGCGCCGCCAGGGCGGGGACGGGTACGGAGGCGGCCTGCGGGGTGGTCGTCTCGGCGGCACCGGACGGGGCCGGGGGCGTGGCGGGCAGCGGGGCCCGGGTCTTGGTCAGTGTCACCGCGCAGGCCTTGAACTCGGGTTGGAAGGAGATCGGGTCGACGGCGTCGTTCGTGACGGCGTTCACGCCGAGGTACTCGCCGAACAGGTCGTTCCAGTGGAAGGGGGCGAAGCAGTTCCCCGGCCTGACCCGGTCGGTGACGACGGCGGGCAGCACCGCCCGGCCCCGGCGGGAGGCCACCTCCACGGCGTCGCCGGCGGTGATGCCGAGGGAGGTCGCGTCCCGCGGGTGGATCTCGACGAACGGCCCGGGGTTGAGCTTGTTCAGCCTGGCGACCCGGCCCGTCTTGGTCAGGGTGTGCCACTGGTGCTGGAGGCGCCCGGTGTTGAGGACGAACGGGTAGTCATCGTCGGGTAGTTCGGCGGCGGGCAGGTGTGGGCGGGCGTGGAAGACGGCCCGCCCGCTGTCGGTCGGGAACACCAGACGGGGGCGGGTGCCGTCCGGGCGCTCGACCAGGGTCTGGCTGACGCCGTCGTTGAGGTAGCGGATCGGGTTCCGGTCGGGGCCGCCGGGCGCGGCCGGCCACTGCACGGGGGTGGAGCGCAGCCGTTCGTAGGTGACGCCGCGCAGGTCCCAGCCGGTCCGGGGGTTCCAGGCCTGCCGCAGCTCCTCGAACACCTCCTCGGCGCAGGTGTACGTGAACGCGTCGGCGAATCCCATCTCGCAGGCCACCCGGGCGATCAACCGCCAGTCGGGGACGGCCTGACCGGGCGGGTCGGCGGCCCCCGGGACCAGGGTGAGGTTGCGCTCGGAGTTGATCATCACCCCGTCCGACTCCGACCACAGGGTGGCGGGGAGCGCGATGTCGGCGTAGGCGTTCGTCTCGGTCTCCGCGAACACGTCCTGGGTGATGACCAGTTCGGCGGTCTCCAGGGCTTTGATGACCGTGCCGCGGTTGGCGACCGAGGCGACCGGGTTGGTGCAGATGATCCAGCACGCCTTGACCGCGCCGGCGGCCATCTCCTCGAACATCTCCACGGTGCCGCGCCCGACGTCGGTGCGCAGGGTGCCGCGCGGCACGCCCCACAGGTCCTCGGTGAACTCCCTTTCCTCGTCGACCAGTACGGAGCGTTGCCCGGGCAGGCCCGGCCCCATGTAGCCCATCTCGCGGCCGCCCATGGCGTTGGGCTGGCCGGTGAGGGAGAAGGGGCCGCTGCCGGGTCGGCAGATCGCGCCGGTGGCCAGGTGCAGGTTGACCAGGGCGTTGGTGTTCCACGTGCCGTGGGTGGACTGGTTCAGGCCCATGGTCCAGCAGCTCGTCCACTCCCCCGCCTCGCCGATCCAGCGGGCGGCGAGGCGGATGTCCGCCTCGGGAATGCCGGTGATCTCGGAGACCCTGTCGGGCGGGTAGTCCGCCAGGAAGGCGGGCATGGCCTCCCAGCCCTCGGTGTGGGCGGCGATGAACTCGGGGTCGGTCCGGTTGTTCTCGACGAGCAGGTGCAGCAGGCCGTTGAGGAGGGCCAGATCGGTGCCCGGCCTGATCTGCAGGAACAGGTCGGCCTTGTCGGCGGTGGCGGTGCGCCGGGGGTCGACGACGATGAGTCGGGCGCCGGCGGCCTTGACCCGGTCCATCATCCGCAGGAAGAGGATGGGGTGGCAGTCGGCCATGTTGGCGCCGATGACGAGGAACGCGTCGGCGTGCTCGAAGTCCTCGTACGAGCCCGGCGGTCCGTCGGCGCCGAGCGAGGACTTGTAGCCGCTGCCGGCGCTCGCCATGCACAGCCGGGAGTTGGACTCGATCCGGCTGGTGCGCAGGAAGCCCTTGGCCAGCTTGTTCGCCAGGTACTGGGCCTCCAGGGACATCTGGCCGGAGACGTAGAGCGCGAGTGCGTCGGGGCCGTGGGCGTCGAGGATCTCCCGGAGGCGGTGGGCCGTCTCGGTGACGGCCGCGTCCACGTCGGCGGGGGCGGGTTCGCAGCCGCGGTCCCGGCGGATCAGCGCGGTCTCCAGGCGGCCGGGCGCGGCCGTCATGTCGACGTGGGTGGCGCCCTTGGTGCACAGGCGTCCGGAGTTCGCGGGGTGCCGCCGGTCGCCGGTGACCTTCACCGGTGTCCGGCGTCCGTCGGGGCCGCGGGCGAGGTCCAACACGATTCCGCAGCCGACACCGCAGTAGGAGCAGACCGTCCGTACCCGGCTGGTCGCCGCATCCGCATCGGCCACAGGAGCCCCCCGTCGGGAACACCGGGTGGCGCCGGGAGCTTCCGGACGCCACCGGGGTGCGCGGGTCCGTCCCGCGGCCCTCACCGTAAGAAGCGCGTGTTGCGCGCGCGTGACGGGCGGGACCGCGCGGGCGTTACGACGAACCACACACGGCGCGAGGGGCGGGCGTGAGGTGCGGGGGCCCGGGAGGTGGGGGCTGTCGTCCGGCGCCTCCCGGCCGCCGCGTGGCCCGTACGCGCGGCCTGGTGCCCGTACGCGCGCGGGGCGTCCCGAGTGCGGGTCGGTACGGCTCTGGACTGCCGCTGGTGCCCGTACGCGCGCGGGGGCGTCAGGGAGGCCGAAGAGGGCCCAGGCGGCCCGGGCGGCGGTGCCCGTACGCGCGCGGGGGCGTCAGACCGCCGGCGGGTTGAGGCGGGCGAAGCCCTCCTGCCGCCGGTACGGGAAGTGGGGGTAGGGGGCCGGGCGCTCGCTCGCCGTGTCGAGCCTCGCCATCTGGTCGGGGGTGAGGGTCCACCCCACGGCGCCGAGGTTCTGGCGCAGTTGTTCCTCGTTGCGGGCGCCGACGATGACGGAGGACACGGTCGGCCGCTGGAGCAGCCACCGCAGGGCGATCTGCGGGACGGCCTTGCCGGTCTCCTCCGCGATCTCGTCCAGGACGTCGACCACCCGGTACAGGTGCTCGTCGTCGACCGGCGGACCGTAGTCGGCGGTGTCGTGCAGCCTGCTGCCGGCGGGCAGCGGCCGGCCCCGGCGGATCTTGCCGGTGAGCCGGCCCCAGCCGAGCGGGCTCCAGACGATCGCGCCCAGTCCCTGGTCGAGGCCGAGCGGCATCAGCTCCCACTCGTAGTCGCGGCCGATGAGGGAGTAGTAGACCTGGTGGGCCACGTAACGCGCGCGGCCGTGCCGGTCGGCGGTGGAGAGGGACTTCATCGTCTGCCAGCCGGAGAAGTTGGAGACACCGGTGTAGCGGATCTTCCCGGCCCGGACCAGGTCGTCCAGGGTGGACAGCACCTCCTCGACGGGGGTGCCGGCGTCGAAGGCGTGCAGTTGGAAGAGGTCGATGTAGTCGGTGCCGAGGCGGCGCAGGGCGTCGTCGACGGAGGTGATCAGGCGGGAACGGGAGGTGCCGGCGTCACCCGGGCCCTCGCCCGTGGGCAGGCCGGCCTTGGTGGAGATGATCACCTGCTCCCGTCGGCCCTTGAGGGCGGCTCCGAGCACCTCCTCCGAGGCGCCCGCCGAGTAGACGTCGGCCGTGTCGAACATCGTGATGCCGGCGTCGACGCAGATGTCCACGAGGCGGCGCGCCTCCTCGACGCCCGTGTTGCCCCAGGCGCCGAAGAGCGGCCCCTGCCCGCCGAAGGTCCCCGCACCGAAACTCAGCTCCGGCACCTGAAGCCCGGACGCACCCAACCGCCTGTACTCCATGACGCATCTCCTCCTCAGCCGCGAACCCTCGAACTAATGGGTCCGCAGTTCCGTTAAGATGGGGCCAGCGTAACAAGCCATGCTCATTAATGGAACAGGAGTCCCGTTATGGAGTTCGCGAAGGGCGAGCCCGAGGGTGAGACCGAAGTCGGGACCGGAGTCGGGACCGAAGCCGGTACGGAGACCGGAGGTACCGGGAGCGAGGCCGGCGCCGAGGTCGAACCGGGAACCACCCGGCCGGGCGGTCGCACCGCGCGCGTACGGGCGGCGGTGCTCCGGGCTGCCGGGGACGTCCTGGCCGAGCGGGGTTTCTCCCATCTGGACCTCGCCGACGTGGCGCGCCGCGCCGGGGTGGGGAAGACGACCGTCTACCGCCGCTGGGGAACCGTCACCGGCCTCGTGACCGACCTCCTGTCGGACATGGCGCAGCAGTCCGTGCCCCGTACGGAGACGGGTTCGCTCCTCGGGGACCTGACGGCGAACACCCGGCTGGTGGCGCGGACGCTGGCCGATCCGAGGCAGGGCGCCCTGTTCAAGGCGGTGATCGCGGCGGCGACGTGCGACGCGAAGGCGGCGGAGGCGCTGCACGGCTTCTACGCCGTCCGCGTCGAGGAGTGGGCCCCGTGCGTCGCGCGGGCCGCGGCCCGGGGCGAGGTGCCCGAGGGCACCGACGCGCACGAGGTCGTCCGCGCCGCGTCCGCCCCCCTCTACTACAGACTGCTGACCACGACGCTGCCCCTGGACGAGGCGGCCGCCGACCGTGCCGCGACGGCCGCGGTGGTGGCCGCGCGCGCGGGGGCGTACGTACGGAACCCGTAGCGCGGGCGACGGGCGACGGGCGACGGCCCGGTGCGCGGCCTGCGCGGACGCAACCTTCAACTCCCCCCGGAGCAGGGCCCGATACCGGACGGAGCACCGGCTTCCGTTGGCCGGGATATTGGCTGCATCTCCCCTCCAGCGGTCCTGCAGCACCGTGCATGATCGTGGATGCCTGGCCGGTCAACGGCCGGACGGAGCCCGGATCCAGGAGATCGAACCGCGGTCCTCACCCAGGGGACGGAGGATCGCTCGCCTGCGGGCCCGGCCGGACGTACGCCGGAGACCCTCGGGGCCGGGTGACACCGTCCCGTGGACCGGGCGTTCGGTCACGGCACATTCGGCTATCACTTCCACCTTCCGGGAGACACGCATGTCCGACATCGCACGCACCCCCGAGTTCGCCCTCCAGGACCTCGACCTCGACCTCGGCGACCTCACCGTCACCTCCATGCGCGACACCGTCGCGCTGCCCGAGGGCGGGGCGTCCTGGGGTTCCTGTTCCTGCCAGGGCTCGTCCTCCTGCGCCCAGCCGACGCTGGACGCGGGCGAACTCGCGGGCTGACCTCCGCACGCCTTCGCACGCCTTCGCACGACGGCCGGCACATCACGGGCCGGCGCACCACGGCCTCGGCACCACGGGCCTGAGCACCACGCACCACGCACCACGCGACGCACCACCTCACGAGCGGCGCGCACCCACACCGGTGCGCGCCACCCGCGGCGGACACCCGACCGCCGCACGCCCCGACCGTCGACCGTCGACCCGTCGCACCCGACGGCCCTCGCCCGTCGACCGTCGCCCTTCCGATCGGAGGAGACCTCCATGGACCGAGCCACCCCCGGCCCCGGCTTCGCACTCGACGACCTCGACCTCGACCTCGGCGACCTCACCGTGACCTCCATGCGGGACACGGTGGCACTGCCCGAGGGCGGGGCCTCATGGGGTTCCTGCTCCTGCCAGGGCTCGTCCTCCTGCGCCCAGCCGGAGCGACCCGAGGTCCCGACGCTGTAGCCGTCGGGCACGAACACCCGCTCACGTCGTGACACCTCCCGCCGTACGCCGCGCACACCGCGTACGGCGGGAGGCCCGCGCGTCATCACCGACAGGAGGGAACCGTCATGTCGCAGCCGCGCCGGCCGGCCACCGACACGGACACCGGCGCCGGCGGCTACCGGGTGCGCTCCGCGCCCTACGCGCTGGTCCGCGCCACCGTGCTCGCGCACCCGGCCCAGCAGCCGCCCGCCGCACGGTTCCGTGCCCTGCTCGCCCACCTGCACCGGCTCGACACGCGGTTGCCGCGGATCACCGGGCCGCTCTGCGACGCCCTGTACGACAGCCGGGACGGTCATCCGGCGGAGTTCCACCGCGACGTCGTGCTCCCGCTGCGCCGGGCCCTGCACAACGGTCGCGAGCCCCGGCCCGCCCTGCTGGAACGCCTCGGAGACCTACCGGACCGGGTTCCCCCGCTCGCGTCCTGGCTCGCGCTGCGCGCCCGACGGGGCGCGGTGCTGGCCGAGTTGGGCGACGCCGCCGATCAGGCGCTGGCCGGTGAGCGCGCCGCCCTGGCCGCCCTGTGTCGCGAACCGGCCCTCGGCAAGGCCGTCGCCCTCACCAGCGCCGATCTGCTCCGGGCCGTGGAACGGGCCGGCACCGGCGTGCTCGACCGCAGGGCGCGCAAGGAGGAACCCACCGTACTGCGGTACGCCTTGCGGGCCAGTACCAAGACGAGCCCGCTGTCCTGGTTCACCGCCGTCGGCTGGGGCGTCTCGTCGGGCTCCGCACCGGATCGGCCCGGTACCGCGTGGGGAACCGCGCCGCTCTTCACGGACCCCCTGCACCCGGTCGTGAAGGTCAACCGCACCCTGACGACGGCCCTGACCCTCGCGCTCCTGACCGCGCCGCACCGCCGGGCGGCCCTCCCCCACCGGATCACCAGCAGCGCCCGGGTCAAGGACGGCCGGGCCGCGTTCTCCCGCGACCGGACCGCCTTCGCCGGCGGCCGTTACCTGGTGGCCGAGGAGGACGAGGTCGAACTGCCCTACGGCGGCCCCCTGGACCTGGTCACCGAGCACGCCGAGACCCCGGTGCCCCTGGCCGGGTTGGCACAGCGGCTGGCCGAAGCCCTGAAAGGGGCGGGCGACGACGGCCCCGCCGCCGCCTCGGCCTTCCTCGACCGCCTGGGGCAGGCCGGGCTGCTGGTGCCGGGCGACCCGGTGGCGCCCCAGGACGGCGACCCGCTGGAACGCCTCTCGGCGTGGCTGCGCACCCTCGGCGCGACCCACCCCGAGGACGCGGCACGCGCCGACCTCGTCGACGAACTCGCCCGGGTCACGGCCGCCTTCGCGGCGGCGTCCGCCGCCGAACGGCCCGCCCTGCTCGACGACCTGTCCCGGGACTGGAAGGCGACCCTGGCCGACGCGGGACGTCCCGTACCGCCGGTGTCCGCGCCCCTGAACGTGCTGTCCGAGGACGTCGTCGCCCCCCACCCGCTGCCCGTCGACGGCTTCCTCGACGACGCCGACCACGAGGCGCTCGGCGAGGTCACCGCGCTCGCCGAGCTGTTCGACCTCGGGCACCTGCTCCGCCGCATCGTCCGCGACCGCTTCGTCGCGCGGTACGGATCCGGCGGCACCTGCCGCCACCCGTGGGAGTTCGGGGCCGAGGTGGCCGAAGCCTGGGAGGCGGCCGGTCGGCTCGCGGCGCTCGCCCCCGGCGACCGGGCCGCCTTCCCCACCGGGGCCGGCGCGCTCGCCGACCTCCGCGCGGAGGTCGTCCGGGCGGTCACGGACCCCCCGCAGGGCCCTCCCGCCGCCGACGACGCGGTCGTGTTGCCCCCGGACCTCGTCTCCGGTCTCGGCGGGCGGCTGCCCGACTGGACCGCCGAACGCCCGCTCGGTTACGCGTACTTCCTCCAGCGGGAGCCGGGTCCGCGGCCGGCCGACCTCGGCCCGGGCCCGCTGTGCGTGAACCACGTGTACGGCGGGTGGGGCCGGTTCACCAGCCGGTTCCTGGACGCCCTCGATCCGCGCGCCGCCGCCGAGGTGTCCCGGCAGATCCGCCGCGGGCTGGGCCCCGGCGCCCGCGCCGCGCAGATCCGACCCGTCGGCGGCTTCAACGCCAACCTGCACCCGCTGCTCGTCCCGGACGAGATCGGCCCCGACCGCGGCCGGGCCTCGATCGGCGAGGGCGACCTGGACCTCGTCCACGACGAGGCGACCGACCAGGTGCGCCTGCGGCTGCGGAGCACCGGGGAACACCTCGACGTGCTGTACCCGGGGTTCCTCGCGCCCGTGCTGTTGCCGCGCCGCATCGGCGCCCACCTGGCCGACCACCCCGAGGGCGCCGTCGACTTCGGGGCGCTCGTGCCCCGTCGCGCCGTCACCGCGCCGGGCGGGCTCGTGACGCGCACCCCCCGGCTGCTCCACCGCCACGTGGTGCTCCGCCGGCGGCGTTGGCTGCTGCCGCCCGACGTCGTCCGGGCCCTGCGCGCCGACCTCGGCACCGACCCGGTGCCGGCCGCGGCCGCGGTCCGCTGGCGCGCCCTGCTGGACCTGCCCGAGCAGCTCTTCCTGCACCCGGTCGGCGGCCCCGTCACCGGGCGGGCCACCGCCGACTTCCTGAACCGGCTGAACCGCCCCAAGCCGCACCTGGTGGACCTCGGCAACGCGCTGCACCTGCGGTGCCTGGCCAAGTGGCTGTCCCGACACACCGAAGGCGGCGCGGTCCTGGAAGAGGCGCTCCCCGCACCCGGCGGCCTGGACACCCCGACCCACGCGGTCGAACTGGTACTTGAGGTCAATCGGCCCGGACGGCTGCGATGAACCGGGACACGACGACGGTTCGAGAACGACAAGAACGACAAGCATCACGAGAACCACGAGAATCACGAGAGCCGGAAGAGAGCGTGCGAGGCGTGCGAGGCGTGCGATCCAGCGACGGCCACGCCCCGGAGGCCGGGGACGTCCGGGAAGCCCGGGACGTGGTCGTCTACCACCACCACCCCGTCAAGGCGCCCCTGTTGCGTGAGGTGGTGTTGCCGCTCGCCGAGGCGTTCGCGGCGGACGGGTGCGCCGCCCACGTGGAGCGGCACTGGCTGCACGGCCCGCACCTGAGGCTGCGCCTGGTGGGCCCGCGCGAACGGGTCGACGCCGCCGCCGAGGCCGCCGTGACCGACGTCCGCGCCTGGCTCCGGGTCCACCCCTCGCACGGCGACCTCACCGAGGCCGAGCTGTTGGAGCGGGCGGAGGAAGCCGGCCGCGCCGAACTCGTCGCCGGTCCCTACGGGCCGATCGTCGCGGACAACACCGTCCGGGTCGAGGCCGTCGACCGCACCGCGCTGCGCGGTCTCCTCGGCGACGACGGCGCCGACCTGCGCGACGAGCTCCTGCGCGCCGGCCTGGGCCCGTTGCGCGCCGGCGCCGCCTTCCTCGGCGAGCACGGCGATTCCGCACAGGCCCGGGTCCAGCTCGCGGTGGTCGCGCTCGCCGCGCACGCCGGCGCCCACCCCGGCGGGCTGGCGGGCGGTCACTACTCGTACGTGTCGCACCTGGAGGACTTCCTGTTCCACGAGGATCCGGACGGACGGCTGCGGGACCGGTTCGAACGTCACGCCGAGCGCGTGGAGGACGCGGTGACCGGGCTCGTCGGGCGGATCTCCGGCGGTGGCGCCGAGGGGTGGGAGCGGGCCTGGTCCGCGTACTCGGCGGGCGCCTGGGACCTGGTCCGGGACCGGTACGAGGGGGGCGCGGACCTGCACGGTTCCCCGGACGCGTACCGGGCGCGGGCCGCGGCCACCGGGGACCCGGGGACGGCGCGGCGCTGGAACCACGAGGAACGCACCGGCTACAGCGCCTTCCACGAACTGCTGAGTCGCTCCGACCCCGAGGGGTCGATGTGGAGCCGCCCCGACTACCTGATCCACCGTGCGTCCACGAACGCCCTGTACCGGCTGCTGGCCATCTGCGACGTCCGCCCGCCGGAGCGGTACCTGGCGGCGCACCTGGTGATCCGTACGGTGCCAGGCCTGACCGGCTGCGACTGGCGTACGGAGCTCGGCGCGGCCGTCGACGCCGTGGAGGGGGCCTCGTGAGCGCCGAGCACCCCACCACCCCGCGCGAGCCCGCCACAGCGGACGCCGACCCGGGCTCGGGCTCTGACGCGCGTACGGGCACGGGCGCGGACGCGGACGCGGGCTCTGCCGCCCGTCCGGACGCGGGCACGGGCACGGACGCGCGCCCGGGGCAGGGGCCGGGGCCGGGGCCGGGCGCGCGCCCGGGGCCGGATGCGGGCTCCCGGGCCGTGCGGCGGCTGCGTCCCGGGGTGGCCGTGACCCCGTTGCGCGAAGGCCTGCACCTGCGCGGGCGGCGCGGGAGCGTCACCCTGGAGGGCAGCAAGGCGCTGCCGACCCTGTGGCGCGTGGTGGAGGAGCCCCTGCGCGACGGGGGGTTCGAGGAGTTCCTGGGCGGCCTGGAGCCGGGCTCCGCGCTGCGCCGGGCGGTGGACACGCTCGTGGGACAACTGGAGGCGCACGACCTGCTCATGGCGGACCCGACGCCACACCCGACCACCGCACGGACCACCCCGACCGGTCCGGTCGAGGACTGGCTCGGTGTGACGGCCGAGCGGCCCGACACCGCGCGGGCGGCGCTCCTCGGAACCCGCGCCGAGGTGGTGTCGGGCGCTCCCGACGGCCCCCTGGCCAGGGCTGCCGGGCGGGCGTTGGCGGCGGGCGGGCTGCCCGTCGCGTACACCGTCGATCCGGATCTCCCCGGAGACCGGGTCCTCCTGTACGCCCGAGGGCCGGGTCCCGTCCGGGGCGTGGCGGTCGGCCGGCGCGCCGGGCGCGGGTACGCCACCGCGCTCGGCAGTCCCGCCCAGATCCGGTCCGAGGCCGAGGCCCTGGAGGCCCGGCTCGACCGCCCCGGACCGCCGGGAGCGCCCGCCACACAGGCCACGCCCGCCGTGTTCGCGACGGCCGAGGTACCCGCCGTACCCGCCGTGCCCGCCGCGTTCTTCGCGCTGCTCTCGGGCGCCGCCGCGCACCGGCTGCTGTGCGGGGCCGCCGGGCTGCCGGACCCGGCGGACGAAGGGGAGGACGACCGGCTGCTGCCCGGGCTGCCCGCGGTACTGCTCGCGAACGCCCGGCCGTCGCGGGCGGACTACCGCAACTGGCTCGGACCCGACCTGGTGGATGCCGATCGGCGGGGGCTCCTGCCTGCGGCCGCCACCCTCGGGGAGGCGCTGCGGCGGTTGGCGGCCCTCACCGACGACCGGTGCGGGCTGCTGCCCGAGCCGCTCCCGGGGGACCTGCGCCAGTTGCCCGTACCGCTCGCGCACTGCGTAATGCGCCGGGCGGGCCACCCTGACGGCGTCCTGGTCGGCGGCGCGCCCCGGCTGGACCTGGCCCGCCTGGAGCTGTTCTGCCGGGCCGCCGAACTCCTTCTCGGCGGCGACGGCTTCAGCGTCGGGGCGAACCCGGGGCACGCCCGGGGCCGGGCCCTGCGCGCGGTCGCCGGCGGCCTGCCGGAGCCGGCGGACGGGTTGCGTGCCGTGCCCGCCGACCGGTGGTCCGGACACCCGCAGGTGCGCCACTGGTGGACCACGCTGACCGACCGTCTCGGCGTCCCCGCGCACCTGAAGGTGTTCCGGGTCGCTCCGGGCGAGGACGTGTACCGCGCGGTCGTCCGCCCGACCGGGCACGGCGAGGCGTCGTCGGCCGCGTCGCGTGTTCTCCCCCTGCTCGGTGACGCGGTGGAGGCGACGCCGGGCGACGCGGCCGCCTTCGCCGCGCTCGCGGCCGTGGCCTGCGTCTCGGCCCCCGATCCCACCAGCGCGTTCGCCTCGGGCTCGGGGGGCGCGGTCGCGCCACTGGCCGCCGCCGGGGTGCGGACTGCCGCCTGGGAGGACTCGGGGTGGACCGGCCGCTGGTTGGCCGAACTGGCCGGGCGCGAGGAGGCGCTCCAGGACGCGCTGCGCCGGCTGACGGGCGCGGATACGGCCCCGGACGCGCCCACCGCCGGGAACACCGGCGAACCCGGGGCGTTGCTGCGGGCGTTCGGATTCACCGTTCTGCGCACCCCCCGGGAGACACGATGACCTCCGCGACCCCGACTGCGACCCCGACCCCGACCCCGACCAAGACCCCGGCCCCGGCCCCGACCACGGCCCCGACCACGGCCCCGACCACGGCCCCGACCACGGCCCCGATGCCTGCCCCGTCCGGTCCGCTCGGGGCGCTGCCGGTCCCCGTGCTCGACGCCGGTTCCGCGACGGCGGCCGTGTCCGGGGCGGCCGTGGTCCTGTTGCCCCGGTGGACGCTCGGCCTCGCCGAGGAGCTGACCCGGCACGCGCTGGGCCACCCCGTGGAGTTCGTACCGGTGCGTCTCGACGGGGCGCTGGCGGTGGTCGGGCCAGTGCTGCGGCCGGGCGCGGCGGCGTGCCTGTGCTGCGCCGAGTACCAGCGGCTGGCCACGGCGGGCGGCCGCGTGCCGTGGCGGAGCCCGACCCTGGAGCTGGCCGGCGTGCCCTCGCCTGCCCTGTCGGAGTCGCTGGGCGCCCTCGCGCTGGAGCTGCTGGAACCGGCCGCCCCCGAGGAGACCGAGCCCCATACGGAGCCGGGTACGGAGCCCGATACGGAGTCGGCCGTCGTGTACGTCGTGCACCTCGGGCGCGGCACCTGGTCCACGCACCGGGTCCGCCCCGTCGGCGGCTGCGCGGTGTGCCACCCGCTGCCCTCGGACTCGGCGTCCGACGTCGCCGCGCTGCCGTCGGCCCCCCGGCCGCTCCCCGATCCGTACGTGCTCCGCGCGCCCAACCCGCTGACCGCGCCCGCGCGACTGCGCGAGGCCCTGTACGACGAGCGGTTCGGCCCGGTGCGCCGGCTGTTCCGGTCCGAGGACTCGGCGTTCTGCCTGACCAGCGCGTTCGTGACCGACGGTCGTCTCGTGGACGACGGCGGGTACGGCCGGTCCCGGGACTTCGACGACAGCGAGCGGATCGCGCTGTTCGAGAGCGTGGAGCGGTACACGGGCATGCGGCCGACCGGCCGGCGCACGGAACTACGCGCCTCGTTCACGGAGTTGGGGCCCGAACGGGCCGTGGACCCGCGGCGGCTCGGCCTGCCCGACCCCGCCCACCACGGCCACCCGTCGTCACCGACCGTGCCCTACACCCCGGACCTGGTCATGGACTGGGTACACGGCTGGTCGCTCACCCGGCGGCGGACCACGGCCGTCCCGGAGCACGTGGCGTACTGGGACGTCCCCGGCGGCGACCGGACCCGCGTGGTGTACGAGTCCTCGAACGGCTGCGGCCTCGGCAACAGCCCCGAAGAGGCCGCGCTCTACGGGCTGTTCGAGGTGGCGGAGCGCGACGCGTTCCTGATGGCGTGGTACGCGGCGACGCCCCTGCGCCGGGTGCTGCCCCCGCCGGACGACCCGGACACGGCGCTGCTGGCGGACCGTGCGGCGCTGGCCGGTTACCGGCTCGTCCTCCTCGACGCGACGAACGACTTCGGCGTCCCGGCGGTCGTGGCGGTCTGCCGGTACGAGGGCTCCCACCCGCAGGCGCCCCGCATGTTCCTGGCGGCCGGCGCCCACCACGACCCGCGCGCGGCGATCCGCTCCGCGGTGGCCGAGGTCGTCACCAACGTGCTGGACGCGGGGCACCGTTCCCTGGCCGAGGCCGGCCCGCGCGACCCGCGACGGCTGCGGCCGATGCTGGAGCGGCCGGAGCTGGTGGTGTCCCTGGACGACCACGTCGGCGTGAACACCCTGCCCGAGGCGGGCCCGCGCCTGGAGTTCCTGTTCGCCGACACGCCCGTCCTGTCGGTCGAGGAGGCCTGGCCGGGGGCGCCGGAACCGGTCGGTGACCTCGCCGACCTGCTCGGGGCGAACGTGGAGCGGCTGTCCCGGGCCGGTCTGGAGGTGATCACCGTCGACCAGTCCGAGCGGGGGCTGCGCCGGCGGCTCGGACTGCACGCGGTGAAGGTCGTCGTCCCGGGCGCCCTGCCGATGACCTTCGGGCACGTCAACCACCGCACCCGGGGGCTTCCCCGGCTGCTGGAGGTGCCGTACCGACTGGGGCGCACGGACCGGCCGTTCCGCCCGGAGGACCTCACGATCCACCCGCACCCCTTCCCCTGACCCCACGACGCACGGGCCCACCGCGGGCACGGGCCCACGACGAGGACCGCTGATGACGACGACCGACACCTGGCAGAGCCACCACCTGTTCCTGCACTCCACCGCCGAGGACGCCGACGCGTTCCTGCTGGAGGCCGCGGCCCCGCTGCTGGACGGCCTGGTGGCGGCCGGGGAGGCCGACCGGTGGTTCTTCATCCGCTACGGGGAGGACGGCCCGCACCTGCGGATCCGGGTGCGGGGCGCGGACCCGGCGGCGGCGGCCCGGCTGCCGGAGGAGTTGGCGCGGGCCGCGAAGGAGGTGCCCTCGGTGCCGGGCCCGTGGCCGTCCGCCCACGGGGAGGTGCGGTCGGTGCCGTACGTGCCCGAGACGGACCGGTACGGCGGCCCGCTCGCGCTGCCGGTCGCCGAGGACGTCTTCGCCGCCTCCACCGGGGTGGTCGTCGAAGCCCTGCGGGAGGTGCGGGACGGGGGCGCGGCGACGCGGCTGACGATCGCGGCCGACCTGGCGCACGCGACGGCGTACGGGCTCGGGATGGACGAACTCGCCGCGGCGCGCTGGCTGCGCGGGCACGCGGCCGGCTGGCGGTGGGTCACCGAGGTGCCGCTGCTGCCCGGCGCCTCGATACACGCCCGGGTCAACTCCGTGTACGCGGCGCAGCGTTCGACGCTGGGGCGGCGCGCGGCGGACCTGCGGCGGCGGCTCGCGGACGGCACGGCGGCGCCCTGGCTGCTCCGCTGGACGGACCGGGTCCGGGAGGCCGACGCGACGCTGCGGGCGGACGGCGAGCCCGGGGCCTCGTACGCCTGGGTGTGGGCCTCGCAGCTCCACATGCTGTTCAACCGGCTCGGCGTCACCCCCGACGAGGAGCGGGCCGTGTGCCGGCTGGTCGCCCGGACCCTGCTGGAGACGACGGGCTCGGGGTCGGCGGGCCCGGGGACGACGGACTCGGGAACGCCGGGCTCGGGGTCGGCGGAGGCGCCCGCCGACTACTTCCCGGTCTCGCACGCCGCCCCCGACTTCCGCTACCTGGAGCGCAGCAAGTTCCAGATCGGGCGCGGCGAGGACACGGCCCTGCGGCCGTCGGCGCCGCTCTCCCCCGCGTCGGCGTCCGGCCGGTCGGGATGGGGATCGGCCGGGCCGGAGATCGCGTTGCCGACGGGTCCGCTCCCCGAGGTGTCGCTGCGCGAGGTCCTCGCGGGCCGGTCCTCGCTGCGCGGCGCACTCACCGGGCCGCTCGACGCGGACACGCTGGGCGCGTTGCTGTGGCACTCGCTGGCCGAGAGCGGCCGCTCCGAGCAGCACCTCGCGGACGGCTCGACCCGTTCCCTCGTGCACCGCCCCCACCCGAGCGCCGGCGCCCTGTACACGGCCCGGGTGCGGCTGCTGGTCCTCGACACGGCCGGTGTCCCCGCGGGCACCTGGGAGTGCGTTCCGCGGTCGCGGACGCTGCGCCGCGTGGGGCCGGTCCCCCCGGTGGAGGCGATCAAGGCGCTGTCGACGTACCTGTCCCGGCCCGCGACGGACCCGGACTGGATCGGCATCGACGACGCGCCGGTGGTTCTGGCCGTGTACGCGGACCTCGGCGTGCTGCGCCGCCGCTACGGCCTGCGCGCCCTGCGCCTGGCCCTGCTGGAGACCGGCCACCTCACGCAGACGCTGCTGCTCACCGCGACGGCCCTGGGCCTGGCCGGCACCCCCCTCGGCGGTTTCCACGACGACCTGGCCCACGAACTCCTCGGGCTGGACGACCTCGAACAGCCGCTGCAGTACCTGCTGCCGCTCGGCCGGCGGCCCGGGGCCACCCCTTAGGGCCTGTCGTCAAAGTGTCATCTGCCTCGCGACGCCTGGCACGCACTCTCGCCGCACCGGGCGAAAGCCCCAGTACGTCCAGTACGCGGGCTTCCGCCCGGCACGCCGAGAGCACGCACCAGACGCCGCGAGGCCGCCCTTCGGGCGACGACGCCACCTTGACGACAGGCCCTGGGCCGGCGCACACCATCGGGGGAATCCCCCACCCGTCGTGCCGGGGACGAGTGGGACACGCGATACTGGCCCCATGGCCCAGCTGTCCTCTCCCGTCCCGCCGGCACCGGTCGGCGAGGTGCTCCGCTCGCGGTACGCCGGCCGCCTGCCCGGCTCCCTCGCCGAGCTGACGGGGCCCGTCCGCGGGCCGGTGGCGCTGCCGCCGCACGTCGCGTGGTCCGGGCTGCGGACGTACGACCTGGACCGCCCGCGCCAGCGCATGAGCCTGTACCGGACGGTCCTCGCCGAGGGCCGGCGCGAGGATCTGATCGCCTTCCTGGACCGTGACCTGCTGATCGCGCAGTGGCCCGTCCTGCGCACCCTGGTCAGCCGGCACGTCCGGCAGGTCTGGGAGGACCGCTTCCCGCAGCTCCCGACCCGGACCGCCACGCTCGCGTGAACCTCAGCGGGCTGCACCGCCGACTCCTCGCCGACGTCATCGCCATCGGCTCCCCGTACCCGCTCGTCCTCACCGGTGGTTACGCGGTGCAGGCCCACGGGCTCGTCGACCGGCTCAGCCAGGACCTCGACGTCGCCACCGAGAACCCGGCCCCGATGGAGGACATCTCGGCCGACCTGGTCCACGAGCTCACCAAGCGCGGCTGGGCCGTGGAGGTCGTCGCCGTGGACCCGCTCGCCGCTCGTCTCATGGTCACCGACCCCGTCGACGGCGCGCGGTGCGAGGTGGACGTCCTCAAGGAGAACCTCTGGTCCGCACCGGAGGACACCGAGTACGGGCCGGTCCTCGCCCTCGACGACGTGATCGGCACCAAGGTCCGCGCTCTGGCCGACCGGGGCGCCCCGCGCGATCTCATCGACGTACAGGCGGCCCACCGCCTGCGCCGGCGCGACCTGGGCGAACTGGAGCGTCTGGGCGCGCGGCACGGGCGCGACGAGTTCCGCCTCGACGACCTCCGGGACCGGCTGGCCGGCTCCGAGTGGTACGACGACGAGGAGTTCGCCGAGTACGGTCTCGACGCGCACGCCATCGCCGACCTGCGCGAGTGGGCGCGGCGGTGGGTCATCGACCTCGAAGGCCGACTCACCGACGACTGAGCGGCCCACCTCACGACCGGGCCGAGACCGCCACACGCGGTTCCGGCGGCGAGCCGCGCCGCTCACCCCGTGAAGGCGGCGAGGGTGGCCACGAACCGGTCGGGGTCGTCGATCCAGGGGTGGTGGCCCGCTCCCGGCTGCACCACGAGCACGGCGTCGGGGAAGAGCGTCGCGAGTTCGGCCACCGACGCCGGGGGGCTGTTCAGGTCGAACTCCCCGACGAGCAGCAGCACGGGGACCTCGAACCCCGCGAGCGCCGCCCGCGTGGCCTCCGGGGTGAAGGCGCCCTCGGCCCCGAAGAGGGCGACGGCTTCCGCGTTGTCCGGCCGGCCCGCCTCGTGGTGTCGGCGGGCCTCGGCGTCCCAGCGGCCGTGGAAGAAGGGGGCGACGGCCTCCGTGTCGCCGCCCGTGCCCTCCATGATCGCTTCCAGGGCGGCGAACGCCTTCGGGAACCACGGCTCGTCGCGCCGGAGCAGCGCGAGTTCACGGCGCGTCCGCGCACCGATGTCCAGGCCGACGGCGCGGGTACCGGGGCCGACCAGGACGAGCCGGTCGAGCCGGTCCGGGTACCGGGCGGCGTACTGCGTGGCGATGTTCGCGCCGGCGGAGTGGCCGAGCAGCGTCATCCGGGGCAGCCCGAGGTGGACGCGCAGCGCCTCGACGTCGTCGACGAGGCGGTCGCAGCGGTAGGACGAGGGGTCCTCGGGTACCGCCGAGCCGCCGGTGCCGCGCAGGTCCGGCACGATCAGCGGGCGGTGCGCGGACAGGCCGCCGAGGTCGCCGAGGTAGCGGGAGTCCGCGGGACCGCCCGGGACGCAGACGATCGGGCCGGCCGCCCCGGCCAGGGCGTCGACGGCGGACGGGGCCGGGTCTGCGGTGACGCGGTAGGCGAGCCGGGTTCCGTCGGGTGCGTGAAAGGTGGGCATGACGTGCACCCTGCCGGCCATAACCCGGTTGTACAACCTGGTTATGGGCGAGCGGGTTCCGGTGTACAACAGAGCCATGGGTAGCGAAGACTTCACGCGACGCGGCGCCGCCACGCTGACCGACGAGCAGGCCGGGCGGATGCTCGCCGACCTGAACGACGTCATCCGCGCGGGCGAGGAGGCGCGACGGCTGCGGGCCGAGATGATCAGGACGCTCGTCGACCACGGCTGGACCCAGGAGAAGATCGCCCGCCTGAGCGACATGAGCCAGCCGGCCGTGTCCAAGCAGGTGGCGAAGCACAAGGCGGACGACCCGGCACCCCCGATGGGGCTCGCCCTCGACCAATGCGACGCGCCCTGGCTGGAAGGGCGTCTGTGGGGTTTGGCCGAGGCGCTCGCCGAGACCCTCGACGGCGGCGCCCGCTGCGCGCGTCTCGTCCACGCCATCGCCCGGGGGCGCAGGCGCTTCACGCCCGGGACGGTCGACGAGCTGCGGCGCCTCGTCGAAGAGGACCTGCGGCTGCACCGGGCAGAACTCCCCGCCGACCACCGGACCGCCTACGACGAGATCAGCCGGGGCCTCGACGTCCCGCCGAAGGCCGCCGGCGCCGCCGACGAGCCCGCCGGGCCGCCTTCCGTACGCCGCGCCCTCGCCCACCGCATCCAGCGCGACCGCCTCGGGAACGCCGACTGAAACGACGCCCGGGGCGGGCCCGGGCTCGGGGGCGTCAGCGAGCCGCACTCCCTGGGCGCCTCCCCTCCCCGGGGCGGGCTCAGCGCTCCACGCCGACCTCGCAGGTGGGGTCGACGGCCGCCTCCACGAGGTTCTTCTCCAGGCGTTCGAGGGTGTGCAGGGCGGCCGCGCGCTCATCGTCCGTGAGGCCGGCCGTCGAGATGTCCTCCAGTCGGGTCCAGATCTCTTCGACCTGACGGCGCAGCGCGTGGCTCGCCGCCGTGGGCTCGATCAGCGACGCGCGCTTGTCGGTGGGCGAGGGCCGACGGCGGACGAAGCCGGACTGTTCCAGGCGTCGGACGGTGCGGGTCATGGTGGCCGCGTCGGAGTCCATCAGCCGCACCAGGTCGATCTGCCGTTGGGGACCGCGTTCCCACAGGTGCATCATGACCAGCTCCTGGCCCGGGTGCAGGCCGATGCGGCGCAGCAGCTGACCGGCGAACATCCGGTGGAGGCGGGCCAGGCGGAAGATCGCGTGACTGACGGGTCCGCCGCCGGCCGCCGCCGGCAACGGCACGGTGGCTTCCTGTTCCGTCACCGCGAGCTTGCCCCCGGTGTCCGGCGTGAGCTGCGTCATCGTCTTCCTCCCGTTACCGATCGGCCAGCTTTACTGCCCGGTCAAGGTAACCCTACCGCCACCTGAAGCCGATGGCGCCACTCCGACACCTTTCTGATATGCCCAGGTCAGAGCACCTTCACTGGGCCCTTCCTGTCGCGTCATTCACTTCCCTCTTGGGTCCGGGGAACAAACCCGGACTGGTTACTTGTTCGGACAGGTGATTTACTTGTTCAGACAGGCAACTGCGTCGACTCGGGCACCCTGCCGTGCCCGTGCCGTCCAGACCCACCACTTCGAGGGGACTCGACATGACCACCGCGACCTCCGCGTTCGATCCGATCGAGCTGGGCGGCAAGCGCCTCGCCAGCCGCATCGTGATGGCTCCGATGACCCGCAGCCGCGCCCACGGGGCCGGCGCGGAACCGACGGAGCTGATGGCGACGTACTACGCGCAGCGCGCCTCGGCCGGGCTGATCGTCACCGAGGGCATCCAGCCCTCGCCGGTCGGCCAGGGCTACCCCGACACCCCCGGCCTGCACACCACCGGCCAGGTGCGGGCGTGGCGCAAGGTGACCGACGCCGTGCACGACGAGGGCGGCGTGATCTTCGCCCAGCTCATGCACACCGGGCGGATCGGCCACCCGAGCCTGCTGCCCGACGGCCTGGTGCCGGTGGCGCCCTCCGCGGTGACCGCCAACGGCCGGGTCTTCACCCACGAGGGGCCCAAGGAGTTCGTGACGCCGAAGGAACTGAGCGACGCCGAGATCCGGCAGACCATCGCCGACTTCGCCGCCGCGGCGCGCCAGGCGATCGAGGCGGGCTTCGACGGCGTGGAGCTCCACGGCGCCAACGGCTATCTGATCCACCAGTTCCTCGCCGACCGCACCAACCGGCGCACCGACTCCTGGGGCGGTGACATCGAAGGGCGGATCCGATTCGCCGTCGAGGTCGTCACCGCCGTGGTGGAAGCGATCGGCGCACAGCGCGTCGGCCTGCGGATCTCGCCCGGAAACCAGTACAACGACATGTCCGAGACCAACACCGGCGAGGTCTACGAGGCGCTCCTGGCGCGGATCGCCGGACTGGACCTGGCCTACCTGCACCTGATGGAGGGACCCGACCCCGAGCTCACGCCGCGGCTGCGCACGGCGTGGCCCGGCACGTTCGTGCTCAATCCGTTCACCCACCCGGACGTCACCGGTCCCGACGCGCTGAAGCTGGTCGAGGACGGGAGCGCGGACATGGTGGCCTACGGAGCCCTGTTCCTGGCCAACCCCGACCTGCCGCGCCGCCTCGCCGCCGGCGGCCCGTTCAACACCGCGGACCAGTCCACCTTCTACGGCGGCGACCACCGCGGCTACACCGACTACCCCACCCTCAACGGCTGACGCCCCCGCCAGTCGTCGACGAGGCCCCTACCCGACCACCCGGGAGTCCCTGATGTCCAAAGCGATCACCTTCTCCGAATACGGCACGGCCGACGTGCTGCGACTGTCGGAGGTCACCACCGCGGAGCCCGGTCCCGGCCAGGTCCGCATCCGTGTGCGGGCCGCGTCCGTGAACCCCCTCGACATGAAGATCCGATCCGGGCTGATGGCCGGCAACGCCCCGGCCCACTTCCCCGTGACACCCGGCCTGGACGCGGCCGGTGTCGTCGACGCCGTCGGCGAAGGAGCCGAGGCGTCCGTGGGCGACGCGGTGCTCGGTTCGACCACCGGCGGCAGCTACGGCGAGTACGCCCTGCTCGACCGGCCCGTGGCCAAACCCGACGCCCTGCCGTGGGACGTCGCCTCCTCGCTCGTCACGGTCGGTCTGACCGCCGCCCGCGTCCTGGCGGAACTGGACGTGCGGGCCGGGCAGACCCTGCTCATCCACGGCGCCGCGGGCAGCGTGGGCATCATCGCGGCCCAACTGGCCGTCGCCCGGGGCATCACCGTCGTCGGAACGGTCGGCGAACACGACGTCGAGCGGTTGACCGCGCTCGGAGCGGGCGCGGTCCGCTACGGCGAAGGCTGGGTGGAGCGGGTGAAGGCCGCGGCGCCACAGGGCGTCGACTCCGTCTTCGACGCCTCGGGCGCCGGCGTGCTCGCCGACTCCGTGGCCCTGACCGGCGACAGCGCGCGCGTCGTCACCATCGCCGACATGTCCGCCGCGCGGCACGGCGTCCGCTTCAGCGCGGGCGGCGGCGAGCAGACCGGAGAGTCCTTGTCCGAGCTGGTCGCCCTGGCCGCCGACGGAGGGCTCACCGTCCCGGTCTGGCGCACCTACCCCCTCGCGGAGGCCGCGCGGGCGCACGCCGACCTCGAAGCCCACCTCAACCGGGGCAAGGCCGTCCTGCTGCCCTGACCTCCGGTGGCCGCCGCCCCGCCCGCTCGGAGCGGCGGCCCCGGGGCCTGCCGGAGCAGTCCGCTACCGCCCTGTCCGCCACAAGGGCACACCGAAGAGCGAACCACCTGAAACCCGCCGTCTCGAACATGGGAACCGTCATGTCCGCACACCCCCTCCCCGAACCCTCTTTCGCCCGCACCGTCCTCGGCTCCGGCCCCGGCCTCGCACTCGCGCACGGAGCCGGGAGCAGCGTGGCCGGCACCTACGGCCCGATCCTGGAAGGCCTCGCCGCGCACCACACCGTCGTCGGCGTCGACTACCCCGGCAGCGGCGACACCCCCCGCTCCACCACGCCGCTGTCGCTGGACGACCTGGCCGACCAGCTCGTCGCCGGCGCCGTCGCCGAGGGCCTGGACACCTTCGCGGTGTCCGGATACTCGCTCGGCGGCCCCGTCGCGATCCGCGCGGCCACCCGCCACCCCGAGCGAGTCACCGCTCTCGTGCTGACCGCGACCTTCGCCCACCGCGACAACCGGCTCGCGCTCGCCCTGCCGGTCTGGCGCAAGCTGGCCGCGTCGGGCGACCGTGAACTCCTGGCCGAGTACCTCACGATGATGGCCGTGGGCGCCGACGCCCTGGAGGCGATGCCGGACGAGCAGCTCCGGCAGGCCGTCGGATTCACCGCCGCCGGAGTGGTCGACGGCACCCCCGAGCAGGCCGAACTGGCACCCCGGATCGACGTGCGCGACGACCTGCCGCACGTCCAGGCACCCACCCTGGTCATCTCCACCACCCAGGACCGGTTCACGTCCACCCGCCTGCACCGTCAGCTCGCCGACGGCATCCCCGGTGCCGAACTCGTGGAGATCGCCACCGGCCACCTGCCCATGGTCGAACGCCCCGAGGAGTGGCAGCGGCTCATCGTCGACTTCGCCGGTCGACACGGCGCCTGACCTCCCCGGCGCCCGGCCCGGATCACGACACGGCGGTGATCCGGGCCGCCTCTGCGCCCGCTCGGGGCGGCGACCGGCTCGGTCCGGGACACCGATCGTCAGGTGTCGCTCAGCGCCAGACACCCGGTCTTCCGCGCGAGACTGCCCAAGGCGTCGTTGATCGTGACCAGGGCGTCCCCCGCGGGCTGGGAGCCGCGCGCGAACGCCACCTCGACCGCGGGTTCGCGTCCGTACGTGGTGAACACCCACGCTCCGTCCCGCTCGACCCTGGCGTCGTCCAGGACCCAGTCGAAGCCGTTGACGTTCACACAGGTGTCGATGGTCGGGGCGAGGGGTTCCGCGCCGCAGCGCAACACGACGGCCCCGGCGCCCCATCCGGCGGTCCCCGCGCCGTCGACCGCGTCGCGTCCGCGTCCCATGAGGGTCTCGGGAAGGCGCGCGACCACGTCCGAACACGGAGCGGTCCGGGCGAAGGGTCCCGCCGGCACGCTGTAGTCGGCGCGGGCGTACACGGCGACGGCGGCGCAGAGGGACGCGGCGGCCACGGCGCAGACGAGCACTCCCCGCCTGCGCGGCCAGGTGATTCCCATGCCCGCCACGGTAGTTCCCCCTCGTGGCGCGCCCCTCACCGCCCCGCCCACGCCCCCGCCCGCGTCACGCGCGGTCGCGGGCCGCTTCGCGTCCGGGCCGTGGCGTGCGGTCGTGCCGGGGAAGGAGCAGCGGGGTCGCCCACATGAGGAGACCGGCGACCGCGATGGCCGTGCGCGGGCCGGTGACGGCGGCCAGCAGGCCCCACAGGGCGGTCAGCAGGGCGATGGCCGCCCTGCTGGTGACCGACCACGCGGCCAGGGTACGGACGACCCGGTCCTCCGGGGTCCGTTCGAGCCGGTAGGTGGCGAACACCGGATTGAACACCCCCATGCAGGTGATCAACCCGAACTCGACGGCCATGAGGAACACCAGCCCGGCGGCGCCGGGGCCGACGAAGGCCGTCCCGAGCGACCAGCAGGCCCGCAGCGTCCCGGCGGTGCGCATGACCCTGTGCCGGCCGAACCGGGCGACCAGCCGCGGGGCCAGCCGTGAGCCGATCAGGCCACCCACGCAGGGCGCGGCGAAGGCGAGGGCGTACTGCCAGGGCGCGAACCCGAGCGGGCCCAGCATGAGGACGGCGAGCAGCGGCGAGGTCGCCATGATGAGGCCGCTGACCAGGACCGTGTTGAGGAACAGCGGGCGCAGAGCGGAGTCCGCCAGGATGTACCGCCACCCTTCGAACACCTCGCCGACGCGTGACCGGGGCGGTGCTTGGCCGGGCGCGGGTCGCGGCTCCGGGCCGCCCATCGCGCGGATTCCCGCCGCCGAGAGCAGGTGGCTGACCGCGTTGGCGACCACGGTCACCACCGGGCCGAACGCGGCGATCGCGGCCCCGCCGAGCGGAGGTCCGAGCATGGTGGCGGTCCAGGTCGTGGACTCGAAGCGGCCGTTCGCGACGAGCAGGTCCTCAGGCCGGACGAGCGCCCTCACGCACGCGCCGGTGGCCGCCGTGAAGGCGATGTCGGCCGCGCCGACGACGATCGCCACGACCAGGAGCTGGGGGAAGCCGAGCCAACCGAGCGCGTACGCCGCGGGCACGCTCATCAGCGCGGCGAACCGGACCAGGTCCATCGCGACCATCACGGGCCGCTTGCGGCGGAACTCCAGCCAGGGGCCGAGCGGCAGCGCCAGCGCCGCACCGACCGCCGGTCCGGCGGCCGCCAGCAGCGAGACCCCGGTCGGTCCGGCGTGCAGGACGAGGACCGCGATCAGGGGGAACGCGTCGAACGCGAGCCACGTACCGAGGGTGCTGATCGCGTACGCCGTCCAGAGCCGGCAGAACGGCCGGCCCAGCGAGCGTCCAGCCACCATGATCGACGCACCTCTCGCCCGCTCGTGGAACCACCTCGTCCACCTCGTGTGGACGGGAGGAATCAAAGCGAGTGGCATCCCGGCGGGTCAAACAACCCGTCGACCGGCGGTCACAACCGCGCGTTGTGTGACGGGGCAGGGCCTGGGACGTCGTCCCGCCGCGCCCGCCCCGGCACAGACCGAGGCAGCCACGGCCGCGCACGCGTTCCCACTCGGCGACGCAAGCTCACCTCGGCGGCAGGCCCCGGTGGTCGGCGCGGGGGGCCTCCCAGCGCATCAGGTTCTGGAACAGCTCGCCCTGCTCGATCGCGTCGTCCAGGGCGTTGTGGGTGTGGGGGCGCGAGGACAGCAGGTGACCCGGCATCGACCGCTTCGTCGCATCCCCGATCCGCACGTCGGCCTTGGCCGCGTACAACGACTTCAGGTCCAGGCAGCGGGAATGGCCGAACGGCGAACCGCCCTCGGCGAACCGCATGAAGTACCAGTACATCCACATCCAGTCGTAACCCAGCGGGTACGCGACGAACACCGGCGTGGCGCCCAGCTCGTCCGACACGGCGGCCAGCCACGCGGCCGCACCGTTCATCGCCTCGGCGGGATCCAGCCCCTCCCGCGCCAGCCGCCCGCGGTCCAGGCCACTGACCGCCAGGGCCTCCGGGTCGAAGTCGTCACCGATCGGCTTGAGCTCGGCGTAGAAGGTGCGCTCGGCGGGGTCGACCACCCGGAACCCGTCCCCGTCGCGGACCCCCGCCACCGCGAGACCGAAACTCGACATCGAGAACGGCCCGGGCACCGGCCCGTCGGCCTCCACATCGACCGACACGTAGAACTCTGCTTTCGCCATGCTCTCGCCCTTTCCGAGTGCTGGTGCCGTGACCTGAAAGGTTCACGGCGCTAGGCCGTCTCTTTCGGATCTTGCCGGGCGGCGCGGGTCCGGCAAGATCCGGAAGGGACGGCCTAGGAGGAGACCTGGGCGGTGACAGTCAGCCCCGCGTGGGCCACCGCGTCCAGGATCGTACGTCGCAGTGCCTCCGCCTCTTCGGCGGGCAGCGGATCGCGCGCGTAGTCGAGGGAGAGCAGCCAGTCGTCATCCGCGTAGCGCCACAGCGACAGTTTCACCCTGCCCTCCTCCTTGGCACGCAGCTCCAGCCTCCCGAGCTCCTCGTCCCAGTCGTCATCGAGACGACCGCGCGGAGTCAACCCCACCTGCTCCCGGAACACGGAAAGCCCTCCCTTGGAGAAGGCCCCCTTGAGCCGGACACTCAGCTGCCTATTCACGTGCGTCGCCTCCCGGGCGGTTGATGATCCAGTCTGTGTCGCGGAAGTGTGTGGAGATTCCCGTACCGACGCCGCTCGTGTCCGGAGGGCCCTCCGAGGAGAACAGGGCCGGAGCCACTTCGCGGCCGGTCTCCTGCTCCCAGTGCTTCGTCCACTCGTCCAGTGCGGGGAACGCCCGCTCGGCGACTCTCTTGTCCACGAAGCCGTACTTCGGGTGCATGACGTCAGGCTTCCGCTCAGCGGGATCGGCGGCCTCCCATGTCTCCGTGGCCTTGTCGACCATGCTGTCGGAAGAAATCTGGACGTCGTAGTCGCTCGGCGGCTCGGCCACGCCCTCGGCATCCTCGACCTTCAGCAGGTGCTTGGCGTCGAAGGGTATCCGGGCAGGGCGTTCGGATTCCGGCCGGTCCCCCATCCAATCCGCCAGCCTGGTCTGCGCCTCGGGCTGGTCGGCGAGATCCCTCTCCGTGGGGAAGTCCTTGTGGGAACCGGAGAAGAACTGCGCCGACGAGCCCTGCAGCCGGATGTCGACTCGCTCGGGGTCGATTCCGTCCGCCGCAAGGGCGTCGTTCAGGCTGGACTTGAACTCCTTGAACTGCTCCGGAGCCATTCCCAGGGGTGCCTCGAACCGTTGCCAGGCTTCGACCTGTTGCTCGTCCAGGCCCAGGTACTCGAGGTCCTCGTCCCGAATCTCGTACCCGGTGTCGTCGCACGGCCGGCCACGTACCCGGTCTCCCGATTCGAGCTCCTCCACCGGAACGCGCCCTGCGTCGTCGATCAGCCCGTCGGCCCGGGCCGCCTGCGCCCGGGCATCCACGGCGTCGACGGCATCGACGGCGTCATCGACGGAGTCCGGCTCCGCCGATTCATCGGAAGCCTCGGGCTCCGCCGGTTCGAGGTCCTCGCCCGCGTCATCCGGATCCGCATCCGCACCCGCATCCGCGACGTTGTCGACGGACTCCGGCTCAGGCTCCACCGGGCCCTCGGGGTCGTCCGACTCCGTCGGCTCGACGTCCTCGCCCGCCCCCGCGTCATCGATGCCGTCGGAGGTCTCGCGCTCTTCGAACTCTTCGGGCTCTTCGGGCTCGGCGGGGTCGGCGGGGTCGGCGGGGTCGTCCGCAGCCTCGCCTGAGGCATCGGCGGTTTCAGAGGGGTCGTCTTCAGAGGGGTCGTCGGAGACCTCGGGCTGCTCCGGCCCCTCCGGGTCGGCGTGATCGTCCACCCCGTCCTCGTCAGGAGCCTGGTCGCCGTCCGCCTCCGGCGCCTCCCGCGGTTCCCCGACGGGCTCCGGCACATCCGGCGGTGGAGAGGGCCGCGGGACGTCCGCCTCTCTGGTGCCGGTCGTGTCGAGCTCGCTCATCTCGTGTCCCCCGTTGACGGTTCGGGCAGCACCGGCTTGCGTGGCTTGCGCGCGAAGCACGCGAGCGCGCGGGCGAAGCGCCTGGACCAGTCCTCCGACGGGTCCGCACAGCCGACGGTCTCCTCCAGCACGGACGGCGTGTGGCGCCCGTGGTAGTACTGGCGCGTCTTCGTCCCCTTGCGCGCCTTCCACCGCGGCTCGGCGACCGGGCAGGGATCGGACCCGTCGAGTTGGGCCCGCATCACCGCGGCGACGTGCCCGGCCAGGGCGGTCGGTGAGGCCGGGGCGCCGACCCGGCTGTGCACCGCGCGGTCGACGGCCTGGCCGATGGCGCACTCCACCAGACGCCGATCCGAGGCCCGGTACGGAGCCAGATCGCGGCGCATGGCCTCGCCCGGCAAGGGCGTGACCCAGCCCAACAGATGGGCGGCCACCGCCATTTCGGCCCAGAGGGTGATGCGGAGCTCGTCCTGCTCGGTCAGCCGCTGCGCCGTGCGTAGCTGCCGCAGCGTGCAGGGAGCCGCCGAACAGCCCTCACCGCAGGCCCCGCTGCGCGGCGCGACCATCGGGGCCGGGGACGCCGGACGGATGGCCGCCGCGTCCTCGCGCGACGTGCCGTCCTCCATGCGGACCAACAGGGGGTAGTCCATGCCGTCGGCGAAGACCGCCGCCTCACCGGGCTTGAGGGTGACCAGGTACTCCGACTGCGCCTCGGTGATGTTCATCGTGGCGCCGACGGCCTCGCGGTCGTCCCGTGCCGGCAGCCGGTGGACGATCTTGGCCGCGGTGTTCTTGATGACGTCGGGGACCAGCTTGCCGGGGATCTGGTCGGCGATCACCAGGCCCTCCCCGTACGCGCGGATCTCGGCCAGCAGGCCCGCGAACATCTCCACGGCGTGGGCGCTCGCCCCGCCGTCCTCCGAGCGGCGCAGCAGCCGGTGGGCCTCCTCGAAGACGGTCAGGTGGCGCAGGGGGAAGGAGAGCCGACGGGTCGTCCGCTGTTCCATCCTCAGGTACTCGACGAGCCGGATGAGGATGGTCCCCATCAGGAACGCCTTGTCCTTGTCGTCACCGACGTCCTCGATCTCGAAAACGACGTTCCGCTTGAGTAGTTCACCGAAGTCGACGGGGTGCCCGCCCTCCAGGAACCGGCCCGTCGTGCCGAGCCGCAGGCTGGCGAGCCTGATCTTGATGAAGCCCTGGACGTTGTCGGTGATCTCCTTGCCGTAACCGATCTCCGCGACGATCCGCAGGGCCGTGTGCTCCAGGTCCTCGAGCGTCGGGTAGCGCGGCTCCGTCCCGGCGAAACGCGGTTCGCCGAGGGTGAGGTCCCAGCCCAGGTCCTCGTAACAGCGCGTCAACGCGGCACTTAGCACCTGCGGGAACGGCTCCTGCGGGTCGAACGAGGCGAGGAAGAGCGCGCGGACCATGTCGAGGTGGGTCTGCAGGGGGAAGCGTTCGCCATCCGCGAAGACGGACGGTTCCAGCGGGTTCAGGCCGGCCGGGAGGGCGTCACGGTCACCGGGCTTGATGACGATGACCTCGTGCTCGTCGCCCAGGCGGGCGGACATGAACCGGTACTCCGCCTTGGCCGGTTCGACGACCAGCCACGGCAACCCCTCCCGCGTGGCCGCTTCGAGCAGGCCGCGTACGGTCTGGGACTTGCCGCCGCCCGTCGCTCCGCAGACGAAGGTGTGCCGGTTGAGGGTGGACCGCGACAGGTCGAGGGCGCCGACGGGGCTGCGGTTGCGGTCGAGGACCGTGCCGAGTCGGATCGGATCGGCGCCCGGCCGGGGGGTCCGGGACGCCGTCTCCGGGGTCACGTCGAACTCGGGGCGCAGCGCGAACCGTACGCCGGGCACCTCCCGGGCCGGGGGTCGGGCCAGGGCCGCCAGCAGCTCCGAGCTCCCGTGGAAGGGGAAGTGCGCGGCACCCGGCAGGTCGGCCCCCGTCCCGGCACCGGTCGCGGTTCCGGCCGTGAGGACCGACGCGAGGTCGCCCACCCGACCGGTCGGCCTGAGCGCGTACGGGAGCCCCTCCAGGTCGGCCGACGCGCAGACCAGGGCGGCCACCCGCCGTGCGTCCTCGGGCGTACGGCCGCCGGCCAGCAGGCGTATGCGCCACAGGCCGGTGGCGGACGCCTTCGCCAGCTCCTTGTGCCTGCGTTCCAGCCGGGCGGCTGCCAGGCCGTACTCGGGGGAGCCCGCCGCCTTGGACTGGGCCCTTCGCTGCCGGTCCGCGGTCTCGCCGGTCAGCTCGTCGAGCTCGTCCGGCGCGACCGGATCGGCGAGGAGCAGCCAGGCGAAGCCCTCCTGCCAGACGCCGAGCAGACAGTCCTCGAGCGTGGGGCGCAGCCGGGGCGCCGCCCGCTCCGGGTTCTCGTCGTCGGCGAGCAGTCCGTCGGCGACCGCGGCGACGGCGGTCCAGTGGGGGAAGTGGGCGAGTCCGGCGGCGACGGCCCCGGGGGGCTGCCGCCGCGCTCGCGCCCCGGCGGGGAGGCGGAGCAGGATCGTGCCCGGGTCGTTGGTGTCGTCACCGCCGGCCAGAGAGGCTCCGCCGAGGAAGACGTCGAGGGGCCGGGCGGCCGACGGGCGCGACCAGCCGACGAGGACGCCGCCCCCGCCCGGGTCGTACGGGTCGCGGGCGTGGAAGGCGGAGACGAGGGCGGCGAACCGGTGCCCGCGCAGTTCGTCGTCGGAGTCCGCCGGGCGGGAGGCGTCGGGGCGCTGCCGCGGCACCTCGGTCAGTGCGTACGTGGGCATGGCGAGGAGGTGGTGCCAGGCCCGGCCGTCGGTGTCCGCGGCCGTCATGTCCGGCGTCCCGTCGACGTGTCCTGCTCGCCTTCGCCTTCGCGCGGCATGGTCGACACAGCCCGGCCCCCGTAGATCGATCTCGACGGCACATCCTAGGCCGGAAGGGTTTGCCGGGTCACGGCCTGGAGTCGATCAAGATCGAGACCAACCCGGCGGTGGATACCGCACTCTCCGCCGGGAAGCGAACTGGACGTCGGGCCAAGGGTGATGCAGCATGACTCGACCTCAAGGTCGAAAGATGACATGACTCTCCGCTTCGGCGGATTCGGGGGCGAGTCGAATCACTGGGATCTCCCATGAACCGTCTGCCGAGTCAGCATCTGGTCAATCATCCAGATTTCAGCGCCTTTTACAGCGCATGGCACCCATGGGGGCGGAAATTCCGTGACTCAACCCGTCGATCCTCGCCTACCGCACCACCCCCCGGGCGATGGCGAATTCACCGAACCCGGCTCACCCACGACCCCGCCCTCTCCGCACGGACAGCGGCCGGGGCACCAGGAACCGGCCCCTGCGCAGGACGCGCCCGCTCATCCGCAGCAGGGTCACCCCTACCCGCAGGGCGCGCCCGCTCATCCCCAACAGGGCCACCCCTACCCGCCGGCCCCGCCCGCGCAGGCACCGGGCCACCCGGCCACGCCGCCTCCCCCGGCGTACGGAACGTACGCCGGACAGGCCTCCCACGACCGGCCGGCCGCGCCCGCTCCGCCGCGGCACGCCCCCGGCGCCTTCCCGACACCGCCGGCCGCGGGCTTCCAGCCTTCCGGGCACCCGCCCGTGCCTGGTCAGGGGCAGGGTCCGGGGTACCACCCCGCCCCGGGCCCGACTCCCCCGCCCGCGCCTCCCACGCTCGGGATGCCGCAGCCCGGACACCCACCGATGCCGGGCGGAGCTCCCGCACCCGCGTACCCGCCGGCCGCGTACCAGGCACCCGCCTACCCGCCGGCCGCGTACGATCCGGCCGCGCCGCCGGCGGTCCGTCGCGGCGCGGACTCGTCGTCCATCACCACGATCCTCCTCAACCTGCCCCTGTTCTTCGGCAGTCTGCTCGTCATCTGGCTGGTCTCCCGACTGCTGCCCACGGGGTTGGACGTCGTCTTCGTCATCGCCTGGCTCGCGTCCGGTGCCCTGATGTTCCACCGTCCGACCGAACGCGCCCTGGCCCGGACGCTGTTCAAGGTCCGTGAACCCACGGCCGCCGAACTGGCCAGGCTCCGGCCGCTCTGGGACGACGTCACCCGGCAGGCCGGCATCGACGGCTCGCGCTACGACCTGTGGGTCGAGGACAGCAGTCAGATCAACGCCTTCGCCGCCGCCGGCCACATCGTCAGCGTGACGCACAAGTCGCTCAACACCCTTCCTCCGGAGCGGCTGGGCGCGGTCCTCGCCCACGAACTGGGCCACCACGTCGGCGGTCACGCCTGGTCCGGGCTGCTCGGCGTCTGGTACGCGCTCCCGGCCCGGATCGTCATGGCCGTCGTGAAGTTCGTGGTGACGTTCGTCTTCCTGGTGGCCGCGCAGATCGCCTGCCTCGGCGCGCTCCTGTTCGCCCTGATCATCGGTGCGCTCGCGATCTCCCTGGCCCTCGCCTTCCCGCCCGCGCTCGCCCTGTTCGCCGTCCCCGTCCTCCTCGCCTGGGCGGGGCGGCTCGGTGAGCTGCGGGCCGACCGGTTCGCCGCGGAGATCGGCTACGGGCCCCTGCTGCTGGCCACGTTCACGGACTGGCACGCCCAGGGTGCCGACGACGACAACGGCAAACAGCGCCTGATGGACCGGCTGATGGCCACGCATCCCCCGCTGCACCGGCGCATCCGCGCGCTGGAGCCGTTCGTGGCCGGACCCGCCGGACCCGCCGGACCCCTCGCACCCAACGGAGGGCCGGCCTCATGACCCACCCAACGACCGCGACCGTGGCGGGAGCCGGCACGGCACCACCCGACCACCACCTGCGCCTGTTCGCCCCCGGGCAGCGGCTGGGCTGGACCTACCGCGACCCCGAGTCGCTGCGCCGGCCCTTCCCCGAGCCCGAACCGCAGCGGCATCCCGTACCCATCGCGTACGAGAACCGGGCGCACGCCGCCCGACTGACCCACCAGGAGCGCAAGGACTCCACCGTCAAGACCGGCGGCGCGATCGTGCTCGTGTTGCTGCTGCTGGCCGCCGTGGTCGGCAGCTTCATGGCCGTGCTCGCCGTGGTGGCCGCGGTGGTGTGCCTGGTCCTGGTCGGCCACGCCGGACGGTCGGCGACGACGGCCGGCGCACAACTGGAAACCAAGCGCACGGAACTGGAGAACCACTTCCAGTACGCCTGGCACGACTGGAACCAGCGCCGCCACCAGCACGACGCGGCACAGGACCAGTGGGTGCGGAGCCTGGACGCGTGGGGCGCGCTCCCGGCGGAACCGGGTACGCGGCGCCTGGACATCTTCGGCGGCAGTCAGCGCAGCCGAGAGGGCTTCCTCACCGTCTTCGGCACGTCGACGCTCCAGCAGCGACCGCTGATCGTCCTCGACCTGACGCAGGCCCTCGTGTGCCAGGAGTTGGCGACGCTCGCCGAACTCGCCGACGTCCCCGTCGACGTACAACTGCTGCCGAGCCGCCTGGCCGAGAGCGGGATCGTGAGCGGTCTGACGCCGCAGGAGCTGGTCGACACCCTCGTGGAGGCCGTGTACGCCGACGGCTCGGAGGCCAACAGGGCCGCGCGGGTCATGGACACCAGGATCCTCCACCAGTTGTGCGGGGCACTCGGCGACGACGTCACCCCGGCCCGCCTGGGTGCGGGTCTGCGGGCGCTGATGGGCGAGACCGACGACACCGAGGCCCTCACCCGGGCCGAACGCAACCGCATCGCGGACGACCTGGTGGGCGACAAGAACAAGGACCAGATACGCGACAGCCTGTTGCGGCTCGCTTCGTTCGTCCATCCGCTGGAGCGTCTGGGCGCCGAGCGCAACGGGCGCGGCCCCGGCTACCTCACCTGCATCGCCATGGACTTCACCATGGGATCGGCCGGGACCGAGCTGCTGGCGGACCTGGCGGTGCAGAGCGTGACCCGGCGCCTGGCCTCCTTCCCGGAGGCCGCGCCGTCGGTGGTCGTCGCGCTCGGCGAGAAGGGCCTCCACCGGCAGTACCTGGAACAGCTGGCCAGTGTCTGCGAGCGGCGCGGCGCGCAACTCACCGTGCTGCACCCGCACCTGCGCGAGGGGTCCCAGGAGGTGATCGGCAGTGGCACCGTCGGCTTCATGAAGCTGGGCAACCACCAGGAGGCGGGGGTCGCGGCGGACTTCATGGGCCGCCACCACTCCTTCGTCCTGCACTCGCTGACGAACACCGACGGAACGACGGTCAGCACCTCCGTGGCCAAGACCTTCGGGTCGTCGGTGAGCACCGGCACCACGTACAGCGAGTCGGTGAGCCGGGGGTCGAACTGGGGAAACAGCAGCTCCAGCAACTACCAGAGCGGGCCCGCCTCGTTCTCGACGAGCAGCAGCTCCGGCGGCAGCCACAACAAGACGACCGGCACGTCGACCAGCACGACCCACTCGACGAACGAGTCCACCTCGTACACGACGAGTGACGGCCAGAGCACCAGCCTCGCGCGCGGTGAGCAGCGCGTCTACGAGTACGCGGTCGAGCCGACGCAGCTCCAGGCGCTGGCCGACTTCAGCCTGTTGGTGGTGGAGCGGCGGCCGGACGGCTCCGTGACCGTCCAGGCGGCGGACTGCAATCCGAACATCGTCCTGCTGGACCGGGTGAGCACCCAGCCGCTGCCGTACGCGACGCCCGGCGCACCCTGACGGACGGCCCCGGCCCCGCACGTGCGCGAAGGGGCCGGGGCCGGCTCGCATACGGGTCCACCCCGGGCCGTCGGACAGGCAGGACGTCGACGACAGGGCCTGGGCCGTCTCTTTCGGATCTTGCCGGTCAGGCCCGCGTCGTCCGGTGCCGTGCATCGCGAGGCGGAGAGGCTCCCGAGTACCGGACGTCCTCGGGTGCCTCGACAACGCGGCGAGGCGCGGTGCCGGGCGGCGCGGGTCAGGCACGATCCGAAAGAGACGGCCTAAGGTGGGTCGGCGTGAACCTCGATGCCGTACGCACCTTCGTGGCCATTGCGGAGGCGGGCCGCTTCCAGCAGGCCGCCGACGACCTCTCGATCACCCAGCAGGCCGTCTCCAAGCGCGTCACCGCCCTGGAGAGGGATCTCGGGGTGCGGCTGTTCATCCGCACCCCGCAGGGGACCCGGCTGACCGTCGACGGGCAGGCCTTCCTGCCCCACGCCCGCGCTCTCCTGCGCGCCGAGGAGCGGGCGGCGGATTCCGTACGCCCGGGCCGGCGTGCCCTGCGCGTCGACGTGATCAACCGGCGGATCGCTCCCGCACGTCTGCTGCGCGCGTTCCACAGCGCGCATCCGGAGTGCGAACTCGACGTCGTGACCAACGTCCTCGACGCCGAGTCGGCCATCGCCGCCGTCCGGTCGGGCGCCATCGACGCCACCTTCCGGGCCCTCACGATGGCGACCCGGGAGCTACCCGAGGGCATCGAGACCGCCCGTGTCCTCGACGACCGGCTACAACTCCTCACCGGGCCGGCCCACGCACTCGCGGGGGTCGGCGCGGTCACGCCCGGTGAACTCGCCCGGCACAAGATCTGGATGCCGGGCATCGTGCCCGGCACCGAATGGGCCGCCTACTACGACGAGCTGTCGGCCGAGTTCGGGCTCACCATCGACACGATCGGCCCCAACTTCGGCTCCGACGCACTCCTGGAAGCGATCGCCGGCTCCTCGACCCTGGCGACCTTCGTCGGCGAGGAGGACCCGCTCGTGGGGCCCGCCCACCACGACCTGCGGCGCATCGAGGTGCGCGACCCGACACCGGTCTACCCGCACTCGCTGGTGTGGCTCGGCGACAACCCGCATCCCGCGCTCGCGATGCTCCGCGACCACCTCCGGTCCACCCGGCCGGGCCGCTCCCCCGACGAGACCTGGACGCCGACGTGGGCTCGGGACCGGCGCCCCCGCCGCGGCGCCTCCCCGGCCTGAGCGCGCGGGCCGGGAGGGGCGCTGCGGAGCACACCGAAGCGCGGGGGGACCCGATGGGGCGGTCCGAGCGGGGGGTCGGACGCGACGGACGCGACGGGCGCGTCACGTGGTGACGAGTCGGGTCTCCGCCTCGCGGGTCGCCGCGAGGCGACGGCGGCGGCTCGGCATCAGCATGGTCGGGTGCGAGACGCTCCAGGCGGCGGCCGAGCAGATCAGCTCCTTGATGCGAGCGCCGCCGCGGCCGGCGATGACGGTGGAGGTGACCTCGTCCTCGTGGGTCACGCGCTGGAGGATCCCGTCGCGGCGTCCGAGGCTGACGCACTGGGCGGCGTAGCCGATCGTGGTCTCCGGTACCTGGCGCCCGGTCAGGCGCGCGGCGAGGGCGTCGGCTGCCTGCCACGCCATCGGGCCGGCCGTGGCGCAGGCCATCCGCAGCGGTTTGCCGCCCGCCCCTTCGGCGCGTGCGGCGTCGCCGACGGCGTACACGTCGGGGTGCGAGAGCGAGCGCATCGTGCCGTCGACGACGATCTGCCCGGTGTCGGAGACGGTCAGGGTGGTGGCGGCGGCGATCGGGTGGACGGCGAAGCCCGCGGTCCACACGGTCACCCGGGCGGGAATCCGTCCGGCCTCGGCGGTGACCACGGCGTCCGCCTCGACGCGCGTGACGTCGGCTCCCGCGTGGACGGCGATGCCGAGCCGGTCCAGGACGAGGTGCAGGTGGCGTCGGGCCTTGTCGCCGAGCCAGTCGCCGACACCGGCGCGGGCGGCGATGGAGACCTCGAGGTCCGGGCGCGCCTCGGCGATCTCGGTGGCCGCCTCGATACCGGTCAGGCCGCCGCCCACGACCAGCACGGTCGCGCCGGGCTCCAGTTCCGCCAGACGCGCCCGCAGCCGCAGCGCGTCCTGCTTCCCGGCGACGTTGTGGGCGTGCTCGGCGACGCCGGGGACGCCGTGGTCGGTGGTGGTGCTCCCCAGGGCGTACACGAGAGTGTCGTAGCCGAGGGTCTCGGGGCCCTGCTCGCCGGTGAGGGCGACGGTCTTGCGGTCCGCGTCGACCGAGGCGACCCATGCCGTGCGCAGCCGCACGCCGGTGCCCGCGAAGACCGCGCGCAGCGGGCGGGGCCGCAGGTCCTGGCCGGTGGCGAGCTGGTGCAGTCGTACGCGCTCGACGAACTCGGCGTCGCCGTTGACCAGGGTGATCTCGACGTCGTCGCGGTGCAGGCGCCTGGCGAGGCGACCGGCGGTGACGGCTCCGGCGTACCCGGCTCCCAGGACGACAATGCGGTGCTTCATGGTTCGCTCCTATCCGGTGGGACTCACCTCCTGAACCGGACAGCCACGCGATCCCTGACAGGTATCGAACGTGACGTGGGTCACCACACCTCGGCGAGGGGGTGGTGCGGGCCGGTGGCCGCCCACCGGCGGGTGATGCGGTCCAGCTTGTCGGGGTTGACCTGGATGTGGATCGCCCCGACGCCCTCGGGAGTCGCCCCGAGGCAGATCACGCCGAGGATCTGCTCGCCGGACGCGATCAGCACGGCGGGAGCGCCGTTGACGACGGCGGCGTGCAGGGCGGCGCTGCCGCCGACCCGGGCCCGCTTGGCGGGGGTCGGTCGGAAGAGGGAGCGCAGGTAGCGCGCGATGCGGAGCGCGCCGATGACGGGGGTCCTGCGGGCCTGGACGTTCGCGCCGCCGTCGGCGACGCTGACCGCGTCGTCGGTGAGCAGCCGGATCAGCGGGTCGGTGTCGCCGCTGAGGGCCGCGGCGAGGAACTCCTCGACGACCTTCCGCGCGGCGGCCGCGTCGACCTCGGTGCGGGCCCGGTGCGTGGCGAGGTGTTGTCTGGCACGCCGGTGGATCTGCTGGCAGTTGGACTCGGTGAGGTCGAGGATCTCCGCGATCTCCCGGTGCGCGTACCCGAACGCCTCGCGCAGCACGTACACCGCGCGCTCGTTGGGCGTGAGCCGCTCCATCAGGGTGAGCATGGCGACGGAGACCGACTCGCGCTGCTCGGCGGTGTCGGCCGGGCCGAGCATCCGGTCACCGGCCAGGACGGGTTCCGGGAGCCACTGTCCGACGTAGGTTTCCCGCCTGGCCCGCGCGGAGGTGAGCTGGTTGAGGCAGAGGTTGGTGAGTGCCTTCGTCAGCCACGCCTCGGGCGTCTCGATCCGTTCCCGGTCCGCCGCGTGCCACCGCAGGAACACGTCCTGTACCGCGTCCTCCGCGTCTCCGGCCGACCCGAGCAGTCGGTACGCGATGGCCTCCAGGCGGCCCCTGGAGTTCTCGAACAGATCGACCTCGTGCGTACGGAGCGGCATCGGGCCATGATCGGCCATGTCGGCCGGCGTCGTCCACCCGCCCGCGACCGACCCGATGCCCCGGGCCGGACGTGAAGGGGCCCCGCTCCGGTCCGTGTCGGGCCGGGGCGGGGCACCTTCGTGTGCGACGTCAGGGGGCGGCGGCCGTTCCCGACGGTGCGGGGTGCGTGTCGGTCGGGTGCCAGCGGGGGCCGCGCTGTTCCGCCAGCCGGAAGGCGGCCAGCGCCTTGAGGTGCTTGGCGATCGTCGGCGGGGTGAACCCGACGGCGGCGGAAAGCTCTTCCAGGGTGGCCCCGGCCGGTGCGGTGGCCCTCAGTCCGTCCCAGGTGCGCGCCGCGGGCAGGCCGAGGCCGCCGTTGCGGACGGAGGTGTGGAACAGGTCGTGGTGCGGCTCCGGCCCACTCGGATCCGCCGCGGCGGCCACGGGGTCGGCCCCGGAGGACGACACGGGGTGGGTCTCCGCGGACGACACGGGGTCGCTCTGCGCGGGCCACACGGGGTCGGGCCCCGGGGCGGGTACGGACATGGCGGCCGGCACGCGCACCGAACGGCCCCGGGCCGGTCCGACCGGCCGGGGCGTCATGTTCACGGTGCGGTGCCTTCGGCCCTTTTGACGTTTGCTCACAGGCTTCGCGTCCCTTCACCAGTACGGATCACGTGAGGGGAACGAGTGAGCGGGAGACCGGTGACTCGCGAACCCGTTTTCGTTCGTCTGAAAGGGTGCCCGCCGCGTCACACGGGGCCTGTACGTCGCAACGCGGGCCCCGTACTTCGGGCGGCACGGGCCCCGGACCAAACGGGGACGCGGGCCTCCCCGCCGTCCCGTGCGGGGGACGGGCGGGCGGCGGGGAGGCCCGCGGGTTCGGTCGGCCGGCAGGCCTACTTGAAGGCCGGCAGGCTGCGCTCGGCCCAGGCGGAGAAGGGGGAGGCCGGGCGGCCGAGGACCTTCTCCACGTCGGGGCTGACGCGCTGCTCGGCCGGGAGGGGCTGTCCCAGGATGTCGAGGGTGCCCTGGACGACGCCCTCCGGCATGAACTGCGACATGTGGGCGTAGGCGGCCTCGCGGCTGAGCTCGATGAAGGTGATCTCCTCGCCGAGGACTTCGGCGAGCGCGGCGGCCTGCTCGCGCGGGGTGACCGCGGCCGGGCCGGTCAGCTCGTAGGTCTGGCCGGCGTGGCCCTCCTCGCGCAGGGCGACGGCGGCGACGGCCGCGATGTCCGCCGGGTCGACGACCGGGAGCGCGACGTCGGCGAACGGCGCGAGAACGGTCCGGTCCGCGCGGACCGACTCGACCCAGGCGTAGGCGTTGGAGGCGAAACCGCCGGCGCGCAGGACGGTCCACTCCAGGCCGGAACCGCGAACGGCGTCCTCGAACTCGCGCAGCCGGTTGTGGGACTGCGCGTCCGGACGGGTGGCGGTGATCTGCGAGGAGAGCAGGACGACCTTGCGGACGCCGGATTCCCTGGCCACGGTCAGCAGGGTCTCGGCGCTCTCGCCGCCGCCGAGCAGTTCGCCGGCGAGCAGGATGAACAGGGCGTCGGCGTCCTTCAGGGTCTCGCGCAGGCTCTCCGCCCGACCGAGGTCGGCCTGTACGTGGCGTACGTCCTGGGCGAGTTCGGCGGGCAGCGGGTTGCGGGAGACGGCGGTGACATCGGCGCCGGCCGCGGTGAGGGCGGCGATCAGCGGGCGGCCGACGTTTCCGGTGGCTCCGGTGACAACGATCATGAGAATGCTCCTTCATCAAGGGTCATGGTGGGAGAAAGCCGCTGTCGGGGGCGGCGCCGCGGTGGCCGGACGGTGTCCTTCGCCGTGATACCGGGGACGCTAACATCCTCGACATAGTAAGTACCTAGGGGAAAGTGACTATCCCTCCGGGAGGTACTGTCCCCGGACGGGACGACCGGCCCCGGTGCGGACTGCCCGTGTACGGAGGCGAGTTCGCGGCCGAGGCGCGCCAGGTGGGCACGCGCCTCGGGTGGGCCGAGTACTTCGACGCGGGCGCCGAAGCCGGCGAGTCGGGCCGTGAGCACGTCGAGTGACGGCCCGTCGGCCTCGATGTCGTGGCGGCCGTCGGCGCGCGGCCGCGGCCCGCGCAGCCGGTCTCCGAACAGCTCGCGCAGGGCGGGCAGCACGTCGGTGTGCACCGCCGCGCGCACCGTGGCGGTGCGCAGGCTCCGTTCGACGCCGTCGGTCAGCGCCTGCCATGCCGTGGCCAGGTCGAAGTCCTCGGGGCGGCGGGCGGGTTCGCCGGTGGCGGTGACGGAGGTGACCCCGGTGTGCCGGAAGGACCGCAGGCCGTCCTCGGTGGCGGCGACCAGGTGCCATTGGCCGGCCTTGCAGACCAGGCCGAGCGGGTCGACGGTCCACCGCCCGGGCGGGGTGTCGGGGTCCGCGTACCCGAGGGTGATCCGCACCCGGTCCAGGACCGCCTGTTCCAGGGCGTCGTGGTGCGGCCCGCCGGCGGTGCGCACGGCGGCCCGGGACCAGTCGAGGCCGTCCACGACGAGTGCCTTGGACGCGGCCTCGGCGTGCGGGCGCATGGGGGCGGGCAGCGCCTGGACCAGTTTGCGCAGGGCGGCGCGGAGTTCGGGTGAGGCCGAGAGCGGGCCGGCGGCGAGGAACAGTGCCCCGATCTCGCGCTGGGTGAAGCCGGTGAGGTCGGTACGGGAACCGCCCACCAGGCTCCAGCCGCCGCCGCGTCCGCGCTGTGAGTAGACGGGCACGCCCGCCAGGGTCAGCGCCTCCAGGTCGCGGCGGGCGGTGCGTTCGGACACTTCGAGTTCGCCCGCGACCTCCTTGACCGTGACGCGTCCGCGCGCCTGGAGGAAGAGCAGCGTGGCGACCAGACGATCAGCCTTCATTTTGCCCACGTTCTTTTTAATAGGCCATGAGATGACCTGTTTGGTGGGGAAGATGGAGTCATGACAGAGACTGTGAATGTTTCCGGCGCCCCCGCCACCCGTCCGTCCACCGACCCCCGCGGCGGCCTCTTCAAGGTCGTCGCACTGGCCCACGAGGTCCTCGCCGGCATCCGCCCGGACCAGTACGACGAGGTCACGCCCTGTCCGGACTACTCGGTCCGGGACATGGCCAACCACCTGGTGTCGGTGCTGCGCCGGGTCGCCGTGCTCGGTGCGGGCGGTTCCTTCATGAGCGTTCCGCACTTCGCGGAGGACATCGCCGACGGTGACTGGGCCGAGGCCTGGGCGGTCTCCGTCAAGGAGTTCGACGCGGTCTGGTCCGACCCGGCCGTGCTGGGTCGTCAGATCGGTCTGCCCTGGGGCCCGGTGCCCGGTGTGGTCGCCTCGGTGATCTACACCAACGAGTTCGTCCTGCACGTCTGGGACCTCGCCAAGGCCACGGGCCAGAACCCGGCGTGGGACCCGGAGATGCTCGCCGCTCCGCTGGCGAACATGCACCGCGCCGTGCCGGCCGAGCCGCGTGGCGGCCAGGTTCCGTTCGGTCCGGTGGTGGAGGTGCACGAGGATGCTCCCGCGATCGACAGGCTCGTCGGCTGGTACGGCCGCCGTCCCTGACGGCCGCCCGGGATCCGGGGTCGCCGTCCCGGGACGGCGACCCCTTCCCGTGTCCCGGGTCCGGATCAGCCGGCGGACCCGATGCCCTGCGCGAAGGAGAAGAACCGCGCGGGGTCGTACTTGGTCTTGATCCTGGCCAGGCGGGCGTAGTTCTCGCCGTAGTAGGACCGCTTCCAGTCCGTGAGGGCCGGGTCCATCCAGTTCTGGTACGTCTCCCCGTTGGACAGCGGGTCGATCGTCCGGAAGCCGTTGTCGATCCAGTGGGTGGCGGCCGCCCGCGCGTCGGCGGTGTTCTGCTGCGGATCGTTGATCAGGGCCCGGTAGTTGACCGAGAACAGCGAGTCCCGGTGGACGTACGCCGTGTCCGTGCGCCCCGGGTCGTTGGCCGCGCCCCCGAAGAAGTGCAGGTCGAGGTAGCGGGCCTGGCCGGCCCGGCGCTCGGCGTCGAAGGCCGTCATCACGTCCGTCCAACCGGTGTGTCCCAGCGGGCGGCCGGCCAGGCGGGTGCGCTCCAGACCGAACTCGGGTCGGGTCAGCACGCCGGACGGGGACTTGCCCGCGCGTTGGCACTGGTCCTGGCTGAGCGTCCCGCAGCCGAAGATCATCATCATGAGCTGCTGGTACGTCATGACGGCGTCCTGGCGGGCCAACGGGGCGCCCGTCAGGGCGATCAGCCGGGCCGCCTCGGCGTCCCGCTCGGCCGGGGTGCCCCGGGAGGCCAGCATGATGTTGACGTTGGGGACGGAGCCGGGTGCCGCGTCCGGCTGGACGACGTATCCGCCGCCGCCGATGGTGCGGGGCGCATCCACCAGCCACGTCGTGGCGGCGTCCAGGACGTCCGCGGCGCGGTCGTACGGGAAGATCAGGTTGGTGATGGCCATCTGGTCGCCGACGTGCGGGGTGACCGTGAAGCGGGTGACCACGCCGAAGTTCCCGCCGCCACCGCCGCGGATCGCCCAGAACAGGTCGCTGTTGCGGGTCGGCGAGGCGGTGACCACCCGGCCGTCGGCCAGGACCACCTCGGCCGAGGTGACGGCGTCGCAGGCCATGCCCATCGGGCGGGTCAGGAACCCGTAGCCGCCGCCCTGGAGGAAACCGCCGGCCGCGACGGTCGGACAGCCGCCCTCGCTGACGACGAGGCCGTGCGGGGCCAGGGCATTGAGGATGTCGACGTTCTTGGCGCCGGGTCCCACGTTCACCGAGCCGTTGCCGGCGGCGACGGCGACCGTGTTCAGCCCGGACACGTCGATGATCAGGCCGGGGGTGGTCGAGTAGCCCCCGAAGCTGTGGCCGCCGCTGCGGACGGCGGCGGGCAGGCAGTTGTCCTGGGCGAAGCGCAGCGCGACGGAGACGTCGGCGGAGCTGACGCAGTAGGCGACGGCCTTGGGGTTGGCGGCGTCGAACTGGGCGAGTTCGAGCTGCTTGGCCACGCCGTACGCGGCGTCGGTGGGCAGGACCAGCCGGCCCTGGAGGTTGCGCGCGAGCTGGTTCCAGGGGGCGCGGCCGGCCTCGGCCGCGGCGGTGAGGTTCGCGGCGGGCAGGACGGTCAGGCCGACCGCGGCCGTGCCGGCGCCGATGAGTGCTCTACGAGTGATCACGGGTTGTCCCATGGGTCGAGGCGACGGGGGTGTGACAAGGCGGTGTGACGAGGCGGTGTGACGAGGCGGTGTGAGGAATCGATGAGGGGGCCGGAGCGGCCTCCGGGCCACCGGCCCGGCCGCCCGGAGGGGGACGGCGGGGCCGGTGGAGCCGGGAGGGGCCGGGAGGGGCCGGGGCTCAGGAGACCTTGCGGCCGCGCACGCCCTGCCGGACGACGCCCTTGAGCATGGAGCGTCCGAGGTCGCGCATCTCCTTGGGGCCGGAGGTGCTCGCCCACCACATGAACTTCATCATCGTGGGGGTGGTCGCCCGGAAGAACCGGTGGTCCTCCGGGTCCTTCCAACCGAACGGCGTGTTGACCGACTCGCAGTCGCGGATCGCCTGGAAGACGATGTCCGCCGCCTTGTCCCCGTCGATCTCGCCGGCCTCGAACCGTTCGCAGGTCTCGGCGGTGATGTCGAAGAGCTGCTTGAAGGCGTGACTGTCCGGCCACCACAGGCCCGTGTAGGGGGCCTTCTCCATCTCCCTGAAGTGGCGGTCGTCGCCGTCCAGGGTGAAGTTCTGGCGCGCCATGATCTGGCGCATCGTGGCCGGGGTGGTGAAGCAGGCCCACACGCGGAAGACGGCGTTCCAGAGGCGGAAGTGGTTGAACGCGATGTAGGAGGCGTTGACGATCTTGTCGTTGTACTCCAGCAGGCCCTGCTCCAGGCGCTCCACGTACTCGAAGCGCTCCACCGAGAAGTCGTCCTCGCGCAGCGCGTCCAGCACCCGGTAGGCGAGGGCGTCGACGACCTCGAAGGTGTTGGACAGGCCGCGCGAGTACAGCGGGTCGATGAAGCCCGCGGCGTGCGACATCAGGCACCAGCGGTGGCCGATGGTCTGCTTGGAGGAGTACTGGATCCGGTCGGTGGAGACCCACTCGCGGACCCGCTTGGCCCCGTCGAACTGGCGCTTCACCGCCGGGTACATGTCGAGGTAGTGGTTGAACTCCTCGTCGGGGGTCATGTCCTTCGGCTTGGGGTACAGCCGCTCGTCGAAGGTCAGGCCGACGCTGCAGAGGGGGTTCTTGGAGTCCTTGTAGTTGTCGAACGGGATGATCCAGAACCAGCCGCGCTCGATCAGGTGGTGGAGCGTGCCACCGTGGAAGGGCGATTCGGCGGGCGGGCGCAGCGCCTCCGGGTAGTTGCACACGTCGTCGTACGGCTTGATGCCGACGTAGTGCGTGAAGAGCGACCGCGAGTGGTGCTTGTGGCGGGGCGGGTTGTCGCGCAGGGCGAACTTCTCGGCGAGCGGGGAGCGGAACCCGCTCGCGTCGATGAGGAACTTCGCGCGGAACACCTCACCGGTGTGGCCCGTGACGGTGACGCCGTCCTCGTCGAAGTCGAGGTCGGTGGCGCGCCAGTTCTGCCGGATCGTGCAGCCGTACTTGGCCGCCACGGTCAGGTAGTACGAGTCGGTGTCCTGCCGGTAGAGGTGAACGGCCTCCGTCAGCATCTTGGGGATCACGAACATCGTGGCCTCGGCCGGGTTCGGCTCGCGGTTCTTGTCGTGCGAGACGAAGCCGAAGCTCTGCTTGCGGCCGTGGTGCGGGCCCATGTGCTCGGTGATCGCCTTGACGTCGAGCATGTGCTTGATCTCGGGGACGTCGTAGCGCGCGGCGAGGATGTGCAGCCACTCGACGAGCTGCGGGTTCTGCGACTCGCCGACGGCGAAGCGCGGGTGCTGGCCGGCGTCTATGAGGACGACGTTGGCGCCCTGGCGGGCCAGGATCGCGCCGGTGATCGAGCCCGCGAGACCCGATCCCAGGATCAGGACGTCGCACTCGTTCCACTCTTCGGCCTGGGGGGCCTCTTTCGTTGCCTCAGCCTTGGTGGGCAAGACCGTACTCCTCTTTGTCGATTTCACTCGGCGCTTGCGTGGACGCCGGCCGGTCATCGGGTCAGGCGGTGTGGCGCGGCGCGCCGAACCAGTCGGTCAAGGCCTGGGCCAGGCCCTCGGCGGAGCCGTCGGCGGCGACCCAGGCGACGTAGCCGTCGGGGCGCACCAGCAGGCTCGCGGCCGGGGCGTCGGCGTCGTTGCGGGTGGCGGTCACCACGTCCACGCGGTCCGTCCAACCGGCGGCGGCGGCGCGCAGTTCGGCGTTGTCGTGCAGGTCGAGCAGGACCGGGCGGCCCTTGTGGAGCAGTTCGTACGTGCTGGTCTTCGCGTCGTCGACCAGGAGCTCCTGGTCGGGCAGGCGGCGGCCGAGCAGCGGGTGGTCGCCGGGGGCGGCGCCGTAGGTGGTGTCGAGGCCGGTGACCAGTCCGACGAGGTGGGTGCGGACCTCCTCGATGCGGACCAGCTCGGCGAAGAGCTCGCGCAGCGGGTCGGCCTCGGGGCCGCCGAGGTAGAGGGTGCGCTGGACCAGGGTGTTGGCGACGATGCGGGCGCCGACCGGGTGGCGCTCGGTGTGGTAGGTGTCGAGCAGCCCCTCGGGGGCGGTGCCCTTGACGGCCGCGGCGAGCTTCCAGCCGAGGTTGACCACGTCGCCGACGGCGGCGCTGATGCCCTGCGCACCGATGGGCAGGTGGATGTGGGCGGCGTCGCCGGCGAGGAAGACGCGGCCCTTGCGGTACTCGGCGGCGTGCCGGCTCGCGTCGGTGAAGTAGCTGGTCCACAGCGGGGTGGCGCCGCTGATGTCCTCGCCGGTCACCCGCTGGAAGGATTCGGCCACCTCCTGGAAGGTGGGGGGCTCCTGGGTGGGGCGGACGCCGGCGCCGCGCTCGAAGACGACGACGCGGGTGGCGTGCGGGCCGAGCGGGAGGACCACGACCATGCCCTGCTCGCCGACCTCGCCGGTGGGGCGGATCCGCAGCGGGACGCCGGTCACGTCGGCCATCTTCATCTCGATGGTGGCGCTGGTGCCGGGGAAGTCGATGCCGGAGAGGCGGCGGACGATGCTGCGGGCGCCGTCGCAGCCCACCAGGTAGGCGGCGCGCAGGCGCTCGACGCCCTCGGGGCCGGCGATCTCGACCTCGACGGCGTCCTCGCCGTCGGTGAGGCCGACGACCTCGTGGCCTCGGCGGATCTCGGCGCCCAGGCTCACGGCCCAGTCGTGGAGGATCGCCTCGGTGCGGGACTGGGGCACTCCGCGGACGCCGAAGTTCCCGCCTTCGATGATGCGGTAGTCGATGGGAAGGCCGCCGAAGTGGCCTCCCGGAATGGTGTCGAGTTCCCCGAATTCCGCGAGGAGACCGCGCTGTCCGAATTCCTCGATGGTGCGGGCCGAGAATCCGAGTGCGCGGGATTGGCGCATCGGTTCGGTGAGGCGGTCGAGGACGATCACGGAGAGACCGGAAAGGCGCAGTTCTCCTGCGAGCATGAGTCCCGCAGGGCCCGCTCCGGCAACGATGACATCGGCGTTCAAGCTTTCCATCTTCCCTCTCCCGCTGGCGTTTTCTTCAGTATTCCGAGGGGCCGCGGGAAGCTGAACGGTCTCCGATACAGGGCTCTGAAAAGTTCGTCAGATCCCCGGCAGCAGTGTCAGGGGACCGCTCCGGGGAGGTGAGAGGGGGTGCGGGCGGACGCGCGAGGGTGCCGGAAGCACTGCTTCCGGCACCCTCGTCACGCGTACCGCTGTCCGCGGTGTCCTCTCAGCCGCCGAGCACCCGGTCGACCCGGATCTCGACGACGGCCAGGCCCGGCGGTTGCGGCGGCGCCGACCGGTATCGCCTGGTGTAGCGGCGTACTCCCTCCGCGACCCGGGAGGGGTCGGTGGAGACGGTGGCCGTCCCCTCCAGGGTGAGCCACTGCCAGCCGGCCATCTGGCAGACCGACACCCGGCCGCCCGGATTGGCCAGCAGGTTCCTGGCCTTGCGCCGGGTCGCCGTGGTCATGACCCTGGCGAGGCCCGCGTCACCGTCCCAGGTGAAGCGCACCGGCGCGGTGTGGGGGCTGCCGTCGGGCCGCAGCGTGGTGAAGGTGCACAGGTGGTTCTCGGCGAGGAAGGCCTCGGCCTCCGCGGAGAGCCGCAGTGCCGGTGTGCGTGTGGGTGCCATGGAGGGGTTCCGTTCTCAGTGGACCGGCGTGCCGGCCGGCTGGTCCTCGGCCTTGGTCAGGGGCAGCAGCACCAGGGTCACCAGGAAGGCGAGCGCGGCGAATCCGGCGCTGATGAGGAAGGCGTCGTGGAAGACGGTGGTGCGGGCCTCGCGGACCAGGTCCGGGACCCCGTGCGCCTTGGCGGTCAGCTCGGGGATCCGGCGGAAGGCGAAGGTGGCGGCGACGGCGAGGCCGAGGGCTCCGCCGATCTCCTGCGCGGTGTTGATGAGGCCGGCGGCCAGGCCCGCCTCCTGCTCCTCGGAGCCGGCGAAGGCGGAGATCTGGAGCGGGACGAAGGAGGCGCCCAGACCCAGGCCGCAGATGATGAACGCGGGGAGCAGCTCGGTGAGGTAGGCGGCGTCGGAGGGGGCGTTCCACAGGAGCAGCATGCCGCCGCTGACCAGCGTCAGACCGACCATCAGGACGGGCTTGGCGGCGACCTTGGTGACGACCTGGGAGGCGATGCCCGCGCCGACCGCGGTGGTCAGCGCGAGGGGCACGTAGGCGAGACCGGTCCGGATGGCGGACCACTCCAGCACCTGCTGCATGAAGAGGCTGGCGAAGAAGAACAGGCTGACGCAGGTGCCCAGCAGCAGGATCGCGATGACGTTGGCGGCGCGCAGCGAGGGGCGGCGGAAGATGCCGAGCGGCATCAGCGGGGCCTTGGCGCGGCGTTCGATGAAGAGGAACGCGATCAGCAGGACGGCGGCCAGTGCGAAGCCTCCGTAGATGCGGGCGGCCGGGACGTCGGAGTCGTCGATGGTCTGGCCGAGGGTGAAGATGAGCAGGATCAGACCGGCGGTGAGGACGACGGCGCCCGCGAAGTCGAAGCCGCGGGTGCGCTCGGCGGCGCGGCTCTCGCCGACGACGAGCGGGGCGATCAGGGCGCCGATGATGCCGATGGGCACGTTGAGGAAGAAGATCCAGCGCCAGCCGGGGCCGTCGGTGAGCAGACCGCCGAGGGTGACGCCGGCGACGGCGGCGACGCCGCTGAGGGCGCCCCAGGCGCCGAGCGCCTTGTTGCGCGCCGGGCCTTCCTCGAAGTTGTTGGTCAGCAGGCTGAGGGCGGCGGTGGCGATGAAGGCCGCGCCCAGGCCCTGGGCGCCGCGGGCGCCGATCAGCATGGAGGAGTTCTGGGCCAGGCCCGCGAGCAGCGAGGAGGCGGCGAACAGGAGCAGGCCGGTCTGGAGCATCCGACGGCGGCCGAGGGTGTCGGCGAGGCGGCCGGTCAGCAGCAGGAAGCCGCCGAGGACCATGCCGTAGGTGGTGACGACGTACTGAAGTGCCGTCTGGGAGATGCCGAGTTCGTCCTCGATGGTCGGCAGCGCGACGTTCACGATCGACACGTCGAGGAAGGTCATGAAGCCGGCCAGGCAGAGGAACGCCAGGATGAGGCCGGGGTGCCGGGCGGGCCCGGTGTCCGGGGTTGTGGGGGTTCGCAGGGACTCTTGGATCGACATGCCACTCCTCGAAGCGGGATGAGAACGGGGACGGAAAACGGGGACTGCGGGAGGGGCGTCGGCCTGCAACACCGGCGCTCTCTGGTGGCTTTCGGGAAGCTAGCATCCCCAGTAAAGTAGGTACCTAGAGGAAAGTGACTTCCTGGAGGGTTCGCATGAACAGCAGCACCGCCCTGTCGGGCGAAGCGGCGGCGCACGCCGCCCGGGTGACGTCGGAACAGGCCTGCCCCATCGCCCCGGTGCTCGACATCGTCTTCAGCCGGTGGACGACGCCGATCCTGTGGACGCTGAACGAGTTCGGGGTCCAGCGTTTCGTGCAACTGCACCGCAACATCGGCACGATCACGCCGAAGGTGCTGACGCAGCGTCTGCGGCAGTTGGAGCGCGACGGGCTCGTGGTGCGCACCTACCACCCCGAGGTACCGCCGAGGGTGGAGTACGAGATCAGCGAGCTCGGACGCAGCCTGGCGCCGCTCTTCTCCCACCTCGCGGACTGGTCGGCCGACAACCTGCCCCGAGTGGAGCGCGCGCGGCAGGAGTTCGACGCGGCGGACGGGAGCGCCCGCTGATCGAGGCGGGGCGCACGGCCGGGGGTTCAGCGCGCGGGCAGGTCCGCGGGTTCGCGGTCCAGCTCGCGCATGTTCCCCTGGAAGAAGATCAGCGGGTCCTCCTCGGCGCCGGGTGCGTCGAGTTCGACGACCTCGCCGAGCAGGATGGCGTGGTCGCCGCCGTCGTACTCGGCGATGAGTCGGCAGTCCAGGAAGGCCAGCGCCTCGCTGAGCACCGGCAGTCCGGCCTCCGAGCGGTGGTGCGGCACGTCCTCGAAGCGGGCGGACTGCCGCCCGGCGAACGCCCAGGCTATGGACTGCTGCTGCCGGGTGAGGAAGTTGACCACGAAGCCGCCGCTCTCCCGGACCACCGGCAGCAGCCGGGAGTTCTGGTGCAGGCATATGAGCACCAGCGGCGGATCCAGCGAGACCGAGGTGAAGGAGTTCACCGTGGTCCCGGCGGCGTCCTGGCCGCCGCCCGAGGTGATGACCGTGACACCGGTGGCGAAGTGCCCGCACACGTCGCGCAGCGCGCGTCCGTCGATGGGAGCCCGGTTCTCGGTGGTTGCTGACTGAACGGGAATCACGACATGCCTCTCTCTCGGCTTCGGCCTTCGGCTCTCAGGTACGGGGTGCGATGAAGTCCGCGGCAGGCGCGGGAACGGTCGGCGACCGCACCTCGTCCGCGTCCGACGGCGCTGCGTCGGCGAGCGGTTCGGCGGCGGGCGCGGGACGGCGGCGCGACAGCAGGGGGCCCGCCATGGCCGTCGTCACCAGCGCCATGATCACCAGCATGGTGAACATGCGTCCGTCGAGGACACCGAGGCTGACGGCGGCGTTCAGGATGATCAGTTCGGTCAGGCCCCTGGTGTTCATGAGCAGGCCCAGGTCCCTGGACTCCCGCCAGGAGAAGCCCGCCAGCCGGGCCGGGAGGATGGCGCCCACGAGCTTGCCGGCGCAGGCCACCAGGATGATCAGCGCGAGCGCGACGTAGTCCGATCCGGTCAGCGCGCCGAGGTCCACCCCGAGACCGGTGACGATGAAGAACACCGGGAGCAGCACGACGCTGACGTGGTCCATGGGCTTGCGCAGGTGCTCCGCCAGGACCCGGGAGGGTTCGCGCGGCATCACGAAGCCGAACAGGAACGCCCCGAAGATCGCGTGGATGCCGATCCAACTGCTCAGGAACGCCGAGGCGAGCGCGCCCGCGCACAGCACGGACAGCAGCGCGGGCCAGCGTTCGGCGGCGGCCCAGCGCCACACCAGGCGTGCCACGAGCGGCTTGACGACCAGGAACATCAGGGCGACGAAGCCGACGCTGAGCGCGCCGATCCGGGCGAGGTTCGAGTAGTCGCCGTCCGAGGCGACCAGGGCCGACACGTACGCGAGCAGGCACCAGGCGAGCAGGTCGTCGATGGCGGCGCTGGCCAGGGACAGCGAGCCGACCTTGGTCTCCATCAGCCGGTTCTCGGTGAGGATGCGGGCCAGCACCGGGAAGGCGGTGACCGACATGGCCGTGCCGAGGAAGGTGGCGAAGGCGATGAAGGAGATCTCCTTGCCCGCCACGACCATGTGCTCGGGGTAGAGGAACGGCGCGAGCGCGACACCCAGTCCGAAGGCCACGGCGATGGACGACATCGAGACGCCGGCCGCGAGCTTGGCGTGCGGTTTGATCAGGCGCTTCTCGAACTCCCAGCCGACCACGAACATGAAGAGGATCAGGCCGACCTGGGAGACTGCCGACAGCAGCGGGCGCACCTCGGCCGGAAAGAGACGCTCGGTCAGGTGCCCGGGCAGCAGGCCCAGGATGCTCGGGCCGAGCAGGATGCCCGCGGCGATCTCACCGACCACGGCGGGCTGGCGCAGCCGCTGCGCGAGGCGGCCGAGTGCCGCGCCGGCGAGCAGGACCACGCCGATGTCGAGCAGCATCATCGCCAGGGTGGACTCCTTGAGCCCGGCCGCCAGGGTCGTCATCGGGACTCCTCGGTCACGGGCGGATTCCCCTCGGCCGCGGGCGGGTTCCCCTCGACCACGGGCGGATTCCCCTCGGTCCACAGGACGCGGAAGGTGAGCGCGGACAGCTTCCAGCCCTCGTCGGTCAGTTCGGCCTCGCCCGTCGCCAGGGTGCCGACGGTGAACAGCGGCCGGCCCGGGGTCCCGGGGTGGTGGACGTGCGTGGAGACGAGGTTGGCGCGCAGCACGGCCCGGCCCTCGTCGACGAGGTTCACGACCGCGGGCGATCCCAGGTGCTGGGTCGCGGCGAAGGCCGCCAGGGCGTCCCGGTGGTAGGCGGCGAGGCCTTCGAGGCCCTTGTGACCGCTCATGGGGAACTCGACCCGGGCGTCACGCGTGAACAGGCGCGCCGCCCAGGCGTCGTCCAGTTCGTCGTCGTCGAGACCGATGAGGTAGCGGTCCAGCAGAGTACGTGTGTCGGCGGTTGCCTGTCCTGGATGCATGGGGCGAGCATGGCGCCCGCCCCTTGGGGAACCACGCCGTTTTTCAGACCTCTGACAAAGTCGTGAGAAGTCCTTGAAAGGCTTTCCGGAGCTTGACAGAGCGGATCCGAATTCTGACGCAACAAGGCTTTCCCCGCTGCCCTTTCATTGAGCAGGATGCACTGGGAACACCGGCCGGCAGTGATGGCCGTTCGTACATCATTTTCCTCGAATGGAAGAGAAGAGAATGCCGAAGATTGCAGCCGACGGTCAGCACCTGACTGTTCTCAACCTGTTCTCGACCGACGCTCCCGAGAAGCAGGTCAAGCTGCTCGCCGCCATGCGGGAGATCGTGGACTCCGCGGCCTACGACGGCTGGATCTCCAGCACCGTACACGCCGGCGAGGACAAGCCGGGCACCGCCAACTTCATTCAGTGGCGCAGCACCGAGGACCTCGAAGTGCGTTACTCGGGCGAGGAGTTCAAGCACCGTACGCTGCCGCTCTTCGGCGAGATCACCACCTCGATCCGGCTGCTCCAGAACGAGATCGCCTTCGTCCAGGCGAAGCCGGAGCTCGACGGCGTCGAGATCTCCCCGCAGCGCGACGACTACACCGCGATCGAGCTCTTCGGCGTCGCCGAGGAGGAGCAGGAGGACCTCGTCGACGCGCTCGGCGCCTCGCAGGAGTACCTGCTCGACGTGCCCGGCTACCGCAGCCACACCGTGCTGCGCGGCCTGCGCGCCCGCGGCATCGAGGGCAAGTTCGTCGTCTCGTACTCGCAGTGGGACGGCAAGGAGGCGTACGACGCCTTCCGTGCCCAGGCCGAGGCCGACCGCACCCCCGAGCGCCGCAAGGTCGACGCCCGGGTGAGCGCCCTGCAGACCTGGCAGGACGAGAACACCTACCGCGTCGTGCACACCCGCGCCGCCGGCGAGTGATCCGCGTCCCGGTGGGGGTTCCGGCCGGCTGTGCGGCGGCCGGAGCCCCCGCCGGGACCGCGTACGGACCCGGGCACGCGGGCCCCGAACCAGGCCGCCGCCGTCACAGCGACGCGGTGGCCCACTGACAGAAGTGCCGCTGCCGGGACCCCCGCCCGGCAGCGGCACTTCTGCGCTCCCCCGGGGTACGCCCCGCTCCCCCACCCGTCCCGTCCGCGGACATCACCCACAGATTTGCACCTCGCGGGCGAAGCGGGACGTCGTGTTCCCCCGTCAGTGCATCCCCACGGCCACATGCGGCGAACCCGGCTCCCGCAACTCCCCGCGCCCTTCAAGGACGAGGAGTCCGAACATGAAGCAAGCGGGCGTGCGCCAGACGGCGCACGAGATCACCGTGGCGGCCCCGGCGGCCACGGTCCACCGGTTGATCGCCGACGTCGACAACTGGCCCAGCACCTTCCCCGCCACCGTCCACGTCTCCCACGAGGAGGCCCCGGAGGGCGAGCAGCGGCTGCGCGTCTGGGACACCGCGGGCGCCGGCGGGGCGGTGCGCACCTGGCGGCTGCGCCGCATCGTCCAGGACGCCGACCTGCGGGTCAATTTCGAACTGCTGGCCACCGAGGCGCCCGTGGCCTCGATGGGCGGCGCGTGGCTCGTCGAGCCGCTCGACGAGAACTCCTCGCGGGTCCGGCTGTTCCACGAGTTCCGGGCCGAGGGCGAGGACCCGGCCGTGCTGGACCTCATCGGCGAGCGGGTGGGCCGGGAGGCCGAGGCCGAGTTGGCGGCGTTGAAGCGGAACGTGGAGTTCGCCCACGGCGCCGAGGACGTCACCTTCTCCTTCGAGGACACCGTCACCATCGACGGCTCCGCCAAGGACGCCTACGACTTCGTCAACGAAGCCCACCTGTGGTCCGAACGCCTGCCCCACGTCGCCACCGTCCGCCTCACCGAGGACACCCCCGGCGTCCAGACCCTCGAAATGGACACCCGCGCCAAGGACGGCTCCGTCCACACCACCAAGTCCCACCGCGTCACCTTCCCCCACCACAAGATCGCCTACCAACAGGTCACCCTCCCCGCCCTCATGACCCTCCACACCGGCTACTGGACCTTCCGCGACACCGACCACGGCGTCACCGCGAGCTCCCAGCACACCGTCACCCTCAACACCGACAACATCACCCGCATCCTGGGACCCGACGCCACCGTCGCCGACGCCCGCGCCTACGTCCACACCGCCCTCTCCACCAACAGCCTCGCCACCCTCAACCACGCCAAGACCCACGCCGAGAACCGACCCGAGACCCGTTCCGAGAGCCACACCGAAACCCGCGCGGAGACCCTTTCCGGGAACCAGCGCTGATGGCGGTGGCGAACGTACTGCCCCTCGGCGACGGGCAGTTGGACGTGTGGCTGCTGCCACCCCCCGAGTCGCCCCGTGACGTGCCCATGGGCGACCTGGACGACCGGGAGCTGCGGCGCGCGGAGGCGTACCGCCGCTCCGACGACCAGCGCATGTACGCGGCCGCGCACGTGGGTCTGCGCCGGGTCCTGGCCGTGTACACCGGCATCGCGCCCCGCAATCTCGCCATCGCCGGCGAACGGTACGACGGGTCGGGCGGCCGCAACGGCCGGCCCCGGGTGCTCGGCGTGCCGGGCGCCCCCCAGTTCTCCCTCTCGCACAGCCACGGCCTGGCCCTGGTGGCGGTGGCGGAGACCCGGGTGGGGGCCGATGTCCAGCGCATTCCCTCGGCCGGGACCGCGGAGGCCTGTCTGCCGGCGCTGCACCCGGTGGAACGCGAGGAGCTGGAACGGTTGCCCGAGGACCGCCGCACGGCGGCCTTCGGGCGGTTGTGGACCCGCAAGGAGGCCTACCTCAAGGGGATCGGCACCGGGCTGGCCCGCGGCACCCACCTCGACTACCTGGGCGAACAGCGGGCGCCGGACCGGCCCGAGGGGTGGGTGGTCGGCAATCTCCCGCTGTGTGACGGCCATGTGGCCGCGGTGGCGATCCTGGGCGACGGGGACCACCGCATCGTGATGCGGGCGGTACCGGACACCCTGCTGTACGCGCCGGAGGCGGCGGAACGCCTCGCCGGCGTCGAGCCGGGGCTGCGCACGGTCCTGCGGGACCACCGCCCCCGGTCCTCGCCGTCGGCCCGGGCGGCCTGAGCCGGAACACGGCGACAGGTCGACAGCACGAAGGGGCCGGGGAGAAATCCCCGGCCCCTTCGTGCTGTCCCGTCGCGAGCGGTGTCGCGTGCGCCCCGGAGCCTCAGGCGGCGCGTGGCGCGGGCCGCGCCGGTGAGCGCCAGGTGCGCGGCCCGTCGAAGCCGGCGACCCGGTCCGGGCGCCGCCAGAGGGCGACGACCTGCTGACGGCGGGCCACGTCGTCGGGTTCGACGCCCGCGCCCGCGGCGCGGGCGAGCAGGATCGCGGTCAGGGCGGCCAGTTCCTCCGGGGAGGGGTTGCCCCTGACGATGCGCAGCAGGTGTTCGTCGGCCGGTCCGTTCACGGCGGCTTCTCCTCTGGTCGGCGCGGTCACTGGGGCGGGTTGCCGTGCTTGCGCCGCGGCAGGTCGGCGTGTTTGGCGGCGAGCATCGCCAGCGAGCGGGCCAGCACGGAACGGGTGTCGCGCGGGTCGATGACGTCGTCCACGAGCCCGCGCTCGGCGGCGTAGTAGGGGTGGACGAGCTCTTCCTTGTACTGCGCGATCTTCTCGCGGCGCATCGCCTCCGGGTCGTCGGCGGCCGCGATCTCCCGCCGGAAGACCACGTTCGCGGCGCCCTCGGCGCCCATCACGGCGATCTCGTTGGTGGGCCACGCCAAGGCGATGTCCGCGCCGATGGAACGGGAGTCCATGACGATGTACGCGCCGCCGTACGCCTTGCGCAGCACCACGGAGACGCGCGGGACGGTGGCGTTGCAGTACGCGTACAGCAGCTTGGCGCCGCGCCGGATGATGCCCTCGTGTTCCTGGTCCACACCGGGCAGGAAGCCGGGGACGTCGACGAGGGTGACCAGCGGGATGTTGAAGGCGTCGCAGAACTGCACGAACCGCGCGCCCTTCTCGCTCGCCTTGATGTCGAGGACGCCGGCGGTCGAGGCGGGCTGGTTGGCGACGACGCCGACGGTGTGGCCGTCGATCCGGGCGAGTCCGCACACGATGTTCTGCGCCCAGGCCGCGTGGACCTCCATGAACTCGCTGTCGTCGACGAGTTCCTCGATGACTCCGCGGATGTCGTACGAGCGGTTCCCGTCGGCCGGCACCAGCTCCAGCAGCCGGTCGCCGAGACGGTCGGCGGGGTCCCCGCTGAGCACCCGGGGCGGCAGCTCGCGGTTGTTGGGGGGCAGCAGGGAGATCAGATAGCGGACCTCCGCCAGGCAGGTCTCCTCGTCGTCGTGGACGAAGTGGGCGACGCCCGAGGTGCCGGCGTGGACGTCGGCGCCGCCGAGGCCGTTCTGGGTGATCTCCTCGCCGGTCACCGCGCGGACCACGTCCGGGCCGGTGATGAACATCTGCGAGATGTCGCGGACCATGAAGATGAAGTCGGTGAGGGCCGGGGAGTACGCGGCGCCGCCGGCGCAGGGGCCGAGCATGACCGAGATCTGCGGGATGACGCCCGAGGCCTTGGTGTTGCGCTGGAAGATGCCGCCGTAGCCGGCGAGCGCGGAGACGCCCTCCTGGATACGGGCGCCCGCGCCGTCGTTGAGGGAGACCAGCGGCGCACCGGCCGCGATGGCCATGTCCATGATCTTGTGGATCTTCGTGGCGTGGGCCTCGCCCAGCGCGCCGCCGAAGATCCGGAAGTCGTGCGCGTACACGAAGACCGTACGGCCCTCGACCGTGCCCCAACCGGTGATCACACCGTCGCCGTACGGTTTCCTCGCCTCCAGGCCGAAGCCCGTGGCCCGGTGTCTGCGCAGCGGCTCGACCTCGCTGAAACTTCCCTTGTCGAGCAGCAGAGCGATCCGCTCGTGCGCGGTCAACTTGCCCTTCGCGTACTGGCGTTCGGTGGCCTTGGGGTCCGGTCCGTTGCGTGCCTCCTCCTTGTGGGCCTCCAGTTCATCGAGCCGTGCGGTGAGGGCCTCGGGTATCGCGGGCGGCATGGTGGGTCTCCTGTCCGGTGTCGGCGTGCGGGGGCGGTACGGGTGGTGGCGGGCGGCGTACGGGTGGCGGCGGTACGAACGTGGTGGCCGCCCGCGCCTCAGACGGTGGCGGTCTCGGGCCGGTCGACGGGCGGTGTCCCGGTGATCGCCAGCCGCGGTGCCAGCAGCTCGGCGAGCTCGGTGAGGGTGCCGTCCAACAGCGTCTGGGCGGACACCTCCGCACCCAGGTCCCGGCGGATCCCCCGGGCCAGGTGCAGGGCGTTGAGCAGGTCCAGCCCCTGGGTGCGCAGGGGCTGGTGCGGGCTGGTCCGGTGGCCCGGCGGGACCTGGAGCAGCTGGTCCAGGTGCAGGCGCAGGCAGTGGGCGAGGGTGGCGGTCAGGACGTCCGGGCTCATGGCGCGCAGTTCGGACAGGTCCGGGAGGTGCCCGATCGAGCCGTGCGCGGAGTCGTCGGTCATGTCGGTGCCTTTCGTCGGGTGCGCGCCGGGGTACGCCGTGTGTCAGGGGCGGCCGGCGGACCGGGTTGGGGGAAGGGGAGCGGGTCCGCAGGACTGCGACCCGGTGTCCGTGGCGGTCCGGGAGCCACGCCGAATCCGGGTCGCGGGCAGCGCCGCCAGGGCGGCGAGCAGCGACACGGATCCGCCGACCCACAGGCCCGAGCGCGCCCCGTAACGGCTGGTCAGCCAGCCGACGAGGAGGGCTCCCAGCGGGGTGAGGCCTTGCAGGATCAGCGTGTAGAGGGCCATCACCCGCCCCCGGTAGCGGGGGTCGCTGCCGAGCTGGATCCGGTGGTTGGCCGCCTGCGCGAAGTAGATCGTGGCGAAACCGGTCAGTGCGAGCAGGACGGCCGCCGAGACGTAGTCGGGGGCCCAGCCGGCGGCGGTCTCGCTCACGCCGAACGCCAGGGCCGAGCCGGTGACGGTCCGGGCCGCCGGGCGTCCGCTGCGGGCAGTGGTGGCGAACGCGGCGAGCAGCGAGCCGGCCGCGAAGGCGGTGGTGAGCAGGCCGAACGCGGTCGCGTCGGCGTGGAAGACGGTCTTGGCGAGCAGCGGCAGGGTGAGCTGGAAGTTGAAGCCGAACAGGCCGACGACCGCCAGCAGGGCCAACGGGACCAGCAGGTCGGGCCGGGCGCGGACGTACCGCAGCCCGTCCGCCACTCCCGATCCGCGGCCCGAGGGTTCGGAGCGCAGCAGTTCCGCGGGCCGCATCAGCCGCAGGGCCGCCACGGTGGCGAGGTAGCTGACCGCGTTGACGAGCATCACCGGCCCGGTGCCGACGGCCGAGATGAGCAGGCCGGCCAGGGCCGGGCCGACCACCCGCGCGGTGTTGAAGTAGGCGGCGCTCAGTGCGGAGGCGTTGGGCAGCAGGTCGGGGCCGACCAGCTCGGCGACGAACGCCATCCGGGCGGGCACCTCGAAGGCGTTGACGGTGCCGAGCCCGATCGCGAACAGGTACAGGTGCCACAGCCGCACGTCGCCCGCCAGGACCAGCGTGGCCAGGACGAGGGCCAGGGCGCCGGAGGCCAGGTTGGCGAGGGTGAGCAGCAGCCTCTTGTCGTGGCGGTCGGCGAGCCGGCCGCCGTACAGGGTGAGCAGCAGCATCGGTGTGAACTGCAGCGCGGTCAGGGTGCCCAGGGCGGTGGCGGAGTCCCCGGTCAGGTCCAGGACCAGCCAGTCCTGGGACACGACCATCATCCAGGTCCCCGCCACGGACACCACCTGCCCGGCCGCGAACAGCCGGAAGTTGCGTACGGCGAGCGAGCGGAAGGGCTTGGAACGTGTCTTGTCCATGGGGGGTGGTACGCCTCGCCTCTCGTGGTCTGCCTGTGCCGTGCCGTGCCGTGTCCTGCCATGTCCTGTGGTGCCGTGCGCCGTGTCCTGTGTGACGTGTCCTGTGTGACGTGTCCTGTGGTGCCGTGTCCGGTGTGCGTGTCTCAGGCCCGGGCCAGGCACTCCTCCAGGAAGGCCAGGGCGCGCAGGTGGTAGGAGCGGGCGACCCAGCCGAGGCTGAGGTTGTGCCCCGCGTCGGGCTGCCGGTCGATGGTGACGAACGGGGCCGCGGTGAACAGTTCGGCGATCTCGTCGAGGTCCTCCTCGTCGTTACGCCACCACAGTTCGTGCTCGGCGAAGGTGAGGCGGACCGGTACGGGCACCCGGGCGGCGGCAGCGGTGAAGCTCTCGGGCCAACGCGCCGCCTCCGCGCGCTCGCGCAACGGCATGGGGGCGACGAGCGCGGCGGCGTCCCGGAAGGTGTTCGGCGGGTAGAAGCGCAGGGCGCCCCAGTTCCGCTTCCAGTGGCCGTGCCGGTGCGGGTCGCGGAGGTCCCCGGGGTCGACCGCGTAGTCGCGGCCGCAGCCGGAGACGTCCAGGCCCAGCAGGGCGGGCCCGGCGGTTCCGGGACCGGCCTGTTCGGCGGCGTAGGTGAGGGCGAGCTTGCCGCCGAAGGAGTGCGCGACGAGGAAGACCCCGGCGCCGGAGGGGTACCGGTCGGCGAGGTGGGTGATCGCGGTCCTCAGCGCGGCGGACTGTTCGGACAGGTTCTGGCCGCGCGGCAGGTGCGCTGCGGACAGGCCGTAGCCGGGACGGTCCACGGCGACGACGGTGTAGCCGAGCCGGGCTCCGAGGGTGAGGAGGGAGACGTCCGGGTGGGCCTGGCCGTCGAAGTAGCCGGCGCTCATGCCGCCGCCGTGCACCGCGACGATGGTCGCGCGGGGCGGGCCGACGGGCTGGGCGATCAGCGCGGACAGGGTGAAGGCGCCTGCCTCCAGGGTGATCGGCCGGACACCCGGCGACATGCCGGGCGCGGTCTCGTCCGCCCCGACGGGCAGCAGGACGGGGGCGTTCACTGGGCCCCCCGGGCGTGGGCGGGCCGGTGGGTTCTTCGACTCATGATCTCTTCCTGGGACGGTGGGCGGGGCGGCCCCGGGGGCCGGGCGGACGGCCGAGGTGCCCGGCCGTTCCGGCTCCCGGGGTCCGGGCGTGGTCAGGCGGGGATGCCGAACCACTGCCGCAGGGCCGGGGCCAGTTCGGCGGGGTCGGTGCCCGCCCAGGCGACGTAGCCGTCGGGGCGGACCAGGACGGCCGTGGCGCCGGCGAAGACGGCCGGGTCCCGGGGGACGCCGGTGGTCGTGGTGACCCGGTCCTTCCAACCGGCAGCGGCCTCGCGCACGTCGGGGTCGTTGGCCAGGTCGAGGAGGACGCCGCGGGCGGGGTGCAGCAGTGCGGCGGTGCCCACGGGGCCGTCGGCCGTGATCAGGTCGCGCGGCGGGAGCCTGCGGCCGAGGAGCGGGTGGCGGTCCCCGGGCGCGGCCGGGTCCTCGCCGGTGGCCGGGGTCGCGTCGACGTCGTAGCGGACGTCGAGGTGGCTGACCATCCCGGCGAGGTGGCGCTTGACGGGGTCCAGCGCGATCAGTTCGGTGAACAGGGCCCGCAGCGGCTCCGATTCGACGCCGCCGAGGAACACGGTCCCCTGGGCGAGGGTGTTGGTCAGCAGCCGCGCCCCGACGGCGTGGCGCTCCTCGTGGTAGGTGTCGAGCAGCGATGCGGGGGCCCAGCCGGCGAGGGTCGCGGCGAGCTTCCAGCCGAGGTTCACGGCGTCCTGGACGCCGGTGCTCAGGCCCTGTCCGCCGGCGGGCAGGTGGATGTGGGCGGCGTCGCCGACCAGCAGCACGCGCCCGCGCCGGTACTCGCTCGCCTGCCGGGTGGCGTCGGTGAAGGAGCTGACCCAGTCGGCGCCGCCGCCGGAGATGTCCTCGCCGGTCAGCCGCTGCCAGGCCGCGGCGACCTCCGCGAAGTCGGGGGTCTGGCTGCGGTCGGCGGGCGGGGCGCCGTGCTCGCACACGATGATGCGGTCCACGCCCTCGGCGAGCGGCGCGGCCATCACCATGCCGGCGGGGACGCGCTCGCCGAGGAACCGGGGCGGTATCGAGCAGCCGACCACGTCGGCGAGGTACATGCCCCGAGTGGCGTCCGTGCCGGGGAAGGCGAACCCGGCGAGCCTGCGGACCAGGCTGTGTCCGCCGTCGGCGCCGACCAGCCAGCGGGCGCGCAGCCGCTGTTCGCCGTCGGGGCCGGCGACGGTGGCGGTGACCCCGTCCGCGTCCTGCTCCAGGTCGAGGAACTCCCACCCGCGCCGGATGTCGGTCCCCAGCTCGCGGGCCCAGTCCTCCAGGACGGTCTCGGTGCGCGACTGGGGGATGCCGCGGGCCCCGAAGTGGGCGTCCTCCAGGGCGGTGAAGTCGAACCGCACCCCGCCGAAGTGGCCCAGCGGGCTGGTCTCCAGCCCGCCGAAGCGGGGTACGAGGCCCCGCTGGTCGAAGGACTCCAGGGCGCGGGCGGTGAAGCCCAGGCCGCGGGACTGGCCGGTGGGCCGCTCCAGGCGTTCGGTGACGATGACGTCCGCGCCGCCCAGGCGCAGCTCGCCGGCGAGCATCAAGCCCGCCGGGCCGGCGCCGACGATGATGACGTCCGCGTCGATGGTGTCGACGTCCTTGGCCATGAGTGTGCCTTCCTGGTTGCCGGCGCCGGCCGCCGCCTCAGCGGGCGGCGGCGGTCGCGGCGTGTCGGTGGGTGGGGTGCGCGCCGTCCGTGCCGGCGGGCGCGGTGGCCGGTGCGCCGAACCAGCGGCGCAGCGCGGTGTGCGGGCCCCGCGGGTCGGTGCCGGGGTCGCCGGCCCAGACGACGTGTCCGTCGGGCCGTACGAGGAGGGCCTCGCCGGGGGTCAGCGCACTGCCGGCCAGGGGGCGGGCGGTGATGTGGTCGACCCGGTCCGCCCAGGGGGCGAAGGTGGCCGGGTCCGCGCCCGTGCCGAGGTCGAGCAGCAGGCCGCGGCCGGTGCGCAGCAGTGCGGCGGTGGTGTCGTCGGCCGGTCCGTCCAGCGCGGAGGGGGGCAGCCGGCGGCCGAGGAGCGGGTGGTCCGTGCCCGGTCGCCCGGTGTCGGCGTCGTCCGTGACGGGGTAGCGGATGCCGAGGCCGCTGACGGCGCCGGCCAGTTCGGTGCGTACCCCGTCGAGCGCGACGAGTTCGGTGAGCAGGGTGCGGGCCGGTTCGACCTCGGGTCCGCCGAGCAGCAGCAGGGTCTGGGCCCGGATGTTGGCCAGGACCGCGGCGCCGACGGCGTGGCGTTCGGTGTGGTAGCTGTCCAGGAGCCCGTCGGGGGCGTCGCCGCGCACTTCGGCGGCGAGCTTCCAGCCGAGGTTGAAGGCGTCCTGCACGCCGAGGTTGAGGGCTTGTCCGCCGCTGGGCATCTGCTGGTGCGCGGCGTCGCCGGCGAACAGGATCCGGCCGTGCCGGTACCGGGCGAGTTGCCGGTTGGCGTCGCCGAAGGCGTTGACCCACAGGGGGCTGCCGTGGGCGATGTCCTCGCCGGTCACCCGCTGCCAGGCGTCGACGACCTCGTCGAACGCGGGGGCGCCGGAGCGCGGGACGGCCCGTTTGCCGAACTCGTGCACCATCACGCGGGTGACGCCGTCGCGGGTGGCGGAGATGGCCAGGCCGTCGGGCAGGCGCAGGAAGCGTCGGTCGGGCGTCTCGACTCCGCCGAGGTCGGCCCGCAGCAGTTCGCGTTCGGCGTCGCGGCCGGGGAAGTCGGCGCCGATGAGCCGCCGTACGGTGCTGTCCTCGCCGTCGCAGCCGACCAGGTACCGGGCGTTGATGCGGACCGGGCCGTCCGGGCCGATGCCGTCGGCCGTCACCCCGTCCGGTCCGGCGGTCAGGGCGACCAGTTGGTGGCGGCGGAGCAGGCCCGCGCCCAGCTCGACGGCCCGGTCCTGGAGGAGTTCCTCCGTGCGCCGCTGGGGCACCTTCCACTGGCCGGGGTGGGAACCGGGCAGGGTGAGGTCCAGTCCGATGCCGCCGAAGTGCCCGCGCGGCTCGCGGGGCGGGGTGCCCAGCTCGGCCAGCAGGCCCCGACTGTCGAAGATCTCCATGGTGCGGGCGTGCAGGGTGGTCGCCCGGGATTCGGTGGTCGGGCCGGGGCGCTGGTCGAGGACGAGCACCCCGACCCCGCCGAGTCCGAGCTCGCAGGCGAGCATCAGTCCGGCGGGGCCGGCTCCGACCACCAGGACGTCGGTGTCCAGGGGTCCCCGCGCGATGTCGGGGTGGTCCGATGCCATGTCAGTTCTGGTTCTCGGCGTGGGTCTTGGCGTGGTTGAGGGTGGCGAGGCTGTTGGTGGAGAGGGCGGTGTGGACGTAGGCGCGGGCGTCGGCGACGGTGGCGTCGGGTCCCAGGATGCGGGTGATGTTGTCGGTGTTGAGGGTGACGGTGTGCTGGGAGCTCGCGGTGACGCCGTGGTCGGTGTCGCGGAAGGTCCAGTAGCCGGTGTGGAGGGTCATGAGGGCGGGGAGGGTGACCTGTTTGTAGGCGATCTTGTGGTGGGGGAAGGTGACGCGGTGGGACTTGGTGGTGTGGACGGAGCCGTCCTTGGCGCGGGTGTCCATCTCGAGGGTCTGGACGCCGGGGGTGTCCTCGGTGAGGCGGACGGTGGCGACGTGGGGCAGGCGTTCGGACCACAGGTGGGCTTCGTTGACGAAGTCGTAGGCGTCCTTGGCGGAGCCGTCGATGGTGACGGTGTCCTCGAAGGAGAAGGTGACGTCCTCGGCGCCGTGGGCGAACTCCACGTTCCGCTTCAACGCCGCCAACTCGGAGCGGCTGTTCTTGTCGACGGCCTCGTCGATCCAGAGCAGGTCGTGCGCGTCGTCGTCGATCGCCCGGTAGTCGTGGAGCAGCCGGACCCGCGAGGAGTTCTCGTCGAGCGGCTCGATGATCCACGCGCCGCCCATCGAGGCGACCGGGTTGGTGGTGACCTCTTGGCGGAAGGTGATCCGCAGGCCCTGCGGGTCGAGTTCGCGGCGCGAGGTCCAGTTCTTCGGTTGGCCGTTGGCGGTGGCCCAGATCCGGATGCGCTCGTGCGTGCCGTTGAAGTCGACCCGGTCCACGTGGATGGTGGGCGGGAAGATGCGCGGCCAGTTGACGACGTCGGCCAGCAGCCGGTACACGTCCGATGCCGGCGCGGCGATGGTGATCTCGTGCTCAACCTCGCGGGTTGTCATGACGGCTTCCTCTTCGAGAACTCGGGCGCGTCGGCACCCTGGTGGCAAGGGGGTGCGGATCAGAAGTTGCCGAGCCCGCCGCAGACGTTGATCGCCTGCGCCGTGACGGACGCGGCGGTGTCGGAGGCGAGGTAGGCGACCATGCCGGCGACCTCTTCGGGCGTGGAGTACCGGCCGAGCGGGATCTTCGACTGGAACTTGTCGAGGATGGCGTCCTCGGAGGTGTCGTAGGCGGCGGCGTATCCGGCGCGGACGCGCTGGGCCATGGGCGTCTCGACGTAGCCGGGGCAGACGGCGTTGACCGTGATCCCGGTGGGGGCGAGTTCGTTGCCGAGGGCCTTGGTGAAGCCGACCACGCCGTGCTTGGAGGCCGAGTACGGGGCGCCCAGGACGACGCCCTGCTTGCCGGCGGTGGAGGCGATGTTGATGATGCGGCCGCGGTTCTTGTGGCGCATCCCGCCGGTGTTGAGAACTTCCTTGGTCAGCCGGAAGACGCTGGTGAGGTTGGTGTCGATGACATCCGCCCACAGCTCCTCGTCGATGTCCGCGGTGACACCGCCACCGGACCGGCCGGCGTTGTTGACCAGCACGTCGACGCTGCCGAAGCGGTCGACCGCGGCCTGGACGAACGCGGCGGCGGAAGCCGAGTCCCGTACGTCGAGGACCGTTCCTTCGGCTTCGAGGCCCTCCGCCTGGAGCTCCTTGACCGTGGCGGCGACATTGTCGGCGTTGCGCGCGCCGATGAAGACCGCGTGCCCCTGGGCACCCAGTGCGCGGGCCGTGGCCAGGCCGATGCCGCTGGTGGCGCCCGTGATCAGGGCGATCCGCTTCTCCTGCGTCGACATGATTCGTCTACTCCGTAAGTGTCCGGGGGTGATTCGGCGGGGCCGGGCGGAACGCGTCCGCCCGGCCCGGGGAACGAACTGGTGCGGCGGGCCGCTCAGGCGGCGCTGGGCACCGCGGTGAGGTGGCCGTTGACGGCCGCGATCAGCGCGCGCGGGGTGTCGGCGTCGGTGAGCAGGTCCTCGTCGAGGACGATCTTGTACTCGCGCTCGATGCGGCTGCCGGTCTCCAGCAGGGCGAGGGACTCGTAGCCGAGCGCCTCGAACTGGACGTCGAGGATGTCACCGTCGAGGTCGACGCCCTCGTCGGCGCCGGCGCCTTCGAGGAGGATCCGCCGCAGGTCGTCAAGGGTGAAGGTCTGAGTGGACACGTGGGGCCCTTCATGGCTCGTGGATGGGTGGTGTGGGGATGGTGCGTGTGGGGGGTCCGTGGGACGTGGGGGGTCCGTGGGATGTGAGGCGGTGGGGGAAGGCGTCCTCCGCCGCCGGTCGGGGGGTGGCGGCGGCGGGGGACGCCGGGTTCATGGCCGGCCGTCGTACGGGGACCGGCGGGCGGGACCTACTCCGCGGCGCGGACGACGACGGCCGAGTTGAAGCCGCCGTAGCCGCGGGCCACGACCAGGGCGGTGCGGACCTGCGCGGCGCGCGGCCGGTCCACGACCAGGTCGAGCGCGTACTCCTCGGCCGGGTGCACGTTGACGGTCGGGGGGATGAGCCCGTCCTCGATCGCCAGCAGGGCGGTCGCGACGTCCAGCGGCGCCGCGCCCGAGTACAGCCGGCCCGTCATCGTCTTGGGTGCGGTGACCGGGACGCCCCGCTCGCCGAAGACGGCGCCGATGGCCTCGGCCTCGACACGGTCCAGTTCCGGGACACCGGCGGCGTCCGCGAAGACCACGTCCACGTCCTCGGGCCGAACACCCGCGTCGTCGAGGGCGAATTCGATGGCCTTGCGCAGCGCGGGCTCCCGGTCGCTGCCGGGCGCCGCGTCGAAGGTGGCGCCGTAGCCGGCGATCTCGCCGTAGATCTTCGCGCCGCGCGCACGGGCCGACTGCGCCGACTCCATGATCAGGATGGCGCCGCCCTCCCCGGGCACGTAGCCCGAGGCGTCCGCGTCGAACGGCAGGAACGCGCGGGTCGGCTCGTCACTGGTGCTCAGCCGCTTGGCGGCGAGCTGCGCGACCCAACCCCACGGGCAGATCGAGGCGTCGACCCCGCCCGACACGATCATCGGGGTGCCCTTGCGGATCAGCCGGCGGCCCTGCGCCAGCGCGTCCAGACCGCCGGCCTCGTCGCTGACGATCACTCCGCTGGGGCCCTTGAGCCCGCTGCGGATGGAGATCTGGCCGCTGTTGACGGCGTAGAACCAGGCGAAGGACTGGTACGCGCTGACGTACTGCGCGCCCTGGCTCCACAGCTTCTGCAGCTCGTTCTGCCCGAACTCGAAGCCGCCCGAAGAACTGGCCGTGACCACGCCCATGTCGTACTCGGGCAGGCTCTGCGGGTCGACGCCCGCGTCGGCCAGCGCCCACTCGGCGGCGACCAGCGCGAGGCGCGTCATCCGGTCGGTCTGCGGGAGCAGCCGGCTCGGCAGCAGCTCCTCGTCGGAGAAGCCGGGTATCTCGCCGGCGAGGGTGGACGGGTAGCCGGCGGGGTCGAACCGGGTGACCCGGCCGATGCCGTTCTTGCCCGTCCGGGTCGCCGCCCAGTAGTCCTCCGTGCCCAGGCCGTTGGGCGCCGTGATGCCCAGACCCGTCACCACAACCGAGGTGGTCATGCCACGCTCCTCTCGGGACGCGCCAGCACCATGGCGCTCTGGAAACCGCCGAAGCCGCTTCCGACGGTCAGGACCGCGTCGGTCAACTGCTCCCGGGCGACCAGGGGGACGTAGTCGAGGTCGCACTCCGGGTCCGGGGTGTGGAGGTTCGCCGTCGGCGGGACGACGTTGTTCTCCATCGCCAGCGCGGACGCGGCGATCTCGATGGAGCCGATGGCGCCGAGCGAGTGCCCGACCATCGACTTGATCGAGCTGACCGGGGTCCGGTAGGCATGGTCGCCCAGGCTCCGCTTGAACGCGGCGGTCTCGTGGCGGTCGTTCTGCTTGGTGCCCGAGCCGTGCGCGTTGATGTAGTCGATCTCGGTCGGGTTCATCTTGGCCTCGCACAGCGCGACCCGGATGGCCTCCGCCATCTCCTTGCCGTCCGGCCGCAGACCGGTCATGTGGTAGGCGTTGGAGCGGGTGGCGTAGCCGGCTATCTCGGCGTAGACGTGCGCGCCGCGCTTCCTGGCGTGCTCCAACTCCTCCAGGACGAACACCGCCGCGCCCTCGCCCAGGACGAAGCCGTTGCGGGTTCCGTCGAAGGGCCGGGAGGCGTGACCGGGGTCGTCGTGGCGGGGGGTGGTCGCCTTGATCGCGTCGAAGCAGGCCATGGTGATCGGCGAGATCGGCGCGTCCGAGGACCCGGCGATCATCACGTCGACCGAGCCCTCGCGGAGCAGGTCCACGGCGTGACCGACCGAGTCGATGCCCGAGGTGCAGCCGGTGGAGACCACGGTGCTGGGCCCCTGCGCGCCGACCGCCCAGGCGACCTCGGCGGTGAAGGAGCTCGGCACCAGGTAGTTGTAGAGGTGCGGGACCGCGTACTCGTGGTCGACCAGGTGGAGTCGGCCGCCGTCGCTGACGACGTTGTACTCCTCGTCGAGGCCCATCGTGGCGCCGACGGCGCTGCCGATGGTGACGCCCACGCGGTACGGGTCGTACGTCTCCAGATCGATGCCGCTGTCGGCGACGGCGCCGCGGGCGGCGACCACCGCGAACTGCGCGGCCCGGTCCATGCGCCGGATCTCCTGCGGGGTCAGGCCGTGTTCCTGCGGATCGAAGTCGATCTCGGCGGCGACCCGCGAACGGAAGGGGCTGGGGTCGAAGAAGGTGATGCCGCGGGTCGCGGTGCGGCCCTCGCTCAGCAGGTTCCAGAAGTTCTTGGTCCCGACACCACCGGGCGCGAGCACCTCGATGCCGGTGATGACCACACGTCGTCCGGTCACGCGGACGCCTCCCAGGTGTAGAAGCGCTTCGCCATCGCGTCGGCGGGGGAACGCCAGGTGGCGGGGTCGTAGGCCCCGATGAACGGCTTGAGGTCCTCGCTGATGCCCACGAAGCGCGGGTCACCCTTCGCGGCCTCGATCAGCTCGCCACCGTTGTCGGTGTCGAAGTCCTGCAAATGGAAGTACAGGCCCCGGTATTCGAAAAGCTGCCGGCGGCGCGTACCCATGCGGTGGGGCATCTCGGTGGCGTCGAACTCACCGAAGAGTTTGGCGACGTCAATGCTGGAACCGGGATCCATCCGCGCCACGATCAAAGTGCTGTGCATTCGTTCCCTCTCCTCACGACCCATGAATTGGAATTAAGTATGCGAGGCCCGAATGACGTTTTCAACGAAGATTACGTCAGGGAATTGTCAGGACTCGCAAGAATTCCGCAGGCGAATTCAGCGGAATGCCATGTATCAGTCCTTGATCTCGCAGATGGTGGCGCCGGAGGTGAGGGAGGCGCCGACTTCGGCCTTGAGGCCGACGATGGTGCCGGAGCGGTGTGCGTTGAGGGGCTGTTCCATCTTCATGGCCTCGAGGACGACGATCAGGTCGCCCTCGTTGACCTGCTGGCCTTCCTCGACGGCGATCTTGACGATGGTTCCCTGCATCGGGGAGGCCAGGGTGTCGCCGGAGGCGGCCGGGCCGGACTTCTTGGCGGCGCGGCGCTTGGGCTTGGCGCCGCCGGCTGCGGCGGTGCGGGCCAGGGTCATGCCCAGCGAGGACGGGAGGGAGACCTCCAGTCGCTTGCCGCCGACCTCGACGACGACGGTCTCGCGGCCGGGCTCGTCCTCGGCGTCCTCCGCGGCGGGGGCCACGAACGCCTTGATGTCGTTGACGAACTCGGTTTCGATCCAGCGGGTGTGGACCGTGAACGGTCCTTCCGTGGGGGCGAAGGCGGGGTCGGTGACGACGGCGCGGTGGAAGGGGAGGGCGGTGGCCATGCCCTCGATCTCGAACTCGGCGAGTGCGCGGGCGGCGCGTTGGAGGGCCTGTTCGCGGGTGGCGCCGGTGACGATCAGCTTGGCGAGGAGGGAGTCCCAGGCGGGGCCGATGACGGAGCCGGACTCGACGCCCGCGTCGAGGCGGACGCCGGGGCCGGAGGGGGGTGCGAAGCGGGTGACGGTGCCGGGGGCGGGCAGGAAGCCGCGGCCGGGGTCCTCGCCGTTGATGCGGAACTCGAGGGAGTGTCCGCGCAGTACCGGGTCGTCGTAGCCGAGTGCCTCGCCGTCGGCGATGCGGAACATCTCCCGCACCAGGTCGAGGCCGGAGACCTCCTCGGTGACGGGGTGTTCGACCTGGAGGCGGGTGTTGACCTCCAGGAAGGAGATCAGGCCGTCGGCGGAGACCAGGAACTCCACGGTGCCGGCGCCGACGTAGCCGGCTTCCTTCAGGATGGCCTTGGACGCGGCGTACAGCTCGGCGTTCTGGGCGTCCGTCAGGAACGGGGCCGGGGCCTCCTCGACCAGCTTCTGGTGGCGGCGCTGGAGCGAGCAGTCGCGGGTGGAGACGACGACGACGTTGCCGTGGGTGTCGGCCAGGCACTGGGTCTCGACGTGGCGGGGCTTGTCGAGGTAGCGCTCGACGAAGCACTCGCCGCGTCCGAACGCGGCGACGGCCTCGCGGACGGCGGAGTCGTACAGCTCGGGGACCTCTTCGAGGGTCCGGGCGACCTTCAGGCCGCGACCGCCGCCACCGAACGCGGCCTTGATCGCGATCGGGAGGCCGTGTTCCTTCGCGAAGGCCACGACCTCCTCGGACCCGGAGACCGGGTCGGGGGTGCCGGCGACCAGCGGGGCGCCGGCGCGTTGGGCGATGTGACGGGCGGCGACCTTGTCACCCAGATCACGGATGGCCTGCGGCGGCGGCCCGATCCACGTCAGACCCGCGTCCAGGACGGCCTGCGCGAAGTCGGCGTTCTCCGACAGGAAGCCGTACCCGGGATGGATCGCGTCCGCGCCGGAGTCCGCCGCCGCCCGCAGGACCTTCGCGATGTCCAAATAGCTGGCGGCCGGGGTGTCACCACCCAACGCGAACGCCTCATCCGCCACACGCACATGCAGAGCGTCCCGATCCGGATCCGCGTAGACAGCCACACTCCCGATACCCGCATCCCGGCAAGCCCGAGCAACGCGGACAGCGATTTCACCACGGTTGGCGATGAGCACCTTGCGCACGATGAACGTCTCCTGACTCATTCGGAGTCACCAGACTGTGCGGTGTTCGGCCAAATGTTCAATGAGGCCGTTTACAGGACTGCGTCAGAATCGCCAAGGCGCATACATGCGTGATGCGCCTGTGTCGGAATTTGGGAAAGAAACGGCCAGGTGTCCGTCAAACCTGTCGGACGAGGACGCGAACACGTCCACCATGTGCGGGTGCAGCAGCACCGGGCTGCCGCACCCGCGAGGCGATATCCGGTCAGGCGGCCCGGACCAGTTCCCGGTACCAGTCCCCCGTCGCGGGGAATTCCTCCTCGAATCCCGGACCGGGCACCATGCGGAGATCGGTCCACAAGGGTGCGCTGTCGAACCAGTGGCTGGTGGCCAGCATGTCGATCGCCTTGGTCGCGTACGCGTCGCCCGCCAGGAGCGCGCGTGCTTCGTCGACCGTCGGGCCGCCCCTCGTGGGGGGCAGTCCGGCGCAGCGGGCCACCGCGGCCAACAGCGCCGCCGCGGTGACGGGGCGGGGGTGGGCAGCGTGGTAGACGGACGCGGTCAGGCTCGTGGCCGGTGCGCGTGCGACCCCCACCAGCAGGGTGGCCAGTTCGGTCGCGGAGACCACGGACATGCGCGCGTTCCAGTCCGGCACGCCTGCGGGCAGCGCGTTCAGGAGCCGGACCAGGCCCGGCACGACCCAGCGGTCTCCCTCGCCGTACACGAGGTGGGGGCGCAGTACGATCCCGCCGGCGTCGAGAACCGTGTCCTCCGCCGCCGCCCGGGTGAGGGAGGTGGGCGAGGACGGGCGGCGGGTGAGCCGCTCCGGACGGGCACGGTGGTAGGTGCCCCGCCCGTAGACGGAGGCGGTGCCGAGGTACACGATGCGGGACACTCCCGCACGCCGGGCCTCGGCGACCAGGGCGGCGGTTCCCCGGGCGTTGACGGCCTCGTTGTCCTCGGCCGTCCCGCCGATGCGGGAGGCGCAGTGCAGCAGTACGTCGATTCCCTCGCACACGCCCCGCAGCGAGCGCGGGTCGGCGAGGTCGGCCCGTACGACACGAACGGGGCCGGCGGAGGAGGGGGCGGAGGCGGACTCCGAGGGCGGGCGGTGGTGGGTCATCACCGTCAGTGCCGCGCCGAGACGGCCGGCTTCACGTGTGACATGGCTTCCGACGAAGCCGGCCGCACCAGTGATCATGAGCACGCGGACTCCCGTCAGGATGGGATCAACCGTTGCGGGGACTGAGTACCAGGTCGGCGGCGAAGACGGTCTGATCGTCCTGGAAACCGCAGACCTGTACGAGGATGTGGCCGGCGGCGTCGACGAGACCGGGATGGGCCTCTATGCGGCAGGGCCTGTCGAGCTCGGCGTAGCGGGCGAAGGTGCTGTCGAGGCTGATGACGAGGGCGTCCGGCAGGCCGGTGGAGGCGTGCGCGGCCTGCCGGGCCGCCTCCAGGAGCACCATGCCCGGGACGTGGTCGACCGGGTGGTCGAAGAAGATCGGGTGCGTGCTGTCGACGCGCAACTCCCACTGGTGGTCCCGCTCGGCCGTCGGATCCTCGGTGAGGACCACGTGCGTGGGGGCGGTACGGCCGACCAGGGCCGGGTCGATCGGGCTGCCGGGGACGCGGTCCGTGCTGGTGGGGCGGTCCCCCCGCAGTCTTCGGTGCACGGCCGGGCTGGTGCAGCTGAACGCCGCCCCCGCGGTGGCCAGCGGCACGCCGTCGACCAGGGCGGTGACGTCGTAGCGCATCCCGGAGAGGACCCTGCCCCGACGGACCACGTCGTGGCACACGGTGCGCAGTTCCACCTCGGCGGGGGCGGGGCCGGCCACGAGGAGGTCCTTGGTGGTGGCGAACGACATGTCCCACATCAGGAACTGGTGGCCGAAGGGGACGTCGAACTCGGCGTGCGAGAGCAGGGCGCCGATCTGGCGCACGGACTCGATCAGCAGCATCGGGTCCTGGTAGCCGCCGGTCTGGGAGAACAGCGAGTGTCCCCGGGGCCATTGGGACCGGACGACGAAGGCGTCGGGCCCGTCGGGAACGCTTTCGATGCCGGGTCGCGGACCCGAGCGGCGGGTGGGCGAGGCATCGGCGGCCGGCTCCCAGCCGGTGAGCAGGACTTCGGAGACGGCGGCGCGGTGGACGTACTCGCGCGGAACGGTCGTGGTGAGACCGGCGTGCCCGGTGGTGGTGCGAGGTTGAGGAACCGCGGTGCGAGGCTGCGGAACTAAGGCGCTGTCCCGAACGGGCTCGCGGGTCGTGGACGCAAGAGACGGCATGCGTAGCACTCCTGATCTGATGCTGGGCAGGGGTCGGCGAGCCAAACACCAGCAGCCACCCCCCGTGGCTGACGCTCTGTTGCGGCCTCAAGATACAGACAGGTCGGTTCGGTAGGTCAAGTAAAGGCTTGGTCTGCAAACCGCCCAAAGCCCGTGCAGGACACACCTTCTTCACCCCCCTCGCCCCCAGACTCTCGCAGAGCATTCCGGACGGAGGTGGATACGTCCTGACGTGCGCGTTTCGGCCACCCCACGACCGGCCAACCGGCTGGAAACACGGGCGGCCCAGCCTCGTTAAACATACAACGCTGCCCGATTTCCTAGGGGTTACGGAGAGGTGCACGGGAGGCCTTCGTTGACCCCTCAGACCCCGAAACACCTGCCGATACCAGTCAAAACCCGCTAACCAGAAGTCATTTGACGAAACGTCAAAGGCGACATCGAAGCGCGTGAGGCGCGTTGACAATCAGACAAGTCTGTTTGGTATCTTCGACAAGCGCGAGCATTCAGCAGGCCGTGATGCGACGCCGTGCCTCAGGAGGAACAGATGAACCGGCAGGCCTTAGAGCTACTCGAACCCCGCACAGAGCGGCATCACCCCTTGATCCACCAGCCGCACCGCCCCGCACCCGCTCCGCAGGCCGCCCCGGCCCTCGCCGAGCGCGCCCCCCTGCGCCTCCTGGTCGTGGAGAACGAGGCGCGCGCCGCCGACACGCTCGTCCAGGGCCTGCTCAGGCAGGGGTACCTGGCCGAGAGCGTGGCCACCGGCGGGGAGGCCCTGCAATCGCACCCGCGGGTCGACCTGGTCCTGCTCGACCTCGACCTGCCGGACCTGGACGGCCTGGAGGTCTGCCGGGGCATCCGGGCCGTCAGCGACACCCCGATCATCGCCGTCACCGCCCGCGGCAGCGAGCTGGACCGGGTACTGGGCCTCCAGGCCGGCTCCGACGACTACATGGTCAAGCCGTACGGATTCCGCGAACTCCTGGCCCGCATCGAGGCGGTGATGCGCCGGGCGCGGCCCCGGGAGACGACCGCCCGGGCCATCGACCACGGCCCCCTGCACATCGACGCGACGACCCGCGAGACCACCCTGCACGGGCGGCCGGTGGACCTCACCCTCAAGGAGTTCGACCTGCTGCACGCCCTGGCCTCACAGCCCGGCGCCGTTCTCTCCCGACGCCAGCTGATGACCCAGGTGTGGGAAGACGCCTGGTCGCACCGGGGTCGCACCATCGACACGCACGTCAGCAGCCTTCGCGGCAAGCTCGGTTCGAGCAACTGGATCATCACGGTCCGCGGAGTCGGCTTCCGCCTCGGGCACCCCTGACGCGTCCGGGCGGCCCCGGCCGGGGCTCCCGGGGGGCGCCTCGCCGGGGAGAGCCGTTCCGGTTCGACGGTGCCCGTTGCTCGTTCCTCGCCCGTCTGGCAATAGGATGCAGACAAGTCGGTTCGATATCCAGGCGAGTGCGAGGGTCCGGGATGGGACAGCAGGAACGCGGAACGCGGTCGCGGCGCTCGATTCTCGAGGCTGCGGCGCGGGTCTTCGACGTACGCGGATTCGACGCCGCGAGCACCAACGAGATCCTGGCGAGCACCGGGCTGACCAGAGGGGCGCTCTATCACCACTTCCCCTCGAAGGAGGCCATCGCCGTCGCCCTGATGGCCGCGCACAGCGAGGCGCTGGTGGTGCCGGAGCAACCGGTGAAGCTGCAGGCCATCATCGACCTGACGCTGGAGTTCGCCTGCCGGCTGCAGCGCGACCCCGTACTGCGCGCCAGCGTTCGGCTGGCGGTGGAGCAGACCTCCTTCCCCCGCCCTCCGATCACCCCCTACGAGCAGTCGAGCGCGGCCATCCTCGGTCTGCTCGAACAGGCCCGGGACCAGGGCGAGACGCTGCCGGGGCTGGACCTGCCGGAGGCGACGGACATCATCGTCGGGACGTTCACCGGCATGCAGGTGATGTCGCAGGTGTACACCGACCGGCGTGACCTCATCGAACGCGTCAGCACGCTGTGGCGGTTCCTGCTGCCCGGCATCGCCGGCGCGGGCATGATCGGCAGGCTGCGCGTCACTCCGCCGCCGGCTGCCGGATCAGATCCGGCGAGCCCGCGGATCCCCGCTCAGTCCTGACCCGCACCGCCCGCACTGCCCGCACCGCCCGTACTACCCGCGTCGTCCGCACCGCCCGTACCGTCCGCGCGGACGGCGCGGGCGGCGCGGGCGGAAGCGGGGGTGTCCACCTCCGCGGTGCCGGTCGCCTCCGCCCCGTCCCTCTCCTCGAACAGGGGCAGCACCATGGCCCAGATCCGCCGCGCCGTCCGCGGGTCCCACCACCGGACGTCGGTGTAGCCCAGCGATTCCAGACCCGCGGTCACCACGACGGCGAGGTCCGCCAGGTTTTCCGGACGCGCGTCGGACGATCCGCCCGTCCCGCTCGCACCACCGTCACGGGCCCCCTCCACGACCTTCGCGTGGACCCGGTCCAACAACTCGTCGCGCAACCACGGCGGTTCCTCGGAGCCTTCGGCACTCAACCGCATGCCCGCGCGCACCAACCGGTCCTCGCCCATCGCCGCGCCGAGGGCCGCGCTGAACCGGGCCGGGGCGCCGGCCGCGGAACCCTCGAAACTGTCCTCCGCCAGGGCGGCCGTCCGCGCGTGCGCCTGTGCGTACACCTCGGCCACCAACTCCGCGGTGGAGGAGAAGTGGTGGTACAGCGCGCCCCGGCTCACGCCCGCGATGCGACAGATGTTCACCAGGCCGGCGTCGGCGAGCCGGCCGTTCGCGATGAGCTCCGTCGCCGCCCGGACGAGGGCCTGGCGAGTCAGCTCTGACCGCTTCTGCATCGCGCTGTGCCTGCCTCTTCCTCGACGTGACCATTCAGAGGGGCAGAGCGCCCGGACCGGCGTCACCACCCAAGCGGAACAATACAACCCTGCCTGTTTCCACTGACACCCCCTAGGCGAATCACCCGGCTCATTCCACCAAGAATCCGTCAGTTTTAGAGCACAGAACCTGACTTGACGGATTTCCCGGCCACGACTTGCATTTCGTGAGGCCTTGACAATCAGACAGGTCTGTTTGTTATGTTCGGGCCGTCGTCAGCGGTCCCGAACGTCGAGGAGTTCCGATGCACAGTTCGACCGCCACCCTCGCGGGAAGCCGCTTCAGCGAGGCCCTGAACGAAGGACTGCTGCGCGCCGCCCCGCGTCTGAACCGACCGCGCACCGCGCAGGCGGTTGCGGTCTTACGCCGTGACCCGACCACGCCCGGGTCAGCGCACCCCGCGGGGACGGCCGCCCCGGTGCTGGCGGCCTGGGAGACCGAGGCCGTCCTGGAGCGGTTCGCGATCCGGCTGCCCTCCGTACTGGCGCCCGCCGAGGCGGATCTGCCCGAACTCCGCGCCACCTTGGAGTCGTTCGCCCGTACCGTCCTGTGGCGCGCGGGACATCCGGACCTCCCGGGAAGCGCCGAGGAGGCCGTCCCGCCCGCGGCCGCCGCACACCGGCTGGTCGGCGCCGCCTCGTTGCTCCTGGAGTGCGCCCTGCTGCACGTCATGGAGCACGGAGCGGCCCACACCGGCACCGGACTGCTGCGCGCGGTGGCCGTCGTACGGAGCCTCGGCGAGGCCATGTCCGGTGCGGGCGCGAACTTCTGGCAGGGCGACGGAGGCTGGAGCGACAGCCGCCGACTGGCCCGGCAGTTGCACGACGAGCTCGGCGGCGCACTCGCCGCGGCCCGCCGCAGCGTCACCCTGGCCGCGCGCGAGCCGGAGGCCGCCTCGTCCCATCTGGCCGCCGCGGAGAAGGCGTTGGACGAGGCCGGACAGGAGAACCGGGCCCTGGTCGACGGGTTGCGCAGGCGCTCGCGGCTGCCCGCGCTCCGTGAGGCCCTCGACTCCTTCCTCGCGGGCGCCCGACCCGCGGCGAGCGTGAGCGTGCGGGTGACGGGCGACGAGACGCTGCTCCCCGAGCGGTTCCGGCAGGAGCTGTTCCTGGTCCTGCGCGAGGCGCTGCGCAACGCCTTCGCGCATGCCGACGCCGATCGTGTCGAGGTGGGCGTGCGCACCACGCGCCGCTGGCTGTACGCCAAGGTGGAGGACTTCGGCCCCGGTTCGGGCCAGGGGGCCGAGGTGACGGCCGCGCCCGGGCCGGCGTACGGACTGTGCTCGATGACCGAGCGCGTGGAGGAGCTGGGTGGCCGGCTGCGGATCTCCGCCGGTGAACAGGGGGGCACGCTCGTGGAGATCCACCTGCCGCTGGCCCCCCGCGTCTGAGGGCTGTCCCGCAATCCCTGGTGGATCAGCGCACGGCGTCGGACGCGAAACCTCGGCGCCGCGCTCCCCGAAAGGGGTCTCTCGGGTCCCTCGGGCCTCTCGGGTCTCTCGGGTCCCTCGGGTGGGTCGTTCCCTCAGGCGCGCCCGGTCCGGCCGAGGACGTGGCTCAGGCCCTTGACCATCTCCGCCGCCATCACCGCCTGTCCCGAGGTGGAGAAGTGGATGCGGTCCTCGCTCAGCAGGTCGTCCCGGTCATTGACGGGGTGGTGCCACATGTCGACGACGACGGCCTCGTGCTCGGCGGCCAGGCCGCGGGTGATGTCGTTGATCCTGGCGACCCGCTCGCTCCAGTCCGGGAAGACGGGAATGACGTACGCCCTGCCCAGGGTGAACGTCGTCAACTGGGCGCCGGTCCCCGACGCCAGCTCGTACATGCGGCGCAGCTTCCGCTCGATCTCGGTGAAGTCCGGCGTGCGTCGCACGAGGTCGTTAGCGCCGCACGGCAGGTGCAGCAGGTCCGGTGCGAACTCGATCGCGTGGTCGATCTGCTTGTCGAGGGTCTGCGCGGTCGTCGCTCCGTCCTCGGCGATGTTCAGGTACGCCAGGTCCGGTCGCACACGGCGCAGGACGTCGGCGAGCCGGTCGGACCAGCCCTTGTCCACATAGCCGGGGCCGGCATCGCCGGTGCCCGCCGACAGGCTGTCCCCGATCACCGCGAACCGGTGCCACGGGGCGTCGAAAAGCAGCGCGGCGGCCTCTAACGGCTGCAGGCAGAAGGGGTCGGACTCCTCGGTGAGGCGCATCGAAGTCATGAGAAAAGAATACGGACGATCGTATGCAGAAACAAGGGTCGGCCGTCTCCTCGAACGCCACCCCGCCGCCCCCGCCTTCCACGCCGCCCACGCGGCGCCGGCGGTCCAGGGCCATGGGGAGCCCTGGACGCGCCCGGCAACCTGCCGTATACCGTGGCGGTCAACGTTCAGCCTCAATGCCCGCGTCGGACCCTGGTGACCACCCGGAGAGGCATCGCGGTCCCTGCCCGGTCGGCGACTCCCCGCCCCCGGGACATCACCCCATGGATCATGCGCCCCCAGGAGTTGACTCCTGCAGTCGCGGGCATCACGGACGAGCGGTCAGAACCACTTCTTGCCCGCACTTCGGCCGGTAAATGCTGTACGATCGACCGTATGGGTAGTGTAGAAGAGCCGGCCACCTCGTCTCCGACCGGCTCCGGGTCGCCTGCGCTCCTGCCCCAGGAACAGCCCGAGGTGACGGACAAGCGCCTCCTGCGGGGCGCCCGTACACGCAAGATCGTGCTCCGCCAGGCTGTCGACATCGCCTCGCTGGAGGGTCTCGGGAGTATCAGTTTCGGTCGTCTCGCGCTCGACACGGGACTGAGCAAAGCGGGCATCCAGACCCTGTTCAAGACAAAGGAAATCCTGCAACTCTCGGCCGTCGAGTTCGCGCGCGGGCTCTTCATCGACGCCGTCATCCGGCCGGCGAAGTCGGCGCCCCACGGTGTCGCCCGGCTGCGCGCCCTGCTCGACCATTGGATCGTCTACGCGGAGACCTCGCTTTTCGCCGGCGGGTGCTTCCGGGCCGCGAACCTCGCGGAGTTCGACAGCCACCCCGGTCCGGTCCGTGACGCGCTCTTCCGCGATCAGCGGGATTGGCTCGAAGTCATCGCGGTCGAATTGCGCCACGCGATGGAATCCGGCGAGATCGAGGAACTCGACGTGGAGCTCGCCGTCTTCCAGATCGACGCCCTGCTGTGTGCCGCGAACACCGCCTTCCAGAGCGGTGACGTGGAGGCGGTGGGCAAGGCCCGCCGCATCATCGAGGGTCTGCTCGTCCCTCCGCGCTGAACATTCGCCCCGCCCCTGGGGGCGCACGCCTCCCGCTCGACACACGCCGATGCGGCGGACCGATCGGTCCGCCGCATCGGCGTCGTCGCGTTCCCCTTCGACGGTCGGCGTGTCAGCCGCTCGACCGTGCCTTCTTGTTCGGCAGCAGGAAGACCAGTACGGCCGCCAGGACCGCGATGGCGAACGTGGTCAGCGAGGACATGGCGAACGCGTGCCCGGCGGCCTCCGTCCGCCCGTCGGTCTCGGGGCGGAACGAGTTGAAGAAGATCGCCCCGATCACGGCGACGCCCAGCGCGCCGCCGATCTGCTGGGCGGTCGACAGGACCCCGGACGCCATGCCCACGGTCTCCGGGGCGATCCTGCTCAAGACCGTGTTCAGCAGGGGCGTGATGAGCAGTCCGCCGCCGACGCTCTGCAGCATCAGGGTGGGGATGATCAGCCCCGGGGTCAGCCTCGGTCCGGAGAGCAGGACGATCGCGGTCGTTAGGTATCCGGAGGCGAGCACGACCGCTCCGATTTCCAGGACCCGCCCACCGTACTTCGGCACGAGCCGACCCGCGATCTTGCTGAAGACGAAGAAGGTCACCGCGGCCGGGGTGTAGACCAGGCCCGCGCCGAGCGCGGACATGCCGAGCCCTTCCTGCATCGCGATGGACAGCGCGAGGTAGTAGGAGGTCAGCAGCGCGTACACGGCCAGGACCAGGACGATCCCGAGCGAGAACGAGCGCTGCGCGAACAGGCTCAGCCTCACCAGCGGATCCCCGCCGCGCTTGTCGATGGCGCGTTCCAGGCTGACGAACAGACCGAGAGCCACGACACCGGCGACGAAACAGGCCCAGGTCCACCACGGCCAACCCGCCTCACGGCCCTGGATGAGCGGGAACGTGAGCAGCAGCAGGGCGGCGCTCAGGGCGAGCACGCCGGGGATGTCCAGCTTGCGGGTGCCCGTCGCGCGGGACTCCGGTACGTACTTCACCGCGCAGAGGATCGTGACGATGCCGATCGGCACGTTGACCCAGAACACCGACCGCCAGCCGGTCCCGAACAGGTCGGCGCCGATCAGCAGACCGCCGACGAGCTGCCCGCTCATGGTCGCCAGGCCGATCACGATGCCCAGGGTGCCGAAGACCCGGTGCCGCGCCTTCTCCGCGACGACGAGCGTGATGACCGCGAAGACCTGGGGCACCATCAGTGCCGCGCCCAGGCCCTGGACGATGCGGGCCCCGATGAGGGTACCGGGGTCCTGCGCCACGGCGCAGGCCAGCGACGCCAGGGTGAAGACCGCGGTGCCCGTGATGAAGATCCGCTTGCGTCCGTAGAGGTCGGCGAGCCGGCCGCCCGTGATCATCAGTACCGCGTAGCTGAGCTGGTAGCCCGCGAGGATCCACTGCAACTGGCCGACCGAGGCGCCCAGATCGGCCTGGATCGCGGGGCCCGCCACCACGACGATGAACGAGTCGAGGATCGCCATGAACAGGCCGACCATGACGACGGACACGGCGGGCCACGGCACTGCGGGAACGGCCTCCGGCTCCACCGCGACGGCTTCTGCTTTGGCATTCGTCACGAATGCGTCCCCTTCTCGTCTTTCCACTCCGCGCCGGACATCACGGCCCGGCGGGACGCGGTCGAGACCGCCCGGACCGATACCTGCGGGATGAGTGTACGCACGACCGTATTTTTACTTCAATCGTTAATCCGGGGCCCCAACGGCCTCCGGCGGCACCCCGTGCGCGCTGCGTTGGAAGACGTCGACGTGCGCGGCGATGCCTCGGGGTCGCCCGGGCCGGGCTGCCGGTCAGGGTGCGGGCCACCTCTCGGCGGGAGGGCAGCGGGGCGCGCCCGGCATCCGGCTCGGTGTCCGCACCGGCCTCCGCACCGGCCGCCGGCTCGGCGGTCGCAGGGGGAAGGGATGACCCCGGTGGCCGCGAGGGTCGGGAACGGACAGGCGGGTCGGCGGGTTCTACCGCGAAGAAGTGTCCGTGCCGCCCCGCTCCAGGCGCCCCACCCCGCTACATCGGGGGCGCCGACCAGACCTCGGGCCCTCCGCCGCGCCATTCCACGAACCCCGGGTCGGCGAGGTCGGCGTCCTGCGCGTCCTCCATTCCCGCGGCGGCCAGGAAGATCGCGATGTCCTCGTACCGGTAGGCGGTGCCCAGGCTCCGCCCGTCGCAGTGCACCCGGCGCCAGCCGCGGCGATCCGGCGGGTGCACGACCAGGCGCGGCGCGGCCGAGCCGCCCTCGTCGAACGGCTCGTTCGGATGCTCCGACCGATCGGGGCCCTGACAGGAGTCCCTCATGCCGCCGTCACCCAGCCGCGCGCTCTCGCCAACCGGCGGAGTTCCACCCTGCCGGCCGGAGAGCGGTTCGGTTCCGCCCAGTAGGCGTGCGCCTCGATCCTGCAGGACAGGACGATCAGGCGACGTCGCGGCACGGCCGTACCGGCCTCGGCGGGCTGCCGGGCCAGCTCCCGGTAGGTGCGGAGCCACTGGACCTGGAGTTCCACCAGGTCGTCGGGGAAGGGAGTGCATGCCATCCCCTAATTCAATCACGTGTTCGATTTCCGGCGCGAACCGCGCACCACGTGCCGCGCACCGCGCACCGCGCACCGCGTGCGACTCGACCTCACAGTCAGGCTGGGCACGTAGGCGGGTCGCCCCACGGCGGGCCACTCAGGGGGGCGTGCGCCCGGCACGCGATCGCGCCGACTTCGAGTGGCCCGCTTCGCGGCCTGCCCGCACCTTCGCCCGGCGGGCCGGTCAGCGGCACGGCCGGGCCCGACTTCATGTGGTCCCTTAGACTCCGCCGATGATCGAGATCCTCGAAAATCTGGACCTGCTGTCCCGGCCGAACCTCGACCTCGCCAGTGTCGAGGTGAACGGCATCGCCCTGGGGGCGCCCGCCACCACCGTTCCACGACAGCGCATTGTGGGCGGCCTGTCCTCCATCATCGCCCGATATCGCGGTGGGACCGACATCGAAAGCGAGTACTACGACGCCGAGGGACGAAGTCTGACGCTGGACCAAGTCATCGAGGACATCGTCCGTTCGGACGGATTCCTCTACGGCGCCGACGAGATCAACTACAAAGTACGCGCTGGAGCAGTGGTCGGCTTCGCGATCAGCGGCCCGCACCTTTCCCACTTCGCACACCTGACCTCGTACGAGGAGTTTCTGACTGTGTTCGGCCGGCCTGACCGAATACACGAAAATAGGGCGTACGGCGACCTCCTGAGCTACGAGACCTACTACTGGGGCGCCCGGAAGCATGTGACGTGGGACCCGTGGGAGGACCGGGTGAGCTTTGTCAACCTGGGCGATTTCGAGGGGAACAGCGGCCCCTGACCGGACAACTTGCCGCCGGTCACGAACGTACCGTCGTCCAGCAGGTGCAGCAGGTCGATGGCCGCCGGCTCGGCAACTTCGAAAAGGTACGAATGCGGGAAGGGGACGTGTTCGAGTTCGACGGGCGGTTCGTGCCCTTCGTCAACCAAGCGCCGATCGACGTCGTTCCGCACGAAGCGAATGAGGCAACCAACCAGGTCAGCTTCCTTGGTGGGGCCGAGATCCTGCCCGGTGAGGTAGGCCTTGGAGAACGAAATCAGGCGATCGGCGCACTGTCCCTGTCTCTGTACGAGCTGACGCACAAGGTCCTCTGACGGCTCGCCATCGGCGGCCCGGACCGTGTTCCAGGCGGCCGTCCTGCGCTCAGCCGGTCGTCGCGGCGCCGAACCACCGGGGCAGCGTGCCAAGCAGGTCACTCTGTTCGTCGCCGACCCACGCCACGTGGCCGTCCGGACGGAGCAGCACGGCGGGCACGTCCAGTTCCTCACAGGCGTCGACGACGTGGTCGATCCGGTCCGCCCAGCCTTCGGCGGAGAGCTGGCCGGTCCGGTCGAGCAGGAGCCCTCGGCCGTCGCGCATCAGCTCGTAGAGGCGGCGACCGCGCTTCAGCCCGACGTCCCGCATCCGCCGGCCGAGCAACTCGTGCCCCTCGCCGAGGTCGTAGCGGACGTCGACCGCGGTGATCATCCCGGTCACATACCGGTTCACCTCCTCGAAATCCATCAGCTTCGAGAACAGCCTGCGCACCGCGGTCGCCCCCGGATCGGCCCCGAGCAGGGTCATTTGCGCGCGGGTGTTGTCCAGTACGTCGGCGCCCACCGGATGCCGTTCGGCGTGGTAGCTGTCCAACAGACCTGCCGGCGCCCAGCCGTTGACGGTGGCGGCCAGCTTCCAGCCGAGGTTGAACGCGTCCTGCACGCCGAGGTTGAGTCCCTGCCCGCCGGTCGGCGGGTGGATGTGCGCCGCGTCGCCTGCGAGCAGCACCCGGCCCACCCGGTAGTGCTCGGCCTGCCGGGTGGCGTCGCCGAAGCGGGAGAGCCAACGCGGCGAGTGCGCCCCGAAGTCGGTGCCCGCGCAGGCCAGCATCCGCTCCTTGAACTCGTCGAGCGTGGGCGCGGTGGCCCGGTCCTCGGCCACCCCTTCGGCGGGCACCAGGACGCGGTACACCCCCTGGTTCCCGTCCACGTCCGGGATCGCGCCGAACCGCAGTTGCGTCCCGCGGACTTCCTCGACCACGGCGGCGATCGTCGCCGGATCCTCGGTCAGCTCCATGTCCCCCAGCAGCGTCTCGACCGTGGCGGGCTCGCCGGGGAAGCCGACGCCCAGCAGTTTGCGCACCGTGCTGCGGCCACCGTCGCAGCCGACGACGTGGCGCGAGCGCAGGTGCGTACCGTCCGCCAGTTCAACGGTCACCCCGTTCTCGTCCTGACTCAGCCCCACCAGTTCGCACCCTCGCCGGATCTCGGTACCGAGTTCGAGGGCGCGCTCGTCGAGGAGCCGTTCGGTGACGGGCTGCGGGGTGGCGAGGCCGTAGGGGTGAGCGGTGTCCAACCGGTCCGGCCACGGCTTGACGACCCCGCCGAAGAGCCCGCCCACCTGGAACTTCTCACTGACCGCGAGGAACCGGTCCAGCAGGCCCCGCTGGTCCATCAACTCGACGCTGCGCGCGTGCAGGCCACGGCCTCGGGACTGCCCGGTCGGCTCGGTCAACCGCTCCAGCACGACCACGCGCACGCCGGCCAACCGCAACTCGCAGGCCAGCGTCAAGCCGGTCGGTCCGCCACCGACCACGATCACGTCCACGTCCACGTCCACGTCCACGTCCACGTCCACGTCCACGTCCATCATCACCACGCCGCCCGTTCCACGATTCGATGTCGGCCGGTCGCCCCGCACGGTCCGGCGGCGGGGTGTGCGCTCCGCGAGACCCACACGTCGACGAGGCGTGCGGACGCGCACATCCGTGTTGTCCGTGTTGTCTGCGGATTCCGGCTTCGATCGGAGATTCTGCGGCACGACCGGTGCCTTGCCGCAAGGCCCCCTGTGCGCTATATCTTGAACATGGCAAGGAGTATCGACTCCTTGCCTTCGCTGTTTCCGGAGCCCGGGAAAGCAGCAGCCCGCGGCCCGGAACCCGGGTCCTCAGGACGCGCGGGACGTGTTCGCCGCGCCGGTCCGGGTCTCGCGGCTCCGCAGGACCGATGCGAGGACCGCCCTCTGGAACGGGGGCAGCGACGGTGCCACGCGGCGGCTCAGTTCCGACAACCGGCAAGACGTCTTCTTCTCAGTCATGCGCCGCGCCTACCCCGCGCGAAGCCTCCGACGCCCCGGCGGGGTGGAGTGGGGTCTCCCCCGCGGGGCTGCCGGTGAGGACCCGTGCCCGGACACACCGCACACACCTCGGCGGTTCACCCCGCGTCTGTCGTGGGGTGAACCGCCGAGGTGTTCGCGCGGGGCGCGTCAGCGTCTGCGGCCCCAACCCGACCGGCGGCCGGCGCCGCCGCCCGTGCGGGCGCTCGAACCGACGCCCCCGAAGTGCAGGGCCAGTACCGCCAGCCCCAACAGCATGATGTTGACCGATGACAGGACGTCATTCGTGTCGATACCCGCCGCGTTGATGACGAACGCGATGAAGAACAGTACCGCCGCAGCGATGGCCAGCATGGGGACCTCCCTCTCGAACAACCGTGCCGACCGTGTGCCCCGCATCCCCCGGCACACACCGCCCGGGAGGTCAGGAGCGCGGGACGGCCCAGGTGGAACCGCAGTGGCGGGGCGCGGCGTCCTCCACACATCCGGAAGATCATGAACATGAGGACCCCGCCCATGACCGCGACAGCCGCCGCCCGCTACCTCTACCTCGCCCGACACGCTGAGGCGTCGCCGGACGAGAGCGAGTTGACGGACACCGGTCGCCTACAGGCCTCGCTGCTGGGTGAACGGCTCGCGGGCGCCCCGCTCTCCGTCGTCCATCACGGCCCGCTGCCGAGGGCCGCGCGGACCGCCGCCCTGATCGGCGAGCGGCTCGACGGGGTCCCCGTACGGGAGTCGGACCTGGCCGGGGACTACGTCCCGTACCTGCCGCGGCGCGAGGAACTGCCGGCGGACTCGGCCGACGCGATGCTGGAGCGGCAGGCGGCCTTCCCCGCCGAGGAGCGGGAGGGGGGTCCGGAGCGGGCCCGGGCGGCGCTCGCGCGCTTCGCCCGCCCGGTGGCGGGCGACGAGCCCCGGCACGAGTTGGTCGTCACCCACGCCTTCCTGATCGGCTGGTTCGTACGGGCTGCCCTGGACGCGCCGAAGTGGCGGTGGATGGGACTGGGCCCCGCCCATGCCGCGCTGACGGTGATCCGGTACGCGCCGGACCGACCGGCGTCCGTGCTGCTCTACAACGACACGGGGCACCTGCCGGCGCGAGCCCGGTGGACGGGCTTCCCCGCCGAACTGCGGATCTGAGGGGCGGCGGAAGGTGGACCGCGCGCGCATCGAGGCGTCGCGTCTGATCGGCACCTCACCGGTGCTCACCGTGTCGGCGGTGCTGCTCGCCGCCCTGTTGACGCTGCACCGCCTCGTGCCCGACCTGCCGGGGCGGCCGGGGAGTCTGCTGGAGACGTTCCTGCCGTGGCTCGGGGTGTCGGTCCCGCTGCTGGTGGGGGCCGCGGTGCTGCGCCGGTCGGCCGTCGCCTCGTTCGCGGTGTTGTTGCCGGTCGCCGCCTGGCTCGCGCTGTTCGGCGCTCTGCCGCTGCCCGGTGCGGGCGGTGCGCCCGGCGCTCCCGGCGCTCCCGGTACGGACGACGGTCGTGCTCTCGTGGCCGTGCAGCACAACGTCGCCGACGACAACCCGGATCCGGCGGGCACGGCGAGGGCGCTGGCCGCGGCGGACGCGGACCTGATCGCTTTGGAGGAGCTGACACCGGCCGCGTTGCCCTCGTACGAGGCCGTCCTGGCCGCCGGGTATCCGGACCACACCGTCCACGGCACGGTCGGGCTCTGGTCGAGGTACCCGCTGGTGGACGTACGCCCCGTGGACATCAGGCCCACGGGGGTGGGGCCGGAATGGAACCGCGGGCTGCGCGCGACCGCCAGGACCCCGCGGGGGGACGTAGCCGTGTACGTGGCCCACCTGCCGTCCCTGCGGATCGGCGCCCACGGCTTCGGTTCGGCGCGACGGGACGAGAGCGCGGTGCGACTCGGCGCGGCGGTCGCGGCCGAGCCGTCGCGGCGGGTACTGCTGCTCGGGGACCTGAACGGCACGGTGGACGACCGGGGGCTGGCCCCGCTCACCTCGCGGCTGACGGCGCCGGGTTCGGGTTTCGCGTTCAGTTGGCCCGCGCGCTTCCCGCTGGCCCGGATCGACCAGGTCCTGGCCCGGGCGGCGACCGTCACCCGGGTCTGGTCGCTGCCACGGACCGGAAGCGACCACCTGCCCGTCGCCGCACGCGTCACGCTCTGACCCCGGAGTCCGACACACCCGCGCACCCGCGCGAGGCCTGCGAGGGTGCCGGGTCCTGTCTACCGAGCCGGGTCCGCCGGCTTCGCCTCGCCGGCGCCGAACACCTCCTTGACCAGCCTTTGCGTCGCCTGGTGGAACGGGGCTGCCATGGACAGCGCGGCGTCGTCGACGTAGTTCAGCGCGGCGGTCAGGGTCCTGCTGCCGTCGGGCGTGCTGTACATGAGGGCCGCGTGGCCCGCCATGCCGCCGTTGTGGGTGATGACGGTGCCGCCGCCTTCGCCCGTGTCCTGGACGAACACCCCCAGGCCGTAGCCGACCTTGGGATGCGGCGCGAACATCTCGGCCAGCAGCGGGGCCGGCAGGAGCTTGCCTCCCACGAGCGCGGAGATGAATGTGTGCAGGTCCCGGGTGGTCGAGATCATGTCTCCACCGGTGGAGATCCATGAGGGGTTCTGGCGGGTGACGTCGACCGTCTCCTGCCGGCCGGCGTCCTCGCAACGGTAGTAGGCGTGGGTGTGCGGCTCGGGAATCTCCGGGTCGGTTTCCGGCAGCACGGTCCCCGACAGCCCGAGCGGCCCCAGGATCAGGCGCCGCATCTCCTCGGCGAGCGAGCGGCCGGTGACCTTCTCGATCAGCAGCCTGGCCAGCACGTAGTTGGTGTTGGCGTAGCTCCAGTCCGTCCCCGGCTCGAAGCGCGCCGGCTTGGACAGGGCCAGCCGGACCAGCTCTTGCGGCCGGTAGGTCTTGAACCGGTTGTCCACCCACTCCCGGCCCGCGATCGTGGCGGGGATCCCCGCCACGAACGTCCCGTCGTCGTAGTACTCGCCGGTGAAGTTGAAGACCCCGCTGGTGTGTTGAAGCAGCATCCGCACCGTGATCCTGCGGTCCAGCCCGAACTCGGGCAGGTACTCGTCCGCCGGGGTGTCCAGCCCGATCCTGCCCTCGGCCACCAGTCGCAGCACCAGGGTCGCGGTGAAGGTCTTGGTGTTGCTGCCGATCCGGACGTGCCCGTCCGTCGGTGGCTTCGCGCTCTCGCCGAGCTTGCGCACCCCGGCGCTGCCGACCCACTCGCCCCGCTCATCGTGCACGCGCATCGTCACACCGGTGAAGCCGGACTCGACCATCTCCTCCATGATCTGGCTCAACTCGGGTCGATCCGAGAGGACTTGGTGGCCCTGGTGGCCCTGGTGGTCTTCGTGGTCCTGGTGGTCCTGGTGGCCCTGGTGGTCTTCGTGGCCCTGGTCGGTGGGGGTGAGGGACATGTGGTGTGCTCCTTGTGGACTGTCTCGATTGCCGACTGCCTCGATTGCCGGCTGGAGGACGTGATCGCCGAGCCCGGCGGGGTGGCCCGCTTACACGCTGCGGGCGGTGATGTCGCCGTGGGCGGTGGTCGCGTGGATGCTCAGACCGGCGGTGGCGCCTTCGGTGTTCAGAAGTGCGTTGTGGATCCGGCCGTGACCGGTGCCCGCGTCCAGGGAGGCGGAGACCCCGCGCGCCGCGCCGACCGTGATGTCGCCGGCCTCCGTGCGCAGGTCGACCGTGCCGCGTACGGCCTCGGTGATGCGCAGGTCGCCCTTGCGGGTGCTGATCTCCGCCGGGCCGCCGAGCCGGCCGACCGAGATGTCCCCGGCGAGGAGGGTGAGGCGGGCGCCCGCGGTCTCGTCGAGTTTGACCGTGCCCCGCGCGCCCTCGAAGGTCACCTCACCGAGGCGGCCCACGCCCCGGAACTCGACGGCGGCCGTCTTCGCCTCGACGTGGGAACCGGCGGGCACCTGGACCGTGACCTCGACGGAACCGGAAGCGCCGAGCACCTGGTTCCCCGCCTCCGGGACCGTGATCCGCAGGACCCCGTCGACGTACTCGACCGCGGTCCGCTCCGCCGCCTTCACATCACGACCCTTCGAGGCACTCACGGGGAGAACCTCGACGGCCGTGTCGGCGCGCTCGGCGGCGATGAACCGAACATGACCGGCGGGAACGTCCAGGACGACCGAGACCGGGGCGGGGGTGTCGAACTTCAGCATGGTGACTTCCTTCGCATCGTTGTTTCCGATGAGGGAAAAGCTACGTTGCGTTTGAGGATCGGGCAATCACTTCGTTGCACATGAGGCGCATCATTGCTGGTGAAGGCCGTTAATTCGTTGCATTGGCCTTAAAATCAATGCAACACACAAGCCCGTTTCGTTGCAATGGAATAAGAGTGAACGCTATGCTGGGGCATCACACACCACGAAGGAGACCGCGATGCCGGGAGGCAGACTCACCCAGCAGGAACGCCGGCAGATCGCACTGGGGGTGGCCGACGGGCTCGCCTACGCGGAGATCGCCAGGAGCCTCGACCGGCCGACCTCGACGATCACGCGTGAGGTGATGCGCAACGGCGGCCCCGCCGCCTACCGCGCCGACCTCGCCCACCGCGCCACCGAACAGCGCGCCCACCGACGCAAGCGCACCACGCCCCGGGATCCCGGCACGTCCCCGCAGGCGAACGGACGCGACACCGAGGCCGTCCGTGAGTACGAGGAGGTGTTCGCCACCGTCTTCATGCAGTCGGGCCTGCCCAAGATGACGGCCCGGGTGCTGGCCGCCCTCTACACCACCGACGCCGGCAGCCTCGGCGCCTCCGAACTCGCCGGGCGCCTCCAGGTCAGCCCGGCGACCGTCTCCAAGGCGATCGCGTTCCTCGACGATCAGGGCCTCATCCGCCGGGAACGCGACGAACGGCGCCGCGAGCGCTACATCGTCGACGACGACGTCCTCTACCAGTCGACGATGGCGAGCGCCCGCGCCACCGCCCACCTCCGCGATGTCGCCCGGCAGGGCGTCGACGTCCTCGGCCCCGGCACCCCGGCCGCGGCCCGCCTCGAGAACATCGCCCGCTTCGTCGACTTCATCTCCGAGAGCATCGCCCGCGCCGCGGACCAGGCCCGCGCTGTCCTCCACACCAAACCCGAACCGACATCGGAGAACGCCACCTGAGCCACGTGCGTATCGAGGCCGGTGACGGCAACGTGAAGGACCCGAAGGGAACCCGGCCAGGATGACGGTGGGTGGCGGTCAGCGGTTCGCGGTCGCGGGCCGTGGGGTGTCCGGTGCCGGGGCCGACGGGCCCGCGAGTTTCAGCAGCGGGCCGGTCATCAGGGTGGTGACCAGGGCGACGACGGTGAGTATCGCGAGCAGTGGACCATCGATGATGCCCGCCTCGTGGCCGATCTGGAGGACGACCAGCTCGGTCAGTCCGCGGGTGTTCAGCAGCACGCCCAGAGTGAACGACTCCCGCCAGGGCAGGCCCGCGTACCGCGCGGCCAGCCCCGCGCCGCCGATCTTTCCGAGGACGGCCACGGCCAGCAGGGCCGGCAGGACCAACCCCCCACCCGAGGAGAGTTCCAGGGCCGACAGATTCACTCCGAGCCCGAAGCCCAGGAAGAAGAAGGGCAGCAGTACGGTCTTGGACGTGGTGGCCAGCGGCTCGGCGGCGGCGACGGCGAACGGGTCGCCGGCCGGCCACACCAGGCCCACCAGGAACGCACCGATGAGTTGGTGCACGCCGAGGGCGGCGGTCAGCGCCGCGGAGGCGGCGATCGCGATGACGAGCAGGACCCGGAGGGTGGCGGGGTCGGTGGTCCCGCCCTTGCGCGCGAACCACCCGGCCGCCGCCCGGCGCACCGGCCCCAGGTAGACGGCGACCACGACCACCGCGACGAGCGCGCGTACGGCCGCGTCCCGGTGGTCCGAGCCCTGGGACAGCGCGACGATCGCCGAAAGCGCCAGCCAACTGCCGCCGTCACCGACGGCCGCGGCGAACAGGCTCAGCCGGCCGGGCCGGGTGCGGGAGAGGCCCAGATCCTCCAGCATGCGGGCCAGCACCGGGAACGCCGTGATGCTGATCGCGCATCCGATGAACAGGACGAAGACGGACTCCGGCAGGCCCGCGGGCGTGTAGCGGTCCGCGAGCGGCAGGGCGGCCAGGGCGCCACCGGCGAACGGGACCAACAGGGAGGCCTGGCTGACCAGCAGGCCCTGCCGGGCGGTGCCCCGCACCCGCATCGAGCAGAGCTCCTGCCCGGTGAAGAACATGAACACCGCCAGGCCGATCTGCGCGAGCCCGGAGAACATGGGCAGCACGGCCTGCGGGAACAGCCACACCATCGCCTCGGGGGCGAGCGCGCCCAGGAGCGAGGGGCCGAGGGCGATGCCCGCGACCACCTCGCCCATCACGCGCGGCTGGCCGACCCGGACGGCGAGGCCGCCCGCGACCCGCGACAGGGCGAGGACCACGGCCGCGCCGAGGAAGAAGTGGCCGACGGAGTCGAGAGCAAACATGCGGTTCCGTTCTGCCGGACCAGGCCGGTCCGGCCCTTCGCGGTGCGGCGGTGCCGGGTGCTGTCAGTGGCGGAGCCGGGTGCCGTCAGTGGCGGAGCCGGGTGCCGTCAGTGGCGGGGGCGGCGGCTGAGTGCCATGCCGGCGAACAGGAAGACCGCGCCCAGGACGCCGGCGATGACGGCCGCCGTGGTGTGGGCGGGCTGGTCGCCGGCGTGCAGGACGGCCGTCACGACGCCCATCACGCCGCTGATGTAGCAGAAGATCGTCAGGAAGATCTTGAGGCTCGGATTCATGGGGGGTGGGTCCAATCGGATAGGGGCGGTTGTTCGGGCCGGTTCAGTGGGGGGCGGTGCCCGTGGCGGTGAAGCCGAGCAGCATCACGTACGCGTCCGGGTCGGCGCGGAAGCGGTTCCAGCGGTCGGTGGCCAGCGCGAACTCGCCCAGGCTCACCACGCCGGCGGCCACGAGCGGCTGGAGACGGCCGGGGCCCAGGTGCGGGGCGAAGGCCTCGACGGGGTGGTCGTCATTGGTGGTGGCGAACGGGCGCAGGGCCACGTCCTCGTAGCCCGCGCCGCGCAGCAGCCGGGTCAGGCGGCGTCCGACGGTCCGGTCCCCGCCCGCCGAGGTCTGGGCCCGGGCCAGCTTGCCGTGGATCCCGGCCAGTTCGGGGTAGGCGGGCTCGGCCAGGCCCCAGCAGGAGGCGTCGACCTCGGTCACGGCGATCCGCCCGCCGGGTCGCAGCACGCGCAGCGCCTCGGCGAGCACGGCCCGCGGGTCGGCCAGGTGCTGGAGTACGTAGCGCAGCAGTACGAAGCCGGCCGAGTCGTCGGGGAGCGGCAGGGCCGCGCCGTCGGCCACGAGGAGTTCGGCTCCGCAGCCGGCGGCGTGGGCCAGCAGGTGGCCGTCGATGTCGACGGCGGTGTGGGCGAGGTCGGGCAGGGCGGCGCGCAGCCTGCGGGTGACCGCCCCGGAGCCGGCGCCGATCTCGACGAACGGGCCGGCGTGCGCGTCCAGGCCCGCCTCGCGCAGGATGCGCAGCTCGGCGCCGAACGACAGCTCGGCCTGGGCCTCCAGGCGGGCCAGTTCGCCGGTGAGCCCGCCGGCCGTGGTGGCGGCGGGGTCGTACGAGCCGCCGACCGGGCGGACGCCGGCGGATCCGGCCGCCCGGCCCGCCGGATCCGCCGGGGCCGGGACCGGGTCCGGGGCCGTGTCCGGGGCCGGGGCCGAGGTGGCCGACAGGCCCGACGGGCCCGACGGAGCGGAGGGCATCAGGGGGGACGTGGTCATCGGGGCCTCGCAGTCATCCGCATGCCGTGCTTGGGTCGCAGGGTCACCAGGGCTTCCGGCTCCACCGGGAAGCCCGGCTCCAGTTCGAGGCGGGTCCCGCGCATCAGGACGGCCAGCACCAGCGTGGCCTCGATCAGGGCCAGGTGTTGGCCGACGCAGATGCGCTCGCCCCCGCCGAAGGGCAGGTAGAGGTGGCTGGGCAGGTCGGCGTCCTCGAAGCGGTCGGGTACGTACGCGTCGGGCCGGTCCCAGTAGTCGGGGTGCCGGTGCAGCACCCACTGGCTGACGCACACCAGCGTCCCGGCGGGGATCTCGTAACCGCCGACGGTGTCGGGGCCCTTGGCGCGCCGGGAGATCAGCCACACCGGCGGGTAGAGGCGCATGGCCTCCTCGATGGCGCGCCGGCAGTGCACCAGGTCCGGCAGGTCGGCCGCGGTGGGCGTGCGGTCCCCGAGGACCGCGTCGAGCTCCGCCCGGACCTTCTCCGCCTCCTCCGGGTGCCGGTCGAGCAGGTACAGGGTCCACGTCAGGGCCTTGGCCGTGGTCTCGTGGCCCGCCATGACCAGGGTGAGCACCTGGTCGCGCAGTTCCTCGTCGTCCAGCTCGCCGATCATCGCGTCGAGCAGGGACGCGGACCCGTGCGCGGGGGGCTGCCCGCCGGCGACCGCCCGTCGGGAGGCGATGACGGTGCGGGCGATCAACTGGAGGAACATGCGCGCCTGTACGTATCCCTTGCGGCGCAGCGCCGTGTCCGCGGGGTCCGGGTCGGGGGTCGGTACGTAGTGCCCCATGAACCGGTTGGCGGCGTCGACGGCGCGCCCGAAGCCCTCGCCGGCCGCGCCCAGGTCCACGCCGAGTACGGCGCGGGTGAGGATCGCCAGGGTCAGCGAGGTCAGGTGGTGTTCGACGGGGAGGGCACTGCCGTCCCGGACGGCCGGCTGCCAGCGCGCCAGGAGCGCTTCGGTCTCCTCGGTGATGATGCTGTCGAAGGTGGCGACCTCGGTGCGCCGGAAGGCCGGGGCGCACTGCTTGCGCTGGCGGGCCCAGTCGGCTCCGTTGCTGGTCAGCAGCCCGTTTCCGAGAAGGGGCCGCAACATCGCGTCGTCGGGGGTGTCGGCCTTGGTGTAGTTGGCGGTGTTGTCCTTCAGTATGTGCCTGGCCAGCTCGGGCCGGTGCAGCATGACCACCCGCTCGCCGTCGCCGACATGGCTGGTGATGTCGCCGTGGCGACGGTTCATCTCGGTCACGAAGGCCAGCGGGTCGGCACGCATGAGTGCCATGTCCACAGGGGTGTCCGGCCCCGGTGGGACGGTGCCCGCCGGTGCGGTGGTGGCTGTCACGTGAACCTCCGTGGATGGCTTGATCCGATGTACGTACGCCCCCTACGCAAGCCGGCTCCGCGTTGCGTACCGGCTGTCGGTAATTCGGTAATCGCCGCGGGAATTACCCCGGTTGTGCTCACGCAGGGCGCCGTGTGGCGCCCTGCGTGAGAGCATTCCTACGCAGGCGGGGCAACCGAGCCTGCGGGCGCGGGTGGTTCGGCCACAGTAACTCCCGGAAAGAATAGGCTCAATGCTTATCGGGAGCGGCCGGATACTCATTGTCCGGGGGTCTTCGGATTACGTTTCCTTGCGTCTTGGCCGGGCGGTTGCCGCCGTGTGAATCTTGCTTCGTCGCCGGCTGGGCGGCCGCATCGAATCCGCAGCAATCGCAAGGAATGGAGAGTCCACATGGCACTCGACCCGCAGCAGCGCGCTGAGTTCGTGAACTCCTACACCCGGGTTCTCATCAGCGCCTGGTCCGACGAGGCGTTCTCCGCCAAGCTCTCCTCGGAGCCGCGGACCGCGCTCGCCGAAGCCGGCCTGGAGCTCCCGGCCGATGCCGAGGTCGTCATCGTCACCCAGGCCCCCGACGGCCACGAGCAGGGCAACCTGGACGTCCAGGTCGACCTGTGGGAGAGGGGCCTGGAGACCGGCCGCTACGAGTTCCACATCCCCGCGACCCCGACGGTCGACGCCGCCGAGCTCAGCGAGGGTGACCTGTCCGACGTCGCCGCCGGCGTGCTCGACGCCTGCAACTACTGCTGCTGCCCCTGCTGCTGCTGCACCTGACAGGTGCTCGCACCCATTCCCACTTCGCTGGAGCGTCCCATGCCCCCTGCGCCGACGGCACATCCCGTTTCCGTACGCGGACTTTCCAAGCGGTACGGTGACGTCCAAGCCGTTCGCGACATCAGCCTCGATATTCATCGTGGCGAAGTGTTCGCCCTGCTCGGGCCCAATGGCGCCGGAAAAACCACGACCGTCGACATTCTGACGGGAGTGCAGAGGCGCACCGGTGGAGACGTGCGGGTCCTCGGCCATGATCCGGCCGAGGACCCGCGGGAATGGCGGGCGAGAATAGGAGTGGTGCCCCAGACGGCGGGCTCCTATTCCGATCTGACCGTGAAAGAAGTCGTCACGCATTTCGCCGCCATGTATCCGGCCCCGCTGCCGGTCGGCGAGGTGCTGGGGATGGTGGGGCTCGGCTCCCTCCACTCCCGCCAGGCCTCCGCGTTGTCCGGCGGCCAACAACGCCGTCTGGACGTCGCGGTCGGCGTCGTCGGCGATCCCGAACTGATCTTCCTGGACGAGCCGACCACCGGCCTGGACCCGGTGGCCCGCCGTGAGGCGTGGGAGCTCGTCCGGTACTTCGCCGACCGCGGCCGTACGACCGTCCTGACCACGCACTACCTCGACGAGGCGGAGGAACTGGCCCAGCGGGCCGGCGTCGTGGTGGGCGGCCGGCTCGTCGAGTACGGGCCGCTGGCCTCGTTCGGCGGCCGTGACCGGACGCCCTCCACCGTCTCGTTCCGCCGCGGCGAAGCACTGGCCGGCGTCGCGCTGCCCGCGCTGCCGCCCGGCACCGAGGTGGTGCCGTCCGAACCGGGGACCGTGACGCTGCGCACCGCCGCGCCCTCGCACGCGCTGAGCCTGCTGCTGCCCTGGGCACGCGAGGCGGGCTCGCTGGAACTCGCGGACCTGCGCGTGCACCGGCCCACCCTCGAAGAGATCTACCTGAGTCTGATCGACAGGGAGAGCAGGGAGACCGCCGCATGACCGCGACCGCGCCCGAGACCAGTGCCGAGACGCCGGACTTATCCGGTGAAGGGGACCCCGACCGGCCGGCCGGAGCCGTGCCCGCGCGCCCTGCCGCGCGCGGCGCGCGAGGGTACGCGCGCGCCTGCGCGGCGCGTTCGTCGGTCGAACTGAAGGCGTTCTTCCGCAACAAGCAGTCCCTGGTGTTCACCCTGTTCTTCCCGGTGATCCTGCTCGTCGTCTTCGGCTCGATCTTCGAGGGGAAGGTCGAGGGCACCGACACGGACTTCCGCCAGGTGTTCATGGCCGGGGTGATCGCGGCGGGCGTCATGAGCACCTCGTTCTCCGGCCTGGCCATCAACGTGGCCATCGAGCGGGACACCGGCACCATCCGCCGCCTCGCCCTGACCCCGATGCCCAAGTCGGCGTACTTCGTGGGCAAGCTCGTGCGCGTGGTGGTCACCACCGTGCTGGAGACGATCCTGCTCATCGGCATCGCCGTGGCCGCGTTCGGGCTGCCCCTTCCGCAGACCGCCGAGCGGTGGAGCACCCTCGCGTGGTGCCTCGCGCTGGGCACCGCGGCCTGCGCGCTGGCCGGCACCGCCTACAGCGCGCTGATCCCCAACAGCCGTTCCGCCGCGGCCGTGGTGACGCCCGTCTTCATGGTCCTGCAGTTCATCTCGGGCGTGTTCTACCCGTTCGATCAACTGCCGGCGTGGATGCAGAACACCGCCGCCCTGTTCCCCGTGAAGTGGATGGCGCAGGGCTTCCGTTCGGTGTTCCTGCCGGACACCTTCACCGCCGTGGAGCCGGCCGGCTCCTGGGAACTGGGCCGGATCGCCCTGGTCCTGGCCCTGTGGGCGGTCGGCGGCCTGCTGGCGACCGGACTGACGTTCGACTGGCGCGGCCCGCGGGTGCGTTGAGCGGGCACCCGCGGGGACAGTGGCCGGGCGGGAGCCGGGCGAGAAAAGTGCCGTGATGAGGAGAACACGTACATGACCGAGGCTCCCGGGCTGCCCGCCCACCTGGCCCACCCCTTCAGCCCCGCCGGGCGGGTCGACCCGTACCCGGCGTACGCATGGCTGCGGGCTCGCGAACCCGTGCACCGCGACCCCGTGACCGGCATGTGGCTGGTCACCGGGCATGCCGACTGCGCGGCCCTCCTCAAGGACCCGGCGTTCTCCGCGGCCTCGGGGCAGCGCGAGCGGTCCCGGGACGACGACCTGCCGGTGTCCATGCTGACCACGGACGGCTTCGACCACACCCGGCTGCGCGCCCCGGGCGCCCTGCTGCTGGGCCCGGCCGCGCTGGCGTCCGTGGCCGACGCGATCGCCGCCGACGCCGACGCGCTCCTCGACCGGGCCGTGGAACGCGGCGAGCCCGTCGACGCCGTGGAGGAATTGGGCGCGCCGCTGGCCACCGCCGTGCTGGCACGGCTGTTCGGCCTGCCCGAAGACGGGCGGGAGGCCCTCTCCGCACTGGCCCGTGCCGCGTCCGTCAACCTCGATCCGCTCGCCCCGCCGCACGTCGCGCGCCTGGGCCGCGCCGCCATGGGCGAGCTGACCCGGTTCCTCGACGCCCACACCGACCGGGTAGACCCGCACTGCCCGCTGGGCCGGCTCGCCGCCGACACCCGGCTGACCCGGCAGGAGATGCTCGGCGTCCTCGGCCTGGCCGTCGTGGGGGGCTGGCAGCCGCTGGCCGAGGCCGTCGGCAACGCCCTGTACTGGCTGCTGCCGCGCCCCGAGGTGCGCGCCGCCCTGCGCTCCGCCGGGCAGGACGCGGCCGAGACGGCCGTCGACGAGCTGCTGCGCCTCGAAGCGCCGATCCCCTTCACCGCCCGCGTCACCGTCCACGACGCCGAGCTTCCCGGCGGGCGCGTCCCGGCCGGGCAGCGGGTCCTCGCGGTGCTCGCCGCCGCCAACCGGGACCCCGCCGTCTTCGCCGACCCCGACGGCCTGGTGTGGGACCGGCGGCCCAACCCGCACCTCGCCTTCGGCGGCGGCCCGCACTTCTGTCTGGCCGCCCGCCTGGTCAAGCAGTCCGGCGCGGTGCTGCTCGCCAGGATCGTCCGCCGCTTCCCCGAGGCCGTCATCGCCGGCCCGGACCCGCGCTGGGCGCCGTCCCTGATCCCGCGCCGCCTCACCGCCCTCCCCGTCGACCTGGGCCCGGACGTACGGGACACGGACGTACAGGATGCGGGCGTACGGGACACGGGCGTACGGGACACGGCCGGGCTGGAGGGCGCACATGCCTGAGGTGGTGGTGATCGGAGCCGGGGTCGCCGGGCTGGCCTGTGCCCAGCGTCTGGCGCGGGCCGGCGTCGACGCCCTCGTCCTGGAGGCCCGGCCCCGAATCGGCGGCCGCGTCCGCACCTTCCGCCCGGCCGACGGCGGCCCGGCACTCGAACTCGGCGCGCAGGTCGTACACGGCGACCGGAACCCGGCCCACACCGTCCTCGGCCCGCTGCCCGCCGCGCCCCGCCCGTCGGCGGCGTACGTCGTGACCGGGCGCGTCGCCCGCCCCATGGGCGTCCTCGCCCGCGGCGCGAACCCGCCGTGGCTGCTGGAGGGCAGGCTCGCCGGCTACGCCCCGGTCCCCGGCGGCCCCGACGGCGGGCTCAGCGTCGGCGGCTGGCTGGCGGCGACCGGCGCCGCGCCCGCCGAGGCGGCCACGGCCCGCGAGTGGCTGCGCCAGACCTGGGCCGCGGACCCCGACCGGCTCGACGCCGCCGGGGTGGCGGCCGCCGTGCGCCAGGACGGCGGCGGCCACGGTGAGTTCACCGTGCCCGGCGGTCTGGATCTGCTGCCCCACACCCTCGCCGAAGGGCTGGACGTGCGTACCGGCACCCCCGTCCACCGGATCGCGGCCGACCCCGAGGGCGGCGTGCGCATCGTCACCGCCGAGGGCGAACTCACCGCGGACCGGGCGGTCCTCGCCGTACCGCCCGCCGTGGTCGCCGGCGGCCTGCTCACCGTCGACGGGCTCGGCTCGGAGAAGACCGCCGCCGCGAGGGCGCTCGTACCCGGCGACGGCTTCTGCGCCGTGGTGACCCTGGCCGGCCCGGCTCCCGAAACGGCCGCCGTGTTCGACGCGGACGGCGTCGGCGGGTTCGTCTCCTGCCGGCAGGGCCGCCCCGAGGTGTTGATCGTCGCCAAGTCCGACGCGGCCGCGTGCGTCCGGGAGGCGGCGGGGTCCGCGGTCCACCTCGCCGGGCTGCTGGCCGTGGCGCTGCCGTGGACCAGGGGCGTGGGGGTCGTGGACGTCGAGACGGCCGACTGGGCCACCGACCCGTACAGCGGCGGGGCGTTCTGCGCGCCGGGACCCGGCACGGACCGGGCCGCCCGGGACTGGGCCCGTCCCCTGGACGGGCCGGGCGGGCGGCTGTTCTTCGCGGGGGAGGCCGCCGTGACCGGGCGGGCACTGCCGTGGCTGCAGGGCGCGTACGCCGATGGTCGGCGCGCCGCACAGGAAGTTCTGGAGGCGGGGAAGCGATGTCCTTGAACGTCCATTCGGGGTGGTACCTGGCCGCCTTCGCGTCCGAACTGGACGGCGAGGTGGTTCCGTTGGACATCGGCGGGCGCCGTCTGGTGGCCGTGCGCACGCAGGACCGCCTGCGCGTCCTCGACGCCGACTGCCCGCACCGCGGCGCCCACCTCGGCCACGGCGGCCGGGTGGAGGGCGGCTGCCTGGTGTGCCCCTTCCACGGGCGGCGCATCGGGCTGGGGCAGCCCTCGGGTGAGGGCCCCCGGCCCTGGGTGCGCGAGCACGAGGTCGTCGAGTGCGGCGACGCGGTCTTCGTGCGCCTCACCGACGGGCCGGACGACGACCGCGGGCTGCGCACCGTACTGAAGGAGCTGGCCGACTCGATGCCGCTGGTCAAGGCGGTGGAGCGGCCGGTGGCCGCGGCCGCGGACCTCATCGTCGAGAACGCCTTCGACACCGACCACTTCACGGCGCTGCACAAGGTCCACCGGATCCGCGGCATGAGGCATTCCACCGGTGTGCACGGCGAGTTGGTGATGGACGGGGAGTTCCCGATGTCGGCCTCGCCGTGGGCCGGCCGCGGTGCGGCGGCGCAGCCGTACGTTCCGCGCTTCCACGCGCGCGCGTACAGCCCCGGTGTCGTCGTCACCGAGTTCGGGCCCGCCGACGAGGTGCACGTCATCGTCACCGGCGCCGTGCCCGACGGGCGCGGGGGCTGTGTCGCCCGGGTCGCCGTCGGCGTGCGCGAGGGCCGCGAGAACCAGCTGCCCATGCTGGTCGCCGGCAGCGAGCGGGCCCTCGCCGAGGACATCACCGTCTGGGAGCACCTCAACCCGCGGGTGACGCCCCGCTACGACGCGGCCGACGCGGCCGTCGTCGCGTACCGGGAGTTCTGCGCGGGCTTCGCCGAACTCGGCGACGGGGAGGCATCGTGACGGAGCCCGGGACGGCGACCGACGCCGATCACCGTGGGGACCACACCGGCCGGTCCGGCGAAGGCGACGGCGACGGGCGCCACGTATCCCGCGAGCCGCTGCCCGGCGAGCGGGAGGGCACGTACGACGGGCTGCGCACCCTGACCTGCGGAAGCGGCCCCACCGTGCTGTGGGTGCACGGCTACACCATGGACGCCACCCTGTGGCGGCCCTTGTGGCGGTTGCTCCCCGGGCTGCGCCATGTCGGCGTGGACCTGCCGGGGCACGGCGGCTCCGAGGCGTTGCGCCCCGGGCTGACCATGCCGGAACTCGCCGCACGCGTCATGGGGCTGGCCCGTGAGCAGGAAGCCCGGCGGTGGGTGGGCCTGTCCTTCGGGTCGACCGTCGCGCTGGAGATGGCGCTCGCGTACCCGGACGAGGTCGACCGCCTCGTCGTGGGCGCGCCGACCCCGGCCGGCGGACCGCCCGACCCGGCGGCCCGCAAGCGGTACATCGAGATGCTGATGCTGCGCCGGATGCGCGGGGCGGAGGCGGCCGAGCTGTTGGCCGATCTGTGGATGGCGGCGCCGCCGGACATCTTCCGGGGCACCGAGGCCCATCCGGTGCTCCGCGCCGAGCTGCGGTCCGTCGTGGCCCGCCACTCCTGGGCCGAGTTGGACAGCGGGGCGATGGCGGGGCTCAGCGCGCACGTGCACTCCGGGGAGGACCTGGCGCGGATCAGGGCCTGTACGTTCGCACTGACCGGCAGCGCCGACATGCCCGTATTCCATGACAACGCCGCTTTGTTGTCCCGGGTGGTGCCCCGCTGTCGCGTCCATGTGGTTCCCGACGCGGGTCATTTGCCCTTTCTCGAACAGCCGTGGGCCGTGGCTCCGCTGCTGCGGGACCACCTGTTGGCCTGTTAGTCACTTAATGGGCCTGTCGGTGCCCGTATAAAGTGATCAAGGGAAGCAAATCGGGGGGCCGGGGACATGCCGATATTCACGCTTGAGTTCTTTGGGATGATCCTCCAAGTAATGGGGCTGGTGGAGGAGTCCGACCTCGCCTTTCACTTCGGGCGGCATCTGCTCGAGGAACGGGCGGAGTCGGTGCGGACCGCGGTGAGCCTGCATTTCGCCTCGCACACCGGCGTGGGCCAGGTGGGGCGTGAGGTGCGCGTACTCGATGGCGAGGGGCGTGTGCTACGCCGCTGGGCCTACCACGGCATAGGCGGAATCCCGCCAGTCCTGCCGCCCTTCGCCGTCCTGGAGCACCCGTACGCGGTCGTCCAGGCGGCCGTGCTGGCCAAGGGCGCCGGCGTGGTGGCGCTGGTCGGCGGCATCGGTTCGCCGCGGAACTGCGTGGCGCTCGCCCTGGGCGCACGCGGGTGGCGCATGGTTTCCGGCCAATACCTGGTCGTCGACCGCGTCACCGGGGAGACACTGCCCTACCAACTGCCCCTCGAACTGCGGGGCCCCGCCCTGGAGGCCGCCCGGGCCGCCGGCCTCACCGACGACCCCGGCAGCGACGTACGAACGGTCTGTTCGCCGCTGACGGGCCCGTCCGTCATGGTCCGCCCGGAGCGGCTGATCGCCACGGCGGACATCCGCGAACGGCTCGGCCCGGCCACGCTGGTCCGGCTCTGCAGCACGGGCGCGCAGCGGTCCCGGCTGGAGGACTGGAACTTCGCCGCCTCGGTGTGGCCCCCGGACGCCTCGGCGGACCCCGCCTTCGCGGCCACCCCCCGCATGCGCCTTCTGCTGCCCGAATCGGGCGCCGCCGAAGAGGCCGCCGACCTGCTCGACGGACGACTGACCGCGACCACCCCGAAGGGAACCGCGCCGTGCCCCGCCGCACCTCCTACGTTGACGGAACTCCTTGCTGGATCGACCACGTAGGCGTCGACCCCACCGGCGCCAAGGACTTCTACGCGGCCCTCTTCGGCTGGGAGTTCCGGCCCGAGGGCGGCCGGGGCTACCACCTGGTGCTGCTCGGCGGCGAGATCGTCGGCGGCCTCGGACCGAGCCCGGCCGGACCGCGCTTCGGCTCCGCGTGGACCGTGTACCTCGCGGCGAAGGACCTCGACGCCGCGGGGCGGCGGGCCGAGCGGCACGGCGCCCACCTGGTGGTGGCGGGCGTCCCGGCCGGCGGCAACGGCCGCCTCAGCCTCGCCGTCGACCCCCTGGGCGCGGCCTTCGGGCTGTGGCAGGGCGCCCACGACGAGGGCGTGGTGGTCGTCGACGAGGCCGGCGCGCTGACCGGCGCCGCCCTGCACACGCCGCGGCCGGGCGAGTCGGGCGACTTCTACAGGGAGGTGTGCGGCGCCCGGCCGGAGACCGAGAAGGCGGTGGAGGCGGCGGACGCGCGCTGGGTGCCGCGGTTCGGGGTGGCCGACACCGGTGCCTTCGAGGACCTCGCCCGCGCGGCGGGCGCCCGTGTCCTCGCCCCGGGACTGCTGAGCGATCCCTGGGGAGCGGTGTTCGGCGTGACGGACGGCTTCGGCACCGCCTGAGGGCGGCCCCGTGGAACCGGTCGCCCCCGGGACCGCCCCTCGCCGACCGCCCCTCACCGACCTCCGGTTACGCAGTCCGCCGGATACGTAATCCCTCGCTGCGCATCGCCTCGTGTTCATTCGCGCCGCTCGTCGTGCGAAGGTCGATTCGGCCGAAGAAATCCGATGCGAGACATCCGCTGTGAAGAATTCCCGCGCTCGCGCGTGACGCGTGGAATGCGGTGGAATTCCGTCGGGGAACGGGAAAGGCGAAAGCGATGGCATCCGAGATCGTGGTCATGGGTGGTGGGCCGGCCGGCTCCATTGCCGCGGCGCTGCTGGCCCGCCAGGGCGCGCGCGTGAGACTGCTGGAGCGTGCCCATTTCCCGCGCTACCACATCGGGGAATCCGTGGCGACGTCCTGCCGGTCCATCATCGAGTTGGCCGGGGCGCTGGAGAAGGTGGAAGAGCGCGGCTATCAGGTCAAGGAAGGCCTGCTGCTGCGCTGGGGCGCCGAGCGCGACTGGGTCGTCGACTGGCCCGAGATCTTCGGCACCGACGCCCAGACCTCCTGGCAGGTCGACCGCGCGGACTTCGACGAGGTCCTGCTGCGCCACGCCGCCTCCCAGGGCGTCGAGGTCATCGAGGGGGCCCAGGCCCGCAAGGTGCTCTTCGAGGGCGGCCGCGCGGCGGGCGTCGAGTGGACCCACGAGGGCCGGGAGCACACCACCCGCGCCGACCACGTGATCGACGCGACCGGCCGGGCGGGCCTGTTGTCGGTGCGCCACCTCGACAACCGCACACCCCACGACGTGTTCCGCAACGTGGCCGTCTGGGGCTACTACCAGGGCGGCACGCTGCTGCCGCGCACCCCCCGCGGCGGCATCAACGTCATCTCCGCCCCCGAGGGCTGGTACTGGGTCATCCCGCTCAAGGACGACGTGTACAGCGTCGGCTTCGTGACCCACCAGGACCACTTCCTCAAGCGCAAGCAGGGCCACGCGGCGGGCGCGGCGGGCATGGAGGCCCTGTTCCTGGACGCCGTACAGGAGTCGGAGACCGTGCGCGAGCTGGTGGCGGACGGCACGTTCCAGCACGACGTGCGCGTCGAGCAGGACTTCTCGTACACGGCGGACAGCTTCTGCGGGCCCGGATACTTCCTCGCCGGCGACTCCGCGTGCTTCCTGGACCCGCTGCTGTCGACCGGCGTCCACCTCGGCATGTACAGCGGCATGCTCGCCGCCGCGTCGATCACGGCGATCGACGCGGGCGAGGTGACCGAGGACGAGGCGCTGTCCTTCTACGAGGCGCTCTACCGCAACGCGTACGCCCGCATGTTCTCGATGGTGGCCGGGTTCTACGAGCAGTACCGCGGCAAGTCCACGTACTTCTGGCTTGCGCAGCGCCTCGCCCGCGGCCGCCACCCCGAGCTGATGGCCCGCCGGGAGAGCCCGGACCCGATGCGCTCCGCGCCGGACAGCGAGGCGTTCGCGGCGCTCACCGCCGGGGTCCTGGACCTCGACGACGCGCGGCGGGCGGGTGGCGCCGGTCCGCTGCCCGCCGACGTCCTGGCCGACCGGATGTCCGGGCGGCACGACATCGGCGGCCACGACACGGCGACGGGGCTGTACCTGACGACCACTCCCCGGCTGGGCATAGGCCGGGCCGGCCGGTCCGCGGAGGCGGCGCGCGCCTGACCTCCGGGCCCGACCCGGGGCCGGGCACGGTGGGCGGGCACGGGGCCGGGCACGGTGGGCGGGCACGGTGGGCGGGCACGGGGCCGGGCACGGTGGGCGGGCACGGTGGGCGGGCACGGTGGGCGGGGCCCGGCGGCTCCGCCCACCGCCCTTTGTCACACCGGCAGTTCCTCGCCGATCGCGCCCGCCAGCTCGTGCCGGCTGTGGATGCCGAGCTTGCGGTAGATGCGGCCCAGATGGGTGTCGACGGTGCGCTTGCTGAGGAACAGCTTCTCCGCGACCTCCAGGCTGGAGCTGCCCCGCACCACCAGCTCGGCCACCCGCTGTTCCGCCGGGCTCAGCAGGGTGCGCTCGCGCCCCGGCCGGGGCCGCGGCCGGGACCCCGGATCGAGCGCCGGCTGGGGCGGCGACACCGGGCCCCGCTGCCGGGGCGCGCCGTCCAGGATCGTGACCGAGGCGGACTCCTCGCCCAGGGCCCGGTACGAGGCGGCCGCCTGGGCCCGCCAGGTCACGCAGCCGGGGTGGGTGATGCCGCGCAGCGCGAGCCGGTGGCCGCAGTCGAGGAACAGGCGTACGGCGGTGGTGTGGTCGCCGAGGGCCGCGGCGACCGTGCCGTGTGCCTGGAGGGTCAGCGCCTTGATGAACGGGTGGGCGTCCCCGGCCGCCGGTTCGTCGCTCAGCAGGACGGCCGCTTCGGCGGCCCGGCCCAGGCCCACGAGGGCGCGGGCCGCGGCCGCGGCGGCCGCGCCGGCCAGGGCGGGGGCGTTCAGCCGGCGGGCGAGGTGCAGCGCCGCCTCGGCGTCGGTGTGCGCGTCGGTGTGCTCGTACCGGCGGAGGCGGACCTCGCCGCGTACGAGGTGGGCGAGCAGGGTGGTGGCGAGGTCGTCCGACGCGCGCGACATGCTGATCAGCCGGTCGGCGAGGGCCGCGGCCCCGTCGAGGTCGCCGGTCCAGGTCAGGGCCAGGGCCGCGCCCATCGGGCCGGCCGCCGACCCGGGCGCCGTCCCCTCCGGCGCGTCGGCCGGGCCGGCCGCGACCCGCAGGGCCATCCGGCGCGCGGTGCCGAGCCGGCCGCCGGCGGCGGCGGCCGCGGCGAGCGCCCCGGCGAAGACGTGCGCGGCCGGGTCCCCGGGGTCGGCGGCGGCGAGTCGGGCCGCCCGGCGCAGACCGGAGCGGTGCCCGGTGAGCAGGGTCTGGGCGGTCAGCCGCAGCAGGTGTTCGCGCGGCGGTGCGGGCAGTGCCGCCAGTTCGCCGCAGACCCGGACGAACGGCCGGGCGCCTTCGACCCGGGAGACGAGCGCGGGGGAGGCGAGTCGGGCCAGGGCCTCGGCGCGCCGGACCGGACCCAGCGGGCTGTCGGCCGCGGCCGCGGCCTGTCGGGCGCAGGCGTCGAGATCTCGGTGGAGTTCGACGGCGCCGAGCCGCACCGTCAGGTCAAGAAACGTTTCTTCACGTTCCCGGGCCTCCTTCGCCGCGCTCTCGTCGCCGTCCGCCCCGGGCACGCCGCGCTGCTCCAGCAGGGTGAGCGCGCGCCGCAGGTAGCGGGCGGCGGACTCGCGGTCGCCGACCCCGGAGGCCTGGATGCCCGCGCCGCGCAGCACGTCGATCCCCCAGTCGCAGCCCGCCAGGATCAGTTGGTCCGCGGTCTGCCGGGCCGGGGCGCCGAGCCGTGCCAGTACGGCCGCGGCGCGCCCGTGCAGCAGCAGCCGCTCGTGCGCCGACACCCGGGCGAGGACCGCGGGCCGGACCGCCGTGTGCGTGAAGCGGCCGGGCGCCCCGGCTTCCAGGAGCCCGGCCCGTACGAGCGTTTCGCGGGCCTGCTGGTCGTGCACCTCGCCGTGCTTGGAGAGCGCGGCGCACACGGCCGGGTCGGTGTCGGGGCCCAGGACGGCCAGTTGTGTGAGCAGTTCGCTCGCGCACGGGTCGTCCTCGCCGAGCCAGGCCAGCACGGTCTCCGAGAGGGCCTGCGCCCCGATCGGCAGCACCTGCTCGGGGTCGGGCGAGCCGGGCGGCACGTGGGTGCGCCGCAGCCTGGTCACCAGGTCGTGCAGCACGAGCGGGTTTCCGTGCGCGAGGGTGTGGCAGAGCGCTGCCAGTTCCTGGTCGACGGGGCTGTCGAAGGCGCGGTCGACCAGCTCGGTCGTACAGGTCGGACACAGCGGTTCCGGCCACAGCCGCAGCAGGTACGGCAGCGGGCCGAGTTGCTCCGCCACCTGTGCCGCGGCCGAGGCGGGCAGCGTGGCCACCATCAGCACCGGCAGGTCGTCGAGCCGCCGGGCGATGTAGGAGAACCAGCGCAGCGAGTGCGGGTCGGCGTTGGTCAGGTCGTCGACGAGGATGGCCACCGGCCGGTCGACGGCGAGGGAGCGGGTGGTCCGCAGGAGGCCCAGCAGGGCCTCGTGGGTGGGACCGGCTTCCCCGAGCCCGGGTCCGGGCGTGCCGTGGCCGCCGGCGCCGCCGAGGACGGGGTCGAACAGCTGACTCACCATGCTGTAGGGGAACTGGCTCTCGCTCGGATGGCAGCGCGCCCGCAGAACCAGGGTTTTGGGGGGTAGCAGCCGGGGCACCGCGTTCAGCAGCGCGGACTTCCCGATTCCGTGTGGCCCGTGAATGGTGGCCACGGTCGGGCGCCCCAGGGCGAGTTCACCGACGGCACCCTGAAAGAGGCCCATCTCACGCTCACGGTGGTACAGATCCCCGTTGGGTGAATGCATGGGGTCAATGTTTCATTCCGGAGGGTGCAGATCAAGCCAAACGCCAGTCTGAGCAGTGCAGTTGGATCAGGTTCTCGTATAGAGACCGGATGGTCGAATTCCGCGCGAGTCGCCTCGCGCCCCGCGCGTGTCGCCGATACGTATGAAACACCTTCGGGCTACGTATTCGAAGGCCTTCCTGCGTATCAGGTGAAGCATTTACCCGGGGTCGGCCCCGTGTTTGGGTTGCCGGTGTGATGCCACGTCAGGGCTGATCGCGAGAACCGAGGGGGACAGATGGAAAAGCCGCGCCTCAAGGCCCATTTCCACGTCGAGGTGGTGGAGGGCGAGCGGGTCTTCCTCTACGCGGAGGGCCAGGACTACCTGGTGCCCGGCAAGGCGGCCGCGGCCGTGCTGCCGCACCTGGACGGCCGCAAGACCGTCATGGAGATCGTGCAGGCCCTCGCCGGCGCGCTGCCCATCCCCACCGTACTCGCGGCACTCACCCGCTTCGGCGCCGCCGGGCACCTGGCCGAGGGCCGGCCCGACCTGCCGGAGGCCACCCTCGCGTACTGGGACGCCCTGGGCATCGACCCCGCCCGCACCCTCGACACCGCGCCCGTCACGGTCTCGGCGGCCGCGGGCGTCGACCCCGAGCCGGTCCTCGCTGCGCTGCGCGCGCTCGGACTGGCCGCCCGCACCGGCGACTTCGACACCGTGCCCGAAGAGGGCATCTCCGTCGTCCTCGTCGACGACTACCTCGACCCGGTCCTCGAAGCCCGCAACGAGCGCCAGTTGGCGGCGGCCAAACCGTGGCTGCTGGCCCGCACCGGCGGCATCGCGCCCTGGATCGGCCCGTTCCTCGACCCGGACCACACCGGCTGCTGGACCTGTCTGGCCCAGCGCCTGGCCGGCAACCGCCAGTTGGAGCGCTACCTGGCCGGCAAGCGCGGCGACTCCGTGCCCCGCCACCCGTCCCGCGCGGGCATCCCCGCCGGACCGCTGGCCGCCGCGGGCCTGATCGCCGCCGAGGCCGCCCGGATCGCCGCCACCGGCGAACCCGGCGCCCTGTGCGGGCAGATGGTCACCCTCGACCTCGCCACCCTCACCACCGACCGGCACCCGCTGATCCGCCAGCCCCAGTGCCGTTCCTGCGGCGACCCGACCCTGGTCAGCCGGCGCAGCCCCAAGATCGCCCTGACCTCCGGCGACGCCAGCCACACCAGTGACGGCGGCTACCGCGTCAACAGCCCCGAGGCCACCCTCGCCCGCCTGGAGCGGCACATCAGCCCGCACCTCGGCGCCATCACCAAACTGGTCTCGCACACGCCCGAGTCCAACACGCTGACCTACAGCTACGCCGCGGGCCACAACTTCGCGATGGTCAACGACAGCATGGACCTGCTGCGCCGCAACCTGCGCGGCCAGAGCGGCGGCAAGGGCCGCTCCGAGATCCAGGCCAAGGTGAGCGCCGTCTGCGAGGCCATCGAGCGCTACGCCGGCGTCTGGCGCGGCGACGAGGCCGTGCGGCGCGCCGCCTACCGCGACCTCGACGCCGACACGGTCGTCCACCCCCGCAGCCTGCTGCACTTCTCCGAGGCGCAGATCGCCGGCCGCGACACCTGGAACCAGGACCCCGCCAACCGCCTGCACAAGGTGCCGGACCGGTTCCCCGAGGACATCGCGATCGACTGGACCAGCGGCTGGTCCCTCACCCACGACGAAGAGCGCCTGATCCCGGCCGCCTACTCCTGGTACGGTCACCCGGACCTCCAGGACCACTTCTTCTGCATCGCCGATTCCAACGGCACCGCCGCCGGCAACTCCCTCGAAGAGGCGATCCTCCAGGGCCTGTGCGAGCTGACCGAGCGCGACGCCGTCGCCGTGTGGTGGTACAACCGGCTGCGCCTCCCGGCCTTCGACATGGACTCGCTCGAAGACCCGTACGTGGAGCAGCTGCGCACCTACTACGACGCCATGGACCGCGACCTGTGGATGATGGACCTCACCACCGACCTCGGCATGCCGGTGTACGTGGCCGCTTCGCGCCGCCGCCACAGCGTCGAGGACATCATGGTCGGCTTCGGCGCCCACCCGGACCCGCGCGTCGCCGCCTTCCGGGCGCTCACCGAACTCAACCAGTTCCTGCCGATGATCGAGACCCGCGACGCCGACGGGAACACCTCCTACCTCGTCGGTGACCTGGAGACCCTGACCTGGCTGAAGACGGCCACCGTCGCCGCGGAGCCCTGGCTGCTGCCCGACCCGGAGCTGCCGGCCACCAAGGTCGGCCCACAGGCCGGGTTCGACCTCGCCGCCCGCATCCGCGAGCAGGTCGAGCGCATCGCGGAGGCCGGCTCCGAGGTCATCGTCGTCGACCAGACGCGCCCCGACCTGGAGCTCAACGTCGTCAAGGTGATCGCCCCGGGCCTGCGCCACTTCTGGCGGCGGCTGGGCCCCGGCCGGCTCTACGAGGCTCCGGTCCGCATGGGCCGCCTCGCGGAGCCGACCGCCGAGGCCGACCTGAACACCTGGAACGTCTTCTTCTGAGCCGCTGAGTGGCTGAGCCGCTGAGTGGCTGAGCCGCTGAGTGGCCGAGTGGCCGAGTGGCCGAGGCGCCGAGCCGCTGAGTGGCCGAGGCTCCGAGCCGCGAGCCCGCACCGCGCGAGCACGGGCCCGCCGAGCACGGCCCCCCGCCGAGCACGGCCCCCCGCGAGTACGGCCCTGCCGGGCGCGGTCCCCGCGGGGACCGTGCCGCCCGGGGCCGGCTCCTGATCATCCGTCACACCCGCGGGCCGGGGCACGCTCCGGCCCGCGCCTCATCAGGGCTGGAGCCATGACCAGTACGACCACACTCCCGGGCGAGGCGCCGGCCTCCGCGGCGTCCGGCACGTACACCCTGACCAGCCGACTGCCCCGGGGCGGCGCCTTCCAGGACGGACAGCTCACCACCCGCTTCGGCGCCGTGCGCCTGGGCGCCCTCACCCCGGGCGCCGAGGCCGCGCTGCGCGCCCTCGGCGAGGACGACCACGACGAGACCGCGATCGGCGCGCTCATCGTGGCCCACGACGGCGAAATGGGCCTGCTGCGCTGGCACATGCTGCGCTCCAGGCTCGAAGCCGCGGGCCTGCTGGAGCATGCGGTGGCCGGGCCGGACGGCGCTCCCGTCGCCCGCCTGGTGGCCGTCGGCCGCGGCGCCACCACCCTCAAGCCCGCCCCGAGCGGCCCCGTACGGCTGAGCCGGCACGCCCTGCTGTCACCCGCCGAGGGCACGCTCGCGCTGCGCGCCCCCGGCAGCCCGTTGGCCGTGGAACTGGGCGCCGGCGCCACCGCGCTGCTCCCGCTGCTGACCACCTGGACGGAAGAGGTCCCGGCGCCGCTGGTGCGGCTGCTCGCCACCGCCGGCGCGCTGGCCCCCGGCGGCCCCGACGCCGACCCGCAGGCCGAGGAGCGCGGCAGCGTCCAGTGGGACCCGCTCGACCTCGCCTTCCACACCCGCACCCGTGTCCCGGCCTCCGCGCCCGGCTACGGCGGCACCTACCGGCACGCCGACCGTTTCGGCCCCGAACCGGTCGCGGCCCCCGCCGCCGACGGTCCGCGCGTGGCACTGCCCGTGCCCGACCTCGAAGCGATCGCCGCCCGGGACCTGACCCTCACCGAGGCCATCGAGCGGCGCACCTCCACCCGCGCGCACGACCCCGAGCACCCGCTGACGCTGAACCAGCTCGCCGAGCTGCTCTACCGCACCGTCCGCATCCGCGGCACGTTCACCGGAAGCGACGGCCAGGAACTCGCCGACCGCCCGCTGCCCAGCGGCGGAGCCGTGCACGAGCTGGAGGTCTACCCGCTGGTCACGCGCTGCGAGGGGCTGGAGCCGGGGCTGTACCGGTACGCGCCCGACCGGCACGAGCTGGAGTTGGTCGGCGCGCCGGGCCCGGCCACCGCGACCCTGGTCAAGGAGGCCCGCGGCGGCACGATGATGGACGGGGACCCGCAGGTCGTGCTGCTGGTCGCCGCCCGCTTCGGCCGCGTGATGTGGAAGTACGAGACGGTCGCCTACCCGCTGATCCTCAAGCACGTCGGCGTGCTCTACCAGACCGTCTACCTGGTGGCCACCGCGATGGGCCTGGCCGTGTGCGGACTGGGTGGCGGCGACACCGGCGCGTTCGCGGCGGCCACCGGCCGGGACCCGCTGTTGGAGGGCACCGTCGGCGAACTCGTCCTGGGCAGCCGCCCGGCCGGGCCGGCCGCCACGCGTACGCCCGCAGCCGCCGCCGCCACCGCCACCGGAGCCACCGCCACCGGAGCCTCCGCCGCCGCGGCCCCGACCGCGGCCCCGGCCCCGGCCCCGGCCGCCGAGTACGCCACCGAGCCCGCCACAGCGGGCCTCTGACCCGGCAAGGGGGGAACACCACCATGAAGTTCCGCTACCAGGCGCTGCAGCGCAAGCGGGAGCCGGACGAGCTCGACGCCGCCGTCATGCTCGCGGCCCCGCGCGGCTGGATCGCCGTCTTCGTCGTGCTCATCGTGATGGTCGGGGCCTGTGTGTGGGCGGTGCTCGCCCGGCTCGACGTCACCGTCGACGCCCCGGGCGTCCTGACGCACCCCGGCGGCACCAGCCAGGTCCAGAGCCCGTACACCGGCATGGCACGGGATCTGCTGGTCCGCCCCGCCGACGAGGTCCGCGCCGGGCAGCCCGTCGCCCGCCTCGCCGACCAGGCCGGCGAGATCCACACGATCACCAGCCCGTTCGCCGGCAAGGTCATCAGCGCCACGCTCACCACCGGCCAGTTCGTCCCGGCCGGCGCCACCGTCGCCACCGTCGAGCGCACCGACCTCCCCGGCGACCGCCTCGTCGCCCTCGTCTTCGTGCCCGCCGACCGAGCCGCCCGACTGGTGCCCGGCCGCCCCGTCGACCTGAACGTGTCGACCGCGCCCCCGGCCGTGTACGGCCTGCTGCGCGGCACGGTCACCCGTGTCGACCCGTACCCGCTGACCCGCGAGGGCCTCGCGGCGATCGCCGGCGGCGAACTGGCGGCCCAGAGCTTCGAGCAGGACCAGGCGCCGCGCCTGGTCACCGTCGACCTGATCGCCGAATCGGGCTCCGCCTCCGGCTACGCCTGGAGCTCCGCCAAACCTCCGCCCATCCGGCTCAGCTCCCAGACCTCCGTGTCCGCCTCCATAGAGCTGCGCACCCAGTCGCCGTTCGACCTGGTGCTGGGGCGCTGAGCGGCGCCGACGCCGCTGACGCCGAGACATCCGACGCCAAGTGAGGAAACGGCAGCCATGAGCGACACGAAAACCCGACCCCCCGTGGCCGCCTCCCGCCGGGACGCCCGCCGTACCAAGCGCACCGCGGCCCGGGGCCGCCGCTGGGCCCGGCGCCGCGCGCACCGGGTGCCCACCGTCCTGCAGATGGAATCGGTGGAGTGCGGCGCGGCCAGTCTGTCGATGATCCTCGCCCACTACGGGCGCCACGTCCCGCTGGAGGAGCTGCGCGCCCTGTGCGGCGTCTCCCGGGACGGCGCCCGCGCGAGTTCCGTGCTGGCCGCGGCCCGCTCGTTCGGGCTCGTCGCCAAGGGCTTCCAGGCGGAGACCGACCAGTTGGAGGAGAAGCTCCGCAGCGGGCCCGTCATCATCTTCTGGGCGTTCCAGCACTTCATGGTGGTCGAGGGCATCACCACCCGGTTCGGACGCACCCAGGTCGCCGTCAACGACCCGGCGAGCGGCCCCCGCCTGATGGAGTGGTCCATGTTCGACTCCGGGTACACCGGCGTCGTCCTCACCTTCGAACGCGGCCCCGACTTCACGCCCGGAGGCCGCCGCAGCAGCACCGCCGCCGCCCTCCTGGACCGGCGCCTGCCGTCCGGGCGCGCGCTGCCCCTGGTCCTGCTGGCCAGCCTGCTGCTGGTGGTGCCGGGCATCGTCGGCGCCGCCTACTCGCGGGTCTTCCTCGACCGGGTGCTCACCTCGGACTCACCCACGGCCGTGCTGCCACTGATCCTGGCGATGTCCGTCACCGCGCTGATGGTCTTCGTCCTCACCTCCGTGCAGCAGCACTACCTGCTGCGCATGGAGATCCGTACCGGACTGGTGGCGTCGGCGCGCTTCTTCCGCCATCTGCTGCGGCTGCCCATCGAGTTCTTCCTGCAGCGCCGCCCGGCCGAGGTCGCCCGACGCGTCGCGAGCAACGACACCGTCGCCATGATCCTCTCGCGCGACGTCGCCGCCACCACCATCAACATCGCGCTCGTCGTCTTCTACGGCGGCCTGATGGTCCGCTACGACGTCCTGCTCGGCCTGCTGGGCCTGGCCACCGCCGCCTTCAACGTGCTGGTCCTGCAACTGGTCTCGCGCTCCCGCAAGGACGCCGTGGACGCGCTGCGCGCCGACCGCGGCAACCTGATCGGCACCACCTTCGCGACCCTGTCCACCATCGAGTCCGTCAAGGCGACCGGCGCCGAGCCCGACGCCTTCACCCGATGGGCCGGCTTCCTCGCCAAGGTCACCACCGCCCAACAGCGGCTCGGACAGACCACCGCGGTACTGACGGTCCTGCCGCCCCTGCTGGCCGTCGTCAACATCGGCGTCATGCTGCTCGTCGGCGGCCTGCGGGTGGCCGACGGCACCCTCAGCGTCGGTATCCTCGTCACCTTCCAGACCCTGCTGGCGGCCCTCAGCCGCCCCGTCACCCAGCTCACCAACCTGGGCAGCCGGCTCCAGGAGATGAACGCCGACCTCAAGCGCATCCACGACGTGGAGAAGTACCCGCAGGCCCGAGGCTTCCAGCCCGGCGCACCCGGGAAGGACGGCCCGACGGACGACGCCCCCGCCGTCCGGCCCGGGCGAATCGGCGGACCGACGAACCGGCTCGACGGCGAACTCACCCTGGACGACGTCACCTTCGGCTACGGCCCACTCTCCGACCCCGTCGTCACCTCACTCACGCTCACCGTCACCCCCGGTTCCCGCACCGCGCTCGTCGGCGGCTCCGGCAGCGGCAAGTCCACCGTGGGCCGGCTCGTGACCGGCCTGTACGAGCCGCGCTCGGGGCAGATCCTCATCAGCGGACAGCCCCGCGAGGAGATCCCCCGTACCGTCCTCGCCGCCTCCATGGCCTACGTCGACCAGGACGTCGCGCTCTTCGCCGGCACGGTCCGCGACAACCTGACCCTGTGGGACGACACCGTGCCCGACGAGGTCGTCCTCGCCGCCCTCCAGGACGCCGCCGTCTTCGACGAGGTCATGTCCCGGCCCGGCGGCATCAACGCCAAGGTGTGCGAACAGGGCAGCAACTTCAGCGGCGGCCAGCGCCAGCGCCTGGAACTCGCCCGCGCGCTCGCCGCCCGCCCCACCCTGCTCGTCCTCGACGAGGCCACCAGCGCACTCGACCCGGCCACCGAGCGCACCGTCATGGACAACCTGCGCCGTCGCGGCTGCGCCTGCCTGATCATCGCCCACCGGCTTTCGACCGTGCGCGACGCCGACGAGATCATCGTGCTCGACCGGGGCGTCATCGCCGAACGCGGCACGCACGACGAACTGCTGACCGCCCAGGGCCGCTACGCCGCCCTGTTCGACTCCAGCCGCTCCGAGGAGAAGGACACCCTGTGAGCACTTCCCCCGCCGCAGGCTCCCCCGCGGCCGCCCCCGCCCGGACCGTCTGCCTGGACGACCCCGCGACCCTGCTGTACGTGGAATCCGGCGCGGCCGACCTGTTCGCCGTGGACCGCGGACCGGACGGCGGCGACGGCGAGGAGCACGGCCGGCGCTACTTCCTGTGCCGCGCCGAGGCCGGCATGCTCGTGGTGTGCGGCACCGGCGGCGAGAGCCGCCACACCGTCATCGCCCGGCCCGTGCTCGATGCCCGGCTCACCCGGCTGCCGCTGTCCGTCCTCGACCAGATCCGTCAGGGCCGGGCCACGCTGCCCCGGTCGGCGGGCGACGGTCCCGCCGCGCTCGACCACGCCCGGCTCCTCGCCGGCCTCACCGCCGGGCTCACCGCCCTCGCCGACGCGCTGCCCGGCGCCCTCGCGCCCCGCCAGTTCACGTCCCTGAGCACCACCGACGGCACCGAACTCGACAAGGGCGACGTGGCCCGCTCCGTCGACGGGGTGCAGTTCGTCCGCGTGGAGTCCGGCCTCCTCGACCCGGGCGACCCGGCCACCGAGGGCGCCGCCGCGGACCTCGACGGGGAGGAGGACACCAGTGCGCTGGAGCCCGTCGGCCCCGGCGCCGAGCTGGTCCTGACCGAGCAGGACTGGGTCCGGGCCCGCGGCGCCGCCCGCCTCACCACCGCCTCCCTCCTCTCCGTCTACCGGGAGGGCCGGCTGACGGACGCGCTGACCGAGCACTCCGCCCGGCTGCGTACCACCGTCGACCACCGCATCGCCGTCCAGCGGGCCCGTGAGCGCGCCGAACTCGCCGCGCGCCGCGCCCAGGACGGCAAGGTCCTGTCGTCCGCCGTCCGCACCTTCGACGCGGTCCTGCACGACACCGGCACGCGTCTGAAGCTCGCGGACGTCGCCGACGACGAGCCGATGCTCGCCGCGGTCCGGCTGGTCGCCTCCCGGCAGGGCTTCACGGTCCGCCCCCCGGTCCGAAGCCCCGGCCCGGGCCGCCGCAGCGCCGCCGAAGACCTGCGGGCCATCGCCCTCGCCTCCGGCTTCCGCACCCGAGGCATCCGGCTGGAGGACCGCTGGTGGACCCGCGACGTGGGGCCGGTGCTCGGCTACCACGTCACGGGCCGACCCGTCGCGCTGCTGCCGCTGGGCCACGGCTACGTCCTCGTCGACGACGGCCGGGTCCGCGTGCTCAACGCCGAGACGGCCGCCCGGCTGCGCCCCGCCGCCGTCGTGCTGTACCGGCCGCTGCCCGCGGCCGTGCGCGATGTCCCCAGCCTGCTGAGGTTCGGCCTCTCGCCCTCCCTGGGGCACGGCCGGGACCTGGTCCGGCTCGCGCTGACCGGCGCACTCGTCGCCCTGGTCGGTCTGATCATCCCGGTCATGACCGGCAAGGTGCTCGGCGAGTTCGTGGCGGACGCCAACCGGAACCTGATCGTGCAGGGATCCCTGGTCGTCATCGGCTCGGGTCTGGTGACCGCCGCGCTGTCCGTCGTACAGAACTTCGCCGTCCTACGGCTGGAGAGCCGCACCGGCGCCGCCATGCAGGCCGGGCTGTGGAACCGGCTGCTGTCCCTGCCGGCCGCGTTCTTCACCCGCTACTCGACCGGCGAGCTGGGCACCACCGTGCTCGGTGTCACCGCCGCCCAGGAACTGCTTTCCGGGATGCTCACCACGGCCACGCTGGCCCTGCTGACCGGCCTCGCCAACCTGGCCCTCGTCTTCTGGTACGACCTGACCCTGGCCCTGGTCGCCGCCGGTCTCACGGCCGTCGGCGTGCTGTTCGCCGCGGCGGCCGGGCGGCTCCAACTGCGTTGGGCACGCCGCGAGTACACGCACGAACAGGCGATGTCCGCGATGGTCTTCCAGATGCTCACCGCCATGCCGAAGCTGCGGGTGGCCGCCGCCGAGGAGCGGGCCTTCGCCGAGTGGACCCGGCTGGCCGCCCGCGGCCACGCCCTGTCCGCCCGCGTCCGCCGGGTGCAGAACAGCGTGACGACGTTCAACGCAGGCTTCCCGTTGGTGTGTTCGGCGGTCGTCTTCGGGGTGACCGCGGGCCCCCTGCACGGGGAGGTCCCGCTCGCCACCTTCCTGCCGTTCTTCGCGGCCTTCAACCTGCTGCTCTCGGCGGGCCTGCAGTTCACCGCCTCCGCCGTGACCGCCGTCGGCACCGTTCCGATGCTGGAGCGGCTGAAGCCCATCCTCGAAGCGGAACCGGAGAACGACGGCACCAAGGTCGACCCCGGCGACCTGTCCGGGCGGATCGCCGTCTCGCACCTGTCGTTCCGCTACGGCCAGGACGGCCCGCTCGTCCTCGACGACGTCAGCCTCACCGTGCTGCCGGGTGAGTTCATCGCCGTCGTCGGCGCTTCCGGCAGCGGCAAGTCCACTCTGCTGCGGCTGCTGCTCGGCTTCGAGACCCCCATGTCCGGCAGCCTGCTGTACGACGGCCAGGACCTCGCCGAGCTGGATGTCTCCGCGGTTCGCCGGCAGTGCGGAGTGGTGCTGCAGAACGGCGCGCTCCAGGCCGGCGACATCCTCGCCAACATCGTCGGCTCCGGCGGCCACACCCTCGACGACGCCTGGGCGGCCGCCGAGATGACGGGCCTGGCCGACGACATCCGGGCCATGCCGATGAGCATGAACACCGTGCTCTCCGAGGGCACCAACACCCTCTCCGGCGGCCAGCGCCAGCGCCTCATGATCGCCCGCGCCCTGGTGGCCCGGCCGCGCCTGGTCTTCTTCGACGAGGCGACCAGTGCCCTCGACAATCCCACGCAGGGACTGGTGGCCGAGAGCACGCGCCGCTTGAACGCCACCCGGATCGTCATCGCGCACCGGCTGTCCACCGTGGTCGACGCGGACCGCATCGTGGTCATGGACCGGGGCCGGGTCGTCCAGCAGGGCACGTACGAGGAGCTGATGGCGGACGCGGACGGACTCTTCGCCCGGCTGGCGGGACCACAGATGTCCGATGCAACGAACAGGCCTTGAGGGAAAGCAATGTGACGGAATGTGAGTTCTGGTGGCGGTGGCGGCCGGGAGGTGCGACGCTCCCCTCGCCCGACAGCTCACGGCATCCGCCGTCGGGTGAGATGATCCTTCCGCAACGCTGCACCCCAAGACCAACCCGCCCGCCGCGCACATGGCGTGCGGACGGGTACGACCGATCCACCGAGTAGGGGGACCCACCCATGTCACAAGGTCCGAAGACAGCCGTCACCAACCTGAACGTACTGCTGCCCGTGGCGTACGCGCTGGCCGTCGTCGTCACCGCGAGCTTCGTCTCCGGCACTGCCGCCACCGCCGTCGCCGTGGGCGGCGGGGTGCTGCTGGGCCTCTGGTTCGCCTTCGGCCGCCGCCGCGCCACCCGCGGCTGACACGGCTGACACGGCCGGCACGGCCGGCACGGCTGACGGGCGCATTTCAGGATCCGCACCCCTTTCGGCTTCCGGGGTGCGGGTGGCGGCCGGGGGCCGGTCGCGGCCCGCGGTGGATCGCCGTCCGGCGTGCCTCCGCCCCGGGGCACGCCGGCGGGACACGTCAGCGAGCGGGAAGGTCGTCCTGGGTGCGGATCGCCGTCTCGAAGGTGTCCAGGGCGCGGGCCCACACCCCGTCCCAGTCCGCCAGGCGCCGCAACTGCGGGGCGAGTTCGGCGGAGAAGGCGACGGTGGCCTCGCCGGGCAGGAGTGAGGGCAGGTTGTCGATGGCGATCAGGTCGAGCGGGGCGCCGCCCGCGGTGAGGGCGCGTACCGGCTCCTCCCAGGTGGTGGTCTCGTCGTACACCGGCAGCACGTTGCAGTCGGAGGTGACGTCGCAGGTGACGTCGGAGACGAGGGAGAGGAGCCGGCCCGGGTCGTCCAGGTCGCCCTTGGTGAGGAACGGCGGGACCGGAGTGGTGGTGAGAACGGTGTTGACCATCAGGTCGTGGCCGAGGAGCGCGGCACGGTCGATCTCGCGGGTCTCGGCGAGGTCCCAGCGGGTCGGCTCGATGCCGGCGGTGGTCAACGCGTCGCAGGCCCCGCGTCCGCTGCGGCCGAGCGCGCCGATCACCAGTGCGGTGCCGTCCGTGCCGGTACCGGGGGCTCCCGCGCCGGAGGCCAGCAGCGCGTCGAGGGCGGGGCGGTCGGTCGGCCGCAGGGGCGCGCTGAGCAGGCCGCGGCGGTGCAGGACGGCGAGGGCCGCTCCGACGTACCCGGCCCAGTAGCCGAACGCCGCGACACGGCGGCCGGCCTCGTCGATGAGGTACTCCATGTCGAGCAGGGCGCCGCCGCCGGCGGTGAAGCGGCCGAGCAACTCGGTCGCGCCGGCCTGGCCCTTGTAGGCGTGGCCGAAGTAGATGTGCCGGTGACGCAGGACCGGGGCGCCGGGGCCGGCGGGAAGTTCCTTCAGGCCGAGGACGTAGGCGTCGTCGGGGGCCGTGAGCCAGGAATCGGTGGGCGCGGTGTCGCAACCGGCGGCGGCGTAGTCGGCGAGGGGGAACACGCGCTGTTCCGAGGCCTCGACGGTGATCCGGAGGCCGGCCCGGACGAGCTGTGCGGCGTCGGAGGGGGTGAGGGGGGCGCGGCGTTCGGTGGGGCGGGACTCGTGCCGCATCCAGAGGTGCGGGGTCTTCGACATGAGGGGTCATTCCTGTCTGGGGGCGTGCGGTTGGCAGACGCCCGGCCGTGGTGCGTGCCGGGCGGTACGGTCCCCATCGGTGCCGCCGGCGCCACCGCTGTCACTGGTGTCTCCGGTGCCGCCTGTCCCCCGTCCCGGCCCGGCCTGCGGTGCCCGTGACGCGCCACCCGGTCGGATCCGTCCCCGCCGGCGAATCGGCCCCGGCCGCTTCGGTGTTCGGGGTGCGGGATCCGGGGCGGGCCCCGTGAGCGGGTCAGAGGTGCGGGATGCGGGCATTGGCCAGGGGGCGGTAGGTCGGGGTGTCCGTGGACGACAAGCCTGCCGTGCGGAGTTCCGTCACGATGGCGGCGGCGAGGGCCGAGGCGAGGGCTTCACCCGGGCAGCGGTGGGACGACGCACCGAAGGTGAAGATCATCGGATTCACTCTTCCGGGTGATAGCTCGTGTGGATCCGGGTTGACGGCCGGGTCACGGTTCGCGGCGGCGAGGAGGACCAGGATCTGCTGCCCGCTCTCCACCGCACGGCCGCCGTGGACGAAGGGCGCGGCGGCGAAACGGCGGGTGTTCTGGATCGGCGCGTCGTATCGGACCACCTCCCGCACCAGCGCCCCGATGTCGGAGCCGTCCGCTCCCCGGGCCAGGGCCACCAGGGTGTTGCCCACCAGTCCGGCGGTGGCGTCGTAGGTCTGGGACAGGAACCCGACGGCATTGGACAGCAATGGCGCCAAGTGTGGCCAGGACGCCCGGTCGGCGGCGCGGACCAATTCCCCGAGGAGCCCGTCGTTCTCGCCGCCGAGGCCGGGCCGCAGCAGTTCGCGGACCCGGCCGGCCGCTACGGCGGCGGCCCGCTGTTGCGCGGGGGTCGCGGAGGCCGGTATGCACTGGACGAAGGCGGCGATCGAGCGGGCCGCCTCCCGGTCCGCGCCGTCCGTCAGGCCGGCCAACGCGGCCACGACCCGGGCCGGGACCTCGAACATCAGCTCGTCCCAGGGGACTTCGCCGCCGGCTTCCAGTGCCTCCCGGGTGAACCGGGCGGCCAGTCGGGCCGCGTGCGCGGTGTCGGCTCGGGCCAGCGCGTCGACCACCACCGTCTTCAGGCGGCCCTGCACCGTGCCGTCCGTCATGCGGACCAGGTCCGCGAAGACCTCGCCCGCCGGGGTCGCGACGATCCCCCGCGGGACCGGCTCGCCCGGCGGTCGTACCCGCAGCGCGCCGCTGCCCAGTACGGCGTGCACGGCGGCGGCGTCGGCGGCGACCCAGGCCCCGATCTCCTCGTCGTGGGCGAACGGGCGTTCGGCCACCAGGTGGGCGTAGTACGGGTAGGGGTCGGGCAGTCGGACCGCGTCGATCGGCGTGGTGGCGGTCACCTCACGCTCCCCGGCCGGGCGCGGGGGCGGAATGCGGGGCAACGGAGTCCCGGGCGGCGAGAGTCGGACCATCGGGGGCGGGGGCGTCGGGACCCGGGGCATCGGGAGCCGGGGCGTCGGGACCCGGGGGTGTGGCCCGGGCCAGGAGCGCGTTGGCCTCGGCGTACGGGATGGCGTCCGCTCCGAAGTCGAACGTGCCGGCTTCGGCGATCTCCCGGGCGGCCCGGGTGAACGCGCCGAGGGCCGCGCGGGACAGGGCGGAGCCGGTGCTGATCCGGCGGACGCCGAGGGCTCCGAGTTCGGCGACGGACAGCTTGAGGGCGCCGCCCATGAGGACGTTCACGGGCCGGTCCACGGCGGAGCAGACGGCACGGATCGCTTCGGCGTCGGGCAGGGCCGGGGCGTAGAGGACGTCGGCGCCGGCTGCCTCGTAAGCCTGGAGGCGGCGGATCGTGTCGTCGAGGTCGGGGCGGCCCTGGAAGAAGTTCTCGGCGCGGGCGGTGACGGTGAAGGGGAAGTCCAGTTCCTTTGCCGCCTCCACGGCGGCCGCCACCCGTTCCACCGCCTCGTCGAGCGGTCGCACGGGATTCTCGTCGCGGCCCGTGGAATCCTCGATGGAGCCGCCGACGAGGCCGGCGGCCGCGGCGAGGCGGATGGTCTCGGCGATCTCCTCGGGCCGCTCCCCGAAGCCGCTCTCCAGGTCGGCGGTGACTGGCAGGCCACTGGCCTCGACGATCACGGCCGCGTTGGCGAGGAGTTCGGCGCGGCTGACCTGGTTCGTGCCGTCGGGGCGGCCGAGGCTGTGGGCCAGGCCGGCGCCGGTGGTGGCGAGTGCCGCGAAGCCGAGGCCCGCCAGGATGCGCGCGGTGCCCGCGTCCCAAGGGTTGGGGACGACGAAGGGCCGGCCGGTGGCGTGCAGGTCCCGGAAGGCGACGGCGCGCGCGTGACGGGTGGCTGCGGTGGTGCGGTTCATGGGTCCCTCGCGTGGTGTACGTCGTCCGGTGGTCGGGTCGGTCGGGTCGGTCGGGTCGGTCGGGTCGGTCGGGTCGGTCGGGTCGGTCGGGTCGGTCGGGTCGGTCGGGTCGGTCGGGTCGGTCCAACGTAGCGACCAGCCCGGGGAGTTGCTCCCCGGATTGCTCCCGCGCGTCGCTCAGAGCGCGAAGCCGAGGGCGAAGGCGCCGACGACCGGGGCCATGTAGATGACCGGGAAGGGGATGTGCGCGTACGAACGGGCCTTGACCACGGTGATGACGGCGCCGAGGTAGTACAGCACCAGGCCGACGCCGGCCGCGATGCCGACCACGGGCAGGAAGATCCCGACGACGAGGCCGATCGCGCCCAGGGCCTTGGCCGCGCCGAGGGGCGTCCACCAGGTCTGGGGCACGCGGTACTCGTTCATGGCTTCGACGACCCACTTGGCCCGCGAGAGCAGCGAGTAGCCCGAGAACCCCGACATGGCGGCGGCGAGGACGGCGACGATGGTGGCGGCGGTGTTCATCAGGAAGCTCCTTCTCAGGTGGTCGCCCTTGCGGCGACCTCACCCCCTTGACCCGCCGCGTGCCACAGGTGTGACAGGTCTCGGGAAAAAAGTTCTCACTTCGTCGAGGGCGCGCCCCCGGGGAGCGGTTCGACCCGCCGCCTGCGGGACACGGCCACGCCGGCCAGGCAGATCGCGCCGCCCAGCAGGGTCAGCCACCCGGGGACCTCGTCGAGGGCGATCCAGGCGATGAACACCACGACGGCCGGCACCGCGTACGTGGTCGCGCCCATCTTTCCGGCGGTGGTCCGCGAGAGGGCGTACGTCCACGTGGTGAAGGCCAGCGCGGTCGGGAAGAGCCCCAGGTAGACCATGTTGAGGGTGGCGGAGAGCGGGGCATCGGGCAGTTGGTCGATGAGCTGCCCGACGAACGGCAGGGTCACGGCGGTACCGATGAAGCAGCCGTACGTCGTCACTTGTAGCGGGGTCGCGTGGGCCAGGGCCGGCTTCTGCAGGACCACTCCGGCCCCGTAGGTGAGGGCGGCCAGCAGGCAGAGCAGTACGCCGGTGAGGGAGGAGGAGCCGCCGTTGGAGGTGGACACTCCCACCACGACCGCGCCCACGAAGGAGACGGCCATCCCCGCCAACAGCATCGGGGGGAACCCCTCCTTCAGCATCCAGCCGCTGAGCAGGGCGATCACGATCGGGCCGATGTTCACGATCATCGCTGCGGTGCCGGCGTCGACGCCCTGCTCGCCCCAGTTCAGCGCGACCATGTACAGCCCGAACCACAGCACTCCGGATCCCACGATCCCGGGCCAGGCCTGGCGCGGGGGTGGCGGCACCCGTTTGACGATCAGTACGAGGCCGAGCGCGATCGAGGCGGTGAGGAGCCGCCCGAGGGCCAGCGCCCCGGGTCCGAAGTACTCGGCCGACGCGCGGATGGAGACGAATGCGGACGCCCAGAGCACGACGGTGATTCCCGCCGCGATGAGAGCACGATGATCTGGTCCGGTATCCCCGGCCGTGTGGTCCATACGAGCAAAGTACCGACGGGTCGAAGACAAAGCCCAGGCCATTTCCGGGGCTGCGGCGGGGGCTCCGCCCGCTCCCGCTCAGGAACGGTGGGCGGGGGCGGTGAGCAGGCTCCGCAGGCGGGCCGCGTAGGCACGGGGGCGGGTGGTGTTGCCGTTGTGGCCGCCCGGGAAGGTGCATATCGCGGTGTCCAGGAGGTCCGCCAGGGCGGTCGCGCACCGGTGGTCGAAGACCGATGCCGAGGTGGTCGCCCCGATGGCCGGGACGATCCGGGTCGTGGTGCGGGCGAGCGCGGCGAGGTCGAGGGTGTCCTCGATGATCGCCGAGAAGTCGTGCTCGACGAAGTAGTCGAAGTTGGCGCGGCGTCGGTCGTCCAGGGGCTCGGGGGTCACATTCGGTTCGACCTCCTGGCGGGTCGGGTCGATGCCCAGGACCCGGGCGATCTCGGGGAGCGCGACCTCGAGCCCGGCCGAACGGTAGATGTCCCTGAGCCCGGCCAACTCCGCCTCGTGGTCGGCGCGGTCAGCGGCCGGCAACAGGCGCGGGGCGACCGGCTCGTGGGCGATGAGGGTGCCCACTTGGCCCGGGTGTCGGGCGGCCAGGTGGAGGCCGATGGTCGCGCCGAGGCTGCAACCCAACATCAGGGCGGGTTCGTCGCCGACGGTGGTCAGCAGCCGGTGCACGTCCTCGGCGTGCTCGGCCAGGGTCGTCGTCCGGCCGGGCTCGTCGAGCCGACTGCGGGAGAGGCCCCGGCGGTCGTAGGTCAGGACGGTGAAGGCGTCATCGAGGTGCGACACCAGGTCCACGGTGCGGTCGGCGTCCCCCTCACCGCTCTGGGAGATCAACAACAGCGGCCCGGAGCCACGGAGTTGGTAGTGAAGGGTGCAGCCGGGAACCGCGAGGGTGGCCTTCAGGGTGGACATGGTGACTCCTCTGCGTCGATCGACACGGACCTTCGTCCGCTGCTCTGCGATCAGCCTAATCCATCGAATCCGATACATCAAGAGAGATGCATTCTTCTCGATACATCTGCGCTGATGTACCGTGGTCCTGTGGATGGAATCGAACTGTTCCTGCTGGGCCGGGCCTTGATGAAGCTCGGCGAGGAAGCCCTGCCCGAGCCCCCGGGCGGATCCGGTCAGTACGCCGGCAGCACCCGCTCGGTGGTGATCGTGGCGGGGGACATCGCCGCGCATCCGGACACCACCGTCGGCGAGACCGCGCTGCGGACGGGCCTGCCGCAGAGCCAGGTATCGGGTGCCGTGGCCCGGCTGCGCGAGGTGGGATCGGTGGAGACCGCGCCCGATCCGGCCGACCGCCGGCGCACGCTCGTACGCCAGTCCCCCGAGGTCTCCGCGCGCGTGGCCACCGTACGGGCCGCCGGCGTCTCCAAGGTCGAGGAAGCCCTCGCCCGGGCGCTCGGCGAGGCGGAGGCACAGCGGCTGCCGGCGGTCACCGAGGCCCTGGAGGTACTGGCCCGACACCTGGTGCGCCCCTGAGGAAGCCGTCGGCGCCGCCTCACGCCCCGGCGCCCGACGCACCCGGCCGGCGCCGCCTCACCCGCCGGCCCGCCTCACGCCCCGTCGGCCCGACGCACCAAGCCGGCGCCACCTCACCCGCCGCCGCCACCTCACCCGCCGGCCCGCCTCACTCCGAGGGCGCCACCTCACCCCGCAGGCGCGGACCGCCCGCCAGGGTCGCGAACGCCGCCAGGTCCTCGGTGATCGCCCGGGACACCGCGTCCCGCTGCTCGTTCAGGTAGAAGTGCCCGCCGGGGAAACTCCGGAAGGTGAAGGCCCCCGAGGTCAACTCCCGCCAGGCCATGGCCTCGGACACGCCGACCCGAGGGTCGGACTCACCCGTCAACACGCTCATCGGGGTACGCAGCACCGGTCCGGGCACGTGTCGATGGGTCTCGACGGCGTGATAGTCGCCGCGCAACGTCGGCAGGATCAGCTCGCGGAATTCCGGATCGGCCAGGAGTCTGGCGTCGGTGCCCGCGAGTTCGCTCACCAGGGCGATCAGCGCGTCGTCGTCCCGCGGGGCGACGCCCTCGGAGCGCTCGATCAGCGGTGAGCGGCGTCCGGACAGGATCAGACCGCGCGGGGCCGTGCCCGCGTGCTCCAGGCGGCGCGCCAACTCGTAGGCGATGAGGGCGCCCATGCTGTGTCCGAACAGCACCAACGGCCGGTCCCGCCACGGCGTCAGCGCCTCCCGCAGCCCGTCGACCATCGCGTCGATGCTGCCCGGAACCGGCTCGCCGATGCGCTCCTGGCGCCCGGGGTACTGGGCGACGAGCACCTCGGCACGCGAGGCCTGGGCCGCGGAGAACGGGTGGTAGTAGGCGGCGCCGCCGCCCGCGTGCGGAAGGAACACGAGGGTCGGCGCGGAACCGGAAGCCGGCTCGGGGTGGAAACGGCGCAGCCAGGGCGAACCGGTCCTGCGGTCGAAGCCCGGAGAGACGACCACATCGGGACCGGACGCGGGGCCGGGACCGGACGTGGGAACGGGACCAGGCATGGCAACAGGACCGGGCGTGGGACCAGGACCGGACGTGGCACCGGGACCGGACGTGGGGAAGGGAGTGGGAGGGGGAGTCGTCATCGCCGGCCCTCCGAGTCGTTCGTCAGCAGCAGCTTCTTCTGGGGCTTGCCCATGGCGTTGCGCGGGATGGCGGTCACGAAGCGGACCTCGCGGGGGCGTTTGTGGACCGACAGGTGCGCGGCGACGAAGTCGGTGAGTTCCGTGCCGGTGACGCCTTGCGCGACGACGAAGGCCACGATCCGTTGGCCGAGGTCCGCGTCCGGCAGACCGACCACGGCCGCCTCGCTGACCCGGGGATGGTCGAGGAGTGCGTTCTCGATCTCGCCCGCGCCGATGCGGTACCCGCCGGACTTGATCAGGTCGATGGAGGCCCGGCCCACGATGCGGTGGACCCCGTCGCTCTCGTCGACGGCGGCGATGTCGCCGGTGCGGAACCATCCGTCCTCGGTGTACGCGGCCGCCGTCGCCTCGGGGCGGCCGAGGTAACCGGAGAACAGCGTCGGCCCGGTGAGCTGGAGTTCCCCGATCTCGGCGCCCGGTTCGGCGGCGATACGGGTGCGGACGCCGCGCAGCGGGGTACCGACCGTGCCGGGGCGGACCTCTCCCCCGGCCCGGCCGCTGAGGGTGATCAGGGTCTCGGTCATTCCGTAGCGCTCCACCGGGCGCAGGCCGGTCAAGGCCTCCAGGTCCCGGAAGACCGGCGCGGGCAGGGCGGCGCTGCCGGAGACGAGGAGCCGGGCGCGGGAGAGCGCGGCGGCCTCGGCCGGGGAACCGGCGATCCGGGACCAGACGGTGGGAACGCCGAAGTAGAGGCTGCCGGCGGCCTGCGCGTACGCCTCGGGGGTGGGGCGGCCGGTGTGCACGAGCCGGCTGCCGGTGCGCAGGGCGCCGAGGACCCCGAGGACGAGTCCGTGTACGTGGAAGAGGGGCAGGCCGTGTACGAGGGTGTCCTCGGCGGTCCACTGCCAGGCTTCGGCGAGGGCGTCGAGGTCGGCGGCGATCGCGGCCGAGGTGAGGACGACGCCCTTGGGGGGACCGGTGGTACCGGACGTGTACAGGATCAGGGCGGGGTCGGTCGGTCCGGCCGCGGGCGTGGCGGGGGCGTCGGCGCGGCGGGTGTAGTCCACGTCGAGGAGCGCGGCGCCGGAGTCCCGGAGGATGTGTTCGCGTTCGGCGGGGCCGGCGTCCGGGGGCAGTGGTACGAGGGGCACCCCGGCGAGCAGCGCGCCCACGGTGGCGGCGACGGTCTCCAGGGAGGCGGTGGCGGTCACCGCGACGGCCGGTGCGCCGCCCGTGGTGATGTCGCGGGCCACGGCGGAGGCCGCTCCCAGCAGTTCCTCGTAGGAGGAGGTGCGGCCGGCGACGGTGAGGGCGTCGGGACGGTCTCCGTACACGCCGTCCAGTGTGGTGAGCACGCGGCAGCTCCCTGGTGATCCGATGGATGATGGCAGGGTCAGGCTACGGGCCCGATCGCCGGGCGGTGGCGAGGGGTTGCGTGTGTGAGGGGTTGCGTGCGTGTGTGAGGGGCTCGCGCCGTCGCGGCCCCTGAGGGAGCCGCGACGGCGCGGTGCGGTGCGGCGCACCGCGGGTGGGCTCAGATCACGCCCTGGGCCAGCATCGCGTCGGCGACCCGCTCGAAGCCGGCGATGTTCGCTCCGGTCACGTAGTCGCCGGGGGCGCCGTACCGTTCGGCCGTTGCGTGGGCGACGGCGTGGATCGAGCGCATGATGCCCGCCAGTTCGTCCTCGACGCGCTCCGCGCTCCAGGACACCCGGCCGGCGTTCTGCGCCATCTCCAGGGCGCTCACCGCGACTCCGCCCGCGTTCGCGGCCTTGCCGGGGCCGAAGGCCACGCCCGCCTGCTGGAGGACGCGCACGCCCTCCGGGGTGGTGGGCATGTTGGCGCCCTCGGAGACGGCTTGGACGCCGCCGCGCACCAGGGTCAGCGCGTCGGCCTCCGTCAGTTCGTTCTGGGTCGCCGACGGGAAGGCGACGTCCGCCGGGACCTCCCAGACCCGGCCGCCGGGTACGAAACGGGCCGAGGCGCCGCGCCGCTGGGCGTACTCGCTGACCCGGCCGCGTTCGACCTCCTTGATCTGGCGCAGCAGCTCCAGGTCGATGCCCTTCTCGTCGACGACGTAGCCCTGCGAGTCGGAGGCGGTGACGGGGTTGGCGCCGAGCTGCCGGAGCTTCTCGATCGTGTACAGGGCGACGTTGCCGGAGCCGGAGACCACGGCGGTCAGGCCGTCCAGGGAGGCGCCCCTCACGGCGAGCATCTCGGCGGCGAACAGCACGCTGCCGTATCCGGTGGCCTCGGGGCGGATCAGGGAACCGCCCCATCCCTTGCCCTTGCCGGTGAGCACGCCGGCTTCCCAACGGTTGGTGATGCGCCGGTACTGGCCGAACAGGAAGCCGATCTCGCGGCCACCGACGCCGATGTCACCGGCGGGGACGTCGGTGTGCTCGCCGATGTGGCGGTGGAGTTCGGTCATGAAGGACTGGCAGAAGCGCATGACCTCGGCGTCGGACTTGCCGTGCGGGTCGAAGTCGCTGCCGCCCTTGCCGCCGCCGATGCCGAGACCGGTGAGGGCGTTCTTGAAGACCTGCTCGAAGCCGAGGAACTTCACCACGCCGATGTCCACCGACGGGTGGAAGCGCAGGCCGCCCTTGTACGGGCCCAGTGCGCTGTTGAACTCCACCCGGTAGCCGCGGTTGACGTGGACGCGGCCCCGGTCGTCCTGCCACGGCACGCGGAAGAGGATCTGCCGCTCGGGTTCGGTCAGCCGCTCGACCAGAGCCACCGCCGGGTCGGCGTACTCGGGCCGGGCGGCGAACACCGGGGCCAGGGTGTCCAGTACTTCGCGTACGGCCTGGTGGAACTCGGGCTGGGCGGGATTGCGGCGCTCGATGTCGGCCCGGAGCGCGTCCAGCCTGTCCTTGTGGTCCTTCACGAAAGTGATCCTCTCGGGAGTCTCAGGTGGCCGTGCGGGGCCGGGAGCCGGAGCGTACCCCGCCTCCGGACGAGGTCAGGCAGGGGTTGAGCTGATCGGACAAGTCCTCGGACTCGAAGGAATTCCCTGGGGCACGGTGTGAGGTGGACCGTATGATCGGCCGCACATCGGACGAGCCACACGACCGGGGGGCCTGCGTGGAAGCGGTACGGTACGCGTCGCTGATCGCGGCGACGATCACGGTGGGGCTGATGAGCGGTCTCTTCTACGGGTTCTCCGTGTCCGTCATGCCGGCCCTCAAGCGGGGCGACGATCGGATCGTCATCGAGGTCATGCAACGCGTCAACGTCGCCATCCTCAACGGCTGGTTCATGCTGGGCTACCTCGGCGCCCTGGTCTTCACCGGGCTCGCGCTGGGCCTCCACGTGGTGGACGGTCCCGACGGCGCGCTGGTGCCGCTGATCGCGGCGTTCGTCTGCTATGTCCTGGCGATGGTCGTGACGGGTGTGGTGAACATTCCGCTGAACAACGCGTTGGAGAAGGCCGGCCCGGTCGACGGGATCGCCGACCCGGCCGCCGTTCGCCGCGCGTTCGAGAGCCCGTGGGTACGGGCCAACGTGTGGCGCACGCTGCTCTGCACGGCGAGCGCCGGGTTCCTGGCCTGGGCGCTGCTCGTCCAGGGCGCCTGACGGCCGGGCGCCGGCGCTCCACGAGCGGTCGTCGAGCGCCTGACGGCCGGGCGCCCGGCGAAGGGGCGCCGGTCACCGGCCGCTGGTTCAACGGGTCGTGGTGGCCCGGCCGTACAGGATGAGCGCGCGGGTGAGCGCGGTGAGCGCGGCCGTGCACACCACGGTACGGATGATGTTCGTGGTGACCCAGGTGCCCTTGAACTCGTCCACGATCGAGAAGTCGGTCAGTTTCGCCACGTCGCCACCGGCGGCCAGGTCGTTGTTCAGCGGGATGTTGACCGCGAAGGTGATGACCAGGACGACGAGGTAGGCGACGGCTGCCGATGCGACCCACAGGGCGGTGCCGCGACGGCCCGCGCGGAACTCGACGATCGCGGAGGCCACGGCGGCCACCAGGGCGAGCAGGAACACGGTGACGAAGAGGCCGCTGCCGTCGATCGCCGCGTTGAAGGAGCGCATGGCGCTCACGTACGTACGGTCGTCGCCGGCCGCGAGGCCGGGCATCACCGAGACGTCGAAGGCGAAGAACAGGCCGGCCATCAGGCCCACGAGCACGGTCGAGAGCGCGAGAAGAGCCGTGGACACGCGTGTCGCGCCGGCCGGATTCTGTGTCATGGAAGCAGATCCTGGCACTCGACTCCCTTGACTGCCATGGCTTTTGACGGCGTCGGGCTCTGCGATGACCCCGGGTCGGAGGCCGGGGGGCCCGCCCCTTCAGGAGAGCGCGCTGGGCTTCCTGGGTGGTGGAACGGCTCTGAGGAGTTCCCACAGGGGGCGGGAACCGCCGGCCCATTGGGCGAGGAGGTGGCGGTCGACGAGGTGGAGGTGCTGGGACTTGGCGAAGGCGAGCGCGGGTCCGGAGAAGCGGCCGTTGGTGAGCATGACCAGGACATCGCCGCCGTGGACCTGGCGGCCGGTGCCGTTGAGGACCTGGAGGTCCGGGGTGCCGACCGCGGAGCCGGACCAGCCTGCCTTGCGGTGCTTGCACTGGATCACCCAGCGGCGGCCGTACGGGTCGGTGGCCTTCACGTCCGCGCCGTTGTCGCCCCGTCCGCCGACCTTCTGCGCGTCGGCGCAGCCGTCGCGGTGCATGAGGTCCCGCACGGCGAACTCGAAGTCGTTGTAGTGGAGGCCGTCGAGCTGCTCGACGGCGTAGCGCAGCCCCCGGGCCCGGACTTGTTCCCAACGGGCCGCCTCCTGGCGCCGTCGCAGCCAGAGCCATCCGCCGCCGACCGTTGCCACCAGGATCAGGATCAGGACCCACGGGTGGGCGGCCAGCCATGACAGGAGTGCCACGACCAGGCTGAAGGCCACCACCGCGGCCAGGCCGAGCAGCCACAGCTCCTCCGAGCGGCCGCCCTTGCGACGCCGTGCGCTGCCACCGCGCCTGCGCCGCCGTGCGGGCGGGCGCCGGGTCACCGGCCGCTCGCCGTGCGGGGAAGACGAGTGAGCCTCCGCCAACCTGAAGCCGCAGGTCAAAGAGCTGGTGTGGTTGGTCCTCGGGGCGCTCGTGCTGGTCGTGGGCGACTGTCTGAGTAGTAGATCGTCTGGCGGGGACCGGTTTGCTGATTCCTGTTTGCTGTATCCGAGCGGCCTTCTACGATCCGATCCATGTTGGATCCCGAGTTGGTGGAACGGATCACCGCGCGCCGAGCGGAACTGGACGAACTCGAAGAGCAGCTGGCCGAACAGCTGGCGGAAGTGCGGGCCGAGCGGGACGAACTCGCTGTCGCCGAACGTGTCCTTGAGCGGATCGCCAGGCAGCTGGCCGAGTAACGCGCCTCCGCCCGGCCGACACCTGGGCAGGTGGGCGGTCGGGCGGTGATGCTGATCCCGTACCGCGAGTCGGGAGTGGAGCAGGATGCGCTGCCGTGGGACTACCAGCGCATCATCGCCGCCGTGCGGCAGGCAGCGTCGATCGCGGCTGGTTGCGGAAACTCCCCGACGGTCGGTTCACCACCCATCTGTGACCAGGAGCACCGCCGGACGGAGCCCTCGGTGTTGGTGTAACCGGGTTGCTCCCGGCGGCCGTTGGACCTGTGTGACGAGTGTCAGGAATCTTGCCGAGGACATCTGCCCGCTTACCTACCAGTGCCGTCTGTCGCTGTCCACGAGTACCGTCAACCATCTCGCCGACCTGCTGCGGCGCCGTCTGAAAGCGATTCGGTCCAGGTGGCGGATCCTGCCGCCGGGGAAGATCGCGGTGATCGTTTTGGCCGTGCTGCGTCACGATCAGCGCCTGGCCGACATGGCGGGCGGCAACGGCGTGTCCGAGTCCACCGTCCGCCGCCGGCGCGACGAGCTGATCGGGCTGCTCGCCGCCCGGGCCCCGCGCCTGGACCGCGCGCTGAAGAAGGTCGCCAGGCAAGGCGGGGAGGTGGTCCTGATCGACGGCACCCTTATCCGCACCCAGCGCCGCACCGGCAAGGCCGACCGGCGCAACTACTCCGGTAAGCACCGCAGCCACGGCCTGCACTTCCTCGCCCTGACCGACGAGAAGGGCCGTCTGATCTGGATATCCGCCGCCCGGCCCGGCCGCACCCACGACAACACCGCCGCCCGCCACGACCACATCCTGGCCCACCTGCGAGCCGCCGGCCTCGGGGCGCTGGCCGACCTCGGCTTCCGCGGTCTGGACAACGACCTTCTCGACCCCGTGATCGTCACTGGTTACGCCGCCAGCCGCACTCACGAGCTCACCCCGGGCCAGAAGGGAGCCAACCGCGTCCTCGCCGTCGGACGTGCACCGGTCGAGCACGGCTTCGCTCACCTGAAGAACTGGCGGATCCTCACCAAGCTCCGAACCGATCCCGCCCGCGCCACCCAGCTCCTGCGAGCTCTGCTCGTCTTGACGAACCTCGAAGTCAACCGCTGAGGTCAGTAGGCGTTCATGTACCACAACGCGCCACCGAGGAAAATCGGCAGCGTGAAAGCCATCTGGAGCACCCAGGGAACACCTGGTCCCTCGTCGTCAGGCTTGCCGGGGTTCTCCGCACGCCACGTCATGAAGGCACGCATCGCCTTCCAGTGGCCCACGACACCCAGGGCGATGCCCAGGATCCCCCCGCAGTAGACGGGAAGCAGCTCGTTCAGAGACCACTCGTAGTTGGCGCTGAAGGCCACAGTCGCCAGGAACCCTGCCACCGGACCGCACGACACCCAGATCATCTGCCGCCGGTTGACCATCCCAGGGAACAACACGGCGAGATACAGAACCACACTGACCGCGGCGAACAGCCACCACAGCGGAGAGGACTTCTCCAACACCAGAACCCTTTCATCTGCCTTCGCGATCGTGTCCCGAAGGCCCCCCACCTCGCCCGCAACGGCTATCTGTCCCACCGTTGCCGCAGCTCAAGGCCTATAGGACAACCCTAATAGCCCGCGGATGACGAAAATCGGGGGGCGGACGATCTACTTCGCAGGCAGTGGCCCACAACCAGCGTGAGCATCCCGAGAGCCGGTCACACCAGCCCTTTGACCTGCGGCTTCAGGTTGGCGGAGGCTCAGTGGTGGCCGCAGACGGCCCCCGACTTCGGTGCCGTCCGACTTCATGTACGTGGTGATCCAGGGCACGGCCGCATCCCCCTCGATGGTCGCGTTGCGCCTCCCCGCGCAACCTGCTCATGAAAGCACCTGACACTGACACCACGTCACCCATGTTCACCAAGTGCGATCATCCGCTGATACGACCTCACCTCAGGGTGGCGTGCTCTCGCCTCGGGGCACCGTGATCGCGGTGACGATGAGGCCGTCCCGGACCAGCCAGCCGCCGTCGAGGGAGTCGACCCGGACCCCGTCGATCTCGGGGCCGGGCACCAGCAATCTGGCGTGGAAGGTCGACCAGGCCGGGTCGACGGTGATCTCCGCGTCCTGGAAGTCCAGCCAGCGTCCGGTCAGCGGGTACCAGACCTTGTACACGCTCTCCTTGGCGCTGAAGAGCAGCCGCTCCCACTCCACCTCGGGTCGGCGGGTGGCGAGTTCGGGCAGCCAGGCGCGTTCTCCTTCGACGGTCACCAGGTCCGCGACGCCCCGGCTGCGCAGCGGCAGGTTCGGTTCGGCGTCGATGCCGAGCGCGGCCACCTTCCCGGCGGGCGCGACGACGGCCGCCCGGTAGCCCCGGCAGTGGGTCATCGCGCCGACGAATCCGGCGGGCCACCGGGGCGCCCCCTTCGGGTCGCGCAGGATCGGCGCGGGGGCGACACCGAGCTTGCCGAGGGCCTCGCGCGCGCAGCGCCGTACGGTGGCGAACTCCCGTCGGCGGCCGTCCTCGGCGCCCGCGACGAGGAGTTCCTCCTCGGGGTGGAGGTCGGCCAGGGCCCCGGGGTCGTCTGCGAAGGACTCCACGGCGGCCGTGCCCGGGACCAGCAGTTCCTCGATCATGTGCGCTCCGCGAGGATCCGTACGGCGCCCGCCGGGGCGGTGGCGCGTTGCTTCCACTCTCTCGGGTACCCCAGGGAGACCTCGTGGTGGGGGATCCCGTCCTGGTGGATCAGGCGCGGGATGTGCAGGTGTCCGTAGACCACGGCCGCCGCCCGGAAGCGGACGGGCCAGTCCTCGGTGGCCTCGGTTCCGCACCACAGGGCGAACTCGGGGAACCGCAGGACGCGGGTGGGTTCGCGGACCAGCGGATAGTGGTTGACCAGCACGGTCGGCAGGTGGTCCGGGATCTCGGCGAGCCGCGCGGCGGTGTGCGCGACGCGTGCCCGGGACCATGCCTGGCGGCTGGGGTAGGGGTCGGGGTGCAGGTAGAACTCGTCCGTGCAGACGACGCCGGCCCGCTCGGCGATGTCCATGGCCTCCTGCCGGGTGCGGGCTCCGGCGGGCCGGAACGTGTAGTCGTACAGCAGGAAGAGCGGGGCGACGGCGACGGGGCCGCCGGCGCCCTCCCACACCGGGTACGGGTCCTCGGGGGTGATGACGCCCAGGCGGCGGCAGATCCCGACGAGGTGGTCGTAGCGGGCCTGGCCGCGCAGTTGGACCGGGTCGGCGGCGGTGGTCCACAGTTCGTGGTTGCCCGGCGCCCAGATCACCTTGGCGAACCGGTCGCTCAGCAGCCGGAGGGTCTCCTCGAAGTCGACGGTGGACTCGCTGACGTCCCCGGCGAGCAGCAGCCAGTCGTGTTCCGTCTCCGGTCGCAGGCCGTCGACGACCTTCTTGTTCTCGTCGTGGCGGACGTGCAGGTCGCTGATGGCCAGCAGCCTGCCGGGGCCGGTCGGCATCAGGCGGCCCCCAACGCGCTCGCGCCGCTGCGGTGGAGTGCGGCGCGGATGACGGCGGCCACTTGTGGAACGCTGTGGTCGAGGTAGAAGTGCCCGCCGGGCAGGATCCGTACGTCGCTGCCCGCGGCGGTGTGCACCCGCCAGGCGGCGGCGTCCTCGACGGGGACGACGGGGTCGCGGTCGCCGACGAGCACGGTGAAGGGCACGTCGAGGGGGCGGCCGGGCCGCCAGGCGTAGGAACCGATGGCCTTGTAGTCGGCGCGCAGGGGCGGCATGACCATCTCCAGCAGGTCGGGGTCGTCGAAGACCCTCCCGACCGTTCCACCGAGCGTGCGGATCATGGCGATCACCTTCTCGTCGGTGTCCAGCCGGTCGCTGGCGCTGCCGAGCGGGGTCGGGGCGAACCGGCCTGACAGGAACAGCCGCTCGGGGGCGGGCAGTCCGCGCCGGTCGAGTTCGCGGGTCAGCTCGTACGCGAGCACGGCGCCCATGCTGTGCCCGAAGAAAGCGTACGGGCGATCGTCGCCCCGGCGGCCGGGTCCGAGGGCCGAGCCGGCGGCGAGTTCGTCGGCGAGCGCGGTGACGAGCCGGCCGATGTCGTCCACGGCGGGTTCCATCCGGCGGTCCTGACGACCGGGGTACTGCACGGACAGGACGTCGAACTCGGGGGTCAGCTCCTGCGACAGCGCGAGGTAGGCGCTGGCCGCGCCGCCCGCGTGCGGAAAGCAGAACAGGCGCGTGTCGCTGTCGGACGCGGGACCGAACCGCCGGAACCAGTCATTGGCCATGTCTTCTCTCCTTCAACATCCTGTCGAGTCGACTTCCAGGGTCGGTCGAGGCGGTGGACCGCCGGTCGAGAGGCCTTGGACGGGTACTACAGGCACCCCCACAGCCTGGGCGAACGTCGTGCCCGAGCGGGCGGTGGGCCGTGGGTTACCGCGCCGTGAGACGGCGTGGCGAGACTTCGATCCGTTTCTCGCCACTCCCCAACGGAACTCCCCAACGGAACTCCCGACCGGAACCCCCGACGGGAACCCCCGACGGGAACTCCCGACCGAAACTCCCCATCGAACTCCCACCGAGCCCTGAGCGGTCACCTTTCCGCTCCCCTCTCCCCCGCTCCCGCCCTTGGAGGCGCGCCCCATGTCCAGCACGGAAACGGAACCCCGGCGACTGTCCCGGGGCCAGATCGTCGGTCTGGCCGTCGCCAGCATGATTCCCGCGGTGGGTCTCGCCGCGGTGCCCGCCCTGATGTTCGTCTCGGCCGGGAACGGCAGTTGGCTGTCCGCCCTGCTGTCGGCCGCGGTGACCACGTTCGTCGGCCTGTCGGTCGTCACCTTCGCGCGCCGGCACGTCGCCAACGGCTCGCTGTACTCCTACCTTTCGCTGGTCTTCGGCCCGTGGGCCCGGCTGGTGGCGGCCGCCGCGCTGCTGCTCGGCTACGCGGCGATGATCGGGGGCATCACGATGGTGATCGGGGTGTACGTCGGCAGCTTCCTGCTGTCCCGGGGGTTCGCGGCCGGCCTGGAGGTGCCGGCGCAGCTCGCGGTGTACGCGGTGGCGCTGTTGATCGCGGTGTTGTTCGCGCGGCGCGGCGTCGACCTGTCGGTGAAGGCGGCGGTGGTGTTGATGGCCGTGGCGATCCCGGTGGTCGGTGTGGTCGTGGTGGCCGGCGCGGCCACGACCGGGCTGCACCTCGCGGAGCAGTTGTCCTTCGAGGGCGGGTTCTCCTTCAGCGGGGTCTTCCAGGGCATGGCGGCCGGGGCGACGTTCCTGATGGGCTTCGAGAGCTGCGCCGCGCTGGCGCGGGAGACGAAGGATCCCAAGCGGGACGTGCCGTTCGCGGTGTTGGGCATTCCGGTACTGCTCGGGGTCGTGTACCTGGTGGCGACGGTGCTCCAGGTGCCGGGGCTGTTCGCGGCGGCGGACGACCTGGCGGCGGGCATGTCGCCCGCGGCGGCGTTGGCGTTGAACGCGGGGCTGGGCGAGACCTTCGCGAGCGCCACCGACCTGGTGCTGGCGGTGGCGACCTTCGCGGGCCTCATCGGGTTCGTGAACTTCGGGTCGCGGTTCGTGGCGACCCTCTCGGACGACGGCCTGCTGCCGCGCCGGGTGGGGCGCGCGCACCCCGAGCACGGGTCCCCGACCGTCGCCGTGACCGTCCTGGCGGTCATCGGCTTCGCGGTGCTCGCGGTCGCGTTGCTCGCCTACCCGGAGTCGCTGCTGTCGGTGTACTCGGCGTTGGCCACGCTGATCGTCTACCTGTGGGTGTTCCCGTACGTGCTGATCTGCGCGGCGCACGTGGTGCTGCTGGTGCGCGAGCGGGTGGTGAGGCCGCTGTCGTACCTGACGGCGGTGCTCGGGGCGACGGCGATGGGCTGGGTGTACCTCAACGGGTGGGTCAACCCGCCCGCCTCGCCGGTGGACGCCATGTCGTACGTGGCGCTGGTGCTGATCGGGGTGACCGTGCCGGCCCTGGCGTGGGCGCGGCGCGGTGCGCTGCGGTCCGCTCGCGAGTCGTCCGGGGCGCGGGAGGTCCCGGAGGCACGGGTCGAGGCGCCGCCGGCGGAGCGCCTGCCGGACTCGGCGCGCGCCTGACCGCGGAGCACGGCCCGTACGGTCCCGGCCGCCGGCCGGACAGGCCCGAGGCCCCGTCCCACCGTGCGGTGGGGCGGGGCCTCGGGCCGTGCGGGGGTCGATCACGCCGGCCTCGGGCAGTGCGGGGGTCGGTCATGCGCCGCTCAGGCCGTGTTGGCCCAGGTGGGCTGGGCGCCCGCGGCCCAGGACGTGGCCGCGCGGCGGCGGGCCGCGGAGGGCGTCCAGCGGGCCGCGGCCCGCTCCTGTTCCTCCTCGGCCAGCCGGATCGCCTCGGCCGCCCGGGCCCGCATGACCGCCGACAGGGCCACCGCGAGCGCGGCGACCTCCTCGGCGGCCGGTGAGCCGCTGGTGATGCGCCAGGCCTGGGCGGAGAGGAACTCCGACGTGTCCGGCTCGGTGGGGACCGCTCGTACCGCCATCGGGTCTCTCCCTCTACTGGGGCTGGTTGCCGTGCTTGCGGCTGGGCAGGGGGGCGTGCTTGCCGCGCAGTACCGCGAGGGCGCCGATCAGCGCGGCTCGGGTGTCGGCCGGGTCGATGACGTCGTCGACCAGGCCGCGCTCGGCGGCGTAGTACGGGTGCATCAGTTCCTCGCGGTACTCGTCGATGCGCGCCGAGCGGGTGGCCTCGGGGTCGTCGGAGGCGGCGATCTCGCGGCGGAACACCACGTTGGCCGCGCCTTCGGCGCCCATCACGGCGATCTCGTTGATCGGCCAGGCCAGTGCGATGTCGGTGCCGATCGAGCGGGAGTCCATGACGATGTACGCGCCGCCGTAGGCCTTGCGCAGGACGAGCGAGATCCGCGGGACGGTCGCGTTGCAGTACGCGTACAGCAGCTTCGCGCCGTGTCGGATGACGCCGTTGTGCTCCTGGTCGACGCCGGGCAGGAAGCCGGGTACGTCGACCAGGCTGACCAGCGGGATGTTGAAGGCGTCGCAGAGCTGGACGAACCGGGCGGCCTTCTCCGACGACTGGATGTCGAGGACGCCGGCCATGTTCTGCGGCTGGTTGGCGACGATGCCGACGACCTGGCCGCCGAGGCGGGTCAGCGCGCAGATGATGTTCGGCGCCCACCGCTCGTGGACCTCGAAGAACTCACCGTGGTCGGCTATCTCCTCGATGACCTTGTGCATGTCGTACGCCCGGTTGGGGTCGGCCGGCACCAGGTCCAGGAGGGCTTCCGTACGGCGGTCGGCCGGGTCGTCGGCGACTTCCGCCGGGGGCAGTTCCCGGTTGTTGGAGGGCAGGTAGGAGAGCAGGTGCCGGACGTCCTCCAGGCAGTGCTCCTCGTCGTCGTACGCGAAGTGCGCCACGCCCGAGACGGAGGAGTGCACGTCGGCGCCGCCCAGGGCGTCCTGGGTGATCTGCTCGCCGGTGACGGCGGCGACGACGTCGGGGCCGGTGATGAACATCTGCGAGGTGCCGCGCACCATGAAGACGAAGTCGGTGAGGGCCGGCGAGTATGCGGCGCCTCCCGCGCACGGGCCCATGATCACGCTGATCTGCGGGATCACGCCGGAATTGCGCACGTTGCGCTGGAAGATGCCGCCGTATCCGGCGAGGGCGGTGACGCCCTCCTGGATGCGGGCCCCCGCGCCGTCGCACAGGCCGATGATGGGCGCCCCGGCCTTCTCGGCGAGGTCCATCAGTTTGTGGATCTTCTGGGCGTGAGCCTCGCCGAGGGCGCCGCCGAAGATGCGGAAGTCGTGGGCGTACGCGAACACGGGCCGGCCGTCGACCTGGCCGTAGCCCGTGACCACGCCGTCGCTGTGCGGCTTCCGGTCCTCCAGGCCGAACCCGGTCGCACGGTGCCGCCGGAAGGCTTCCACCTCGGTGAACGTGCCCTTGTCGAAGAGGAGTTCCAGGCGGTCGCGGACGGTGAGCTTGCCCTTCTTCCGCTGCGCCTCGGTCGCCTTCTCGCTGGGGCCGGCGATGACCGACTCGCGGAGTTCGGCGAGCTCCGCCACCCTCGACCCCATGGTCGCGGCCGGCGGAGGGCCGGTCGGCGCTTCCTCGACGATGCTCATGCTTGATCCTTTCCAGATCCGAGAGGCGTCTCGTCGTCCTGACAAAACGTGGTAGACCCCTACAGACTGGCCAATGCGACTACACAACCACTCAAGCGCGCCAAGCGCCGGACTCGGCGGCCGCCGCGACGTAGTCGGCGAAGTCGCGCGGCTCCCGGCCCAGGGCGCGCCGCACCCCGTCGGAGACCTTCGCCTCGAAGCCCTGCTGGACCGGGTAGAGGGCCGCGGCCCAGATCGCGGCGTCGGCGGCCGGCACGCCCTGCGCGCCGAGTTCCGCGATGAAGTCCGGGGTGGAGAGCGGCGTGTACGTGGCCTTGCGGCCGGTCGCCGCCCCGATGAGGTCGAGCACCTCGGGCAGGGACACGGCGCGGGGGCCGGAGAGTTCGTACGTCTGCCCGTCGTGGCCGTCCTCGGTCAGGGCGGCGACGGCCACGGCGGCGATGTCCTCGACGTCGATCCAGGTCGCGGCGCCGTCGCCGGCCGGGAGCCGCAACTCGCCCGACAGGACGCCCTCGTTGAAGAAGCCCTCGTCGAAGTTCTGGGCGAACCAGCCCGGGCGCAGCACCGTCCAGGCGAGGCCGGATTCGCGGACGGCCGCCTCGCCGGCGAGGAACGCGTCGCTGGTGGAGGGGTCCTCGCCGTAGTAGCCGGGGGTGTCGACCCCGCGGGCGGAGAGCAGTACGAGGCGGCGGACGCCGGCGTCGGCGGCGCGCCGGGCGAGTTCGCGGGTGCGCGGTTCGGTGTCGTTCTGGACGATGTACACGCCGGACACGCCGTCGAGGGCCGGGCCCCAGGTGGTCTCGTCGAGCCAGTCGAAGCGGGTTTCGCCCGAGCGCGAGGCCGACCTGACCGGGACTCCGCTTTCCGTGAGTCGGCGTACCACCCGGCGGCCGGTCTTTCCGGTGCCGCCGATGACGAGTACGGGATCGGGTGCGGGTGCGGGATTCTGAACCGAATTCTGTGTCATGGGCCGATGGTAATTCGTGGATTCGTTTCCGACACCGGACGATGACCCGCCGGTGAACGGCCGATGAGCGGGGCCGGGCAGCATCACACTTGCGACCTCATCTGCAGCGGCCGCGCCTGGACAAAAGAATTGGGAGTATCCGAATGACTGCCCTCACGAACAAGACTGCTCTGGTCACCGGTGGCAGCCGGGGCATCGGCCGCGCCATCGCCCAGCGCCTGGGCAAGGAGGGTGCGCTCGTCGCGCTCACCTACTCGAGCGACGAGGCCGCCGCGAAGGAGACGGTGAACTCGATCGAGGCCGCGGGCGGCCGTGCCTTCGCCTTCCGCTCCGCTCTCGGTGTCGCCGGTGACGCCGACGCCCTGTGGGCCGCCTTCGACGAGCGGATCGGCGCGCACTCCGACACCGCGGGCCTGGACATCCTGGTGAACAACGCGGGGATCGCGGGCCCGGGTCTGATCCACGAGGTGTCCGAGGCCGACTACGACAAGGTCTTCGCGATCAACGCCAAGGCCCCCTTCTTCATCATCCAGAAGGGCCTGGACCGCCTGCGCGACGGCGGCCGCATCATCAACATCTCCTCCGGCGTCACCAAGGTCGCCTTCCCCGGCATGACCTCCTACGCCGCCAGCAAGGGCGCCATCGAGGTCCTCACCCTCACCCTCGCCCAGACCCTCGGCTCCCGCCAGATCACCGTCAACGCCGTCTCCCCCGGCACCATCGAAACCGACATCCACCCGTGGATGGCCATCCCCGAAGCCAAGGCCCAGGCCGCCGCGTTCTCCGTCTTCAACCGCGTGGGACAGCCGGGCGACGTCGCCGACGTCGTCTCCTTCCTCGCCTCCGACGACGCCCGCTGGGTCACCGGCCAGAACATCGACGTCAGCGGCGGATCCGGCCTCGGCATCTGACCCACCCCCACAACCGACGTCACGTGTTCGACGTCGGGTTTCGGTCCCCACACCGATCGGTCTTCCGTCCGCACACGGAAACCCGGACGCCGCCGCCTCCACCGCACAGGGGGGCGGCGGCGTCCGTCGTGCGCCCGGTTCCGCCGGCGCGTCGCGGTCATTCGGTCGCGGTCATTCGGTCGCGGTCATTCGGTCGCGTCGCGCGCTCGCGGTCACACGTCGAAGGCCCCCGGCCCGAGGGGTCGTCCCTCGGGCCGGGGGCCCGGTCGGTGCGCCGGCCCGTGGATCAGGGCGGTCGGCCCGTGGATCAGGGCAGTCTGATCGACAGGGTGTGGCGGAACACGTTCCGCGGGTCCCACTGGTTCTTCGCCGCCTGCAGGCGGCAGTAGCCGTCCTTGAAGTACAGGTGGTGCCAGGCGATCCCCGAGGTGTTCAGGGTCGAGTCGGCCAGGTCGGCGTCGGCGTAGTTGATGAACGCGCCGTCGTTGACCACGCCCGGGCGGGGGACGCCGCCGGTCGCGGCGTGGACGTCGCGGTAGAACTCCCGGATCCAGGCGAGGTTCGCGGCGTCCTCGGCCGGGGTGGCCCAGAGGTTGACGAACAGCATCTTGATGATCGAGTCGCGCTGTGCGGTGGCGGTCGCCGAGGAGGACGGCAGGTTGGCCGCGGCGCCGTAGCCGGCGATCTCCACGAGGGCCGCGGAGTTGGTGTAGTCGTTGCGCGTGAGGTGCTTGTAGAACGCCTTGATCTGCGCGGGGGGCATGGTCTTGCGCAGGTAGGAGGACTTGGCCTTGAAGCGGCCCTTGCCCTCGAAGCCGGAGCCGCCGAGACCCGGCCAGTGCAGGACGTTGTACAGCCAGTCGACGCGCCGGCGGGTGTCCACCCGGTACGTCAGGCCCGTGCCGGCGACGATGGCGGCGAGGTAGTCGTCGAGGAGTTGGTCGGCGTTGGGCAGGGCCGAGTCGATCTGCGAGCTCATGAGGAACTCGCCGGCCAGCTTGTGCCGCGGCTTGATCGCGCTGAAGAGCTTGGCGTACGGGGAGGTGGCCGAGGAGTTGTCCTCGTGCCACTTCGTGAAGTTGTGCAGCAGCCGGGTGAACGCGGCCTCGGTCATGCCGGTCCAGGAGAAGGCGACCTCGGAGATGATCAGCTCGCGGGGCGCCTTGGGCAGGAACAGGGCCGGGTCGGTGGAGGTGGTGTTGGGGCTGCGGAACCAGTAGCGGGTGACGATGCCGTAGTTGCCGCCGCCCGCGCCGGTGTGCGCCCACCACAGTTCGCGGTTCGGGTCGTTCGCGTCGCGGGTGGCGACGACCTTGCGGGCGACGCCCGCGCTGTCCACGTGCACGACCTCGACGGCGTACAGGTGGTCGACGGTGACTCCGTGGGAGCGGGCCAGCGGACCGTACCCGCCGCCCGGTATGTGACCGCCGACGGAGACCGTCGGGCAGGTGCCACCAGGGATGGTGACGCCCCAGGTGTTGTACAGGGTCTCGTACACGCTGCCGAGCTGGGCGCCGGCCTCGACCGCGACGGCGCGACGGCTCGCGTCGTGGGCCACGGCGGTCATCGCCGAGATGTCGATGAGGACGCGGATGTTGGCGTTGCTCGTGAAGTCCTCGTAGCAGTGGCCTCCGCTGCGGACGGCGAACCGGACCCCGCGGTCGAGGGTCTCCTGCACCGCCTGGACCACCTGGTCCGGCGTGCTCGCGACCAGCACGTGGTCGGGGGTGCCGACCCAGCGGCCGTTGGCCCCCGCGACCAGGCTCGCGTAGCGCGGGTCGGACGGCGCCACCGTGACCAGGGAGGTCGTGGCGATGCCGGCGGCGGCCGTCGGCTCGGCGGCGAACGCCTCGCCCGCCCAGCCGCCCAGTGCGGGCAGAGCCAGGGCCGCGCCGCCGGCGGCCGCGGTGTGTCTCATGAACACCCGGCGGGAAACTCCGGTCATTAGCGTGTACCTCCACGAAGAAATGGTTCTGGAGTCACGGAACTCGACATCACGCCGCACACCGACTGGAGGCGGGGTGGAGTGAATGGCCGTCAATCCCTTTGAAACGCAGATTATCGGCCAGATTCCATCGTGAAGTAATCCGTGACCAATTCCGCTTGTGGAGGTCCGAATCAATTGGTAAGGGCATCGAAAATGCGGGAATCCCGCGCCCCGGATCCGGGGTCGGACGGCTTCAGACCGCCCAGACCCCGGTGGGGGCCGGCCCGCGTTCGCGCAGGACCCCGAGCGACCCTCCGAGCGGGACCTCCAGCGCCTCGCGGGTGGCCTCGCAGAGCTGGATCTCGCCGGCCGGCGAGAGTTCCAGCAGGCACTGGCAGGTGTCCAGCAGCGCGCCGTTGACGGAGGGCGCGGCGGAGGGGTCGTCGGGGCGGAAGCGGACCAGCGCGTTGCCGGTCGCGACGGCGGCGTGCAGGGTCAACCCGTACCAGGGCGAGGGGTTGGGGGCGCCGTCGGTGGCCGGGTCGGTGAGCCGGTCGCGGATGGCCGCCGCCGCGCGGACCGCCCGCAGGGCGCTGTCCTCGTCGCCGTCCGCCCGGAAGAGACCGAGGGAGACGGCGCCGATCGAGGTGACGGCGTCGCCGCCGAAGCGCTCGATGCGGCGGCGGGCGACGGCGTTGACGCTCTCGAACATCTCGTCCATGAACTCGGGCGCGCCGCCGGGTCGTTCCGCGGTGATCCGGGTCTGTACGAGGAGCACGCTGATGCGGCGACGCTCGGTCACCACGGCCCGGGACAGGGGCTGGGGGGTGGGCTGCGACCGTCTGACCGACGCGGCGCGGGGCGAACCCGGGCGCTCGGCCAGCAGCAGGCCGCGGGGGTGGGTGGGCACGGCGGCCAGCATCCGCCGCCGGTCCTCGCGACGGTCCTCGCGCGGGTCCGCGTACCGCTGCTCGTACCGCTCCTCGTACAACTCCTCGCGCGGGTCGTCACGGTGGTCGACGCGCGGGTCGTTTCGGTGGTCGACGCGGCGGTCCTCGCGCAGGTCGTCCCGACGGTCCTCGCGCAGGTCGTCGTCGCGGTCCTCGCGGAGATCGTCACGGAGGTCCCGGTCCTCGTGCCGGCGCTCGGGGCGCTCTTCCCCGGGGGCCGTACCGCGGCCGGCCGGGCGGGTCTCCCGGACGTCCTCGCGCCGGCGCACCTGTCCCCCGGGGACCCCGACCGGGGCCGAGCCGCCGAGGACCACCGCGGCGGGGGCGAGGTTCAACGTCGGGTCGTGGGCCAGGATCGCCTGCTGGAGGCGGCGCAGCTCGTGGCCCGGTTCGAGGCCGAGGTCCTCCACGAGCGTGACCCGGATGCGGTTGTAGACGCCGAGCGCGTCGGCCTGCCGCCCGCAGCGGTAGAGCGCCAGCATCAGTTGCCCGGAGGCGCGCTCGCGCAGCGGTTCCGCCTCGACGGTGGTCTCCAGCTCGCCGAGGACCGCGTAGTGCTGGCCGCAGCGCAGCTTGGCCTCGAAGTAGTCCTCCAGGACGTCGAGGCGGGTGTTCTGCACGGCGATGAGTTCCGGCCACATGGTGCCGGTCTCGACCAGGTCCGACAGGACCGGGCCGCGCCACAACTCCAGTGCCTCGCAGAACCGGTTGGCGGCCTCGTGCGGGGAGCCGCCGGACAGCAGGGCGCGGCCCTGGCGCACGCGCCGGCGGAAGAGGTGGAGGTCCACGTGGTCGGGATCGACGCGGATCATGTAGCCGGGCGCCCGGGTGACGAGCTCGGCGGGCGCCCCGTCGAAGCCGGGGTCGCACTGGTTCAACATGCCGCGCAGTCCCCACACGGCGTTCTGAAGGATCTTCCGCGCCGTGACCGGAGCATTGTCGGTGCTCCAGAGCGCGGCGAGCAGTTGGCTGGTGGGAACGACCTGGTTGGCCTGCAACAGCAGGTATCCCAGTGTGGCGCGCGGCTTGGTGCCACCGAGCGGTACCGGCTGGTCAGCGGACATCACTTCCAGCGGACCCAACATCCGAAAGCGCATATCTCCCCCGGTCCTGCGGCTGATAGCTCATGCTCACTCGACCGGAAGATTACAAACCAACACGCCGGTTTGTCAAAAGGTTAGATGAGCACATCGGGGGGTCAAGAAGGGTCATCCAGACGCCTGCCCAAGAGCCCTCAACCTCGGTAAAACAAAAGGCCAGAGGGCTCGGGAGGGGGGATCCCGGGCCCTCTGGCAGTGGGGTGACCACGGAGGGTCTGCCGCCACTCGGGGGGACTGCTCGCCGGCCACTCAAGGGGTTCGCGACTGATTCTCAACCCCTAAACAGCACGAGCGGTCTGATTTTGATCAGGCGATCGGTGCGAGACTCGCGCCATCCGTGTCCCGGATGATCACGCACACGTCGCGGAGCGCCGCTTCCAGCCGCCCGATCTCCTCGTCCGTCAGGTACACCGACGGCTCGAACCGCAGGGTGTTCACGGCGCTGGAGGTGGGGAACGTCCGGATCCGGTGCGCGCGGAGCATGTGCCCGGCGACGAAGTACCCGAAGAACCCGCTCTGCGCGACCGCCTTGAGCGGCTCGGCCGAGGAGCCCGACTGGTCGTGGAACTCCAACCCCAGCATCAGGCCGCGGCCGCGCACGTCCTTGACCGTCTCGGGGAAGTCGTCCCGGACCGAGCGGAGCATGGCGAGCAGCCGCTCGCCGCGCTCGGCCGCGCGCCGGTAGACCTCGCCGTCGTCGGCCTCCATCAGTTCGAGCACCTTGAGGGCGATCAGACAGGAGAAGCTGTCCTTGGCGAACGTGGAGCTGTGCGCCAGCTCGAACTGGCCGCGGTAGAGCGGCTTGCGCACGAGCATGACGGCGGCCTTGGCGATGCCGCCGCCCAGGCTCTTGGCGAGGGTGTAGTAGTCGCCGCGCAGCCCGAGGTGGGTGGCCGCGAGGAAGCTGCCGGTGCGGCCCATGCCGGTCTGCACCTCGTCGATGACGATCGGGATCCCGGTCTCCGCGCAGACCTCCTGGATCTCGTCGGCGAACTCCCGGCTCAGCTCGTGGATGCCGCCCTCGCCCAGGACGGGCTCCAGGACGAAGGCCACGAAGAGCGGGAAGTCCCGCTCCACGACCTGGACCTGACCGCCCTCGACGACGAGGTCGAGCAGGTGGGCGCGCTCCTCGTCGATGATCTTGCGGATCGTGCCGGGCCGGTCGCGCGGCACGAACCGGGACTGCGCGGCCAGTGCCTTGAACGGCAGCCGGTACCCCTCGTTGTGGGTGAGCTGCACGCTGCCGGCGAGCTTGCCGTGGAAGCCGCCCTCGGGGACGAGGAAGAGCGGGCCGCGCCCGCGCTGCGCCTCGTTGCGGGCGAGGACGTCGGCGACCAGGTCCTCGAAGGACTCGGCGACGGCGGCCGGAACGCTCGCGGCGCCGGCCTCGACCTGTCCGCGCACGTCGGCCAGGTGGGCGGCGATCTCGTCGGAGAGCGCCGTCAGGCGCAGCCCCCGGTCGAGTTCGGCGTGCTTGATGGCGGCCTCGACGGCCTCCGCCCCGCTGTTGGCGAAGATGGCGTAGTACTGCTCGTCGTCCCCGCGTTCGCGCTGGATGATCCGGTTGAGGACCTCGGCGACGTCGTTGGCGTACGGGTGCCTCGAGAACTGCGCGTGGACGGGCGTCTGCGCGTCCAGCAGTTCCTTGGCGTACGCGTTGATCCCGGGGTGGTTGTGCCCCAGCATCAGCGAGCCGTAGCCGCCGACGTAGTCCAGGACGGGGATCTCCCGGCCGTCCTCGTCGCGCAGGTGAAGGGTGTTGCCCTCGCCGCGCACGTACTCGGCGTCCAGACCTCCGGAGGCGAGCACCCCCAGCAGGAAGGGTTCCGCGTACTCGGTCGTGGCCGTGGTGGGTTGGGCGGTCATGTCATCCCCTTCAGGCACGGGTGGTGGACTCTTCGCGGACCGCGGCGGCCGGCCGCGTGCCGGTCTCCGGCTCCGCGGTCCCGGTCTGCTCCGGCTCGGCCGGGGCCTCGGCGGCGGGCGCGCCGATCGCGGGGATGTGGCGCAGCAGGGCGAGGACGATGACGCCCGTGACGACGGCCAGTCCCGCGCTGACCCAGGCGGTGGCCTGGAAGCCGGAGGTGAACGCGTCGCGCGCGGCGGCCACCAACTGGGCGCCGAGGTCGGCGGGGAGGGAGGCGGCGGCGTCGGTGGCGCCACCGACGGTGTCCCGGGCGGCCTCGGCGGCCTCGGCGGGGATCCCGGCCGGGGTGTTGTCGTCGACCGCGCCGCGGTAGACGGCCACGGCGATGGAACCGGTCACCGCGATGCCCAGGGCGAGCCCGAGGTCGTACGCGGTCTGCCCGGTGGCGGCGGCGGAACCGGCCTTCTCCGGCGGGGCCGCGCCGGCGGCCAGGGAGGTGCCGAGGACGCTGATCGGGGCGACACCGAACATGATCACGGCGAGGCCGAGGGCGGCGGGCACGATGCCGTCCTTGTCGGGGCCCGCGATCCCGGTCAGCCAGAAGCCGACCAGGGTGACGACCAGGCCCGCGGTGATGACGAAGGCGGGCCGGATCCGCTTGGCGAACACCGGGGTGAGCTGCGAGCCCAGGATCAGGCCGGCGGCTCCGGGGAGCAGCCAGACACCGGCGGCCAGCGGGCTGAGTTCACCGGCGACCAGCAGGTACTGCGGGACGAGGTACTCGACGCCGTTGAGCGCCATCATGCCGAACAGCAGGGTGAGCAGCGCGCCGGTGAAGGCACGGGTCCGAAACAGCCGCATGTCCAGCAGCGGGGTCTCCAGCGCGTTCTGCCGGCGGACGAAGACCACGGTGAAGACGGCGCCGATCAGCAGGGCGGCCAGGTTGCCCAGGCTCCAGCCGATCTCGGCGAACTTCTTGACGGCGTAGACGATCGGCAGGATCGCGGCCAGGAACAGCACCACGCTGGCGAGGTCGATCCGGCCGGCGTTGGGGTCCTTGTACTCGGGCAGCAGCGCCGGCGCGAGCAGCAGCGGGACGAGCATGACGGGGACGCCCATCAGGAAGACGGAGCCCCACCACCAGGAGTCGAGCAGCACCCCGCCGATGACGGGTCCGACGGCGATGCCGACGGAGAGCGCGGTGACCCAGGTGGCGATGGCGGTGGCCCGCTGCCGGTCGTCCTTGAACATGTGGATGATCAGCGAGAGCGTCGACGGGAGCACGGCGGCGCCGGCCACGCCGAGCAGCGCGCGCGCCACGATCAGCATCTCCGGGCTGGTCGAGTACGCCGCGAGCAGCGAGGAGACGATCACGCCGAGCGAGCCCAGGATCAGGAGCTTGCGGCGGCCGATCCGGTCACCGAGGGTTCCCATGACGACAAGGAATCCGCAGGTCAGGAACCCGTAGATGTCCGTGGTCCACAGCAGCTGCGAGCTGGTGGGCCGCAGGTCGGCCGTCACGTAGGGGGTGGCCAGCCACAGCACGCCCAGGTCGGCCGTCATCAGTGTCACCGGCAGCAGCAGGACCAGCAGTCCGAACCACTCCCGCGGCCCGGCCCGCAACTCCACCGCGGGGGCGGAGGTGTTCGAAGTCATGGTTGTCCCTTCATCAGTTTTCTGTCGGTGTTGCCTGGGGGACCGTGCGGACCCGCCGGATGATCTCGGCGGCGACCGTGTCGGGGTCCTGTTGCGGCTGCCAGTGGGAGGTCTTCTCCAGCGTCACCAGCCGGTAGGGGCCGGTGACGTGCTCCGCGGTCTTCTCGACGGCGAGTTCGCTGACGGCCGTGTCGGTGCGGCTGTAGACGAAGGTCGTCGGGACGGTGACCGGGCCGAAGGCGAGGTCCTCGCCGAGCAGGTTGTTGGCGCGGTACCAGTTCAGGGCCGCGTCCAGTACGCCGGGAGCGGTGTGGGTGGTGACGTACCGGGCGATCTGGGCGTCGGTCAGGACGCCCTCGCCGACCTGGTTGAACCAGCCGTGCAGTTCGACGGCGTCGTCGGCCAGGAAGTGGTCGGCGGCGCCGGCGGAGACGAGGAACTCCACGTACTGGGAGCTGTGTTGCTGCTCCTCGTCGACCCGGTAGGCGTGCTGGTACGCGTCGAGGTGCGGGATGGCGAGCGCGGTGAGCGTGCGCACCCGGTCGGGCCGGCGCGCCGCCAGGTACCAGGCCACGGCCGCGCCCCAGTCGTGACCGACGACATGGGCGTCGGCGACGCCGAGCGCGTCGAGGATGCCGAGCGCGTCGGCGGCGAGGTGTTCGAGGCGGTACGCGTCGACGTCGGTCGGGCGCGCGCCGTCGGAGTAGCCCCGCTGGTCGGGGGCGATGGTGCGCAGCCCGGCGGCGTGCAGCAGGGGCGCGGTCTCGGTCCAGGACTCCTTGTTGTGGGGGAAGCCGTGGAGCAGCAGGACGGGTTCGCCGTCGGCGGGGCCGTCGACGGCCACGTCGAAGGTCAGGTCGAAGGTCAGGTCGTTCGGGGTGATCTTCACGGCTGCTCCTGGACCGCGGCGATGGCGGCCTCGATCTCCGGGTCGTGCAGGACGGCCGGGGAGTCGACGAGGCCGATGACGCGGGAGTACGCGCGGGCCACGGCGTCGTCGCGGGACGCGGCCTCCTGGACCTGGGCGATGAAGGCGTGCGCCAGTTGGACCTCCTCGGTCCGCTCGCCCTCGACCTCGGGGAAGCTGAGGTCGGCGCCGACGGCCATCTCCCAGCAGCCGTCGACGGCGTCGGCGGCGAGGTCCTTGAAGTAGGCGATCGGGTCGGGCCGCCGGGACTCGGCGGTGTGCCGGCGCAGCACGAGCGAGCCGAGCGCGGAGACGGTCATGCCCTGCGCGTAGCTGGGGTTGAAGCTGCACACGGCGTCGCCGATGACCAGCAGGCCGGCCGGGAAGTCGGTCAGGCGCTGGTAGTGGCGGCGCAGGTTGGTCGGGAACTTGTACGCGACGGGCTCGTCCAGCGGCTCGGAGACCTTGAGCACCTCGTGGATGTCGGGCGCGGCCAGCGACTCGATGAAGGCGTGGAAGCCCTCGGGGGTGGTGGCCGGGTGGTCGCCGAGGATGCCGTAGGCGGTGACGATGGAACGGCCGCCGTCGATCTTCTGGCAGATCGCGCCGCGCGGGACGCCCGCGGAGGCGACGGTGTTGATGGAGATGTTGCCCTCGAAGGCCTCGTCGGGGACCCGGTAGTAGCGGGTGGTGTAGCCGAGGCCGATCTTGTGCTTCTCCTCCTCGACGGCGTCGAAGCCGAACTCCTGGAGCCAGACGGAGGTGCGCGAACCGCGGCCGGTGGCGTCCACGACCAGATCGGCCTCCACCACCTCCTCGACGCCGTCGCGGCGCACGACGACCCCGGTGACCTCGCGCCGGTCCTCGCTGGTGACCAGGCGGAGGATGTCGGCCTGCTCCAGGAAGGTCACCTCGGGGAGCGCGAGCACGCGCTCGCGTATGTGGCGCTCCAGGAAGGGACGGCCGGAGGTGAGGGCGAACAGGCCGGAGTGGACCTGCCGCAGGCGCTTGCCGTTGATGATCCAGCGGACGTCGTCGGCCACGTCGCCGAGCTGCGCGCCGGCAGCCTTCATGTCCTCGGTGATGCCGGGGAAGTACTCCTCGACGATCTGCTGGCCGCGGGCGAGCAGACCGTGCAGGTGGTGGCCCTGCGGCAGGCCCCGGCGGAGTTCGTTCGGTCCCGTCAGCTCGTCGCGGTCCACGACGAGCACCTCCGCGAAGTTCTCGGAGAGGGCGCGGGCGGAGAAGAGTCCCGCCATGCTCCCGCCGAGGACGACCGCGCGACCTCCGCGTGCGTTTTCGGCGGATCCGGGGTTGGCCCCTTGGGAAGATGCAGCACTCACAGCGATCAGCTCTCCTTGAATTCGCACGTCACTACAGCGCAGCTGGAGCTCACCGGATCGAATGCGTCCGAATGAAGCGCGTGAGCCCGCATTGACGGTAGCCAGGTGCGTTCCACCGGCCGCTCACTGTGTGGCAATGGCGGGGTCACCAGCCGTTCCCACAGGCCTGGTTACCAGGCCATGACTGTCCACGAGGTCGCTTTCACTAGCCTGTGAACCCAGGCGCATCGAACCCGGGGCGTATTCCTCCGGGCACGTCGAATCGGAGATCGTCGAAATTCCGGCGCATCGAATCCGGGCACGTGGAGCCGGTGGTGTGTGCGGCCGGGGCGTGAATCCCGGCACGTGAATCCGGGCGCATTCGATCCGGGCGCATTTCCTCCGGGCGCGTTGAATCCAAGAAGGGGCAGCCGAGCGTGGTGACCAGTGAGCGGAATCCTGTAGCAGCCGGGGCGCACACCGAGCAGGTGGAGCAGATCGCTGTCGTGGGGCTGTCCTGCCGGCTCCCCGGAGCCGACGGCCCGGCCGCGTTCTGGGAGCTCCTGCGGAGCGGGCGGGGTGCCGTCGACGAGGTGCCGCCGGGCCGTTGGGGCGTACCCGAGGACGCGGCGCCCGATGACGGCCGGCAGCGCGGCGCGTTCCTGGACGGGGTGGACCGGTTCGACGCCCGTTTCTTCGGGATCTCGCCGCGCGAGGCCGCGGCGATGGACCCGCAGCAGCGGCTCGTACTGGAGTTGGCCTGGGAGGCGTTGGAGGACGCGGGCATCGTGCCCGAGGCGCTGCGCGGCAGCCGTACCTCGGTGTTCGTCGGCACCCTGCGCGACGACTACACGAACCTGCTGTACCAGCACGGCACCGAGGCGATCACCCCGCACACGATGACCGGGGTGAACCGCGGTGTCATCGCGAACCGGGTCTCCTACCACCTGGGTCTCCAGGGTCCCAGCCTCACCGTGGACTCCGCGCAGTCCTCCTCGCTCGTCGCGGTGCACCTCGCCTGCGAGAGCCTGCGGGCCGGGGAGTCCGTGCTGGCGCTCGCGGCGGGTGTGAACCTGAACCTGCTGACGGAGAACGCCACCACGGAGGAACGTTTCGGCGCGCTCTCCCCCGACGGGGTCACGTACACCTTCGACTCCCGCGCCAACGGCTTCGTGCCCGGCGAGGGCGGCGGGGTCCTGGTCCTCAAGCCGCTCTCGCTCGCCCTCGCGGACGGCGACCACGTCCACGGCGTGATCCGCGCGAGCGCCGTCAACAACGACGGTGCCACGCCCGGCGGTCTGACCGTGCCGAGCGCGGCCGCGCAGGAGCAGGTGGTGCGCCTGGCCCACGAGCGGGCCGCGCTGGGCGCCGGCGAGCAGGTCCAGTACGTCGAACTGCACGGCACCGGCACGCCCGTCGGCGACCCGATCGAGGCCGCCGCGCTCGGCGCCGCGCTGGGCGCGGACCGGGCGGCCGGGGACCCGCTGCGCGTCGGTTCCGTCAAGACCAACATCGGGCACCTGGAGGGCGCGGCGGGCATCGCGGGCCTGATCAAGACGCTGCTGAGCATCACCCACCGCGAGCTGCCCGCCAGCCTGAACTTCGCGAGCCCGAACCCGGGGATCCCGCTGGACGCGCTGGGGCTGGCGGTGCAGCGCGAGCACTCCGCCTGGCCGCACCCGGAGCGTCCGTTGGCGGCGGGCGTCAGCTCCTTCGGCATGGGCGGCACGAACGCGCACGTCGTGGTCACCGAGGGACCCGCCGTCCCCGCGCCGCAGGAGCCCACCGAGGCCGCCACCGAGGCGCTGCCCTGGGTGCTGTCGGCCCGGTCGCGGGAGGCGCTGCGCGCGCAGGCCGGCCGGCTGGCCGCGTTCGCCGCCGCCGACGGCGCCCCCGACCCGGTGGACACCGCCTTCTCGCTGGCGACCACCCGCACGGCCTTCGAGGAGCGCGCGGTCGTGCTCGGCACGGACCGGTCGGCGCTGGTGGAGGGGCTGCGGGCGCTGGCCGAGGGACGGCCGGGCGCCGGGGTGGTCCGGGGCGCGCCCGCCGCGGGCACGACCGCGTTCCTCTTCACCGGCCAGGGCGCGCAGCGTCCGGGGATGGGCGAGGAACTGTACGCGGCCTTCCCCGCGTTCGCGGAGGCCTTCGACGCGGTCGCCGGGGAACTGGACCCGCTGCTGAAGCGCTCGATCCGCGAGGTCATCGCCTCCGGTGAGGCGCTCGACGAGACGGGGAACACCCAGCCCGCGCTGTTCGCGGTGGAGGTGGCCCTCTACCGGCTCGTGGAGTCCTGGGGTCTGACCCCGTCCCATGTCGCGGGCCACTCCATCGGTGAGCTGGCCGCCGCGCACGTGGCGGGGATCCTGTCCCTGCCGGACGCGGCGAAGCTCGTCGCCGCCCGCGCCACACTCATGCAGGCCCTGCCCACGGGCGGCGCCATGATCGCCGTGCAGGCCACGGAGGCGGAGGTCCTGCCGCTCCTCGAAGGCCTGGAGGACCGGCTGTCGATCGCCGCCGTCAACGGCCCGACCTCCGTCGTCGTCTCCGGCGACGAGGAAGCCGCCCTCAAGGTCGCCGGAAACCTCGCCGAACTGGGCCGCAAGACCAAGCGCCTGACGGTCTCCCACGCCTTCCACTCCCCCCACATGGACGCGATGCTCAAGCCCTTCCACAAGGTGGCGAAGGGCCTCACCTACAACGAGCCGCGGATCCCCGTCGTCTCCACCCTCACCGGCGAACTCGCCTCCGGGGACGACCTGCGCACCCCCTGCTACTGGACCGACCAGGTCCGCGGCGCCGTCCGGTTCGCGGACGCGGTCGCCGCCCTGAGGTCGCTGGGCGCCGACACCTTCCTGGAGATCGGCCCCGACGCCGTCCTCAGCGCCCTCGCCGAGGGCACCCCGACACTCCGTGCGGGGCGCCCCGAGGTGCGGACGCTGCTGACCGCCGTCGCCACCGCGTTCACGCTCGGCGCCAACGTCGATTGGGGTGTGCTGTACGCGGGGACCGGCGCCCGCCGGGTCTCCCTGCCCACGTACGCGTTCCAGCGCCGCCGGCACTGGTTCGACGCCTCCGCGCGCAAGACGGCCCCACTGCCCCTCCCGGGGGCCGACACCGCCGGGGAGCCTGCCGCGGGCCCGCGCGGCGAACTCGGCGCGCGGCTCGCCCGGCTGTCCGAGGCCGAGCGGGACCGCGCCGTCTCCGAGCTGGTCACCTCGCACGTCACGGCGATCCTGGAGTACGGGCCGGACGAGGTGCTGGAGCCTCGGACCCCGTTCCAGAAGCTCGGCTTCAGCTCGATGATGACCACCGAGCTGCGCAAGGCGCTGGCCGAGGCCACCGGCCTGCGGTTGCCCGGCGGGCTGCTGTTCGACCACCCGACGCCGCTGGCGCTCACCTCGTTCATCGGGGCCGAGCTGGCCGGCGCGGCCGTGTCGGCCGAGGAGTTCACCCGTCCCGCCGACGCCGACGAGCCCATCGCGATCGTCGGCATGGCCTGCCGGTTCCCGGGCGGGATCTCCTCCCCCGACGAGCTGTGGAAGCTGGTCGCGGAGGGCGGCGACGCCGTCTCCGGGTTCCCCGTCGACCGCGGCTGGGACGAGGACCTGTACGACGCCGACCCCGACCGCCCGGGCAAGAGCGCGGTGCGGCGCGGCGGGTTCCTGCACGAGGCGGCCGAGTTCGACGCCGGCTTCTTCGGCATCTCGCCGCGCGAGGCCCTCGCGATGGACCCGCAGCAGCGGCTGCTGCTGGAGACCGCCTGGGAGGCCGTCGAGCGCTCCGGGATCCGCCCGGAGTCCCTGCACGGCTCCCGGACCGGTGTGTTCGTCGGGGCGACGGCGCTGGAGTACGGGCCCCGGATGTACGAGGCCCCCGAGAGCGTCCAGGGCTCGGTGCTGACCGGCAGCACCACCAGCGTGATGTCGGGCCGGATCGCCTACCAGTTGGGGCTGCTCGGCCCGGCGGTGACCACCGACACCGCCTGCTCCTCCTCGCTGGTCGCCCTGCACCTCGCGATCCGTTCGCTGCGGTCGGGCGAGACCAACCTGGCCCTGGCGGGCGGCGCGACCGTCATGTCGTCCCCCGGCATGTTCGTGGAGTTCTCCCGCCAGCGCGGGCTCGCCCCCGACGGCCGCTGCAAGTCCTTCGCCGCCGGCGCCGACGGCACCGGCTGGTCCGAGGGCGTGGGCCTGCTGCTCGTCGAGCGGCTCTGCGACGCCGAACGCAACGGACACACCGTCCTCGCGGTGCTGCGCGGCTCCGCCATCAACCAGGACGGCGCCTCCAACGGCCTGACCGCCCCCAGCGGACTCGCGCAGCAGCGGGTCATCCGCCAGGCGCTGGCCGACTCCGGTCTCACCGGCTCGGACGTGGACGCCGTGGAGGCGCACGGCACCGGTACCCGGCTCGGCGACCCGATCGAGGCCGAGGCCGTCATGGCCACCTACGGCAGCGACCGCGAGGGCCTGGCCCCGGTGTTCCTCGGCTCGCTGAAGTCGAACATCGGCCACGCGCAGGCGGCGGCCGGCGTCGGCGGCGTCATCAAGATGGTCCAGGCGATCCGCCACGGCGTGCTGCCCAGGACCCTGCACGTGGACGAGCCGTCCCCGCACGTGGACTGGTCGGCGGGCGCCGTGGAGCTGCTCACCGGGGAACGGGCGTGGCCCGAGACCGGTCGGCCGCGCCGCGCCGCCGTCTCCTCCTTCGGGATCAGTGGGACCAACGCCCACGTCGTCATCGAGCAGGCCCCCGAAGCCGAGCCCGTGCCCGCGCCCTCCGTCGAGGCCCCGGCCGCGCCGGAACTGCCCGCGCCCTGGCTGCTGTCGGCCCGCGACCCGAAGGCGCTGGCCGCGCAGGCCGAACGGCTGCGCGCCCACGTCGCCGCTCCCGACACGGACCTCGCGGACGTCGGGTTGGCGCTCGCGGCCACCCGTACCGCCTTCGAGCGGCGCGCCGTCGTCCTCGCCGAGGACCGCGATGCCCTGCTCGCCGGGCTCGACGCGCTGATCGCGGGCTCCGACGCGCCCACCGTCGTCACCGGCGCCGCCCCGAGCGCCGGCCGGACCGCCTTCCTGTTCACCGGCCAGGGTGCCCAGCGGCTCGGCATGGGCCGTGACCTGTACGCCCGCCACCCCGTCTTCGCCCGCGCCCTCGACGCGGTGTTCGCCGCCTTCGAGGGGCTGCTGGAGCGGCCGTTGCGCGAGGTGCTCTTCGCGGCGGAGGGCAGTTCCGACGCGGCGCTGCTGGACGAGACCACCTACACCCAGCCCGCCCTGTTCGCGGTGGAGACGGCCCTGTTCCGGCTGCTGGAGCACCACGGGGTGGTGCCGGCGCTGCTGGCCGGGCACTCGATCGGCGAGCTGTCCGCCGCGCACGCCGCCGGGGTGCTGACGCTGGCGGACGCCGCGAGGCTGGTGGCCGCCCGCGGCCGGCTGATGCAGTCGGCCCGTCCGGGCGGCGCCATGATCGCCGTCCAGGGCACGGAGGCGGAGATCGTCGCCTCCCTCGCGGGTCTCGAGGACGCGGTGTCCGTCGCCGCCGTCAACGGCCCGTCCTCCGTGGTGATCTCCGGTGACGAGGACGTCGCCGAGGCCGTCGCCGCGCGGTGGCGGGAGCAGGGCCGCAAGGCGAAGCGCCTGACCGTCTCGCACGCCTTCCACTCCCCTCACATGGACGCGATCCTGGAGGAGTTCCGCGCGGTCGCGGCCGACGTCGCCTTCGCGGCGCCGGCGATCCCGATCGTCTCCACCGTCACCGGCGCGATCGCCACCGAGGCCGAACTGACCTCCCCGGACCACTGGGCCGGGCAGATCCGCGCCGCCGTGCGGTTCGTGGACGCCGTCCGCGAGCTGGCCGCGCAGGGCGCGACCCTGTTCGTGGAGGTCGGCCCGGACGCCGTGCTGACCGCCCTGGCGCAGGGCGCGCTGGAGGACACCGGGGCCGTGGCCGTGCCGCTGCTGCGCGCGGGCCGCCCCGAGGCCGACACGCTCACGGCCGGCCTGGCCCGGGTGTGGGCGGCCGGTGGCACCTTCGACGCGGGGACCTTCTTCCCGGGCGCGGCGCCGGCCCCGCTGCCGACGTACGCCTTCCAGCGCGAGCGGTACTGGCTCGCGCCGACCGCCTCCACCGACGCGCGCAGCCTGGGGCTGGACGCCTCGGAGCACCCGTTGCTCTCCACGAGCGTGGAGTTCGCGGACCGCGAGGACGCCCTGTTCACCGGCCGGCTGTCGGTGGGCTCCCACCCGTGGCTCGCGGACCACGCGATCGGCACGACCGTGCTGGTGCCCGCGACGGCGTTCCTGGAGCTGGCCGTCGCGGCCGGCGACCACCTCGGTGTCCCCCGGGTCGAGGAACTGACCCTGGAGGCCCCGCTGCCGCTCGTCGGACGCGAGGCCGTGCGGGTGCAGGTCGCGGTGGGCGCCCCGGACGCGTCCGGGGTACGGCCCTTCTCCGTCCACGCCCGGCCCGACGGCGGCGAGGGCGCGGCCCGGCCGTGGACCCGCCACGCGACGGGCGCCCTCGCGGAGGCCGTCGTACCGGCCGAGGACGCGGACCTGTCCGCGTGGCCGCCGGCCGGCGCGAGCGCCGAGCCGCTGGACGGCGTGTACGAGCGGCTCGCCGCGCTGGGGTACGCGTACGGCCCCGCCTTCCAGGGCCTGACGGCGCTCTGGCGCGCCGGTGAGGACCTGTACGCCGAGGTGCGGCTGCCCGGGGAGCACCGGGAGAGCGCCGGCCGGTTCGGCGTGCACCCGGCGCTGTTCGACTCGGTGCTGCATCCGCTGGTGCTGGACGCGGCCGTGGAGGGCGAGAGCGACCGGATCCGGCTGCCGTTCGCCTGGTCGGGGATCTCCCTGCACGCGGCGGGCGCCGCCGAGCTGCGGGTGCGGATCTCGCCCGCCGGGACCGACACGTACCGTCTGACGCTGGCGGACGGCGCGGGCGCGCCCGTCGCGGACGTGGACGCGCTGACGTTGCGCCCGGTCGCCAAGGAGGCCCTGACCTCGGTCGCGGACGGCGCGAACGACTCGTTGTACGAGGTGCGCTGGCAGCCGGTGGCCGCCGCCCGGGCGGCGGTCGACTGGACCGAGGTGGGCGAGGACCTGGCCCCCGCCGCCGGTGCGACGACCGTCCTGGTGCGGCACGCAGGCTCCGGCGCCGGCGGCGCCGAGGGCGCGCACCTGGCCACCCTGCGGGCACTGGCGCTGGTCAAGGAGTGGCTGGCCGACGAGCGGTTCGCGGACTCCCGGCTGGTGTTCGTCACCGCCGGCGCGGTCGCCGCACTGCCCGGCGAGGACGTCACCGACCTGGACGCGGCCCCGCTGTGGGGGCTGATCCGCTCCGCGCAGTCCGAGCACCCGGACCGGCTCGTGCTCGTCGACACCGACGGCGCGACGGACGACGCGGCGCTCGCCGCGGCCCTCGCCACCGGGGAACCCCAACTCGCGCTCCGCGCCGGCGAGTCGTTCGCCCCCCGACTGGCCCGCGCGGCGGCGATCGCGACCCCCGAGGTGCCCGTCCTGGGGGCCTCGGGAACCGTCCTGGTCACCGGCGGCACCGGCGGCCTCGGCGCGCTCTTCGCCCGCCACCTCGTCACCGGGCACGGGGTCCGGCACCTGCTGCTCAGCAGCCGGCGCGGCCCGGCCACCCCCGGCGCCCGGGAGCTGGCGGCCGAACTGGGCGCGCTCGGCGCCGAGGTGAGGGTGGTCGCGGCGGACGCCGCCGACCGCGCCTCGGTGGCCGCGCTGCTCACGGCCGTGGACGCGCAGCACCCGCTGTCGGCCGTGGTGCACACGGCCGGTGTGCTGGACGACGCGACGATCGAGTCCCTCACCCCGGAGCAGGTGTCCGCGGTGCTGCGGCCCAAGGTGGACGCCGCCTGGAACCTGCACGAGCTCACCCGGGACCTGGACCTGGCGGCGTTCGTCCTGTTCTCCTCGGTGTCGGGTGTCACCGGCACCGCCGGTCAGGGCAACTACGCGGCGGCCAACACCTGGCTGGACGCCCTCGCCGCACACCGCCGCTCCGCCGGCCTGGCCGCGACCTCGCTGGCCTGGGGCCTGTGGGACTCCAGCCACGGCATGGGCGCCGGGCTCACCGACGCCGACCTGGCCCGCTGGGACCGGGCGGGCATGACCCCGCTCACCCCCGCGCAGGGTCTGGCCCTGTTCGACACGGCACTGAACGCCACCGAACCGCTGCTGGTGCCGGTCGCGCTGAACCCGGCCCGGCTGCGCACCGGTTCCGAGACGCCGCCCGCCCTGTACCGGGGGCTGGTGCGCACCCGGACCCGCCGCGCCGGACAGGCCGGGGCGGGCGCGGGCGCCGCGTCGGGCTGGGCCGGGCAGATCGCCGGCCTCCCCGAGGACAGGCGGGCGGAGGCGGTACGAGACCTCGTGCGGTCCACGGTCGCCTCGGTCCTCGGTCACGCGGGCGCCGCGTCCATCGACCCCGAGCGGGCGTTCAGCGAGATCGGCTTCGACTCGATGGCCGGCGTGGACCTGCGCAACCGGCTCGGGTCGGCCACCGGCCTGCGCCTGCCGGCGACGGCGGTGTTCGACCATCCGACGCCGGGCGCGCTGGCCGCGTACCTGCTGTCGAGGGTCTCGGCGGACGACGCGCCGACGAAGGCCGTCCGGGCCCGCGCCAAGGGCGCCTCGGACGAGCCGATCGCCGTCGTCGGGATGGCGTGCCGCTTCCCCGGCGGGGTGCGGTCCCCGCAGGACCTGTGGCGGCTCGTCGCCGACGGGGTGGACGCGGTCAGTCCGTTCCCGGTGAACCGCGGCTGGGACCTGGAGGGCCTGTACGACCCGGACCCCGAGCGGACGGGCACCTCGTACGTCCGTGAGGGCGGCTTCCTGCACGAGGCGGACCTCTTCGACCGGGAGTTCTTCGGGATCTCCCCGCGCGAGGCGACCGCGACCGACCCGCAGCAGCGGCTGCTGCTGGAGACGGCGTGGGAGACCTTCGAGAGCGCGGGCATCGACCCGGCGCTGCTGCGCGGTTCCCACACCGGCGTCTTCACCGGCGCCATGTACGACGACTACGCCTCGCGGCTGCCGTCGGTGCCGGAGGAGTTCGAGGGCTTCCTGCTCGCGGGCAACCTCTCCAGCGTCATCTCCGGCCGGCTGTCCTACACGTACGGGCTGGAGGGTCCGGCGGTCACCGTGGACACGGCCTGCTCCTCCTCGCTGGTGGCCATGCACCTCGCGGCGAACGCGCTGCGCTCCGGTGAGTGCGATCTGGCGCTGGCGGGCGGCGTGACCGTGATGAACGGCCCGAACACCTTCGTGGAGTTCTCCCGCCAGCGGGGCCTGTCGCCCGACGGGCGCTGCAAGTCCTTCGCGGCGGGTGCCGACGGCACCGGCTGGAGCGAGGGTGTCGGTCTGCTGCTCGTGGAGCGGCTCTCCGATGCCAAGCGCAACGGGCACACCGTGCTCGCGGTGATCCGCGGCACGGCCGTCAACCAGGACGGCGCGTCGAACGGTCTGACCGCGCCCAACGGGCCGGCGCAGGAGCGGGTCATCCGCCAGGCTCTGGCCAACGCCGGTTTGAGCTCGGCCGATGTGGACGCCGTGGAGGCGCACGGCACCGGCACCACTCTGGGCGACCCGATCGAGGCACAGGCCCTGTTGGCGACGTACGGGCAGGACCGGCCGGAGGACCGCCCGCTGTACCTCGGGTCCCTGAAGTCGAACATCGGGCACAGCCAGGCCGCGGCCGGCGTCGGCGGTGTCATCAAGATGATCGAGGCGATGCGGCACGGGGTGCTGCCCCGGACCCTGCACGTGGACGAGCCGTCCCCGCACGTGGACTGGGAGGCGGGGTCGCTGGCGCTGCTGACCGAGGAGACCCCCTGGCCCGAGGCGGGCCGCCCGCGCCGCGCGGGCGTGTCCTCCTTCGGCATCAGCGGCACCAACGCGCACGTCATCATCGAGCAGCCCCCGGCGGCGCCGGCCCGGCGCGGTCCCGTCCCGGAGCCGGAGGCGGCCGGTGTGGTGCCGTGGCTGGTGTCCGGCAAGGACGGGAAGGCCGTCGCGGCCCAGGCGGCGCGACTGCACCGCTTCGTCCTCGACCACCCGGAGCTGTCCCCCGCCGACATCGGCTTCTCGCTGGCCACCGGGCGCGCCGTGCTGGAGCACAGCGCGGCCGTGGTCGGCGCGGACCGGGAGACCCTGATCCGGGGTCTGTCCTCGCTGGCGCACGGGGAGTCCGCGTCGAACGTCGTGCGGGGCCGCTCGGCCCGGCCCGGCAAGACCGCGTTCCTCTTCACCGGCCAGGGCAGCCAGCGCCTGGGCATGGGACGCGAGCTGTACGCCGCGAACCCGGTCTTCGCGAAGGCGCTGGACGAGGTGTGCGCCCGGTTCGACTCGGAGCTGGCCCGCCCGATCAAGGACGTGCTGTTCGCCCCGGAACACTCGGCGGACTCGGCGCTGATCGACCAGACCTCCTTCACCCAGGCCGCGCTGTTCGCCATCGAGGTGGCCCTGTACCGGCTGTACGAGCACCACGGCTTCACCCCCGACTATCTGCTCGGCCACTCCATCGGCGAGGTGACCGCCGCCCACCTCGCGGGGGTTCTCGAACTGGGCGACGCCTGCTGCCTGGTCGCCGAACGCGGCCGGCTGATGCAGGCCGCCCGCGAGGGCGGCGCGATGGCCGCGATCCAGGCCGGCGAGGAGGCGGTGCGCGCCTCGATCGCCCCGTACGGCGACGCGGTCGCCATCGCCGGGGTCAACGGCCCCGACGCGATGGTGATCTCCGGTGACTCGGCGGTCGTCGACGAGATCTGCGACGCCTGGCGGGCGAAGGGCGCCCGCACCAAGCGGCTGCCGGTCTCGCACGCCTTCCACTCCCCGCACATGGACGAGGTGTTGGAGGAGTTCCGCGAGGTCGCCGGCGGGCTGACGTTCCACGCGCCGCGCATCCCGGTCGTCTCCAACGTCACCGGCACCCTCGCCACCGACGAGCAGCTGACCTCTCCGGAGTACTGGGCCACCCACATCCGGGAGGCCGTGCGGTTCGCCGACGGCATCCGGTACCTGGAGGCCCAGAGCGTCACCGACTTCCTGGAGTTGGGCCCGGACGGGGTGCTGACGGCGCTGACGCAGGGTTCCCTGGAGCAGGAGGCCGGGGCGCTGGCCCCGGCGCTGCGCCGGGACCGGCCCGAGACGGAGACCGTCGTCGCGGCGATGGCCCTGTTGCGGATGCGGGGGGCGAAGCCGGACTGGTCGAGGCTGTTCCCGGGCGCGCGGACCGTCACCCTGCCGACGTACGCCTTCCGGCACGAGCGGTACTGGCTGGACGCCCCCGAGACCCCGGCCGACGCGGCCGGGCTGGGGCTGGCGGCCACCGGCCACCCGCTACTGGGCGCGGCCGTCGGATCGGCGCACCGCGACGAGTACCTGTTCACCGGGCGGCTCTCGCGCCGCTCCCACGCCTGGCTGACCGAGCACGCGGTGTACGGGACGGTGTTGGTCCCCGGCACCGGGCTGGTGGAGCTGGCGGCCCGGGCGGGCGAGCAGCTCGGGGTCGACCGGGTCGAGGAGCTGATGCTGTCGGCGCCGCTGGTGCTGCCCGAGCAGGGCGGTACGCAGGTCCAGGTCGTGGTCGGCGAGGCCGACGGGTCGGGCCGCCGCACGGTGGAGATCTTCTCCCGGACCGACGACGGCGACCTGGCGGCCGACCGGCCGTGGACGCTCCACGCGAACGGGGTGCTGGCCTCCTCGGCCGGCGCCCCCGCCGGCGAGCCGCTGACGGCCTGGCCGCCGGCCGGCGCGACCGAGGTCTCCCTCGACGGGGTGTACGAGCGGCTCGACGCGCTGGGTTACGCGTACGGCCCCGCCTTCCAGGGGTTGACCCGGCTGTGGACCGCGGGCGACGAGGTGTACGCCGAGGTGCGGCTGCCGGACGCCGGGAGGGCGGACGCGGGACGGTTCCTGCTGCACCCGGCGCTGCTGGACGCGGCGCTGCACCCGCTGCTGCCCGGTGTCGCCTTCGAGTCGGGGCAGGCGCGGTTGCCGTTCTCCTGGTCCGGGGTGAGCGTCCACGCCGTGGGCGCCTCGGTGCTGCGGGTGCGGCTGTCGCTGTCCGGGCGTGACAGCGACACGCTGGCCGCCTCGCTGACGGTGGCCGACGGGGCGGGCGCCCCGGTGGCGACCGTCGAGTCGCTGCTGCTGCGCCCGGTGTCGAAGGAGGCACTGCGCGAGGCCGCGTCGACGGCCCGGGACGGGCTGTTCCGCGTAGCGTGGAACGCCCTGCCGGCCTCCGACCCGGTCACGGGCACCGCGGCGGGCTGGGCCGTGGTCGGTGACCTCGCCGTGCCCGGTGGTCTCCCGTACGCCGATCTGGAGGCGGTGGCGGCGGCCGGGCCGGTGCCCGCCACGGTGGTGCTCGTTCCGGGCGCCGTCGAGGGCGAGCCGGCCGAGGCCGCGCGGGCCGCGTTGCGCGAGACCCTCTCCTCGGCGCAGTTCTGGCTGGGCGACGAGCGGTTCGAGAGTTCCACGCTGGTGGTGGTCACCCGGGGCGCCGTCGCCACGGCGGGCGAGCCCGTCACCGATCTGACGCACGCGGGTGTGTGGGGTCTGCTGCGCGTGGCGCAGACGGAGAACCCGGGGCGGATCGTCCTGGTGGACCTGGACGGCGACACCCTGCCGGCCGCCGCCCTGGCCTCGGGGGAACCGCAGCTCGCGGTGCGCGGGGACCGGCTGTTCGTGCCGCGCCTGGCCCGCACGAGTCAGGACGCGCAGGCGATCACACCGCGTTGGGACCGGGGCACCACCCTGATCACCGGCGCGACCGGCGCACTGGGCGGCGTACTGGCCCGACACCTGGTCACCGAACACGGCGCACGGCACCTGCTGCTCCTCAGCCGACGCGGCATCGACGCCCCGGGCGCCGAGGAGCTGCGTACGGAGCTGACCGGGCTGGGCGCCGAGGTCACCGTGGCGGCCTGTGACGTCACCGATCGGCGGTCGCTGGCCGGGGTGTTGGCGGCGATCCCCGCCGAGCAGCCGCTCACCGGGGTGATCCACACGGCCGGTGTGCTGGACGACACCGTCCTGTCGGACCTGACGCCGGAGCGGCTGGAGAAGGTGCTGGCGCCGAAGGTCGACGCGGCCTGGAACCTCCACGACCTCACCAAGGACCTGGACCTGTCGGCCTTCGTCCTCTACTCCTCCATCGCGGGCCTGATCGGCAACGCCGGCCAGGCCAACTACGCGGCCGGCAACACCTTCCTCGACGCCCTCGCCCAGTACCGCCAGGCCAACAACCTCCCGGCCACCTCACTGGCCTGGGGCCTGTGGGCCCAGGCCAGCACCATCAGCGGCTCACTGGAAGAAGCGGACCTGCGTCGCCTCGCCCGGCTCGGTCTGTTGCCGTTGTCCTCGGCGGACGCCATGGACCTCTTCGACGCGGCCCCCGGCACCGGCGAGGCGGTCCTGGCCGTCACCCGGCTCGCGGTGGAGGCCCTGCGCAAGCAGGGTGACCGTCTGCTGCCGCTGCTGCGGGACCTGGCTCCGGCCGGTCCGCGCCGCGCGGTCGCGGGCTCCGGGTCGGGGGCGGGTACGGACGGTCCCTCGCTGGCGGAGCGCCTGGGCGCCCTGCCGGAGGACGAGCGGCTCGCGGCGCTGACGGATCTCGTGCGCGGCCAGGTCGCCGGGGTGCTCGGGCACGCCGACCACAGCGGCATCGACGCCGACCGCGCCTTCCAGGAACTGGGCTTCGACTCACTGACCGCCGTGGAACTGCGCAACCAGCTCAACGCGGCCACCGGCATGCGGCTGCCCAGCACCCTCGTCTTCGACTACCCGAACCCGGCGGCGCTGGCCGCGCACCTCCGCCGGCAGATCACCGTCGAGGAGGTGTCGGCGGCAACTCCGGTGCTGTCGGACCTCGACCGGTTGAAGTCCGCCATCCATGCCGCGTCCTCGGACCGGGAGGCCTTCGACCAGATCACCGGCCGGCTGCGGGAGCTGTTGGACATCGCCGACTCGGCGGGCGGCGGCAAGGCGGACGAGGCCGAGAACCAGGACCTGGACGGGGCGAGCGACGAGGAACTCTTCGCGCTCCTCGACGACATGGACTGAGCGGCACGGAGCGGCAGACGACCGGTCGGCACGCGTCGGAACACCGTGCGGGCCCGAAATTCATCACCCAGCCACATCACGTCGGGGAGCTGAGATCACGTGGCGAACGAGCAAGAACTCCGGGAGTACCTCAAGCGGGCCATCGCCGATGCCCGGGACGCGAAGAAGCGTCTGCGCGAGGTCGAGGACAAGGCGCAGGAGCCCGTCGCGATCGTCGGGATGGCGTGCCGGTACCCCGGCGGGGTCGCCACCCCCGATGACCTCTGGAAGCTGGTTACCGACGGGGTCGACGCGGTGGGCGGGTTCCCCGTCAACCGCGGCTGGGACCTGGAGGGGTTGTACGACACCGACCCCGACGCGGCGGGCACCTCGTACACCGCCGAGGGCGGTTTCCTGCACGAGGCCGACCGGTTCGACCCCGAGTTCTTCGGAATGTCCCCGCGCGAGGCGCTCGCCGTGGACCCCCAGCAGCGGCTGCTGCTGGAGACCACCTGGGAGGCCTTCGAGCGGGCCGGGATCGACCCGGCCTCGCTGCGGGGCAGCCGTACGGGCGTGTTCACGGGCCTGATGTACAACGACTACGGCTCGCGGGCCGGGCTGCCCGCCGAGGGCAACGAGGGGTACCTGTTCAGCGGCAGCGCGGGCAGCATCGCCTCGGGCCGGCTGGCCTACACCTTCGGGCTGGAGGGGCCGACGGTCACCGTCGACACGGCCTGCTCCTCCTCGCTGGTGGCCATGCACATGGCCGCGAACGCGCTGCGCTCCGGCGAGTGCGACCTCGCGCTCGCCGGCGGCGCGGCCGTGATGTCGACGCCCACCGCGTTCATCGAGTTCTCCCGGCTGCGCGGTCTGTCCGCCGACGGCCGCTGCAAGTCCTTCTCGGAGCACGCGGACGGCACCGGCTGGGCCGAGGGCGTGGGCCTGCTGCTCGTGGAGCGGCTCTCCGACGCGCGGCGCAACGGGCACCCCGTGCTCGCGGTGATCCGCGGCACGGCCGTCAACCAGGACGGCGCGTCGAACGGCCTGACCGCGCCGAACGGGCCGTCCCAGGAGCGGGTCATCCTCCAGGCGTTGGCCAACGCCGGTTTGACCACGGCCGACGTGGACGTGGTCGAGGCGCACGGCACCGGCACCTCGCTCGGCGACCCGATCGAGGCGCAGGCCCTGCTGGCCACCTACGGGCAGGACCGGCCGGAGGACCGCCCGCTGTACCTCGGCTCCCTGAAGTCGAACATCGGGCACAGCCAGGCCGCGGCCGGCGTCGGCGGCATCATCAAGATGGTCCAGGCGATCCGGCACGGGGTACTGCCCAAGACCCTGCACGCGCAGGAGCCCTCGACCCGGATCGACTGGGAGGCGGGCGCGGTCGCACTGCTCCACGAGGCCCGGGAGTGGCCCGAGACCGGTGCTCCGCGCCGGGCCGGCGTGTCCTCCTTCGGGTTCGGCGGGACCAACGCGCACGTGGTCGTCGAGCAGGCCCCGCCCGCCCCGGAGGCGGCGGACACCGAGCCACAGCCGGCCCCGCCGGTGGTGCCGGTGGTGCCCTGGGTGCTGTCCGGCAAGTCGGCTCGGGCCGTGACCGGGCAGGCGGAGCGGCTGCTGGCGTACGTGGAGGCGCACGGGGACCTCGATCCGGCCGAGCTGGGTCGGGCGCTGGTCGGCGGGCGGGCGGCGTTCGAGCACCGGGCGGTGGTCGCGGGCGTCGACCGTGAGGAGCTGGTACGGGGTCTGCGGGCGCTGGCCGAGGACGGCTCGGCCCCGGGGCTGGTGCGGGGTGCGAAGTCCGCCGGGAAGTCGGCGTTCCTGTTCACGGGTCAGGGCGCGCAGCGCGCCGGGATGGGCGAGGAGCTGTACGCCGCCTTCCCCGCCTACGCCACCGCCTTCGACGCCGTCGCCGCCGAACTCGACCAGCACCTGGACCGGCCGATCCGCGAGGTCATCGCCACCGGCGACGGCCTGGACGACACCGGCAACACCCAACCCGCCCTCTTCGCCCTCGAAGTCGCCCTCCACCGACTCCTCGAATCCTGGGGCCTGAGGCCCGACCACCTCGCCGGCCACTCCATCGGCGAACTCACCGCCGCACACATCGCCGGAATCCTCACCCTCCCCGACGCCGCCACACTCGTCGCCGCCCGCGCACGACTCATGCAGGCCCTCCCCACCGGCGGCGCCATGATCGCCCTCCAAGCCACCGAAGCCGAGATACTCCCCCACCTCGAAAACCTCCACGACCGCCTCGCCATCGCCGCCATCAACGGCCCCACATCAGTGGTCGTCTCCGGCGACGAAGACGCGGCGCTGCACCTCGCGGAGCGGTTCGAGACGCAGGGCCGCAAAACCAAGCGGCTCACCGTCTCCCACGCCTTCCACTCCCCCCACATGAACGGAATGCTCAAGGAGTTCAAGGCGGTCGCGGCAGCTCTCACCTACCACGAACCCCGCATCCCCATCGTCTCCACCCTCACCGGCAAACTTGCCACCGGCGACGACCTGCGCACCCCCGACTACTGGACCGACCAGGTCCGAGGCGCCGTCCGCTTCACCGACGCCGTCGCCACCCTCGAAACCCTCGGCACCACCACCTTCACCGAAATCGGCCCCGACGCCGTCCTCACCGCCCTGGTGACGGGAGCCGTCGAGGACCCCGACGCCGCGGTGGCCGCGGCCACCCTGCGGGCGGGCCGCCCCGAGGCCCCGCAACTGGCCTCGGCCGTGGGCCAGGTGTACGCGCGAGGCGGTCGGGTCGACTGGTCCGCGTACTTCGGCGGCCGGCTCGACTCCGCCCTCGACCTGCCGACGTACGCCTTCCAGCGCGAGCGGTACTGGCTCGACGCCGTCGAGGCCGCCGCCGACGCGTCGGGGCTCGGTCTGAGCCCGACCGACCACCCCATCCTCGGGGCGAGCCTGGACCTCGCCGACGGGGAGCAGACCCTCTTCACCAGCCGGTTGTCACTGCGCTCCCACCCCTGGCTGGGGGACCACGCCGTCCTCGGCAGCGTCCTGCTGCCGGGCACCGCCTTCGTGGAACTGGCCGTCCTGGCGGGAGGCCGACTCGGCACCCCGCAGGTGGAGGAACTGACCCTGTCGGCCCCGCTGGTGCTGCCCGAGCACGGCGGGGTGCAGGTTCAGCTCGTGGTCGCGGACGCGGACGGCTCGGGTCGCCGCGGTGTGGACGTGTACTCGCGTCCCGACGGCGAGGAGCCCGCCGAGGCCCGACCGTGGACCCTGAACGCCAGGGGCGTCCTGGCCCCCGCCGCCGACACCGGCGGCGAGGCCCTGTCGGTGTGGCCGCCGGCCGGCGCGACCGAGGTCACCCTGGACGGGGTGTACGAGCGCCTCGCCGCCCAGGACTACGCGTACGGCCCCGCCTTCCAGGGGCTGCGCCGCGTCTGGAAGGGCGACGGGGAGATCTTCGCCGAGCTGGCCCTGCCGGACGCGCGGCGGGCCGACGCCGGACGGTTCCTGCTGCACCCGGCGCTGCTGGACTCGGCGCTGCACCCGCTGCTGCCGGGTGTGGTGGACGACGAGCGGGTGGCGCTGCTGCCGTTCTCCTGGTCCGGGGTGAGCGTGCACGCCACGGGCGCCGCCGCGCTGCGGGTGCGGTTGACGCTCACCGGTCCCGAGGTGGCCTCGCTGACGGTGGCCGACGGGACGGGCGCCCCGGTGGCGACCGTCGAGTCGCTGCTGCTGCGCCCGCTGTCGAAGGAGGCACTGCGCGAGGCGAACTCCACGGCCCGCGACGGGCTGTTCCGGGTCGCCTGGAACACGCTGCCCGCGGCGCGCCCGACGGTGGACACCTCGGGCTGGGCCGTGATCGGCGACCTCACCGTCGAGGGCGCCCGCCGGTACGCCGACCTCGCCTCGGTCGCGGCGGCCGAACCCGTGCCGGGCACGCTCGTCCTCGCGCTGCCGGCCGGCGGCGTCGACACCGACGTGCCGGCCGCCACGCACCGCGCGGTGCGGGAGGCGCTCGCGACGGTCCAGTCCTGGACGGCCGACGAGCGGTTCGCCGACACCACGCTGGTGGTGGTCACCCGGGGCGCCGTCGCCACCGCCGGCGAGCCCGTCACCGATCTGACGCACGCGGGTGTGTGGGGTCTGCTGCGCGTGGCGCAGAGCGAGAACCCGGGGCGGATCGTCCTGGTGGACCTGGACGGCGACACCCTGCCGGCCGCCGCCCTGGCCTCGGGCGAGCCGCAGCTCGCGGTGCGCGGCGAGCGGCTGTTCGTGCCGCGCCTGGCCCGTACGAGTCAGGACGCGCAGGCGATCACACCGCGTTGGGACCGGGGCACCACCCTGATCACCGGCGCGACCGGCGCGCTGGGCGGCGTACTGGCCCGACACCTGGTCACCGAACACGGCGCACGGCACCTGCTGCTCCTCAGCCGACGCGGTACCGAGGCGGCGGGCGCGGCCGAGTTGACGGCCGAACTGACCGGGCTCGGCGCCGAGGTCACCGTGGCCGCCTGTGATGTCGCCGACCGGGAGGCCCTGGCAGGCGTGCTGGCGGCGATCCCCGCCGAGCAGCCGCTCACCGGGGTGATCCACACGGCCGGTGTGCTGGACGACGGTCTGCTCTCCTCGCTCACCCCCGAGCGGCTGGGGAAGGTGCTGGCGCCGAAGGTCGACGCGGCCTGGAACCTCCACGACCTCACCAAGGACCTGGACCTGTCGGCCTTCGTCCTCTACTCCTCCATCGCGGGCCTGATCGGCAACGCCGGCCAGGCCAACTACGCGGCCGGCAACACCTTCCTCGACGCCCTCGCCCAGTACCGCCAGGCCAACAACCTCCCGGCCACCTCACTGGCCTGGGGCCTGTGGGCCCAGGCCAGCACCATCAGCGGCTCACTGGAAGAGGCCGACCTCAGGCGCATCGAGCGCACCGGTCTGCTGCCGCTGTCCTCCGCCGACGCGATGGACCTCTTCGACGCGGCCCCCGGCACCGGCGAGGCGATCCTCGCGGTGACCCGGCTGAACACCGCCGCGCTGCGCAAGCAGACCGACGGCCCGCACCCGCTGTTCCGGGGCCTGGTCACGGCCGCCCCGCGCAAGGCCGCGGCCCGGGCGGCGGGCGAGTCCTCGTTGGCCGACCGGCTGGGCGCGCTCTCCGCGACCGAACGGGACCAGGCGCTGATCGACCTGGTCCGGGCGAGGGTCGCCGGGGTGCTCGGACACGCCGACCACAGCGGCATCGACGCCGAACGCGCCTTCCAGGAACTGGGCTTCGACTCACTGACCGCCGTCGAGCTCCGCAACCAGCTCAACGCGGCCACCGGCATGCGGCTGCCCAGCACCCTCGTCTTCGACTACCCGAACCCGGCGGCCCTGGCCGCGCACCTGTCGGCCGAGCTGTTCGGGGACCGTGAGAACGCCCCCGCCGCCGTGGCCGCCACGGTGCCGGCCGGTTCGGGCGGCGCGCCGGAGCCGATCGCGATCGTCGGCATGGCCTGCCGCTACCCGGGCGGGGTCTCCTCGCCCGCGGACCTGTGGCGGCTGGTCGCGCGGGGCGCGGACGCGATCACCGAGTTCCCTGTCAACCGGGGCTGGGACCTGGAGAACCTGTACCACCCGGACCCCGATCACACGGGTACCACGTACGCCCGGGGCGGTGGCTTCCTGCACGACGCGGACCTGTTCGACCCGGAGTTCTTCGGGATGTCCCCGCGCGAGGCGCTGGCCACCGACCCGCAGCAGCGGCTGCTGTTGGAGACCGCCTGGGAGACCGTGGAGAACGCGGGCATCGTCCCGGCCTCGCTGCGCGGCAGCCGCACGGGCGTGTTCGCCGGTGTGATGTACCACGACTACGGGTCGGCGCTCACGACGATCCCGGAGGACCTGGAGGGCTACCTGGCCAGCGGCAACGCGGGCAGCGTGGCCTCGGGCCGGGTTTCGTACACGCTGGGGCTGGAGGGCCCGGCGGTCACCGTCGACACGGCCTGCTCCTCCTCGCTGGTGGCCATGCACATGGCCGCGAACGCGCTGCGCTCCGGGGAGTGCGACCTCGCGCTCGCCGGTGGTGTCACCGTGATGTCCAGCCCCACCTCGTACGTGGAGTTCTCCCGCCAGCGCGGGCTGTCTCCCGACGGGCGTTGCAAGCCCTTCGCCGCCGGCGCCGACGGCACCGGCTGGAGCGAGGGCGTCGGTCTGCTGCTCGTGGAGCGGCTCTCCGACGCCGAACGCAACGGGCACACCGTGCTCGCGGTCATCCGGGGCTCCGCCATCAACCAGGACGGTGCCTCCAACGGTCTGACCGCCCCCAACGGGCCCTCCCAGGAGCGGGTCATCCGCCAGGCGTTGGCCAACGCCGGTTTGACCACGGCCGATGTGGACGTGGTCGAGGCGCACGGCACGGGCACCACCCTGGGCGACCCGATCGAGGCGCAGGCGCTGCTGGCCACCTACGGCCAGGGGCGTCCGGAGGAGCGACCGCTGTACCTCGGCTCGCTGAAGTCGAACATCGGGCACAGCCAGGCCGCGGCCGGCGTCGGCAGCGTCATCAAGATGATCGAGGCCATGCGCCACGAGGTGCTGCCCAAGACCCTGCACGTGGACGCGCCGTCCGGGCACGTCGACTGGGAGGCGGGCGCGGTCGAGCTGCTCACCGAGGCCCGGGAGTGGCAGACGTACGAGCGTCCGCGCCGTGCGGCCGTCTCCTCCTTCGGCATCAGCGGCACCAACGCGCACGTCATCATCGAACAGCCCGCGGCCCGGCCCGAGCCCCCGGCCGCCGACGGGGACCGGTCACCGCTTCCGGTGGTGCCGTGGACCCTGTCCGGCAAGACGGCGCAGGCCGTGACGGACCAGGCCCGGCGGTTGCTGGAGCTGTTCTCCGGAGCCGGCGCGGACATCAACCCGATCGACAACAACCCGATCGACATCGACCCGATCCACATCGACCCGATCGACGTCGGTGCCTCGCTGGCGGGCGATCGCTCGCTGTTCGAGCACCGGGCGGTGGTCATCGGCACGGACCGGGAGGCCCTGGTGGAGGGCCTGCGGGCGCTCGCTTCGGGCGGATCGGCGCCGGGTGTCGTACGTGACAGCCGGATCGGCGGGAAGTCGGCGTTCCTGTTCACGGGTCAGGGCGCGCAGCGCGCCGGGATGGGCGAGGAGCTGTACGCCGCCTTCCCCGCCTACGCCACCGCCTTCGACGCCGTCGCCGCCGAACTCGACCAGCACCTGGACCGGCCGATCCGCGAGGTCATCGCCTCGGGCACGGACCTGGACGACACCGGCAACACCCAACCCGCCCTGTTCGCCCTCGAAGTCGCCCTCCACCGACTCCTCGAATCCTGGGGCCTGAGGCCCGACCACCTCGCCGGCCACTCCATCGGCGAACTCACCGCCGCACACATCGCCGGAATCCTCACCCTCCCCGACGCCGCCACACTCGTCGCCGCCCGCGCACGACTCATGCAGGCCCTCCCCACCGGCGGCGCCATGATCGCCCTCCAAGCCACCGAAGCCGAGATACTCCCCCACCTCGAAAACCTCCACGACCGCCTCGCCATCGCCGCCATCAACGGCCCCACATCAGTGGTCGTCTCCGGCGACGAAGACGCGGCGCTGGAGGTGGCTTCCCGACTCGCCGCGCAGGGCCGCAAGACCAAGCGGCTCACCGTCTCCCACGCCTTCCACTCCCCCCACATGGACGGAATGCTGGAAGAGTTCCGAAAGGTCGCGGCAGCTCTCACCTACCACGAACCCCGCATCCCCATCGTCTCCACCCTCACCGGCAAACTCGCCACCGGCGACGACCTGCGCACCCCCGACTACTGGACCGACCAGGTCCGCGGCGCCGTCCGCTTCACCGACGCCGTCGCCACCCTCGAAACCCTCGGCACCACCACCTTCACCGAAATCGGCCCCGACGCCGTCCTCACCGCCCTGGCGCAGAACATCGTGACGGACGCGGTTGCCGTGCCGCTGCTGCGGCGGGGTCGCCCCGACGCGGAGACCCTCGTCGCGGGCGTGGGCCGGCTGCACAGCCGCGGCGTCCGCGTCGACTGGGGGGCCTACTTCGCCGGTACGGGCGCCGAGCGGACGGGCCTGCCGACGTACGCCTTCCAGCACGAGGCGTTCTGGTTGAAGGGATCGGGTGCGGCGGTCGACGCCGGGTACGGCCTGAACCCGACCGGGCACCCGTTGCTCGGGGCGGCCGTCACCATCGCCGGCGCCGACCAGGTGCTGTTCACCAGCCGGCTCTCGGTGCGCTCGCACCCGTGGCTGGCCGAGCACGCCGTGTTCGAATCGGCCGTGCTGCCGTCCTCCGCGTTGGTGGAGTTGGCGGTCCGGGCGAGCGACGAACTGGGGCTGGCCGGGCTCGCCGAGCTGGAGTCGAACACCCCGGTGGTGCTGCCCGTACAGGGCGCCCTCCAACTCCAGTTGGGCGTGGGCCCGGTGGACGAGGCCGGGCGGCGTCCCTTCACGGTCCACACGCGCGGTGACGAGGCCGAGGCCGGTTGGACGGCCCATGCGCACGGCGCCTTCGAGACCACCGGCGGGCAGCAGGTGCCCGCCGCGGTGGGCGGTGAGGCCGTCGAGGTCCGGCTGCCCGAGGAACTGCTGCCCGACGCTGCCGCCTACGAGCTGCACCCGGCGCTGTTGGAGGCCGCGCTCGCCGGGGCCGGCGGCGCCGGCGCGGCCGGTTCGACGAGGGTCCCGGCCCGGTGGCAGGGGGTCCGGCTGCACGCGACCGGCGCGACCGCGGTGCGGGTGCGGATCGCCCCGCTCGACGGGGACGCGGAGGGGGCCGTGACCGTACGGCTCTCGGACGCGGAGGAGCAGCCCGTCGCCACGATCGAGCGGCTCGTGTTCCGGGACGTGCCGGACGAGGAGTTCACCGTGCGCGCCGGCGGCAACCTGCCGCTGTTCCGGGTGGACTGGTCGGCCACCGCGCTGCCCGAGCCGGGCAGCCGGGTCCGCTGGGGCGTCCTCGGAGCCGCCGAGGGCGGTTTCGACGGGCCGTCCTTCGAGGAGGTGGCGGCGGTCGGCAAGGCCGCCGAGGCCGGGGCCGCCGTGGACGCGGTGGTGGCCCGGATCGCGCCGGACACCTCGGGTGACGTGGTGGGCGCGGCCCATGCGGCGGCGCGGCAGGCCCTGTCGCTGGCACAGGACTGGCTGGCCGACGACCGGTTGGAGGCGACCCGTCTGGTGGTCCTCACCCGGGGCGCGGTCGACACCGGTTCGGAGGGGGTTCCCGAGCCGGGGTCGGCCACCGTGTGGGGGCTGCTGCGTTCCGCGCAGGCCGAGGCACCGGACAGGATCGTGCTGGTCGACGTCGACCACGCGGACGCCGGCGCGGTGCCGGTGGACGCCCTGTCCGCCGTACTCGCCTCGGGCGAGCCGCAGGCGGCGCTGCGCGGCGGCGAGGTGCTGCTGCCGAGGTTGCGCCGCGTGGTTCCCGAGAGCGAGGGTGCGCCGACCCCGTGGGGTCCGGAGGGCACCGTGCTGATCACCGGTGGTACCGGGGCGCTGGGCGCGCTGTTCGCCCGGCACCTGGTCGCCGAGCACGGCGTGCGGAACCTGCTGCTGGTCAGCCGCAGTGGTGCGGACGCCGCGGGCGCGGCGGAGCTGCGGGCCGAACTCGGGGCGCTCGGCGCCCGGGTGACGCTGTCCCGCGTGGACGTCTCCGACCGGGACGCGCTGGCCGCGGCCCTGGCGGCGATCCCGACGGAACATCCGCTGCGGGGCGTGGTGCATGCCGCGGGTGTCCTCGACAACGGTCTGGTGGCGGCGCTCGGGCCGGACAGTCTGGCGGCCGTGCTGCGTCCGAAGGCGGACGCGGCCTGGCATCTGCACGAGTTGACGCGGGACCTGGGGCTGTCGGCCTTCGTGTTGTTCTCCTCCAGCGTCGGTGTCATCGGTGGCCCTGGTCAGTCCAACTACGCGGCGGCCAACGCCTTCCTGGACGGTCTGGCCGCGCACCGTCGGGCGCTCGGGCTACCGGCGACCTCACTGGCCTGGGGCCTGTGGGACCTGAGTCACGGAATCAACGCGGGCCTGGACGAGAACGACCTGAAGCGGTTCGGCCGCGAGGGCTTCCGGCCGGTCACCCCGCAGGAGGGTGGTGGTCTCTTCGACGCGGCCGCGGCCGGCGGCGGTCCGGCGGTCGTGGTGCTCCCGGTCGACCTGTCCGCGATGCGGGCGCACGGCCTGGTGCCGCCGGTGTTCCGGTCCCTGGTGCGGGTGGCGAACCGGCGCGCGGCCCAGTCCGGCACGGGCTCCGTGGAGCTCCTCGCGACCCGGCTGGCCGGGTTGTCGGCGCTGGAGCGGCACCAGATGGTGCTGGACCTCGTACGCGGTGAAGTGGCCACGGTGCTGGGGCACTCGGGCCAGGACTCGGTGCAGGCCGACCGGGCGTTCCAGGAGATGGGCTTCGACTCGATGACGGCGGTGGAGCTGCGCAACCGTCTGGGTGCGGCGACGGGGGTCAGGCTGTCGGCCACGGTGGTCTTCGACCACCCGACGCCCACCGCCCTCGCGGAGCACGTGCTCGGCGAGGTGGCGCCCGACGGCGCCGGCGACGCGTCGGCGCCCGTGATGGCGGACCTCGACCGGGTGGAGGCGAACCTGACCGCCCTCCTGGAGGACGTCCAGGCGCGCTCCACGGTCTCTGTACGGCTCCAGGCGATCCTGTCCCGGCTGAGCGAGGCGACGGGAACGGCCGCGGGCCCGGACCTGACGAGCACGATCGAATCCGCTTCCGCGGACGACCTCTTCGACTTCATCGACAACCAGCTCGGCCGTTCCGCGAACTGATGGTCCCGACGTACGCAGCTCTGAGGAGAAGTTGATTTCGCATGTCCAATGAGACCAAGTCCAACGAACCGGCAGCGTCCACGGACCAGGCTGTTTCCAAAGAACAGAAGATGGTCGACTACCTCAAGTGGGTGACCACCGACCTTCAGAAGACGAGGCAGCGGGTCGCGGAACTGGAGGCCGGCCAGGACGAGCCGGTCGCCATCGTCGGCATGGCCTGCCGTTTCCCGGGCGGGGTGACCTCTGCGGAGACCCTGTGGAAGCTGGTCATGGACGAGGCCGACGGGATCACCGACTGGCCCGAGGACCGCGGCTGGGACATCGACGCCCTGTACGACCCGGAGCGCGGCAAGCCCGGAAAGTCGTACACGAAGAAGGGCGGGTTCCTTGCGGGCGCGGCCCTCTTCGACCCCGGCTTCTTCGGGATCTCGCCCCGTGAGGCGCTCGCCATGGATCCGCAGCAGCGGGTGCTGTTGGAGACCGCGTGGGAGACCTTCGAGCAGGCGGGCATCGACCCGACCTCGCTGCGGGGCACCCCGGTCGGCGTGTTCGCGGGCGTGGTGGAGCAGAGCTACCTGGGGCTGGAGGGCCCCGAGGAGCTCGAGGGCTACCTGATGACGAGCAAGTTGAGCGCCGTCGCCTCGGGCCGCATCGCGTACTCCTTCGGTTTCGAGGGCCCGGCCGTGTCCGTGGACACGGCGTGCTCCTCCTCGCTGGTGGCGCTGCACCTGGCGGTGCAGTCGGTCCGCAAGGGCGAGTCGTCCATGGCGCTGGCGGGCGGTTCGACGGTGTCGGGCAACCCGAGCGGGTTCGTCGACTTCTCGCGGCAGAACGGGCTGGCCGAGGACGGCCGGATCAAGTCGTTCGCCGCGGCGGCCGACGGGACGGCCTGGTCGGAGGGGGTCGGTCTGCTGCTCGTCGAGAAGCTGTCGGACGCCCGGCGCAACGGCCACGAGGTCCTCGCCGTGATCCGCGGCAGCGCCGTCAACCAGGACGGCGCCTCCAATGGGCTGACCGCCCCCAACGGCCCCTCCCAGGAGCGGGTCATCCACCAGGCGTTGGCCGCCGCGAAGCTGTTCGCGGCCGACGTGGACGCGGTGGAGGCGCACGGCACCGGGACCCGGCTCGGCGACCCGATCGAGGCGCAGGCGCTGCTGGCCACGTACGGGCAGAACCGCCCGGCGGACCGGCCGCTGCACCTGGGCTCGTTGAAGTCGAACATCGGGCACAGCGTCGCGGCGGCCGGCGCGGGCGGCGTCATCAAGATGATCATGGCGATGCGGCACGGGGTCCTGCCCAAGTCCCTGAACATCGACGAGCCGACCCCGATGGTCGACTGGGACGCGGGCGCCGTCTCCCTGCTGACCGAGGCCCGTCCGTGGCCCGCCGGCGGCGCACCGCGCCGCGCCGGCGTCTCCGCGTTCGGCGTCAGTGGCACCAACGCCCACGTCATCCTGGAGGAGCCGCCGACCGAGGAGGCCTCCGACGAGCCGCGGCCGGCCGGCGACGCGCCCGTCCGCGCGCTCCCCTTCCTGCCGTGGACGCTGGGTGCGAAGACCCCCGACGCGCTCGCCGACCAGGCCCGGCGCCTGCTGGAGCTGGTGGAGGCCGACGCCGGCCCTTCCCCGCTGGACGTGGCGTACTCGCTGGCCACGGGCCGCGCGGCGCTGGAGCAGCGCGCGGTGGTCGTCGGCGCCGACCGGGACGCGCTGCTGGAGGGCCTGCGCTCGCTGGCCGCCGGCGCACCGGACGCGAGCGTGGTGCGGGGCGCGAAGGCGGGCGGCCACACGGCGTTCGTCTTCACCGGGCAGGGCGCGCAGCGTGCCGGGATGGGCGAGGAGCTGTACGCGCACTTCCCCGTGTACGCCGAGGCCTTCGACGCGGTCGCCGCCGAGCTGGACAAGCACCTGGACCGGCCGATCCGCGAGGTCATCGCCTCGGGCACGGACCTGGACGAGACGGGCTACACCCAGCCGGCCCTGTTCGCCGTCGAGGTGGCCCTGTACCGCCTCGTCGAGTCCTGGGGGATCACCCCCGACCACCTCGCGGGGCACTCCATCGGCGAGTTGACGGCCGCCCACATCGCGGGCGTCCTCGACCTCGCGGACACCGCGAAGCTGGTGGTCGCCCGGGCGAGGTTGATGCAGGCGCTGCCCACCGGCGGCGCCATGATCGCCGTCCAGGCCACGGAGGCGGAGGTCCTGCCGCTCCTCGAAGGCCTGGAGGACCGGCTGTCGATCGCCGCCGTCAACGGCCCGACCTCCGTCGTCGTCTCCGGCGACGAGGAAGCCGCCCTCAAGGTCGCCGGAAACCTCGCCGAACTGGGCCGCAAGACCAAGCGCCTGACGGTCTCGCACGCCTTCCACTCCCCCCACATGAACGGCATGCTGGAGGAGTTCCGGAAGGTCGCGGCCACCCTCACCTACAACAAGCCGCAACTGCCCGTCATCTCCACCCTCACCGGCAAGCTCGCCACCGGGGACGACCTGCGCACCCCCGGCTACTGGACCGACCAGGTCCGCGGCGCCGTCCGGTTCACCGACGCGGTCCGCACCATGGAGCAGTTCGGTGCGACGACCTTCGTCGAGATCGGCCCCGACGCCGTCCTGGCCGGACTGGTCCGCGACACCCTCACCGACGCGACGGCCGTACCGCTGCTGCGTCGGGGCCGCCCCGACGCCGAGACCCTCGTCGGCGGCCTCGGCCGGCTCCACACGGCGGGCGTTCCCGTCGGGTGGCGGGAGTTCTTCGCCGGCACGGGCGCCCGCCGCGCCGACCTGCCGACGTACGCCTTCCAGCACGAGCGGTACTGGGTCGAGACCAGCGGGATCGTGGCCGACGCCTCCGACCTGGGCCTCGAATCGGCGGACCACCCGCTGCTCGGCGCCGCGGTCACCATCGCCGGCTCCGACCAGGTCCTGTTCACCAGCCGGCTCTCGCTGCGCACCCACCCCTGGCTCGCGGACCACATCGTCCTGGGCCAGATCCTGGTGCCGGCGACCGCGCTGATCGAGATGGCGATCCGCGCCGGCGACGAGCTGGGCAGCACCGTCCTCGACGACCTGTCGATCCTCGGCCCGCTGGCCCTTCCCGAGAAGGGCGGCATCCACCTCCAGGTCAGCGTGGGCTCCGCCGCCGGCGGCGGCCGGCGCGAGCTGGCGATCTACTCGCGGCCCGACAACGCCGACGTGCCGTGGACCCTCAACGCCCGCGGTCACCTCAGCTTCCAGGGCGCCGACGAGCCGTTCGCCCTCACCGAGTGGCCGCCCGCCGACGCCGAGGAGGTCCCGCTGCACGACGCGTACGAGAAGCTCGCCACCCAGGGCTACGTCTACGGCCCGGTCTACCGGGGCCTGGACGCCGTCTGGCGCCGCGACGACGAGGTGTACGCCGAGGTCAGCCTGCCCGACGGCAGCCGCACCAGCCAGGCCGGCTTCGGTCTGCACCCGGCCCTCCTCGAAGTCGCGCTGGCGGCCTCCTGCCTCGCGAGCTACGGCACCGTCCCCGAGGGCGCCGTCTGGATCTCCACCGACTGGAAGGGCGTCCGGCTGTACGCGACCGGCGCCTCCAAGCTCCGCGTACGGCTCTCCCTCGACGCCGACGACGCGCTGGTCGTCCAGCTCGCCGACCAGAGCGGACAGCCCGTCGCCCGGGTCGCGTCGGTCGCCTGCCGGGCCATCGCCGTCGGCGAGGTCTCCAACGCCCTGGCCCGCCGGCGCGACTCCCTCTTCCACGTCGACTGGGCGCCCTACCCGGTCGTCGCCACCGGGGACACCACGCACTGGGCGACCCTGGGCAAGGACGGCTTCGGGGACCGCCGGTTCACCGACGTGGCCCGGGCCGCCCGGGTCATCGGCGCGGGCGAACGCGTCGACGTCGTCCTGGCCCGCCAGGAGACCCCCGACACCGGGGACCGGGCCGCCGACGTGCACACGGCGGCCAGGAACGCGCTGGCCCTCGTACAGAACTGGCTTGCCGAGGAACGCCTCACCGACACCCGACTGGTGGTCCTCACCCGCGGCGGCGTGGCCGCCCGCGACGAGGACGTCACCGACCTGGGCGCGGCCACCGTGTGGGGCCTGCTGCGCTCCGCGCAGTCCGAGAACCCCGGCCGGATCGTGCTCGTCGACCACGACCTCGACCTGGACGACCCCGCCGCCGACCCGTTCGCGGTACTGGCCTCGGTGGTCGCCTCCGGGGAACCGCAGTCGGCCGTCCGCGCCGGACAGGTGCTGATACCGCGCCTGGGCCGGATCTCCGAGTCGGCCGCGGGCCGCACCGGTGGGTGGAACCCCGACGGCACCGTCCTGATCACCGGTGGCACCGGCAGTCTCGGCGCCCTGTTCGCCCGGCACCTGGTCGTCGAGCACGGCGTGCGGAACCTGCTGCTCACCAGCCGGCGCGGTCTCGCCGCCGAGGGGGCGGGCGCCCTCGCGGCCGAACTGACCTCGCTCGGCGCCCGGGTGACCATCGCGGCCTGCGACGTCGCCGACCGGGAGGCGCTGGCCGCCGTACTGGCGGACGTCCCGCGCGCGCACCCGCTGACCGGCGTCCTGCACACCGCCGGCGTCCTGGACGACGGGCTGATCGGATCGCAGACCCCGGAGCGGCTCTCGGCCGTACTGCGACCCAAGGTCGACGCCTCGTGGAACCTGCACGAGCTGACGAAGGACCTGGACCTGTCCGCCTTCGTGCTCTTCTCGTCGATCGCGGCGGTCGTCGGCGGCCCCGGCCAGTCCACGTACTCGGCCGCGAACCACTTCCTCGACGGCCTCGCCCAGCACCGCAAGGCCCGGGGCCTCGCCGCGACCTCGCTGGCCTGGGGCCTGTGGTCGCAGACCAGCGGCATGACCGGTCACCTCGACCAAGCCGACCTCCAGCGCATCGCCCGCAGCGGCTTCCGCCCCGTGGAGTCCGAGCAGGGCCCCGCCCTGTTGGACATCGCGTTGGAGACCGGGCACGCGGCGCTGGTCGCCACCCCGATGGACCTCGCGACCCTGCGGGAGCAGGTCCAGGTGCCGGTGCTGCTGAGCAAGCTGGTCCGCACGCCGGCCCGCCGGACCGCCCAGAACACCGAGGTCACCGCAGAGACCCTGGCGGACCGGCTGGCCGGGCTGACGGCCGAGGAGCAGTCGCGGGCGGTGCTGGAGGTCGTCCTCGCGCAGGTCTCGGCGGTCCTCGGGCACTCCGACACCTCGGCGATCGACACCGGGCAGCCGTTCTCGGCGCTGGGCTTCGACTCGCTCACCTCGGTCGAGCTGCGCAACCAGTTGGGCACCGCCACCGGCCTCAAGCTGCCGCCCACGCTGGTCTTCGACCACCCGACGCCGCTCGCGCTCGCCGCGTTCCTGCACGGCGAGGTCGCCAGCGGTACCGCCGGCCGCAAGGGAACGGACTACGCGGCGGAGATCCGGCTCGCCGACGACATCCGGCCCGCGCAGGAGGTCGTACGGACCGCCGTGGACCCGAAGGAGATCCTGCTGACGGGAGCCAGCGGCTTCCTCGGCGCGTTCCTGCTGCGGGACCTGATGCGCGCCACCACGGGCCGGGTGCGCTGCCTGGTCCGCGGCGAGGACGAGGCCTCGGCCCTGGAGCGGCTGAAGGCCAACGCCCGCTGGTACCGGGTGTGGGACGAGATCGACGAGGACCGGCTGTCGATCGTCCTCGGCGACCTGGCCGAGCCGCGGCTCGGCCTGACCGAGGAGGCGTTCGACGCCCTCGCCCGCACCGTCGACGTGGTCTACCACAACGGCGCCCGGGTGCACTGGCTGCACCCGTACGAGACCCTCAAGGCCTCGAACGTGACGGGCACGGAGGAGGTGCTGCGGCTCGCGGCGCGCCACCGCACCGTCCCGGTGCACTACGTCTCCACCGTCGGTGTCTTCAACGGGGTGCGCGAGCCCGGCGTCCCGCTGAAGGTGACCGACCCGACCGGGCCGGCCGAGGCCCTCGCGAGCGGGTACCTGCGCTCCAAGTGGGTCGCGGAGCAGATCATCGGGCTGGCCCGGGACCGGGGCCTGCCGGTCTCGGTCTACCGCGTCGACGTGATCTCCGGCGACCAGGTCAACGGCGCCTGCCAGACCGCCGACTTCGTGTGGCTGACGCTGAAGGGGCTGGTCCAGTCCCGGAGCATCCCCAAGGGCACCGAGGGCCGCTTCCACCTGCTGCCGGTCGACTACGTCAGCGCGGCGATCACCGGCATCTCGCGGCAGCCCGGTGCGGTCGGCCGTACCTTCCACCTCTTCAACCAGAGTTCCCTGGCCCTGACCCGGTGCGCCGAGTTCCTGCGCGGCCTCGGCTACGAACTCGACGAGGTGAGCTGGGACAACTGGAACACCACGGTGAAGGCGGGCGACAACGCGCTCCTGCCGCTGTTGGACGCCTTCGAGATGATGACGTCCGACACCGACGGCTTCTACCCGCCGATCGACACCACCGAGACGGCGGCGGCCCTGGCCGGGACCGGCGTCGAGATCCCCGTGCTGACGAAGGAGCTGTTCGAGAAGTACGTCGGCTTCTTCGTCGAGGAAGGCCACTTCCCGGCGGCCCCGTGACGGGGCGGCCACGAGAGAGCCCCGCCGGCCCGAGGCCGGCGGGGCTCTCCCCTTGGGTGCGGCGCCGCGCGCGGTGTGAGGGGCGCGGTGCCGCGGTGTGGGGAATCGCTTGTGGGGAATCGTTACGGCAGGCGGATGCCGAGGCGGTGCGAGAAGACGTCCCGCGGGTCCCACTTCGCCTTGGCCCGCTGGAGGCGCGGGTAGTTGTCCTTGAAGTAGAGCCGGTGCCAGGGGACGCCCGAGGTGTTGAGCGTCGGATCGGCGATGTCGGCGTCCGCGTAGTTGATGTAGCAGCCGTCGTTGACCCCACCCGGGCGGGGCACGCCGCCGGTGCTCGCGTACACGTCCGCGTAGGCCTCGCGCACCCAGTTCTGGTGGACCGCGTCGTCCGCCGGGTTCGTCCAGAGGCTGCAGTAGAGCATCTTGGCGACGGAGTCCCGCTGGGCGGTCGCGGTGTCCGCGCTCCCCGTGTCGTTGATCCGGCCGCCGAAGCTGACGAGGGCGATCATCCCGTACGGGCCCGGGTAGTCGGTGCGGGTCAGCTGCCGGTACATCGCCTTGAGCTGGTCCTGCGGCATCGCCTTGCGGACGTACGCCGACTTGGACTTCCAGCGCGGCACGGCGGCCTCGACGAAGCCCGACCACTCGGTGACCGCGTACAGCCACGGCGCCCGGTAGCGGTCGCCGACGGTGTAGCGGACCCCGGTGCCCTCGGAGACGGCCGCGAGGAACCCGTCGAGCACCTGATCGGCGTCCGGCGCCGCCGCGTCGATCTGGGTGCTCATCCGGAAGTAGCCGGCCGCCTTGTGCATCGCCTTGAACTGGCTGTAGAGGAAGCGGCCCGGGGCGTCGGGGCCCGAGTTGTTCTCGTGCCAGACGTTGAAGTTGTGCACGAGCCGGGTGAAGCTCGCCTCGTCCAGGTCCTCCCAGGACCAGCTGACGTCCGACAGGATCACCTCGGAGGGCGCCTTGGGCAGCAGCTTCGTCGGGTCGTCGCCGGTGGCGCCCGGGGAGCGCAGCCAGTACTTGGTGACGATCCCGAAGTTCCCGCCGCCGCCCCCGGTGTGGGCCCACCACAGCTCGCGGTTCGGGTCGTTCGCCTCACGGGTCGCGACCACCTTGCGGGCCCGTCCGTTCTGGTCGACGTGGACGACCTCGACGGCGTACAGGTGGTCCACGGTCAGTCCGCGCGAACGCGACAGCGCGCCGTAGCCGCCGCCGCTGATGTGTCCGCCGGCGCCGACGGTCGGGCAGGTGCCGCCGGGCAGGACGACGCCCCAGCGCTTGTAGAGGGTGCGGTAGACGGTGCCCAGCAGGGCGCCCGGCTCGACGGAGATGGCACGCATCCGCGGGTCGTACGCGATGGAGCCCAGCCCGGCCATGTCGATGACGACCCGGACCTCGGGGTTGGTCGTGAAGTCCTCGTCGCAGTGGCCGCCGCTGCGGACCACGACCTTGAGTTTCCGGTCGACGGCCTCCTGTACCGCGCTGACGACCTGGTCGGCGGAGCCGACGAGCCGGACGTAGTCGGGGGAGCCGACCCAGCGCTGGTTGGAGCCCGATATGAGGCCGCGGTAGCGCGGGTCGGTGCGGGTGACGGTGATCGGGGCGGGGACGGCCGCGCGGGCGGCGGCCTCCCCGGTGCCTTCGACGACGGCCGCCTCGGCGGTTCCCGCGGCCGCCACGACACCCATCGTGGGCACCGCCAGAGCGCCGCCGGTCAGCGCCGCGCCTTTCATGAGCACCCGACGGGACACATCGGTCATGACCGCATACCTCCATGAGACACGAGAGAAGAACCGGAGAAGAGCGCCGGAGCAGAGCCGCGGCACGAGAACCGCGGGAGAACCCGGGGCGCGGCCACCCGACCACAACTCGGTCACCAGGCGTTCTCTGGCGGTCCTCGTGCGGTGATTACCTGCCGGTGGGCCGCCGGCGAGGAGCCGGGGCTACGTTTTCGACCGTCGATGGTTCGAACTGTCACCGAAGTTGAGGAGAGCGTTCGTGCGTAAGGTGCTGATTGCGAACCGCGGCGAGATCGCTGTCCGCGTTGCTCGGGCTTGCCGGGATGCGGGTATCGGGAGTGTGGCTGTCTACGCGGATCCGGATCGGGACGCTCTGCATGTGCGTGTGGCGGATGAGGCGTTCGCGTTGGGTGGTGACACCCCGGCCGCCAGCTATTTGGACATCGCGATGGTTTTGCAGGCGGCGGCGGACTCCGGCGCGGACGCGATCCATCCCGGGTACGGCTTCCTGTCGGAGAACGCCGACTTCGCCCAAGCCGTCCTGGACGCGGGTCTGACGTGGATCGGGCCGCCGCCGCAGGCCATCCGTGACCTCGGCGACAAGGTCGCCGCCCGTCACATCGCCCAACGCGCCGGCGCCCCGCTGGTCGCCGGCACCCCCGACCCGGTCTCCGGGTCCGAGGAGGTCGTGGCCTTCGCGAGGGAACACGGCCTCCCGATCGCGATCAAGGCCGCGTTCGGTGGCGGCGGTCGCGGCCTGAAGGTCGCCCGCACCCTCGAAGAGGTCCCCGAGCTGTACGACTCCGCCGTCCGCGAGGCCGTCGCCGCGTTCGGACGCGGCGAGTGCTTCGTCGAGCGCTACCTCGACAAGCCCCGCCACGTCGAGACCCAGTGCCTGGCCGACACCCACGGCAACGTCGTCGTCGTCTCCACCCGCGACTGCTCGCTCCAGCGCCGCCACCAGAAGCTGGTCGAGGAGGCCCCGGCCCCGTTCCTGACGGACGCCCAGAACGCCGAGCTGTACGCCGCCTCCAAGGCCATCCTGAAGGAAGCCGGCTACGTCGGCGCCGGCACCGTGGAGTTCCTGGTCTCCGCCGACGGCCTGATCTCCTTCCTGGAGGTCAACACCCGCCTCCAGGTCGAACACCCCGTCACCGAGGAGGTCTCCGGCCTCGACCTCGTGCGGGAGATGTTCCGCATCGCCGACGGCGAGGCACTCGGCTACGACGACCCGGTACTGCGCGGGCACTCCTTCGAGTTCCGCATCAACGGCGAGGACCCCGGCCGCGGCTTCCTGCCCGCCCCCGGCACCGTCACCCGCTTCGCACCCCCCTCCGGCCCCGGCGTCCGCCTCGACGCGGGCGTCGAGTCCGGCTCCGTCATCGGCCCCGCCTGGGACTCCCTCCTCGCCAAGCTGATCGTCACCGGCGCCACCCGCGAACAGGCCCTCCAACGCGCCGCCCGCGCACTCGCCGAGTTCGAGATCGAGGGCATGGCCACCGCCCTCCCCTTCCACCGCGCCGTCGTCACCGACCCCGCCTTCGCCCCCGCGGAAGGCCCCTTCACGGTCCACACCCGCTGGATCGAAACCGAGTTCGTCAACGACATCAAAGCCTTCAACGCGGTGCCGGGCGAGGATCCCGAGGCGGAAGAGGGACGCGAATCGCTGGTGGTCGAGGTCGGTGGCCGCCGCCTGGAAGTCTCGCTGCCCGCATCTCTGGGGACGACATTGACCCGGGGCGCGGCCTCCACGGGCGGCGGTACCGCGACCAAGATCAAGCGCCGCGGCAACAAGAGCGTCAAGGCCCCCTCCGGCGACACCCTCGCCTCCCCGATGCAGGGAACCATCGTCAAGATCGCCGTCGAGGACGGCCAGCAGGTCGACGAGGGCGACCTGATCGTCGTTCTCGAGGCCATGAAGATGGAACAGCCCCTCAACGCACACCGCTCCGGCACCATCGTCGGCCTCAAGGCCGAAGTCGGCGCGTCCCTCACCTCCGGTGCCACCATCTGCGAGATCAAGGCCTGAGTGATGACCGAGACTGCCATTCCCCCGGCCGGCGAGAAGGAAGTCCGCCGCCTCGACCGTGTGATCATCCGTTTCGCGGGTGACTCGGGCGACGGCATGCAGCTGACGGGTGACCGTTTCACTTCGGAGACGGCCTCCTTCGGCAACGACCTCTCGACCCTCCCCAACTTCCCCGCCGAGATCCGTGCCCCCGCCGGAACCCTCCCGGGCGTGTCCTCCTTCCAACTGCACTTCGCCGATCACGACATCCTGACCCCGGGCGACGCCCCGGACGTCCTGGTGGCGATGAACCCGGCGGCGCTGAAGGCGAACATCGCGGACGTCCCGCGCGGCGCGGAGATCATCGTCAACACCGACGAGTTCACCAAACGCCCGATGGCCAAGGTCGGCTACGCGACCTCCCCGCTGGAGGACGGCTCGCTGGACGCCTACCGCGTGCACCCGGTCCCGCTCACCACCTTGACGGTGGAGGCGCTGAAGGACTTCGGGCTGTCGCGCAAGGAGGCCGAGCGCAGCAAGAACATGTTCGCGTTGGGTCTGCTGTCGTGGATGTACCACCGCCCGACGGAGGGCACGGAGGCCTTCCTGCGGACCAAGTTCGCGAAGAAGCCGGAGATCGCCGAGGCGAACGTGGCCGCCTTCCGGGCCGGCTGGAACTTCGGCGAGACCACCGAGGACTTCGCGGTCTC
>NZ_JBIAQX010000009.1:253886-274841 GCF_042889445.1 Streptomyces sp. NPDC002602 | reverse complement strand
ACGCGACCGGGCAGATTGAGTCGTACGCCGACACCCAGGGGCGAACCTGCGGCAAGCACCGAAGGAGACGGCCTACCCCCACGACTTGACGGCTTGACTGCATGAGGTGTCTTTCCCCTCGGCTATCGCGTGGGAAAGACACCTCATGCGGCTAAGAGGTCAAGGACAGCGGGTGGAATGAGGGCCTCCAGAGGCGGCTCTGGCCGCCATCATGAAGGCGAGCCGAGGTGTCCGAGCAGTCGTGCCAGGATGGAGGCCATGACCCTCCCCGAAATCGACAACGAGTTGAGTTCAGCCCTTCAGGACGCTCGCTCGGCATCATGGTCCGTCAGAGCGGCAGCAGGTCGGCGTCTTGCAGGCTCGGCAGAGGAAGCCGGAGTGGCTGACGTACTGCATCGGCTGCTGCTGGACGGCCAAAACACCGCCGTCACCCGCGAGACGGCGGAGGCTCTGCTCGAGCGGGGGGACATCTGCGGTTTGCGCATGGTCCTGGCGGCGCTCAGCAGCGCGGACGACGGCACCAGCGACTACCTCGATGGTGCGATCAATGACGTCTGCTGTCAGTCCGAGGAAGGTCTCGCACAGCTCGAGGAACTGTCCTCGGTGTTGGTATCGGATGCGGACGACTCGATCAGCAACGAAGCAAGCAGGATCCTGCGCGTATGGGGTGCCCGCCTCTGACCTGAGGATTCACGCCACCGTGATCAGAGTTCCCACGTGCCCCATCAGGTCCCAGCGGGCTGTGGGAACGCGATGGATTCGTCGACGGGGACGCGGGTCTGGAGGCAATGGTGGAGCTGTCCGAGCATGCGGTTGAACAGGTGCCGCAGGGCCCGGGCATGCCAGTCTCCTGTTTCGCGTCGTCGCCGGTAGTGCGCGTTGGCGCCTTGAACCTGATGTCGAGGACCGATCCGAAGCAACTCCTCCGAGTCCGCGCCACCCAGGACCGCCGGTTGGATCTGACCGTTGTCACCTCGCCCGAACGATCGGCGAGTTCTGAAACACGGCCGCGTCCCGGGACTCCGCCTCCGGCTGAGTCGTGCCGCGCTCGAACGCCGTCTCTCTCAGGTCGCCGGAAGGGGCGGACAGGGCGGCCGCCTGCTACTCGCTGGAAGCATCATCCCGCCGGACCGCGTCCCTCACCCGTCGCCAGGCGTCGATCAGTGGCAGTAGCTGGATCAAGAACTCCCGGGCCGCCCAAACCGCGAATGTTGCAGCACCGGACCAGGCCAGGACCCAGAGAATGATCGTTGATTCCACCGTTCGACTCCCCTTGCATGCAGGGCCGAACTGCGCGGATCTGCTCAGTTCGGCCACATCGAGTGGCTGAACTGAGTTTCCGTGCCGGTGATGGGAGACTCAGGTGTTGTTGGTGATCTCTAGCTGTTCGGAACGATTGCACGAGGCATGGCCATGCCTATGGAGCTGCGCACCCTGGGGTCCACTGACGGCACATGCAGGACATCCGGATCCCGCGCGGTCCGCCAGCGGCCTGGATCCTTGGAAGGCTTCATTGGAAGGCCGACGGTTGGACCCGGACTCGCTGACGCAACCTTAGTCTCTCGGCCCGCGCCATGGTGCCTGAACCATGAAGCGCGGAGGCTTCGCCGACGGCGGTGTCGAAGCGCTCGCGGGTATGCAAAGGCCCCTGGGGGTGCGAGTGGCGAGTCCGCTACACAACGAACGGGACGACGAGCATCACGCTCGGCGCCCTGTCTGGGTGTCCGTCAGGCCGGTCGGGGATCAGCGATCGTTGCTGTCCCAGGCGAGTGCGGGGACGTCGAATCCGGTTCCGGTGCTCGCGATCCTCCACAGGCCGGCCCGGTTGGTGCCGCCGGTCTGCCGGCCGTAGCCGTACAGGATGCCGACGTCGGTCTTGCCGTCGCCGTTGAAGTCACCGGTTCGGGCTGGGAACGATCCCAGCTCCAGGAGCCCGTCCCGGCGGCGATGTTGTCCCGCTTCTTGACCGGGCTCCGGCCTGCTCCAGGGAGGCGAGGCGTACTTGCGCTTTGGAGTCGCCGTCACCGATGGGGAAGGAGATGGCTGGGCCGCGTCGTACCGCAGCCCGCGATGTCCTACGTAGGGCATCTGGTCAGTAACCCGGCGTCAGATCTATCGTGAGGCAATGACGGCACGCAGCGCGGGGGCGCCCGGCGGGGTGGAGCGGGGCGAATCGGGGACGACCGACGTGGTGCTACGGGCGGGCGGCGGCACCTGGCGCACCGTGCCGCGCTCGCTGGGGAACGCCACGCTGACCGCGCTCGGTACGGGCTTGCTTGGGCTCGCCCTCGCCGTGCCTGTGGCGGTGATCGTGCTCTTCTCCGGGGCCGGTTGGACAACGGTGGGAGTGGTGGCCCTCTGGATGGTGTCGGCGGCCGTCGTTGCCGGCTTCGCCGGCGCACTGGTCGCAGCCTGCTCCCACGTGTACCGAATCAGGTTCTCCGCCGCAGGCGATCCTCCTGCGGTGCGCCTGGTGCGCGGCCTGGGGAGCGGTCCGTGGCGGCCGACGGAGGAGCCGGACCGTCTGCGCCTGGAGCAGGAGATCGAGGAGCCGTACGCCGGGGACCCTCTCCCCGCCACCCGCGTCCTCACGCTGCGCCTGATCCGGGACTCCTCCGACGTCTGCCGGGCCGTACTCCCCCTGGACACCGACGCCCGACGGTTGCTCGCGGCCCTGGAACAGGCTCTTGGATCGGCCGTCCTGCTCGAACTCCACGTCAAGCACACCACCCGTCCCACGCCCAGGCTCCGCCCCCGCCGGGGTGGGCCCTCGGGCATCGGCATCAGCGGCGCCGGGGGATACAGCTGCGGCGGCAGCAGCGGCTGCGGCGGGGGCGGGGGCGGCTGAGCGGGCGCTCCGTGAGATAGGGGCTGTGCCGTACCCGCAGCAGGATCCTGGGAGGGACCGGGACCGAGGGCGAACAGGGACCCGAACAGGCAGGGTGATACGGGGACGTGTCATCCGCCCCGAAGGTGGGTGACGCGGCACGGCGACACCGGTCCCGGTCTTCCTGATCCGAGGCGCATCCGTCCGTGCGTGGCCCCGTTCCCCCGGGGCCAAAAGAAGCCGTCCCGGCTGCTGCTGGACGAGCGCGTCACCGAGGTCCACCCGGTGGAGGAATGCGTGAAAGCGGCAAACGACGCCCACCGCGGGCGGGTGGCGCGGTGGGTACTCACATGCGGGGGGTGCTCACCTCATGAGCCGCCCGGAAACGGCTCGGCTCCTCAGCCGACGGGTTCGCACCCGCCGGCTGAGGAGCCGTCAACCGCGTCACCGTCAGTCGAGGACGTCCGGGATCGGGTCGGTGTTGCTGCGCTGCAGCGCGGCCCCGGAGCCGGCCGCCGAACCGAGCGACCAGTCCATGAGCTTCATCGCGTCCGGATAGCGCTCCTCGTCGTTCAGCAGGACACCGATGACGGTCTTGCCGTTGCGGGTGCCGGAGAAGACGATGCACTTGCCCGCGGCCGTGCCGGTGCCGGTCTTGACGCCGATGGCGCCGGGGTAGGCGTAGCCGGTGGGGCGCTCCCGGATCAGCAGGTTGCTGTTGCCCCAGGTGGCGGCGGTGGACGTGCCGCCTGTGCTGTACGTCGTGGCCTTCACGAGTTGAGGGAAGACCTTGCCCTTCATGGCGTACCGGGTGAGCTTCGCCAGGTCGCGCGGGGTCGTCAGGTTCTTCCCGGTCGGCGAGATGCCGTCGAAGGAGTCGTACGTGGTCTTGGTCATGCCGAGGGACTTGGCCTTGGCGTTCATCTGCGCGATGAAGTCCGCCGTACGGGCCGACGTGGTCGCGCCCTTGCCGAAGGTGTCCGCGAGCGCGTAGGCGGCGTCACAGCCCGACGGCAGCATCAGCCCGTACAGCAGCTGGCGGACCGTCGGCGTGGCCCCGACCTTGAGGTGGGCCGTGCTCGCGCCCTCACGGACGACGTAGTCCGCGTACTCCTTCTTGATGGTGACCTTCTTGTTGAGGTCAACACCGGGCGCCCTCAGCACGATCTGAGCGGTCATGATCTTGGTGGTGCTCGCACCCTGGCGCTGGGTGTCGGGAGCCTTGCTGGTGAGCGTGGCCCCGGTGCCGCCGTCGATCAGGATCGCGCCGGCGGCCGAGGTGGGAGGTGCGGCGACCGGAGCCGCCGACGAGACCGTCGAGGCGGCGACCAAAAGGGTTCCGGTGGCTACCGTGACGGCGACCGCACCGCGGGTGCGGCGCATGAGGTTCAATATCAAGTCAAATCCCCGCGTATCCGAATAATTTCCGATGGGGAGGGACGCCGAGGTGTCCCTCCCCCTCCGGGAGCTTACGTAGCGGACGCCCGGAGGAACATCGGGCCACGGGGTAGAAGTCCGTCCGGGGTGCGAAGGCGCGTCCACACCCGGGTGGTGGGCGAAGTGGCAGACGCGATCGGTGTACAGCTTCGTCGTCAGTTGGACGCAGCAACCGCCGAGGAGCAGGCCGCACCAGAACGTGTCGTGCTCGTGCCGCTTGCGGAAGGCGTCCAGCTCGATCGCCCCCAGCGGCAGCGTCAACGGGTCCTCCGATGCCGCCCCGCCCAGAACCGCTGTCTGGATCTGTCGGTTGTCATCCCGCACGAATCCGACCCCCTCCTTCGCCCAGCCCAGGGTGCCACCGCCTCCTTACGGGCCCGCAGGCGATCAACACGTTCCATCCCGAGCACGGGTGGTGCGTTAACTGCACCTACGGCAGTACCAGAGCGCAGCCGCCACACCGGCGCCTCGCCGGCATACTGCGACTGCCCCCAACCTGGCCCCCAAGCGGAGGTGGGCGGGGCGGGATCGGGTCAGTGCAGTCGTGGTGGGACCCAAGCGTGGTGCCGAAGGATCATGTGTGTTGCCGCACGGTTGGGTGTCAGTCGCATTGCCGTGTTGCGCAGGGCGACGGCCAGTGGGTGCGAAAGTTGCTGGCCCATCTTCCCTGCCTGACGGGCGGCACGGGCGACGGCTTGGCTGCGTGGTCGGCGCTCGGCGTCGTAGCGGGCAAGCGCCGTCTCGATGGTGGGCTCGGTGGCCAGTGCGGCTGCCAGGGTGACCGCGTCCTCCAGCGCCTGGCAGGCGCCCTGTCCTAGGTTGGGGGTCATCGCGTGTGCCGCGTCGCCGAGCAGGGCTGTTCGGCCGGCCGTGTAGGACGGTAGCGGCGTGCGGAGTTCGTTGACGTCGTGATGCATGACGGCGGCGGCCTGGGTCGCGTCGAGCAGGGCTGGAATCGGGCTGTGCCAGGTGCGGAAGCGTCCGCGCAGTTCGGCCAGGGGGTCGGCGAACCTCGTTCGGGAGGGGAGGTTGAGGACGGCATGCCACTCGGCCCGTCCGTCCGGGAGGGCGATGTGCCCGAACTCTTCCCCGTGCCCCCAGGACAGTTCGAAGTCGTTGGGCAGGTCGATCGGCTTTTCCGTGATGGCGCGCAGCACCGTCGAGCCGCTGTAGACCGGGCCGGGGTGGGTGGGGAAGAGATGGGCACGCACCTGGCTGCCGACACCGTCGGCAGCCACTACCAGATCGGCGTTCAGGACCCTTTCGCCGCACCGTACTCGCACCGTCCCAGTGCCGGTCTGCTCGACCGGGCCGGCTTCGAAGCCGATCAGCAGGGCCTCGGCCGGCAGGCGGTCGCGCAGCAGTCGGTGCAAGGTGGAGCGTTCGATGCCCATGATCGGGGTGCCCACTGCCCGCTCCAGCGCGGAGCCGTCCATCCGTGCGAGCCATCCGCCCCGCGGCACGCGAGTACCGCCGCTGTACTGGCCTCGCGAGGCCTCTCGCACCGCCGCGCCGACTCCGAGTTCGTCCAGGGCCCGCAAGCCGTTGGCTGCCAGCGAGATTCCCGCCCCCGCGTCCTCCAGCCTGGGCGCGCGCTCGATGACCGTCGCTTCCCATCCGATTCGACGCAGGCCGATCGCGGCGGCCAACCCGCCGATGCCCCCACCGATCACCACTGCCGCATTGCCCATACCGGCCCCCAAAGCTTCTACACCTGTAGAAGAGTGACGCTACCGGACGTTCTACAGGTGTAGAAAGGGTTCATGGCTTCGGATCGACGCACCCTCCTCGCGGACGCGGCTCTCGACGTACTCGCCGACGAAGGGATCCGTGGTCTGACGCACCGCGCGGTCGACCGCAGAGCGAGCCTGCCGCCCGGCACCACATCCGCCTACTTCCGCACCCGAGCGGCTCTGCTGACCGCACTCGTCACGCGTCTTGTCCAGCTCGACCAGGCAGAACTGCACACCCTCGCCGCGGATCTGCCACCCCTGCGCACCGTCGAGGACCTGGTGGACGGCATGGCGCTGCTCGCCCGACAGCGACTCACCGGGGAGGGCCGTCGCCGCTCACTCGCCCGTTACGCCTGCGTCGTCGAGAGCGTGCGCGACCCTGAGCTGCGCGAGATTCTCGTGCCACGCGAGAACTCCGGCCGCGAGGCCGTTCGGACCTTCCTCGCCGCACGCGGTACGGCGGATGTCGAAAGTCGCACTCACATCTTGCTGACCTGCATCGACGGACTGATCCTCGACCGGTTGGCCCATGGCGGCCACGTACCACGCGCGGCCCTCGAAGGCCTGATCGCGGCCGCCCTGCGGTAGTCACCAGGCCTTCGTGCTTCGCGGACCGCTCCCCCGGCGCGGCATTCGCGCAAGGGCGGTGAACGTCGCACGCAAAAGCACGTCGACACTCTTGAGGGCTATGGGCGATCTCTACCGATTCGTCACAGCTCACACTGTGCATTCAGACCACCGGGACCCGACGGCACGGGTCGGCACCCTGTTCACATCCTGCGCCATCACAGGCCGGTCGGCGCGACCCTGAGACCCACTCGGGGCGGTGGCAACGGCTGCTCCGGTGCGGAAGGTGGGAGTTCTCAGTTGATCACTGCAAGTACGGATGGCAGGATCTCCCATCGGCCCGAGATTCGAACAAGTGGGCCACTGGAAAGAGGAGTTGGGGCATGCGCGTGAGGACCGGGACGGGCACGGCCACAGTACTGCTGGTGGTGTCGGCGCTCTTCGTACCTGGCTGTGGCACTGAAGCGTCGAAGGACACGGGCACAGCCGAGACGGGGTCCACCTCCAAGCCTGCGGCGGGTGCCGGCGCCAGTGCGGACTCGGGCGCTTCCACAGCGGAGTTCTCCACCGTGTTCAACACGGAGCAGAAGATCCAGGCGGCCCTTCCCGACCCTGCTTCGATGAAGGGCTGGAAGCCGAAGACGGGGCGCGCCAACGTCGTCGAGCAGCCCACGCCACTGGCGCAGTGCGGCGCCGATTGGGAGTGCGCCGCCGTGGCCAACGGCTCTGCGAAGTTCGAAGAGGTCGGGGAAACCGTCATATTCCGCCTGCATGCCTTCACCGACCATCCGACGGCGCAGGACGCTTGCCGCAAGGAGGCCGCGCAGACGGCGAAATACACCAAGGCTTCGGTCCCTCCGCTCGACGGCGCCGAGAGCCACGCGTATTACCGCAACGCCGGAGGCCTGGACGGCATCAACGTCAGCCTCTGCCTGGGTACGGTCGTCGGCCGGGTCACCATCGAGGGCGGTGGAAGCAACCTGGATCCCGAAACGGCACACTCCATGGCCCGTACCCTCATCGACCGAGTCCGCACGGCCGCTGCAGCATCCTGACCTCCCATTCGCCCTCTTGATACGGGCCTCCCGACCGCGCAGACCGCAGGAGACACCGTCACGGGCCACCGGGCGCCCATTGCCGGCGCTTGTGGGGGTGCTCCCCGGGGGTCGCCCCCGACGCCCATCCGTATGAGGGTTTCGGTTATTGACGCATACGGCTACGTGCGGCGCCGGCCGCGACGGTCGTGACGAAGATCCGCCCTGCCGCGACGAGAACGTGGGCGAGCCGTTGGTGGGACCGGTGGGCGCGAACGCCTCCTCTTGGCCGAAGTCGATGACCGGGAGTGGCAGCTCTGCCGCGTAGGCGAGGGTGTTGGACAGTGGCCCCTTGCACGCGGCCGTCCTGCGGGCGCGAGTCGAAGCCGGTCGCACGCGGGAGTTACAGCCGCCGAAGGGTGTCCGACGAGGAAGCGGACCCATACGCCGCCGAGTCCTCCCCGACAAACCCAGCGCGAGCAACCGCCATTCGTTTCCAGTTGAAGGCCTCGTGGAAGAGAAGCCCTCCAGCGCGGGATGCCCGGCCACGTCCGACACCGTGAAGAGCAGTACCCGCGCGCGACCGGCATCGCGCCGGCACGTGGCTGCCCATCATCGCAGCCACGAACGAAGTCGCGGCCAGCACCGAAACCAGATCCGGGCCTACGACCTGCTGCTCATGTTCGGCCGCAAGGGCCACGCCACCCCACCCCGCTCGGTGCCGCGTTCATCAAGCACAGACGCATCGACAAGACCAGGCACCTGATCGCCATGGTCGACCCGATGGACGATACCCAAGCCTGCCCGATCAACCGGTAGCTCACCGCGCCTTCGGCCCCCTACCGCCAAGCATGTAAGAGCTCGTCAGGCTTCCCCGGCGGCGAGCGTTGAGGTGAGTCGTTCGAGCAGGTCGGCAAGCTGGGTTTGCTCCTCGCCGCCGAGCCCGGCGAGGAGGAGATGCTGGTTGGCCAGGTGCGTGGCAATGAGCTGGTCGGTCAATTCGACCCCTTCTGCGGTGAGGGCGATGACGCGCCCGCGCGAGTCGCTTTCGGTGACGGACCTGTTCACCAGGCCGCGGGTTTCGAGGCGGTCGACCCGCTTGGTGATCGCGCCGGTGGTGACCAGGACAGTGCGGCTGAGCTCTCCCGCGGACAGTGCGTAAGGCTTGCCGGAACGTCGCAGTGCCGCCAGGACGTCGAAGTCACCGTCGCCCAGGCCCGCAGCAGCAAAGGGCGGGCGCAGGCGCCGGCCGAGCGTGTCGGTCAGCCGGAAGAGCCGGCCGATGACGAGCATCGGCGTGGCATCCAGATCGGGGCGCTCTCGCTTCCACTGGTCGACGATGGCGGTGGTGGCGTCGGTCTGCATGACATTGATTCTACCTTCCACGGAAGCTACATTCTTCTTCCATGGAAGATAATCTTCGATCCAGACCCCCCGTACCTGTTGTCTGCTACTTCGATACCGCCTGCCCTTTAGCGTGGGTCACCTCCCGCCGGCTGCTTGAGGTCGAGCGGCTGCAGCCGCTCGACCTCGGGTTTCGGGTCATGAGCCTGTCGGTGCTCAACGAGCACCGCGATCTCGAACCCGGTTATCGCGAGTTCAACGACCGCGCATGGTGTCTGGCTCGGCTGGGCACAGCCGCGGAAGTCCGCCACGGCAACACCGTTTTGCGCGAGCTGTTCACCGCGCTGGGCAGCCGTATCCACGTGCAGCGCGATCAGGACTCTTGCCGAGTTGAAGCGGGGACGCGATGAGCTCGACTTCCGCTGACAGGCGCGCGCCCACGCGGCGCCGTCTCATCGCCGCCAGTCTGGTCGGCTCGCTCGGTGACGGCATCTATGTTCCGTTGACGATGCTGTTCGTCCAGGCCCTCACCGGCCTGTCGCTGACGGCGATCGGGGCGGGCCTGACCCTTGCCGGGCTGTGCGCGCTGGCGGTCATGCCGGCGGTCGGCGTGGTCATCGACCGGTTCGGCGCCAAGCGTGTGGTGATGGGCGCTCTGCTGCTGCGAGCGGCCGGTTTCGCCACCTACCCCTTCGCCGACTCCTACCCCACCTTCTTGGGGGTCGCCCTGGTGGTTGCGGTGGGGATGTGGGCCTCCTCGCCGGGCCAGCAGGCATTGATCGGTGAAATCGCCCAAGGCGTCGAGCGTGACCGGCTGCTGGCGTGGGACCGGAGTCTGCGCAACGCAGGGATGGGGGTGGGCAGCCTCGCGGCGGCGGGTTTGCTGGCACTCAACGGCAATACCGGCTTCATCGCCGCCACCGTGGCGCTGGCCGCCCTGTTCGCTCTCGCCGCCGCGCTGGTCACCCGGATCCCGGCCGTCCGCGCCATCCCCCAGCCGCCGACGGGAAAGCGGGACGGGTACCGGCAGGTGCTTGCCGACCGACCGTACCTGCTCATCACCGCCGCCAACTTCCTGATCGCCTTCGGCTACACCACTCAGGCCATGGCCCTGCCCGTCTTCCTGACCCGCGACGTCGGCCTGCCCGACGCCTTGGCGGGAGCCGTATTCGCGGTCAACACCGCCTTGGTCGCCCTGCTCGGTGTCCCGATCGCACGCCTGACCATGCGGGGCAGGCGTCCCCGCACCGCCGCTCTCGGGGCGGTCATCTTCGCGTTGTCCTTCGCCGCCTTCGCGTCCCTGCCCCAGCTGGTCAGCGGCTCACAGGCCCTTGTGGCCACCCTGGCCATCGCGGTGCTCTACACGGTCGGCGAGCTGGTGCACTCCGGGCCGGCACAGAGCCTGTCCGTCCAAGCCGCCCCCGATCACCTGCGGGGACGGTACCTCTCCGTCTACCAACTGTCCTGGTCCCTGTGTCGCACCGTCGCACCCCTGCTCCTGGGACTCCTGCTGGAGGCCGGACCATGGCAACTGTGGACCGTGCTGGCCCTGATGGTCCTGACCGGCGCGACGGCACTGCTGCGCGCCGAACCCGCGCTGCGGTCACACGCCACCGGCATTCGCACCGCCGGAGCCGCGGCCCCTCAACAGGCCGGCGTCCAGTAGGCGAAGGCGGATCCTCACTCGCGTCAACGCACCCCGGACTGTCAGCCGGCGTGGAGCGAACCGAACACCGCACCCGCCCCGATCAGGTACTGGCGGCCTTGAGGCTCGTCGCCCGCATCCGCGCGCGCTGCTCGACGCCGGCCTGCCCACCCCGTCATCCTCGGCTGCGGCCGCCGGGACAGCACAATGACCGGTTGCACGTTGGAGACGCTCACCGAGTATCTGCAGGGCCTCGACGTGCCTCTCGGCGCTCGACGAAGACCCGCACCTCAGTGGCCGACCTGATCGAGGCCACCCGCGCCCACCAACACGCGCTCTGACACCCGATACCGGTCAGACCCGGACCAGAAGGACCTGTCCGGCCGATCACGAATGTGTCGGCGGCAGGTTCTTCATGAGGACGATGCTTTCGTAATTGGTGACGTCCCACCGCCAAGTGCCGATCGGCGCGTAGCCTCGCCGGCGGTACCAGTCGACGAGGTCTGTTGCCTGCGACGAGGTGTCGATGACGACCTGTGTCGATCCGAGGGCATCAATGCGTGACTCTGCCAGAGCCAGCAGTCGTTGCCCGAGACCGGTGCCTCTTTGTGAGGGCTCGACAGCCAGTTGCCAGAACGAGCCCGCACCCGCCGGCGCCGGGTATCCGGACGGGGTGGTGTGTGGAGCCGACACGGTGACGGTGCCGACCAGTACGTTTCCGTTCATCGCAACCCAGCACTCGCCTTTGCTCAGGCGGTGCTGTGTGTCCTGCGGACTTTGGTAGGAGGCGAAGAAGACCCGCCCGGCAACAGCGTGGTCCGCGTAGGCACGGTGGAGCAGGCGAGTGAGCCGCTCCACCGAATCACCGTTGCGGAAACGCCTGACCTGCACGGTCACAGACGGACTTACTTCCGTCGAGTTGATGTTCATCGTGGCAGTCAAGCGCACTTCTGGGATCTGTCGAGCTCAGTCATGCGACGCGCCCTTGGTCAGGACGTTGTTCCGGAGGGCCATACACGCTGGTCGGGAAGTTCTGGTACGCCCTCGGGCAACTGGGCGGCGGCCCCGGCCGTCGCGCGGCGGTTCGCCGAGTCCGCCCGGCGCTTCGCGGAAGCCTCGGCGCCGGCCCGGTGACCTCGGTCCGCGAGCCGGTGGTCTCAGTCCCCGACTTGATCTCCCGGCGCTCCGGGAGCGTGAACGTCTTCGGCCGACGCCCTGGTACTTCGGGTAGAGCGAGTCGAAGCCGTCAGTGTCGAAGTTGTGGATCACATCTCGGACCCGGTCGGCACTGGTGAACGTCACCTCCACGATCCTCGCCACGGGCAAGCCCTGCGCGGACAGCAGCACCATCTGAGCCCGCCGCCGGGTCACCACCGACCCGGTGCCCCGGCGGACGATCCGCAGCAGCCGCTGCCCCTCGTCGTCATCGATCTGACGCACCGGCACGCGTTCAACCACGCGATCATTGTGAGCGCCCATTCCGGACTGTGGAGCGGGGACTGCAAAGATCCCGGTATGAACGAACTCACGCTTCGTCCTCGCACCGATGACCACATGCAGGGCTGCGTCCAGGCACTCGCCACGGTCCATGCGGCAGATCGCTATCCAGTGGATTGGCCTGTCGATCCCGAAGGTTGGCTGACTCCCAGAAACATGCTCGATGCCTGGGTGGCCGTGGAGGGTTCCGCTGTCCTGGGTCATCTGGTCCTCGCTCGCCCCGGGGAGGCGCCGGCTATCGCTGTCGGGCTGCCTTCGCAGCGTCTGGTGTCCGTGGCGCGGTTCTTCGTCAGTACTGGCGCCCGCAGACGAGGGGTGGCCGCGAAGCTGCTGGACAAGGCGATCGAAGTAGCTGCGGCCGACGGGCTCAGGCCCGTTCTGGAAGTCGAAGCCGGGGCGACCGCGGCCATCAACCTCTATGAGCGTGCCGGATGGCGCTACGTCGGCAGTTCCGCAGCCGCATGGACTACAGCCGACGGGCGCGTCGCGCAGATGCGTTCCTATGTTGCTCCCTCGGGCAACCAAACCTGACAAGAGGCTCATCCGATGGCGCTTGAGGCCACGACCCGGCCGACGGCGCAGGTTCCAGGACCTGGTCGGCGTGCCTGGCGAAAATCTCGATGAGACTGCATGCTCGCGCTGTTCGACTCAGCAAAGCGAAGCCGTCGCGCCCGGCTTCGACTACGCCGACACGGCCCTCGGCCGGCCCGACGAGCTCATCCCGCGCTTCCCCGCGCCTGCCGAGCTCATCCACCGCTGCTGCCGCCCCACCCAGCCGCATACAACCGTCGTTCCCTCTACGTGACGTAGCTCGTGGCCGGGCCCCATGGGGCGGGGGCACGCTCATCCGCGGACGCGTCCAGGCGTAGGCGTACGGACCGGAGCGGTACCGATGGACGCTGCCGGAGTAGGCCCGGCAGAGCGAGGGCTGAGATGGCCAGGAGGACGGGGTACTGCAGCGAGCCCGCCACGCCCCGCTACCGCGAGGCCGGCGTCCAGTTCGCGACGAGGTCGAGGAGTCCGGGGAAGCGCGCGTCGAGGTCGTCGACGCGTACGTGGCTGCGCCGCTCCAGACCGTACTGCCGCTGCCTCGTGACGCCCGCCTCGCGCAGCGCTTTGAAGTGATGGGTGAGGGAGGACTTGGGACGGTCCAGGCCGAACCACCCGCAGGAGTGGTCGAACTCATCGGACTCCAGGAGGAGTTTGCGCACGATCCCCAGGCGCAGGGGATCGCTCAGCGCCCCCAGCACCGTTTCGAGCCGCAGTTCACCCACCGCCGGTTCGGCAAGGGGCTCCGGGAGCCCGGCAGGCTCCGGCAGCACCTTGATGGTGGTCACTGATCGCGTCGTCGCTGACATAGGCCGCTCCTTGCCACCCGAATCCTATGTACGACTTGAATCGTACAACATGCTAAGTTCGACTTAACTCGTACATACCTCGACGGAGGAAACGCTCATGTCGGAGAGTCGAACGGTGCCCACGTACGCGGCGAGCGGAGCGCGGCACACCAAAGCGGCGCAGACGGCACGGGGCTCGGGCCCGGCCACCGCCACCCTGGCGCCCACCTGGTGGGTCTGGCTGGCCGCGTGGCCCGTCACCGCGGTGTTCATCCTGTCCAACGCGGCCACCCCGTTGTACGTGCTGTGGCAGAAGGACATCGGTTTCTCCAAGGGCACCCTGACCGTGATCTTCGCGTTCTACATCGTCGGACTGCTCGGGTCCCTGCTCGTCTCGGGCGTGGTCTCCGACCGGCTCGGCCGAAAGCCCGTACTCCTCCCCGCTCTCGCCCTCGGCGTCGCGGCATGCGTGATCTTCGCGACCGCCTCGTCGGTGGCCGCGCTGATCGTGGCCCGTCTGTTCACCGGCATCGCCGTCGGCGCCGTCGTCTCCGCCGGCATGGCAGCGGTGTCCGATGTGGCCGGGCAGGCGCGCAAGCGCCTCGCCGCCCTGCTCGCCTCGTGCGCCATGGTCTTCGGCGCGGGCCTCGGCCCGCTCCTCGCGGGCATCCTGTCCGAGACGGCGCCGACCCCCACCGTCACCGTCTTCATCGTCGAGATCGCGCTGCTCACGACCGCGATCCTAGTGGTGCTGCGCATGCCCGTACGTCGGCCCGCCGCACCCCCGAAGGGCGCCTGGGTCCGCATCCCGGGCGTACCGAAGGGCAACGGCCTGCAACTCGTTCTGGGTATCGCGGTGTTCGCCCCCGGCATCACCGCCACCTCGTTCGTCCTCTCGCTCGGCCCCTCACTCCTGTCGGGCCTGCTCGGCACCACCAGTCGGGTGGTGGCCGGGGGCATGGCCTTCGCGATGTTCCTCTCGGCCACCGGCGTGCAGTTCGCCGTCCAGAAGTTGCGCCGCCGCACCATCCTGATCACCGGGGCGGCCGGCACCGCCCTCAGCATGGCCGCCCTCGTCGTCGCCGTGCACTCCTCGTCGGTGGCGGTCCTCATCGCCTCCGCACTGCTGGCCGGCGCCGGGCAGGGGATGGGCCAGTTGGGCGGGCTCTCGCTGCTCAACTCCACCGTGCCGCCGCAGCGGCTCGCCGAGGCCAACGCGGCCCTCAATGTGGGCGGTTACCTCCCCGCCGGCATCCTTCCGGTCTCCGCCGGCTACCTGAGCGACGCCGTGGGCCTGACCCATGGGGCGACCGTCTTCGCCGCCGTCCTGACGGCCCTCGCGATGATCGGCGGCCTCGTGGTGATCAGCACCCGCCGCCGGGCCCCCGAGCCCGCCTGAGCCCCTCGGCCGCAGACCGCCGTACGGCGGTGCACCGCAGCCCCCTGCGGTGCACTGCCGTATGCCGGTACGGGCGGATGCCCCGACCTGGCCCCCGGCGACACCGCCAGCCGTGGAACGTTGCCGTTCATTCACCATAGGAGCTTGCGGGCAGCCACATGGCGCTCTCCGCCGAGGGGCGCAACCCCCGGCGGCACTACGCCGCTACCCAGTCGGGCGAGCCCGGCATCGGCTTCGCCCCGGCACTCGCCCGACGCGTACTCGCGGCGCAGTACCCGGACCACTCGGTCTCGGTCATCGACGCCGAGATGGCCATGCGTGCCGGCTGGACGCCGACCGGCAAAGAGGCCGGGCGCGGTTGCCGGGTGAACGCCGACGAGCCCCGCTGCCGACGGAGCGGCGTCGGGCCCGAGGTCCCACCGCACGGCCGCCGGCCCCGCGCGGCGCCCATTCCCGGCCCGCGGGCCACTTCGGCATTCCTCGCCGCTCCGGCCCGCACGTCGGATTCGAGGAAACGCGAGAGGGACGGGGAGCGGAAACTCTACGATGAACTCCATGAGTGCGCTGATCTTCTTCCTGTCGCTCGGCACAGTCTGTCGCGTCACGCGATTCATCACCAAGGACGCCCTCGCTGCGGGGTTTCGCTCCCGGGTCGCCGACCGTTTCGGCGAAGATTCCCACCCGGCATACCTGGTCACCTGCGGATGGTGCGTCAGTATCTGGGTTGCGGGCGCTGTAACCGCGCTAGCCCACTGGGTCGGCGGGGAAACGTGGTTCCAGGCGGGCGCCATGACACTCACCCTTTCCTACCTCACCGGCCTGGCGGCCAACTGGCTTGACTGAAAGCCACGTTGGGAGAATCTTCATTATCGCCGCCGCATATAAGTATGACTATATGGAGGTGAGTGTCAGCGTGCGATGCCCGGGGATAAGAGATAAAGGGAACGAGCCGGGGACTCGGACCCGCCTCGTGTCCCCGCCCCTCCCCCTCGACCGGCCGCCGGAGCGGCCGAACAGAAGGAGGAAAACCATGGCATGCAACTGCGGACGCACAGGCAGGCCCACACTCGTCTACCGGCTGGTCCTCCCCAACGGGGTCACGCGCGACTACCCCACGCGGCAGGAGGCCGACGCCGCCAACAGGAGGGCGGGTGGGGGCGGTTCCATCACGGCGGTCCGCCCATAAGCCCCTGTCAGCACCAGGAAGCGGCCGGCTCCCGTGGACGCGCACCCGCGGGGCATCACGGGCACCTACCGGCCATACGCCGCACCGCACCACCGCGCAGGTGACACGGCGCAGGCTTCTGTGAGCATCCGCCTCCACTCCGGCGAACGCCGGAAAGGTGACACCGCCACCGGCAGCCCCTCGACGTACCGGACAGCCGGTGCGCCGAGGGGCTGCGGCGGGCCGTGAGACCCCCGAAATTCCGGATACCGCGAAGAAATATCGCAGTTCATCTCGATGGAGAATCCTTTCCCTTCGCCCGTGAACCCACCAGACTGTCCCGGGAGCGCGAGTACGCCCCGACATGTCAGGTTGCGCGCCTCCCGGAAGACGGCGGAAAGGGAAACCTTTCTCTCGCGGAAGAGCACATCAAGGCGCCGCGCGATTCTTGTTTATGCGCCTCTCGCGCGCCTGGGTGCGCTGAGCCGAACGAGTGGTATTCCGTTCACCTGTCTAGCCCAAGACCTCACCCAGAATGCCTACTGCTGATATCAGCAGGTGACGTGCCCCGACTCCGCGTGGACCAAGGGGCTCCTTCCGGAACTCCGCACCAGTTCTTCCGCGTGCGTTCCGCTCTACGCCATACGGGTGAAGGAAATCTCCTGCTTTCGTGGGCCATCCGAAAGGGAGCCATACCATGGCCAGTTCGATCACCACCGTGACCTCGGCACCAGATCCATCCGTCTTCGGCCAGACGGTCACCTTCACCGCCACCGTCCAGCCGGAATCCGCCGGCGGCCCCACCCTCACCGGCAGCGTCGACTTCCTCGTCGACAGCCTGCCCGTCACGACGGTGCCGCTCAACATGAGCGGCCAGGCACAGTTCACCGCCAACCTCCTGGAGGTCGGTCTCCACGGCGTGGAGGCCAACTACTCGGGCGACGCGGAGTACGACCCGTCCTCGGGGGCGGACACCCAGGAGGTCACCCTCGCGGAGACCACCACCACGCTGGCCTTCGACCCCAACCCCGCGGTCTGCGGCGAGACAGTGACATTCACCGCCCAGGTCACCGCCGTTCCGCCGGGCGAGGGAACCCCCACCGGGCTGGTGTCCTTCATCGTCAGCGACGACGGCCCGGTGCTGAGCGCCCCCGTGGACGTGAACGGGCAGGCACAGGTCAGCATCAGCAACCTGGACGTCGGCTTCCACCAGGCAGCCGCCTTCTACACCGGCGACGCGAACTTCGACGGGTCGAACTCCCCCCTGACGCTCCTCATCATCAACCCTGCGCCCGTCTCGGTCGTAGTCTCGGTGGACCCCGACCCGTCAGTGTGCGGTGAGACCGTGACGCTCTGTACCACCGTGGCGCCGGTCTCCTCGGGCGTCGGCATCCCGTCGGGCTCGGTGACCTTCACCGGTCCCGGCGGGCTCAACGAGACGGTGTCGCTGGACGCGGGGGGCATGGCGTGCGTCACCACGACCACGCTGGCAACCGGCACGGTCACCGTCACCTACAGCGGAGACGAGTGCTACGCCGGCGGGACCGGGACCTTCGACGTGACGGTCAACCAGGCGGCCAGCACCACGGTGGTGTGGGTGGAGCCCGACCCCTCGGTATGCGGCGAGTCCGTGACCGTGTGCGCCAAACTCGCCGCAGTGGCACCCGGCAGCGGCACCCCCACCGGAACCGTCACCTTCACCGGCCCCGGCGGACTGAACGAAACCGTGACCCTGGACACGGACGGCACGGCGTGCGTCACCACGACCACCCTGGAAACCGGCACGATCACCGTCACCTACAACGGGGACAGCTGCTTCGCCGGCTCGACCGGGACCTTCGACGCGACCGTCAACCAGGCGGCCACCACCATCACTGTGTCAGCGAACCCCGACCCCTCCGTATGCGGCCAGCTCGTGACCCTGTGCGCCGAGGTCGACGCGGTGCCACCCAGCAACGGCAACCCCACCGGAACCGTCACCTTCACCGGCCCCGGCGGACTGAACGAAACGGTGCCGCTGGGCCTCGACAGCGAGGCATGCATCACCACAACCGTGCTGGAAACCGGCACGGTCACCGTCACCTACAGCGGAGACGAGTGCTACGCCGGCGGGACCGGGACCTTCGAAGCGATCGTCAACCCGGCAGCCAGCACCACCACCGTGTCGGTTGACCCCAACCCCTCGGTATGCGGCCAGACCGTCACCGTGTGCGCCACGGTCACCGCGGTGGCACCCGGCAGCGGCACCCCCACCGGAACCGTCACCTTCACCGGCCCCGGCGGACTGAACGAGACGGTGCCACTGGACTCCTTCGGCGAGGTATGCATCCTCACGACCGTGCTGGAAACCGGCACGGTCACGGCCGTGTACAACGGCGACGGATGCTTCCAATCGTCGACCGGCACCGCGCCGGTGACCGTCAACCAGGCGTCGAGCACGCTGTCGTTGTCGGTGGACCCCAACCCCTCGGTATGCGGCCAGACCGTCACCGTGTGCGCCACCGTCACCGCACTGCCACCCGGCAGCGGCACCCCCACCGGAACCGTCACCTTCACCGGCCCCGGCGGACTGAACGAAACCGTGACCCTGGACACGGACGGCACGGTATGCGTCACCACGACCGTGCTGGAAACCGGCACGGTCACGGCCGTCTACAACGGCGACGGATGCTTCCAATCGTCCACCGGCACCGCGGATGTGGCGGTCAACCCGGCAACCAGCACGGTGTTGGTGTCGGTGGACCCCGACCCCTCGGTATGCGGCCAGACCGTCACCGTGTGCGCCACCGTCATCGCAGTGGCACCCGGCAGCGGCACCCCCACCGGAACCGTCACCTTCACCGGGGCCGGGCTGAACGTAACGGTGGTGCCACTGAACCCCGACGGCACGGCATGCGTCACCACCACCACGCTGGAAACCGGCACGGTCAACGTCACCTACAGCGGGGACACCTGCTTCCTGACGTCGACGGGCTCACTGGAAGTGTCAGTCGGCCAGGCATCCAGCATCACCACCGTGTCGGTGGACCCCAACCCCTCGGTATGCGGCCAGACCGTGACCGTGTGCGCCGCGGTCACCGCAATGGCACCCGGCAGCGGCACCCCCACCGGAACCGTCACCTTCACCGGCCCCGGCGGACTGAACGTGACACTGCCGCTGAACCTCGACGGCACGGTATGCGTCACCACCAGCAGCCTGGAAACCGGCACGGTCACGGCCGTCTACAACGGCGACGGATGCTTCCAATCGTCGACCGGCGCCACAGATGTGGCGGTCAACCCGGCAACCAGTGCGGTGTCGGTGTCGGTGGACCCCAACCCCTCGGTATGCGGCCAGACCGTCACCGTGTGCGCCACCGTCACCGCAGTGGCACCCGGCAGCGGCACCCCCACCGGAACCGTCACCTTCACCGGCCCCGGCGGACTGAACGTGACACTGCCGCTGGGCGGCGGCGGCACGGCATGCCTGAACACCAGCAGCCTGACCAGCGGTACCTACTCGGCCACCTACAACGGCGACTCCTGCTTCGCGGACTCGACCGGGACCTTCGACGTGACGGTCAACCAGGCGGCCAGCACCACGGTGGTGTGGGTGGAGCCCGACCCCTCGGTATGCGGCGAGTCCGTGACCGTGTGCGCCAAACTCGCCGCGGTGGCACCCGGCAGCGGCACCCCCACCGGAACCGTCACCTTCACCGGCCCCGGCGGACTGAACGTGACACTGCCGCTGGACACGGACGGCATGGCGTGCGTCACCACGACCACCCTGGAAACCGGCACGGTCACCGTCACCTACAGCGGGGACACGTGTTTCGCCGGCTCGACCGGGACCTTCGACGCGACGGTCAACCAGGCGGCCAGCACCACCACCGTGTCGGTCAACCCCAACCCGTCGGTATGCGGCCAGACCGTCACCGTATGCGCCACCGTCACCGCACTGCCACCCGGCAGCGGCACCCCCACCGGAACCGTCACCTTCACCGGGGCCGGCCTCAACACAACGGTGCCGCTGAACCCCGACGGCACGGCATGCGTCACCACCACCAGCCTGGAAACCGGCACGGTCACGGCCGACTACAACGGCGACGGATGCTTCACCTCATCGACCGGCACCACACTGGTGTCCGTCAACCAGGCGTCGAGCGCGGTGTCGGTCTCGGTGGACCCCAACCCCTCGGTTTGCGGCCAGACCGTCACCGTGTGCGCCACCGTCACCGCGCTGCCACCCGGCAGCGGCACCCCCACCGGAACCGTCACCTTCACCGGCCCCGGCGGACTGAACGTAACGGTGCCGCTGGACGCGGGCGGCACGGCATGCCTGACTACCAGCAGCCTGGAAACCGGCACGGTCACGGCCGACTACAACGGCGACGGATGCTTCCTGTCGTCGACGGGCACCGCACCGGTGACCGTCAACCAGGCGGCCAGCACCACCGCCGTGTCGGTGAACCCCAACCCCTCCGTATGCGGCCAAACCGTCACCGTGTGCGCCACCGTCACCGCAGTGGCACCCGGCAGCGGCACCCCCACCGGAACCGTCACCTTCACCGGCCCCGGCGGACTGAACGTGACACTGCCGCTGGACGCGGGCGGCACGGCATGCCTGACTACCAGCAGCCTCACCAGCGGCACGGTCACAGCCGTCTACAACGGCAACAGCTGCTTCACCTCATCGACCGGCACCACACCGGTGACCGTCAACCAGGCAGCCAGCACCACCACCGTGTCCGTGACCCCCAACCCGTCGGTATGCGGCCAGACCGTCACCGTGTGCGCCACCGTCACCGCAGTAGCACCCGGCAGCGGCACCCCCACCGGAACCGTCACCTTCACCGGGGCCGGCCTCAACACAACGGTGCCACTCAACCTCGACGGCACGGCATGCGTCACCACCACCAACCTCACCAGCGGCACCGTCACAGCCGTCTACAACGGCAACAACTGCCTCACCTCATCGACCGGCACCACAC
>NZ_JBIAQX010000009.1:74773-253791 GCF_042889445.1 Streptomyces sp. NPDC002602 | reverse complement strand
CTCAACACAACAGTGCCACTCAACCCCAGCGGCACGGCATGCGTCACCACCACCAACCTCACCAGCGGCACCGTCACAGCCGTCTACAACGGCAACAACTGCCTCACCTCATCGACCGGCACCACACCGGTAACCGTCAACCAGGCAGCCAGCACCACCACCGTGTCCGTGACCCCCAACCCCTCCGTATGCGGCCAAACCGTCACCGTATGCGCCACCGTCACCGCAGTAGCACCCGGCAGCGGCACCCCCACCGGAACCGTCACCTTCACCGGAGCCGGCCTCAACACAACAGTGCCACTCAACCCCAGCGGCACGGCATGCGTCACCACCACCAACCTCACCAGCGGCACCGTCACAGCCGTCTACAACGGCAACAGCTGCCTCACGCCGTCGACGGGCACGACAGGCGTGACCGTGAACAACGCCCCGACCGCGACCGCGCTCGCCATAACCCCCAACCCCGCGGTCTGCGGCCAGCCGGTGACGTTCTGCGCCACCGTCACGACCACCCCGCCGGGCAGCGGCACCCCCACCGGGACGGTGACCTTCAGCGGTCCCGGCGGCTTCAGCCAGACGGTGGCGCTCAACGCGGGCGGCACGGCCTGCGTCACCACCACCGCAGGCACGAACGGCACGGTCACGGCCGTCTACAACGGAGGCCCCTGCCGCAGTTCCTCCGCCGCCACGGCGAACCTGACCGTGACCACGGCTCCCACGACGCTGACGGCTGCCGCGGCGCAGGTCCGCCTGCGGGTCAACGGCACGTTCGTCATCCCGTCGATGAGCGCCACGCTCAAGGTCACCTCCAGCGCCGCTCCGCTCGCGGGACAACTGGTCACCTTCAGGGCGAACACCCTGCCCGTGCCCACGGTCCTCGGGACCGCGCTCACCAACGCCAGTGGGGTGGCGACACTGGCCCCGCCGATGCTGACGGTTCCCAGCACGGTGATCACGGCGACGACCTACACCGCGTCCTTCGCGGGGACGACCTGCTACCGCTCGTCCTCCGTGACAGCTCCACTGACATCCGTCTTGTTCCCACTCCTTCCCTGACCGCACACCGGTCGCCGCTCCGGGAGCCACGGACCGGGGCAAGGCCGGCTGACCGAGGCGGAGCCACCGCCCCGGTCAGCCGAGACCGTGAAGACACACGTGGTGCATGGGGATGAACCGGGGCGGCGCCGACGAAGCAGTCGGCGCCGCCCCGGCCTGCTGCGCGGACCACCCTGCGCCGGCAGCGCACGGTGGAAGTGTCTCCGGCGGACACCCCGCACCCAGTGACACTCCGGTCCGTACTCGGCGCAGGACGCAGGGACCACGACAGCGGCCCCCAGGCCTGGGTCGACGTGGCGGGGGCTCGGCAGACGACCACGGCCTCTCCCGGCCAGGGTGGCCTGGAAGATCGCCACGCTCCGGCAGGCCGGCGCGCCGCCGGTCAGCAGCGCGCTCGCCTCGTCCGGGCTTCCGTACCGGGCGAGCAGGCGCGCGAGCGGCTCCCGCTTGAACCCCCCGACCCTCGCGTGCGACCACGCCTGCACGATCGCCTCCTCCGCCCGCCCCCAGCGCCCGCCCCCAGCCTTCCGGCAACTGCCGCTGGGCCAGGGGCCGTCCACCAGCCCGTGGCCACGTAGGGAGCGAGAACGTCCAGCGCATCCTGGCGCCCCCGGCCACTGAGCAGTCGCGCCCACTCCAGCGCGCTGAACCATTCCCCGCGACCGGCGTGCAACGCCTAGAAGCTGAGCCGGCCCGCCTCCGGGTCCCACACGAGCAACTCGCCGTCGAGGACCAAGCCGCCCGGCAACTGCTCCTCCGCCGCCGCGACGAGGTCGGGGAACCGGTCTTGGACGAGAGCGCCCCGACGGGTCTGGAGCAGCACCCGTCCGCCCGGCCCGGTAGGAGTGAACAGAATCGCCCGGTGGCCGTCGTCCTCCTCTTCGCCTTGTCTCATGAGACAAGGGCGCTCAGAAGACCTCGGTTCCGAGTCACCTCAACCCTCTGCGACCTGCGACCACGGAGTCCTTCGAGCTCTGGCCCTGGGGCCCCAGGGGGCGCTTGCGACGGTCGCCGGGGAGGTGAGCCCCAAAGCCTTGTTGTCCTTGCCGTCCCGCATGTGGTCCAGCCAACGTTCGTACCAGAAGAGGAAGTCCCGGGCCGAGGAGACGTTCGGGGCCCAGAAGCCGTCCGCGTTACCGGTGAGCATGCGGCCGGTGAGGGGGCCGGTCACGCCGATGAGGCACAGATCTGAGCAGCCCATCTCGACGATTTCGAGGAACAGATCCCCTTGCAGCGCGTCCGGGTGGCTCACGTGATGGAAGCCCCTCGGGGTACCGTCCGGGTGCTGTCGGTCCATGGTGAACAGCCTGCACTCCTCCAGCGGAAGCAGACCGTAGAAGGGGCCGGCACCACTACCCGCGAGTTCGACGAGGAACTTCCGGTAGGCCGGGGGCAGCTCGATGTGGTGTTCGCCCTCAAAAGCGTCCGCCTGCGCGGAGCTGAGGCGCGGACCAACCCGGAACTGGTGACGCCAGGCGCCCGCAGAGTGACTGCGCTGCGCCTGGTACGGGACCTTCGCCAGCTTGGAGCGTATGCGGGATGTGCGGGAGTCCACGGAGGATCTCTTCATTCGACTGCCGCCACTCTACCGGCCCGCCCGAATGAGACGTCTCCAAGTGTCCGGAGAACCGTCGAACTTCTACTCAAAGACCACTCCACCCGCCACGCCGCCGGGGCCGGGGATCGTCTCGGCGGCCCCGGCGAGTATCGGCTCGAAAGGTGGTGCAGGCACCACTTGGGGATGGCCTGCTTCGGGCCTGGAGCCCGACACCAAGGTTCACACAACAGCACCACGCACCGGGACGGCAGGGAGCCCGCCGGCCTGGGCGTCAGGCCCTCGTGCCTTCGAGTAGAGGCGGCGGCTAGGCCGTCTCTTCCGGATCTTGCCTGACCCGCGCCGCCCGGCAAGATCCGAAAGAGACGGCCTAGGCGGCGAGCATTCCGGTGCGCAGTCGGGTCAGGGTGCGGGTGAGGATGCGGGAGACCTGCATTTGGGAGATGCCGAGTTCGGCGCCGATCTCGGCTTGGGTCATCTCGCGCGCGAAGCGCATGTTCAGGATGCGTCGGTCGCGTTCGTCGAGCTGGTGGAGGAGGGGTGCGAGGGTGTGGAAGTCCTCGAAGAGTTCCATGTCGTGGTCGACATCGCCGACGGTTTCGGCGAGGGAGCGGCCCTCGGTGTCGCCGGAGGTGCGCTGCCTGGTGCTCGCCGTTGCGTCGATGGAGGCGCTGGTGTAGCCGTTGGCCGCGACCAGGCCCTCGATGACGTCGTCCTCGCGGAGTTCGAGGTGTTCGGCGAGTTCCTTGACGGTCGGGGCCCGGCCGAAGACCTCGGTCAGCGCTTCCTGGCTCTTGGCGAGTTCGGTGCGCAGTTCCTGCAGTCGGCGTGGGACGTGTACGGCCCAGGTGGTGTCGCGGAAGAATCGCTTGATCTCGCCGGTGATGTACGGGAGGGCGAGGGTGGTGAACTCGACCTCGCGGTCGGGGTCGAAGCGGTCGATGGCCTTGATCAGCCCGATCGTGCCCACCTGGACGATGTCGTCGATGTCGATGCCACCATCCCCGGTACGGCCGCGGAAGCGCCGGGCGGCGAATTGCACCAGCGAGATGTTCATCTCGATCAGCGTGTTCCGCGCGTACTGGTATTCGCGGGTCCCCTCCTCCAGTGACCGCAGCCGGGCCATGAACAGGCGAGAGAGCTCCCGGGCATCCGAGGGGGCCACCTGACGGGCATCGTCGATCTGGGGAAGGTCGTGTACGGGCTGCACGCTCCCGGGTGTGAAAGCCGGCGAGGTCTCCACCGTGTTGTTGGCGGTGGTGTTGGTGATGGTGGCGGTGTGAGACATGGACCCGGTCCTCCCCTGACGTACGACGTTCGCGCGACATGTGCCCCTGAAATCGATGCCCATGCGCGGCGGCTCCAACATTCTTCGACGGTGAGGACGTCGACGCCGGTATCGCGCGGGGCCGGGGCCACACCTCTGGTCTCGGGAGGTCGGGTGTCGCGCACCGGGGCGACCGTCGATCGTTGGAGGCGAGCAGGTCCCCTGCCCCGTCACTACGGACGCCCCGGCTGACCCTGATCGTGGCGTGCGCGGTCGGCAGTCGGCAGTCGGCAGTCGGCAGTCGGCAGTCGGGTGGGGATCGAGCCGGAGAGGGCGACGACGTCGGGGCCGGTGCGGTGGATGCGTGCGACGAGGTGTGGGGTGGGGACGTGGGCGTCGAAATGGTCGACGTGCCGGCCCCGCGGTTTCAGGACTTCGGCGACGAGCCGGACGGTGGGACCAGGGCGACGCTGCCGAAGGCGGCGAGGATGACGCCCTGTCCGGGCATGCTGGTGATCACTTCGAATTGCCGGCGTCCACCGGCCACGCCGACCTGCTCCGCGAATGCATTGGCGGAGCGGGTCGGCGAGTAGCCGTCCGGGAGCCGGATCCGATCCAGCGGGAGGTCCGATTCAGATGAGCGTCTGATCTGGACCCGGTTTCGCTTCGCGCCAGTCGGGCGGTCGCGGCCCCGGACCGGCGTTCCGGCGTTCCGGCGTTCCGTTGTTCCGGTGCGGTCAGCGGGCGGTCAGCGAGTAGGCCGGCAACGGCGTGTTACCGCGCTCCTTCGCCAGGTACCGAAGCACATCCGCCTGGCTCAGTACCAGGTCCCGTACCGTCTTCGGCAACTCGGCCATCCGGTCGACGTTGTCGAGCAGTGCCGCGCAGGCATCCACCTCCCAGTCGCCGTCCTGTAGGGCGGTTGTGTCCACGGCCTGTCCCGGGGCGGGGTGCCAACCTGTCTCCGGGAGGACCCGGAGCAGGCTTTCCTGCGAGAACGGCGTGCGCACGTTGCCCTCGCCCCGAGACCCGCTCGCCTCTATCTGGCCCTGGATCAGGACGGCCAGAAGGTGGGGCAGCTGGTCGGCCGAGCGGGGTGCGAGGTCCCACTCGGCGAAGCACAGGTTCCGGGCCCAGCGGCGAACCCGGGCGAGGGTCTCCCGGAGCGGGTCCAGGGAGGCGAAGTACCAGGAGCAGTGGGCGAGGACCACATGGTCGAACCCGCTGTCCGGGAAGGTGACCGCCTTGTCGAGTACGTCCAGGCCGAAGCGGAAGTCGATGCGGGAGCCCAGCGGCGTCGCTTTGAGGTGCTTCGCCGACTGCCCCAGGGTGACCGGGGCGCCGTACGACGGATCCGCAATGTCGACGGCGACCACCCGGCCCTGTGGGCCGACGGCCTCGGCAAGGACGGCCGTCATGTCGCCCTGTCCGCAGCCGACCTCCAGTACCGACGCTCCGGCCGGGATGTCCCAGCTGGAGACGAGTGCGGCCCGGTAGCGGGTCTGGGACAGCTGGATGCCGGGGCTCATGGCGCCGACGGCCATGGAGGCCGCGATCGAGGGTGCCTTCGCCATCAGATCGGTCTTGTTCACAGGATCCTCCGTCGTGCTCTTCGGGTGCTGCGCGTATCGAGGCCGCGGTTTTGCAGGGCATCACGGTCTTCTACACCCTCGCCCCCGCCGACGGCAGCACGCCATCGACCACGCAGGAAGCCATGGTCCAGTACTCCCGTCGACAGCCCGACGGCACCGTCTGCGGTCCGGACAACCGAGCCGCGTCGGGCACGTCCTCGTGCCCGCGAGCGAAGAAGCCCGATCCCCCGTTTCGCAGGTGGGTCGGCGCCGGAACGGCGCGCTCGTACCCGTACGTCCGGGCTTCCTCCTCCGGGCGGCGAACGATCTGCCGCCGGCCACCTCCAGAAGGCCCTGGACTCTGGCGGCGGCATTCGACGCACCAGGAAGTCCAGCAGGTGGCCCGCGAGGTGGCCCAGGCGCTCGTCCCGCAGTTCCTTCAGCGGGATTGATTGACTTCTTGGCTAACGCTGATAGCTTTTAGCTAATGCCAATAGCCGACAGCCGTCGGGCCTGCTGGCCACATGGAGGTAGTCGTGACCGAGTTCCTGAACGTCAGTGGTGGGACCATCGCCTACGAGGTGAGCGGCGTGGCCGGGCCGCTGGTGGTGGTTGCCCACGGCATGGGCGACAGCCGCGAGGCCTACCGGTTCTTCACTCCCGCCCTGGTGGAAGCGGGGTACCGGGTCGCCGCGGTGGACCTGCGCGGCCACGGTGAGTCCAGCGTCGGGTGGGCGTCCTACACCCGCACCGACCTGGCGGGCGACCTGATCGCCCTGGTGAAGCACCTCGGTGGGCCGGCGGTGCTCGTCGGCCACTCCATTGCCGGCGGTGCGGTCACGATCGCCGCGGCCAAGGCCGCGGAGCTCATCACCGCGGTGGTCGAGCTCGCGCCCTTCACCCGCAAGCAGCAGGTTCGGCTCGGTGACCTGCGGGTGGCCGGATACCGCCGGGGCGCGACCCATCTCATCGGCACCACCATCCTCGGCAGCACCCGGCAGTGGGCCAAGTACCTGGACGTCGCATATCCCGGCTCCAAGCCCGCGGACTTCGACACGCGCATGGGGCAGATCACCGCGATGCTGGAGGAGCCCGGCCGGATGAAGGTCCTGCAGGCGATGGGCAAGATCTCGCCTGCCGATGCCGGTGAGCAACTGGGGAACGTCACCTGCCCGGTCCTCATCGTGCAGGGCACCCTCGACCCCGACTGGGCCTCGCCGCAGGCCGAGGGCGAGGCGATCGTCGCTGACCTGCCGTCCGGTCTGGGCCGGCTGGAGATGATCGAGGGGGCCGGTCACTACCCGCACGTCCAGTTCCCCCGGCAGACCCTCACCGCGGTCCTGACCTTCCTGGCCGGCATCGGTGCCTAGGGCAGGCCTGGACGCGGCCACGATCGCCGCCGCCGCAGCCGAGCTCGCCGACGAGATCGGCTTCGGCGAGCTGACCATGAGCCGGCTGGCCGAGCGGCTCGGGGTGCGCGCCCCGTCGCTCTACAAGCACATCGCCAGCCAGGACGACCTCCACCGGCGCATCGCGGCGCTCGCCTTCGACGAGGCCGCCGACGCGATCGGCGCGGCCATCCAGGGCCGCGCGGGACGCGACGCCCTGGCCGCCGCCGCCGGTGCGCTCCGCGACTTCGTACTCGCCCACCCGGGCCGCTACGCGGCCACCCTCGGCCTCACGCCGACCGGTCCCGACGACCCGATCATGCTCGCCTCCAGACGAGGAATCGGACCCTTCGAAGCGGTACTGCGGGGATACGACATCGACCCACAGGAGATGACCCACGCGCTGCGGGCGGTGCGCAGCGTCTTCCACGGCTTCGCCAACCTGCAGGCATCCGGCGGATTCCAGTGGTCCACCGACGTGGGCGAGAGCTTCGAATATCTCATCGACCTCGTCGACCGTGGCCTTCGCTCCGCCGCGGTCACACACCCCGCCGCGGTCGCAGACCCTGCCGATCATCACCGGTAGACCACTCGCTCGCCGGACTGCCAACCCCTCCTGCCCGCAACCCGTCAGAAGTGGAAACCGTCATGGACGCAGTGCTCACCGCCGTCATCGACATCGACGCCACCCCGGAAGAGGTGTGGAACGTCCTCACCGACTTCGCCACCTACGGCGAGTGGAGCAACTTCTCCGCAGCCGAGGGAACCGCTCACGTGGGAAGCAGACTCACCATGCGCATGCCGGGCATGACCTTCAGGCCCACGGTCACCGTCGCGACAACCGGCCAGGAGTTGCAGTGGACAGGCACGCTCGGCACAAAGCGGCTGTTCCACGGCCGGCACTCCTTCGTCCTCTCCCCCAACCACGACGGCACCACCCGCCTGACCAACCGCGAGGAGTTCTCCGGCACCCTGGTCACCCTGACCCGTCGGTTGCTGAGGACGCCAAAGCACGACGGATACGCCACGTTCAACAACGGCCTCAAGCAGCGGGTGGAAGGACTCACCGACAGCACACGCTGACCACGCCCTCACCTGCCAGGACGACGCGATCTTGCACCCGCGGTCACCGTCCTCGGCGGTGAGTGAAACGCACACTCAGCTTGCCGTTCGAGGACCCAGACGGCGATGCGCACCTCTACCGAACAGGCGGTCTCGGCGGGCGGCCCTGGCGCTCTGAAAGTCCGTACTCGCGCGGATGAACGTACCCACGTCCACACCTCGGTTGAAGGGGATACGAGAGGCCAGGCGCGGTCACGGGCCCGGCAGGCGGCGAGCACGTCGGCAGGGTCGTCGATGACCTCGACGCCGGTCGTGACGTCCTGCTCGTCAATGTGGAAGCGGACCAGGGTTCGGGAGTCGAGCAGCCAGACGTCGTCATCGGGGAGCTGCAGGTACGCGGCTTGCGCGCGTGCGAGTACGCGGATGTCCTCGCCGGCCGACGCGTTCGCCGCGGCGGAAGCCATCAGGAACCGCCGGCCGCCGTGGGCGGCTCGTCGGTGATCCGCACGCGGGAGAACCGGCCGCCCTGCGCGGTCCTCTCTCGGATGTTGACGTGCCACGTGTTGTCAGGTTCCGGCGCCGGGTCGACATCGCGCATGAACGTCTGGAAGCGGGCGCCGGCTCGGTCGGTGGCGTACCCGCGACGGGTCTCCAGCCGGAACGCGGTGTGCTGGAACTCGACGAACAGGTGGGTGGTGATGTCCGCGAAGGGGACCAGGGCGGACACAGTCACCCCTTGGGAGCGAAGCGGGTCAGCGGATCGCGCGGGAAGACGAACGCCTCGTGCTCGCCGACGCCCCGCAACGGGGCGAGGTGCCCCGGGTCGGTGAGGACGTCGCCCTGGACGGCGATGTCACCGGTCTCGACGACCTCGTACAAGGTGGGGCAGTTGCCGTACTCGGACGTGGTGCCGATGAACCTCAGCGTCATGTCGCTCTCGCGATCCTGGCTGGTCGGACAACCAGGATCGCGGGAGCGACACGACGGTGGAGGCTGGTTGCGCGAGATTGTGCGCACAGCCGACGAGCGGACGTGTTGCGCGCAACCGGGCAGACCGCTGGACGCTCCCCGGCGTCACTCGACTGGAGTAATCACGCAGGCCGCGGACACGCCGCGCGGTCATGCTGGAGATCCCAAACGGCCCAACCCTGAGAGGAGTAAGTCATGCGCGTTCGACGACTACTGGGGCTGGCCATCGCAACCCTGGCCTTCACAGGAATGAGCGTCACCGCGTCCTTCGCGGCAGAGGCGGCCGCACCCCAGGTCTCCTGGGCGGACTGCAAGTACGGCGGTGGAAGCCCGGCAAAGCACAGCAGCGGCTACTGGTACTGCACCGGCGGCACCTACGACGGCCAGCGGGTCTACGGCAGCAGCGGCGGCTACTGACCGCGCCCGGCCACGGGTCGTCGGCTCGCCGTCGACAATGCGAGGCGCTCGTGCAGGCGGCCCGATTCGGTCGTGAGCCGGGGCTGACGACCGAACCTCGGCCGTCGGCCCCGGCTCCACCGGGTGGCCCGGGGCGATCGGGGGCCGTTCAGAAGTGCCGCAGTGGCAGTACCGAGGTGCTCCGGTGGGTGTCAGACCTCCGGGGCGCCCGGAGGGAGCAACCGGTCGCGCCGCATGGCGCGTAGGAGCGTACGGCGGATTCGCCCGGAGCTGGAGCCGGAGCGGGTACGACCCGCAGGGTGCGATCCGATGAGGTCCAGCAGTTCCGCGACGACCAGGTCGTAGGCGGGGTCGCAGTAGTAGGAGCTGTGGCCGAGCAACGGGGAGGCTGGACGTCCGTCGGCGGCGATGACATTGCACGGGTCGCGTAGCTGGTACTCGGGGCCGATTCTACGCAGCCAGGAGCCATCGGCGTCGGTGTGTACGGAGGAGGGCGCAGCCTCGCCCCCGGCTCCGATCACCGTCCAGGCGGCCGTGGTTGGAAGTACGGGATCGACAGGTCCGGTTGCCGGGTACGCGAGGACGGGTCCGCCGATCGGATCGCTCCACCGGTGCAGGTTCCGCCAGCGCCCGCCCAACTTCTCCGTATACAGGTCGGCGAGAGTGGTATGGCCGACGTACTCCGGGAAAAGCCGCGCGTACGCGAACATCAACTGGGAGCCGTGGGTCACCAGCGCCGTCCTGCCGCGGTTCGTCTCTCCGACACAGAGCACGGCGGCCACACAGATCAGGCTGCCCTGGCTGTGCCCCGAGAGCACCACCCGCCCCCCGTGGCGGGTCTTGTCGCGGATGCGCTGGGCGAGGGCGAGTACCGCGCGGGCGCCGTACGGGGGCGGCACGATCGGGTGGGTCAGCCGCGGCCAGAAAGCGAGAAGGTCCCACAGGATGCCGACCTGGCGGCGGAGCGACGGACTCTTGAAGGCCCGCATGCCGATGAACGCGAGCCCGGCCGCCAGACCGGTCAGCGCCCAGGCCCCGATGCCCTCGAAGAGGGTGAAGAACTGACGCTGCGTCCCCTCGCGGTAGATGTTGTCGTGCAGCCATCCGGGGCCGGTGTCGAAGCCGGGCAGCACGGCCTTGCCACCGAAGGCGCCCTGCACCAGCGCGGCGGCCACGGCCATGGCGCCGAGGGCGGCCAGGCAGTGCGGCAGCCGGTACTTGAGGCGTCCGCGCCGCCAGGCCACGTCGATCCGACCGACCGTGCGCCGAGGCAGTTGCTCGTCGGGGTAGTCCTGGCGGATGCGGTCGCCGAGCGGCATCCCGAGCCTGCCGAGACGCGGCCACTGGTAGCGGCCGGCCAGGCAGAGGGCGGCCAGGAGGATCACGGGCAGCAGGATCACACCCCAGAGCAGGGCCGTCGTGTGGAAGAGTTCAGGCAGCTCGAGCGGCTGGTTGCGGTCGGTGACCGTCTCGGGATGGCCGAGCAGGCGGGAGAGCTGGATGGCGAACCCGGAGGTGAAGCCGGTCGCAAGCAACACCGCGAGGCCCGCGAGGACGCTCGGCGCCATCCCACCCCACATCCACCGGAACGGCTTGGGGAGGCTTCTCCTGCCGCTGCACCGTAGGCACAGCACAAGGTTGGCGAACAGCAACACGACAAGCAGCAGGGCTGCACCCACGTAGACGGCCTGGAACGCCCAGTCGAAGCCCGTCAGCCGGGTGCTGTGGCGGCCCGGTCTACGGCCGGCCCTACTCCCCCACACCGAGGCGATGACCACGACGCCGACGAACACCAACCAGGTCAGAGCACGCAGCGCCTGGTAGAGGGCGGGCACGGCGTTCGGGTCGGCGGCTACGTCCTTCTCCTTGGCCCCCACGGCGCGGCCGATCGCCGTGACGAGTCCGCACCAGGCGGCGATGCCGGCCGCCACCCAGAACAACACCCACAGGGTGGTGTACGACCAGCCGCGCGCCGGGATGAGACCGGCGACGCTGTGGGTGGTGAGATGGGCGATGAGCATGGTGACGACGGCGAGCGCGGCGGACAAATGCAGCAGCCGAAGCAGCGCGGTGCGGGGCGACGGCGACCAGAAGTGCGCATCCCCCAGATGTGCGGTGGCATCCGCCTCGGCGGATTTGACGACGGTCCCCGGCGCTGGGTGGAGATGGACCTGGGCACTGAAGACGGTGAGTGCCCCGACCACCGCTGCGGGGAACGCGGCTCCGAGCGGCAGCCGCCAGTGCCAGCCGCTCTGACCTACACCGAGGGCGGGCATCTTCTCGGGGAGGCAGGCAGGGGTGCCTCCGCACTGCCAGGCGAAGAGGTCGATGGAGATGAAGGCGACCGCGAGCACCAGAAGGATCGTCAGCACAAGCCCGAGCAGTCGCAGTGCGACAAGCGAGGCCCTACGGGCTGCCCTGACCGGTCTGGTGGGCCGTCTGGTGGGCCCTGAGTCTGTCTTGGCCGGCGCGGGCAAAGTGAACCCTGCGAGGTTGATGACCCCGAAGGGGGCCATCAGCAGCCAGAGCGCCTTGGCGACCGACCCGGAGGTCATGGTCCCCCAGTGGAATGCCTCGCACTGCACCGACTCTTCGTGCGGCAGGCGCCGTTCCCGGAAGAACCGGGCGGTGTCGTCCCCGTCGACCTGCCGGATCTCATGGATCTCGAGAAGGCTCTCGGGGGGCGTCCCGCTGACGCCGTGTACGCGGATCTCCACGCTCTCTGCCATGGAGGCAGCATTTTGCATGACTGGGGTTCGAGCCATCCCGCATTCGGGTGATCTGGGGTCAGGGGAATCCCTCCCCGACATGCTCACCGTGCCGGCGTGACACGTACCGGGTACGGGGTTGTTTGGGTGTGCGTTGTGCCGCGGCCTCTTTGCCGGTCGTAGTAGGTGCGGGAGGCCTGGTCGGCGTTCATGCGGGCGAAGGCGGAGGGGAACATGGCGGGTTTGAGCTGCCGGTTTCCGCCGCGGGTGCGTGTTCGCCGTGGATCGAGGTCCCCGACGACTTCGTCGTGGGAGCGAGGCCGGGGTAGGAGGCTAGGTGGGCGGCGCTGGGAAAACCGGTGCCGTCTCCGACGGCGCGGCGCGCGGTGACCAGCAGAACGGCGGCGGTCCTGACCCCGACTCCGGGCATCGAGGTCAGGGCCTGGTGAAGAGGGTGGGCCTCCTGCAGGGTGCTGATCTGCGCTTCCAGGGCTCGGCGGTGGTCGTGGACCGCGGCGAGTGAGGCGGCCAGGGACGGGATCACGATGTCGAGGGTGCCGGTGCCGGTGCCGGTGCCAGGAACGATGACGGTCTGCTCGTGGAGGGCGTCGAAGACGTTCGTCTCTCGTGGGACCTCGGCTCATTTCGCCGGAACCTGACGGGTCAAAGACGTCGACGGTGTCAGGTCAGCGAACGAGGTCGGCCACGCGACGTCATCGATGGCGAGCCACGGCTCAGCGGCTACGGCGGTGGGGGTCACCCCGGTGAACGCTTTGACCTCGCGGTGGAGGTGGGCCTGATCGACGTAGCCACTTGCGGCCGCGACCTGGGCGGCGGGGTTGCCCGCCGCGAGGAGATGGGCGGCGTGGTCGAAACGCACCAACCGTGCGGCGTGCTTGGGAGTGAGGCCGATCTGGGACCGAAAGCGGGACCACAGGCGCTTACGGCTCCATCCCACCTCGTTCGCCAGGCTGTCGACGCGCACCCGCCCCCGGCTGCTGAGCATCAGCCACCAGGCAGCGGCCACCTCCGGATCGAGCGACGGGCGGGCGCTCATTCGTCGGCCAAGGGCATCCACTGCGATCGTGAACCGCTCGTCCCACGACGCGGCGGCTCGCAGCCTTTCCTCGGCTCGCCCGGCGTCGCGGCCCCAGACATCCTCCAGGGAGACCACCCTCCCGCTGAGGTCGGTCGAAGCGCCGAACACGGCAACCGCCAGGACCGGGGACAACCGGATCTGGAGGCACTCGATCCCCCCGGCCGCCCGGCCTCCGAGCCGAAGGTCACCCGGTACCAGTCCAACGACCGTGCTGCCGCGTTCGCGCCGGCCGCGGGCGTCGTAGACAAGGCTGTCTCCGTCGCTCAGGTCCACGAACAGAGTGACCGAGGGGTGCGCGACCATGTCGATATCCACGCGCGCCGGAGCACGTTGGCGGAACCCGGCCATGCTGACCCCCGGCAGCCGGCCGGGCTGCCGGGGCACGGCGACCTCCACCGACGCCCAGTCAGGTGATTCGGTGGACCTCACGGCACCAGGCCAGGCCATGGGTGTCAGCGGCCCGTCGCTGCGAAGCGCAGCAGCAACTCGCCGGTGGCTTCCGGCGCTTCGAGCATGGGGAAGTGCCCGACGTCGGGCAGTTGCTCGACTCGCGCGTTCGGTACCGTGTCGTAGTGGTGCGCCGAAGACGGATCCCAGCGGCGGTCGGCAGCGCCGAAGATCACGAGAACAGGGACGTCAAGCGCGGTCAGGCGCGCGGGTACGCTCCTCTCGGCGATGTACGCGCCGTTCTGGCGCAGCACCGTCCTGAACGTGCGGTAGCCAATGCCCCGTACCTCGGCGACCATGTCGTCCGGGACGTCCACCGGGCGGTTGCACACCGCGGTCACCCCCCGGCGGAGCATCGCGTCGGAACGGACTCTCCACAAGAGCGGACCGAGCGGCGGGTCGATCAGGACCCGAAGCAGGACGGGCTGCGGAAGGAGCGCGTCGGGACTCGGGCCACTGCTGATCAGTGCGAGCGAACTCACCAGGTCCGGGCGCTGTTCGGCGAGGGCGGTGGCGATGTATCCGCCGCTGGAGTGCCCGGCCACGGTGACCGGACGAAGGCCGAGCTCATCGAGCGCCGCGGCCAGGCCGGCTGCCTGCCCAGGCACGTCGTACGACGGCGCGGGCGCGGACTGACCGTGACCCGGGAGGTCGATCCGGATGACGTGATACCGGCTGGCCAGTGCCGGCACCACCGGGCCCCAGGAGCTGCCCGAGGCCCCCGATCCGTGGATGAGCACCAGCGACGGAGCCTCCCGCGGGCCGTCGTGGACCACGTGCATTCCGTTCAAACGCTTACCGTCGTAGATACCCATACACGGGAGAATGCCTGAGCTGTCGGCCCTCGGTCTTGTACGAATGTCGTCACGACAGGAAACGCATGTCGTGCGGAACTTGCGGCCCTTGGTGATGCCGGACGGCACGGGCAGCGGAATCGGAAGCCGAGCAGGCCGCGGAGGCAGGGCCGGCGGCTCGACCGCGAGGCAGTACGTGAACTCCTCCAACCGCAAGCCCGTGTCCGGCGCGGCGGCGTCCACGGCGTCGTTGCGGGACAGTTCCCGGCCAGCTCCCGGCCCCGGAACCGATCGTCCTCTCCGTCAGGGCCCAGGCCTCGAAGCGCCCGAACGAACAGCCTTCAACCGGTCCCGTTGATCGAACAGCCCGATGCCACGGTCGCCGAGGAAGACGGCTCAGTCCGGCACCACTCGGGCGTGGACACCCCAAGAGGCAGGTTCCGGGCACCCGTTCACCGGCAGCTCCCGCAGCGAGCGGTTCACCGCCACCGACGGCCTGGGCGGCACGGGGTCGTCCTCGAAGCACAGGTCGCTGTCGATCAGGACCGGCATCCGATCCGCTCGGGGATCAACGGCTCGGGTTCGAGTTCCCATGCCTCCCAGCCTCCGGCTTGAAGAAGATCAGTTCCACGGCTCGAGAGCGTAGGGACCACACCCACTTCAGCGACCCGCTCGCCCTGGACAGCGTCCGCGTGAAGGCCGCGCCCGCCGATCACGGCGCAGCTCCGCTGGTGATCGTGGAGGGTACCTTCGCGCTCGCTCTGCCCGAGCTGATCGCCGTTGCCACGCTGACCGTGCATGTCGGCCTCGGGGTGCGGACGCCGCCGCGCTCGCACCCCGTCCCGGTCAGGTCAGGTCGTGTTCGACGGCGCCGGACGCGCTCAGCCGAAGCGGTTGATCTTGGGGAACTTCGCGGTGGTGTCGACGTAGTACTTGCGGACCAGCGGGCCGAAACCGCCCTCCTCGTCGCCGAGGATCATCGACTTGACGACCTCCAGGCTCTTCGCCGGGGTGAACTCCTCCGGCTTCGTCTCGGGCTCCCCCGCGACCAGCGCCTTCCACGCCGCCCGGGACTCCGCCGTGGCGCTGACGTCCGGATCGAGGCCCAGGTAGTAGACGCGGTCGTTGGCGTCCTTCCCGACGGCCAGGAAGACGATCACGTGGAATCCGCTGGTGAACTTGCTCTTGGCCCCGCCCACGTGCTCGGCCGGACCGTTGACGTACACGGCGCGTTCGGACTTGAGGGCCGTGTCGATGCCGTTCCACGCAGCCGAGGCACTGAGCACCGACCCGAGGTCGGCGGGCGTGAAGAGCCCGTCCTTGCCGGGGCTCAGCAGAGCGCCGACCTCCTTGGCGCGCCCCTGGCAGTTGCTGTCCATCATCTTCCCGAACGCGGAATCGACCGGCATCTGCAGCCAGCACGCGAGGCGCTTGAGGCCGATGCTGCCCTCCGTCGCGTCCACCGCCTTCGCGATGCGGTCCCTGATGTCCTTGAGCGCCGGCGTGGGCTTGTCGCCGGCCTGAACGTACGCCTGCTCGATCACGAAGCAACCCCCCGAGTCCGGGCCCCACTTGGACCCCACCATGACGCACGGAGCGTACCCAGGAAGGAGCGGAGCGTGAAGACCCCGGGACGACCAACAACGTGCCACAGTCAGCCGAAACCACACGGCGTGGCCCACGACACTCCAGCGGCACGACCGGCCGGGACCCGATCCGGAAACCTCGGAGGCGACCGCGCCGAGGACGAGGCGCCTGGGAGCCCGCGCGGATCCCCGTCAGCGGCTTCACCGTCTCCCTGCTGGTCACCGAGCTCTCCTACACCAGTCAGACGACACTTCGATGCGGTGCGGGCAGGGTCAGTTGAAGGCTTCGGCCACGGTGGCCGAGAGCTGATTCAGTACGGTCCGTGAGAGTTGCACCGGGCCGGTGAACGAGAGGAAGCCGTGGACGGCTCCCTTGACCGGGAAGTGCTGGACCGGCACGCCCGCATCGGCCAACTTGTCGGCATAGAGGTCTGCTTGGTCGCGCAGGGGGTCATGCTCGGCAGTGGCGATGACGGCGGGTGGGAGTCCGGCCAGTTCGCCGGATCGCGCGGGAGAGACGCGCGGGTCGGCACCCTGGTCAGGGCTGCCGAGGTAGGCCCCCCAGAACCATTCGAGGTAGGAACGGGAGAGGATCGGTCCGGTCGTGTACTCGTACATCGAGGGGCTGTCGTCGAATCGGTCGAGGGCCGGGTAGGCCAACACCTGGAGCGTGATGCGCGGTCCCCCGCGGCGCAGGGCTTCCTGTGCGAGAGTCGCGGCGAGGTTGCCGCCGGCGCTTTCGCCGAACACGGCGATGCGTTGTCCGTCGCCCCCGAAGCCGGAGGCGTTGTCCGCGACCCAGGCAAGGGCGGCGTACGCGTCGTCGACGGCGGCCGGGAAGCGGTGCTCGGGCGCCAACCGGTAGTCGACGGAGACCACGATCGTGCCGGAGCGGTCGGCGACGGTGCGGGCGATGTGGTCCTGGGTGTCCAGGTCGCCGAAGACCCATCCGCCGCCGTGGAAGTAGAGCGTCACGGGCAGCGGTCCGGCGTCCGGCTCGGTGACGGGCCGGTAGATGCGGATCGGTATCTCGCGATCGCCGGCCGTGGCGGTGGTGTCCAGGACGTCGGCAAGCGGTTCGGTGGCGCCGGCCAGGGCGGCGAAAGCGCGCCCGGCGGCGCGGTTCTGCGCCACCGTCCGGCTTTCGGGGGCCGGCCCGCCTTCCGCGGCCAACTGCCTTAGCAGGATCTCGATCTGAGGGTCGATGGGCATGAGGCACACCTGTCTGAAGAGACGACCATCCCGAGTTGGAATGACTTCTCCAATATCCGTAGTGGATCATTGGAATGTCAATTCCAACTTTGATAACGTGGCGGAGTGAGCACACCAGTTGAGACCGGAGAGCCGGAGAAGCGCCGACTCACCCAGGCCGGCCGCAGGACCCGGGAACGCATCGTCGAGACCGCCGCGGAGCTGATGTTCCACCGCGGCGCGGGGGGCACGAGCATCCCGGACATCCAGGCGGCCGCCGGGGTCAGCGCGTCGCAGATCTACCACTACTTCGGCGACAAGCAGGGCTTGATCCTGGCGGTCATCAACCACCAGACGGAGTCGAAGATTGTCCAGCAGGGGCCGCTGCTGGACGGCCTGGACAGCATCGAGGCCCTTCGCGAGTGGTGCGACATGGCAGGAGACCGGCAGGACGCGCTGGGATGCGTGGGCGGGTGTGAGATCGGCTCGCTCGCCGGCGAACTCGCCGACGGCGATCAGGCGACGCGGATGGTCCTCGTCGCCGCTTTCGATCGATGGGAAGGCCCGATCAGGTCGGGACTCGCGCGTATGCAGACGCGCGGCGAACTGAGCGAGAACGCGGATGTGGCCGCACTCGCCACCGCCTTGATGGCCGCCATCCAGGGCGGCATGCTGCTGTCCCAGGTCCGCCGGTCCAGCACCGCCTACCGACAGGCCGTGTCAGCGGCTATCGACCACATCGAGAGCCACCTCGTCCGTTACCGAGGTGGAGGCGCGGTGTCGTCAGTGTGAAGCCGGTCATCGTGAGGCTTCCACAACTGACGTGCGGACGATGCCCGGCGGAGTGGCCATCGGCGGGCGCCGCCTCGCCTCCACGCGCAACGTCTCGCCGCCACGCGCAACGTCTCGCCGCCACGCGCAACGTCTCGCCGCCACGCGCAACGTCTCGCCGCCACCAATTGCCGAACGGGGTCGGGGCGTCGTCTCCACGTGGCCATCGACGCGCTCGACTGACGGGGCGCTGGGGCGGCACGGCGGGCCGGTGCGATCATCCCGGCGCGGCCGGTGTGATCACTGCGTCGGAGCCGCCCTGGGCAGCCCGTTCACCGGGCTGAGCCCGCGTGCCTTCGGGAAACTCATTGACTGCCGCGGATCTCGTCGATGCGCCGCGCCAGGGCCTCCGTCTCCGCGATCAGCCGCGCATGCGCCTTCTTCTGCTCCTCGTCGCCCTGGGGCCTGAACGCCACGCTGAAGTGGGGTTGGAGCTGGGTCCACCAGCCGTAGTCCAGCATCGCCCACGCCTGTGGGCAGAGGGGGGCGCGGGTTTTGGGGAGATAGCCGCCGTCGACCAGGGACTTCTTCTGGTAGTTCTTCGGGGCGCTGCCCTCCAGGTAGCACAGGAAGTTGAAGGCCCGCTGCTGGGTGACGGGATGGTCGCTCGCCAGGCCTTCCAGGGTCGGCCGGCCTTCCTTGCGGGCGAGCTCGTCGAAGAGGACCGCTGCGGCCAGGGAGGGGCCAGGCCCGACCTCGTTGACGGTGTAGAAGGACGCGAAGCCGTCAGCCGCGTCCTCTTCGAGGCCGAGGTTGGCCAGGAGCAGTTGGCGTTGCAGGGCGTGGCCCATCTCGTGGCCGAAGATGAACTCGGTCGACAGCACGGTCAGATCGTCGGTGTTGTACTCGGACGCGGGGAACGGGGCGGGCCGCTCGACGGTCTTCACGACGTCGGCGAGGGCCTTCTCGATGGCGGTCAGGAACGACGGCGGGACGAAGATCGTCCTGCCGTCGGGTTGGGTGACGGCGTCGGTGACGCCGGGCGGGACGTCGGCGGTGACCTTCACGACCATGTCGTGCGGGAGGGTCAGAGATCTGTTCACCCATTCGGCCGTCCGCTCCAGCACACGGGACTTCCGGATCAGCGCCACGGCCTGCCGGTCCTCCGGTTTGACCGTTCGGGCCTCGTAGACGACGGTGACCCTGCCGGAGCGCGCCGTCTGAGGGCGAGGCCCCGCTCCGGGCCCCTGCCCGGCGTCGTGGACCTCGCCGCCGCACCCGGTCACGAGGACCCCGGCGAGGACCAGCACGCCTGACAGGACGATGCGCGCCCGCTTCGGGCGACCGGCGGTGTTCGGCATCCTTGGTTGGCTCCTGTCGCAAGCTCCCGCACTGATTCTCCGTCCGCCCGGCGGCGGGCGCCCGTCGAGCCGCCCGTACGGGGGACCGTCCTCGCGGACGCGGGCGTGGACGGTCGAAGTACGTGTCAGCCGACCCGAAGACCGACCGCCAGCGTCAGTTCAAGGACCCGCTGTGGCGATGCGAGATCCGGAAACAGCTCCCGCAGTTGCGACATCCGGTACCGGACTGTCTGGGGATGGACGAACAACGCCGCCGCCACCTCGTCCCGCCTGCCCTGGTGCAGCAGCCACGCCCGCAACGTCTCCTCCAGCCGCCGCGCCGTCGCGACAGGCAGGGCCCGCAACGGTGCGAGGGCTCGGGCACGCAGGTCTGCGAACGCGTCCGCGTCAGCGCTCAGCACCAGCTCGGGCAGGTGGTCCTCGGTGTCGCGAATGTCAGAGGAGAGGGAGCGCGCGCGTACGGCTCGTGCGTACGAGGCGGACGCACGAGTCCATGGCCGGGCCGGGCCGACCACGGCGGTGCGGTCGGTCAGCTGCCGCAAGAGGTGTGATCGGTCGGCGTCGGGGACGAGCAGCACACCGGTGACGTCCGGCAGATCGTCGAGGACGAGGGTGCTCGGGTCGAGCGTGCGGTAGGCGGGCCGGGCCTGGGCGGCGGGCAGCAGGACCGCGGTCAGCGAAACCGGAGGCTGCCACCCGGCCCGTTGAACGGAGGCCAGCAGCACGTCCGGGCTCGCGCCTGCGAGGAGATCGCGGGCCAGGTGTTCCAGGTGGCGCTCGTGGGCCCTGCCCCGGGCGGCCAGTTCGTCGGCGTGGCCCGCGGCGCTCGCGGCGGAGAGCTCGTCGATGTAGGCGAAGGTCAGCTCGGCGAACTTGGCGACCTCGGCGGCGGGCAGACCTGCGGGTACGGCACCCGCTGCCAGGCATCGCCAGGCCACGCGGGCACCGACGCGGTAGGCGCCGAGCAGGGCGTCCATCGAACGGCCGTCGCGCACCTCGCCGCGGCCCAGCTCGTACGCTGCGTCACCGGCGTCACCGCCCGTGGCGTGTCCGCTCGCGCGGTCCAGGTAGTGCCCCAGGGCGGTGCGGACGGCTCGGCGGATGGTGGCGCCCATGCGCCCCGAAAGGGCGTTGGCGTAGGGAGGGACCTCGTCGATGATCGCCTGGACGACCTCGTCGGCGGTGGTCTTCAGCGCGGCCCGAAGTACGGTGACCGTCGTCTCATCCAAGGCCAGTTCGCCGGCCCTCGGGATTGCATGGCTCACGATTTTGTTCCCTGCGAACAATTCAGCGGATCAGATTTACGTCCTGCGGTCAGGACTTTACGCCTTGAGGCGCAGCAAGCTGGAGTCATGACGAGTGCAGCCCTCCGCAGCAGGGCATGGAAACTGCTGGAGATGGTCACGACGCCGCTGCTGCCGTCGGACTACCTCGACCTGGTCAGCCCGCTTCGTGCGGGCGCTGACCTGCGCGGGCGCATCGAGGCCCTGCACCCCGAGACGGGTGACGCCGCGACCATCGTGATCAGGCCCGGACGGGGCTGGCGCGGCCACACAGCCGGTCAGTACGTACGGATCGGGGTCGACGTCGACGGGGTGCGCCTGTGGCGTGCCTACTCCCTCACCTCGCCGACGAACCGCCGGGACGGCCGCGTCACGATCACCGTGAAGGCGATCCCGGACGGCAAGGTCAGCAACCACCTGGTCCGCAGGACGAAACCGGGCACGCTGATCCAGCTCGACCAGCCGACCGGTGACTTCGTGCTGCCGCAGGCCAAGCCCGCCAAGGTGCTCTACCTGACGGCCGGCAGCGGCATCACGCCCGTGATGGGCATGCTCCGCGACAGCGAGTTCGACGACGTCGTCATGGTCCACTGCGCGCCACGGCCGCAAGACGTGATCTTCCGCAACGAACTGCACGACCTGGTCGCGGACAAGAAGCTGCGGCTCACCGAGGTGCACACCGACACAGACGGCATGCTCGACATCGCCCGTCTCGACGAACTCGTGCCCGACTGGGCCGAGCGCGAGACCTGGGCTTGCGGGCCCGCGGGCCTGCTCGACGCCGCCGAAGAGCACTGGACCGAGCACGGTGTACAAGAGCGCCTGCACACCGAACGCTTCCGCCCCGGCATCGTCGTCGCCGGCGACGGCGACGGCGGCGGCGGCGGCGGCGGCGGCGGCGGCGGCGGCGGCGGCGGCGGCGGCGGCGGCGGCGAGGTCACGTTCAGCGCCACCGGCAAGACCGTGGACGCGGACGGCGCCACGCCGTTGCTGGACATCGGCGAGGAGGCCGGCGTGCTCATGCCCTCCGGGTGCCGCATGGGCATCTGCTTCGGCTGCGTCACGCCACTCAAGGCGGGCACCGTCCGCGACCTGCGCACCGGCGAGATCACCGAGGCCGAGCCGGGCGTCCTCATCCAGACCTGCGTGTCCGCCGCGGCGGGCCCCTGCGACATCGAACGGTAGGAGCACCTTGACCGCCATCGACCCCACCGCCCACCTGACCGAGGAGCAGATCGAGGAGCTTGGCCGCGAGCTGGACGCGATCCGCGACGAGGTGATCGCCGGCCGCGGCGAGAAAGACGCCGCCTACATCCGTAAGGTCATCTCGGCGCAGCGCAAGCTCGAGCTGGTCAGCAGGGGCGTACTGCTGTTCTCGATCTTCCCGCCAGCGTGGCTGCTCGGTACCGCCGGTCTGTCCGTGGCGAAGATCATGGACAATATGGAGATCGGCCACAATGTCCTGCACGGCCAGTGGGACTGGATGCGAGACCCGAAGATTCACTCCACCACCTGGGAGTGGGATCACGTCTCGCCGTCCGAGCAGTGGAAGCACTCGCACAACGAGCTGCACCACACCTACACCAACGTGATCGGCAAGGACAACGACCTCGGTTACGGCATCATGCGCGTCGACGAGGACCAGAGGTGGCACCCGTTCCACCTCGGCCAGCCGCTGTGGAACTTCATCAACGCCTGCTTTTTCGAGTACGGCATCGCGGCGTACGACCTGGAGCTCGCCAAGAACCTGCACAAGCGCCGCCGCAAGAACCCGGAGTTCCGCGCGCGGGCCAAGGCCGTGGGCCGCAAGATCCGCAAGCAGGTGCTCAAGGACTACGTGATCCACCCGTTGCTGTCGGGCCCGTCGTTCCTCACCACGCTCGCCGCCACGTTCACCGCGAACCTGGTCCGCAACATCTGGTCCCACTCGGTGATCATGTGCGGGCACTTCCCCGAGGGCGTGCAGGTCTTCGAGCGCCGGTCGATCAAGGGCGAGACGCGCGGCCAGTGGTACCTGCGTCAGATGATGGGCTCGGCGAACATCAGCGGCAGCAGGGCCATGCACTTCATGACCGGCAACCTGTCGCACCAGATCGAGCACCACCTGTTCCCGGACCTGCCGAGCAACCGGTACGCCGAGGTCGCGGTGAAGGTGCGCGCGCTGTTCGAGAAGTACGAGCTGGAGTACGTCACCGGGCCGCTGCCCAAGCAGGTGTTCTCCGCGTGGCGCAAGGTCTTCCGGCTCTCGCTGCCGAACAAGAAGCCCAAGGTCAAGACGCCGGACCGCGAGCAGGAGCTCGTCGCGGCCTGATTCCCGCCTTTTGTTGAGATCCTTCGGCCGTACCGACGGCACCGCCGGTTTCGATGAGATCCGTCGCGGACGGGGGCGGCCGCGACATCAGACCGTACGGCACGGGATCCGGGCAGCCCGGTGGGTGGATGTGTTGCCCGTTCCGCGTCAGGTCGATTCGCTCGACGCACTCGTCGATCGGACCATCACATGGGCTCCTGCCGCCGGGAAGACGTGGGCAGGAGTCCGGCGGCGGCGAGGCCGGCGACCCCGAGGACCGCCAGCGTGATCATCGCGGCGCCGTAGGCGTGTGTGGTGAGGCCCGCGACGAGGATGGTGCCGGCGACCGCGGTGCCGAGCGACGAGCCGAGGTTGGACACGCTGCGCGACAGACCGGAGATCTCCCCCTGCTGCTCTTCGGGGAAGCTCGACTGCACGATGTTCACCGACGGGGTCAGACCCAGGCCGAGTCCCAGGCCGATCAGCAGCAGACCGGGAGCGAAGGCCCAGGCGCCCGGAGAGCCGCTCACCATGGCCAGCAGGACCCCGACTCCGGCGATGGCCACGATGAAGCCCGTCATGATCAAGGCGCGCTGTGTGTACCGTCGCGCCAGGCGTTCGGCGGCCAACGATGTCGCCAGCAGGCCGAGAGTGGCCGCCGTGAAGATCACACCGGTCTGGATCGCGTCGTATCCGCGCACGACCTGGAGGTAGGCCGCGACGGTGAACGACGTGCCCATGAGCAGGAGCCACTGGATGTTCTGTGTGACGAGACCGAGGTTCGAGGTGCGATCGCGGAACAGACTCGTCGACAGAAGGGGTTCCTCGCCGGCCCGCTCCTTTGCCCGTACCGATCGGAAGAACCACCACAGCACGAGTGCGCCGAGGACGACCAGGCCGATCATCAGCCACACGTTGTTGTCGGCCGCCAGGATTCCCGTGACGAGGAGGATGAGGCCGACAGCGGAGAGGATCGCCCCGGTGGTGTCGAAGGAGCGCGTGGGGTCCGGTGGCAGGGGATCCTTGATCCTGCGGCTCAAAAGGATGATCAGCACGATCACCAAGGCCTGAAACACGAAGGCCGCCCGCCAACTGATGGCGGAGGTGATCAGCCCGCCGATCAGCGGCCCGGCGGCGGCTCCGATGCCTCCCAGCGCCATGACCGCCCCGAACGCCCGGGCGCGTGAGGTGACTTCCGTGAACAGGAGCGTCGTGAGGATGTAGACGGGAGGGATGAGCAGCGCCGTGCCGACACCTTCCAGAATCGAGTTGCCGAGGATCAGCACGCCCAGGCCCGGGGCGAACGCGCTCAGCAGGGCGCCTACGGCGTAGACGGCGAGTCCGGCCAGGAAGCACCGCTTGCGGCCGTAGCGGTCGGTGAGCTTCCCGCCAGGGATCATCAGCGCCGCCATGACCAGCAGAAAGATCGTGATCGCGACCTGCACTCCCTGCACGGTCGTGTCCAGGTCCTCACTGATGTCGTTGATCATCACGTTCATGTTCGAACCGGCGAAGCTGCAGATGAACTGGGCCAGGGCGAGCGGGGCCAGCACACCGCGCATCCCGCCGGGTGGGCGGCCGTGAGTGTCCGCCTCAGTCATCTGCGCCGCCCCGGCCTACGCGGCTGGGTCCGTGTCGAGGTGCTCCTCGCGGGTGGACCACCGTGGACATGACAGCCCACCGGCCGCTTGTCCCCGCACAGGACGCCGTCGCGGTGCTCTGAGGATCGCCGACCATCACGTCGGCGGCGAAGGACGGCTTCGCGGTCATGGGGGCTCCCTCCGCAATCAGGATGGCGGCGGGCGGACGGCACGCCTGCCTACCCGCGTCCCCACCTCACGCATCCGATCAGGTCGGCCGCGGTTGCCTGCCCGGCCACCGGTGATACCTGCCTCAAGCGTGCGTCGCAGACGAGCCGACCGCACGCCGAACGCGAAGCAGAACGAGCGCGGCATCATCCCGGATCGGACTCCACGTCCTCTCCCCCGAAGGCCCCCGCCACGCGGCCGCCGACGGGCGACGGGCGACGGGCGACGGGGGGAAAGGCCGGCTCAGCGCCCGATCGCAACCAGTGCCATCCAGGGGGAATCGTGGGAAGCGACCGGAAGGCCGCCCTTGCTGTCGCGGCCATTGCCGTCATCGTGCTCGCCGGATGCACGGACGCGGGCGGGACCGTGGACGGACGGCGTAGCGACGCCGCACAGGGCCCAGAGGCCGGCCAGAACGGTTCCCACGCCGGGACAGTGACGGGTGCTGACCAGGGCGGGGCCGCATCGCCGCCCGCAGGCTCCTCCTGCCCGTCCCTGGAGGACGATCGGACCGATACCGCGAACCCTGAGGATGTGGCCTCAACCGGAATGGGGTGGGCCGATTTCGGTCCGCTTCGCCTGCCGGCGTCAAAGGCCTCCGGCCCGGGCGTCACCGAGGGCCAGGTCGCCCGGTGCTACGCACGCACCCCCCGCGGCGCCGTCCTCGCCCTGGTGAACATCAGCACCCGGGCCGCCAACGGCCCCGACTGGCGCAGCGTTGTGAACCAGCAGGTCTTCCCCGATGCCGCGAAGGACGTGTTCGAGCGAGGTACGGCGGCGAACCGCAGCGGCAAGCCCGACTACCCCGAGAAGTCCAACCGAATGGTGCCCGCCGGCTGCAAGATCGTCACCTTCACCCCGGACTCCGCCGTCGTCGACATCGCCTACCGCAACCCCGGAGGCACCGCGACCACGGTCCTGATGACCGCACGATGGCACAAGGGCGATTGGAAGCAGCAGATGGCCCCCGGCGGGGGCGTATCCGAGTCCGTACTCAGCCGGTTCAACACCCACGGCTACATCCTGTTCCCGCAGGAATGAGCCCCACGGAGCGACGCGACAGCCGAACTCGATCGCATGGACAGGGACAGGGACAGGGGGGACAGGGACAGATCAAGGTCGACCGCACAAGCGGCTCGTCACTGGGGACAACCCTGCGAAGGTGCGACTGACAGACCGCCAGGCACAGGTCGAGCAAAGCGAGCGACCCGTCGCGCGTGGCACGGGCAGGAAAGCCACCCATCGCTCGTGGCTTCCCGCACGCCCACAGCGGCCTCGTCCCCCCAAATTGGCGACAGAGCCCAGCACGTGAACCGACACCCGTCCAGGGTGGCGTGGCGTGGATCGGCCCCGTCGAACGAGCGGCGGGTGAGCGGGATCACGATCTCCTGCTGGAGTACCACCCGGCATCCGCACCATCCACGGCCCCGAAAAGGAAGCTCTCGGTACCCTCGCCATCGCGATCGAGCGCATGACCTGACCCGTTCCGGTCTTACGAGATCGCCCGCTCACCGCCATGCTCAGCGGGAGGCAACAAAGTCCGACATCCGCCTCGGTGGCGAAATCGCGGAAGGGGAGGAAGTGACCAGCTCGGTTCCGTGGCAAGAGCGCCTGTCCACCGGTACGGAAACAGTTCAGGACGACGTGATCGGTTGGTACCAGAGCACCCGTGAGGGCAGGGCCTACCTACCCGACATGATCTGGGGCGCCCTCCAGACCGAGGCTTACGCCACGGTGATCCTCGGCCACGTCGTCGAGTTCCTCGGCATCCCGAACGACGTGCCGGCCGGAGTCGCCAAGCGCATGAAGCGGCAGGAGGTGTTGTACGACGGTGAACATCACTACGACGTCATCCTGGGCGAGCAAGCTCTCTACACGAACGTCGGCGGACCGAAGGTGATGCGCGGTCAAATCGAGCGCCTCATCGACGAAGCCCGCCTGCCCTCGCTCCGGCTCGGGATCCTGCCCTCCACAGCGCGGGTGGACCTGTTCCCCGTTCATGGCTTCAACATCTACGGCGCGAGCAACGACGCCAGGGCTCACGTCGAGCTCGTCTCCTCCTCCGTGGATGTCACCGAGCCGAGCGAACTCGCCCTCTACGAGAAAGCCTTCGCATTGCTGCGTACCGCAGCCGTCCACGGCGGTGACGCCGAGGCCCTCCTGCGAAAGGCTCATGCCCATTGGAGGAGCGTCGCCACACGGGATTGAACGACTACGCACCGCCGGCATCCTCACAGGAGCCACGTCCTCCGACGTCAGGAGCGCCGCCACTTCCTCGCCAGGCGGCGTTCACCACCGCCGACGTCGCCATTCCGCTCATCCACGGTCACGCGCCACCGCCCACACGTTGCGAGCCCGCTTCGGCACGTCCCTGTTCGCCGCACTGGCCCTGGGTGTCGTGCTCGCACTCGGCCCCGCCGCGTCCCCGCCGGCCGCTGCGGATCCAGGTGTGCTGCTCAGGGGTACGGTGGTCACGATGAACGACGCGGGGGACGTCTGGCCGGACGCCGCGCTCTGGATCAGGTCCGGCCGGATCGAAGCCGTCGTCAGGGCGGGCGGTCGACTGCCGCCGGGCGCGCGGTCGGCGCGGGTCGTGGAGAGCGGCGGGGTCATCTATCCCGGGATGATCGACCTGCACAACCATCCCGAGCACGCCGCGTACCCCCTCATGCCGGTGCGCAAGGCATACAAGGACCGCTACGAGTGGCGCTTCTACGACGACGCGTACAACCGGCGCATCACCTACACCGGGTTCGTCCTCTCCAGCCCCGACTACTACGACCTGGGAACGGAGTTGGGACGGTACGGCGAGTACAAGGCGTTGGCCGGGGGCACGACGTCGCTGCAGGGTGCGGACGAGGGACGCCCGAGCAGCGCGCGCGGGTGTCTGGTCCGCAACGTCGAGACGGCGGACGTCGGCCCGCACGGCGTCGTGAGCCGGGTGGATCTGGGGCGCGATGCCCGTGAATGGGCGGACCTGTCGCGGGCGGAGCACGACGGCGTGCTGGTCCTGCACCTGGCAGAGGGGGTCGGGCAGCGCATGGCGGACGAGTACGAGGCCGTCGAGCGCAGCGGTCTGGTGGGACCGCGGTTGATCGCGGTGCACGGCGTCGGGCTCACCGCGGACCAGCTGAAGGACATGGCGGCGCGCGGCGCGCACCTGGTCTGGTCGCCGCTGTCGAACTTCCTCCTCTACGGGAGCACTGCCGATGTCGCCACCGCGAAGGCAGCCGGTCTCGGCATCAGCCTGGGTTCCGACTGGGCGCCTTCGGGCAGCAAGTCGGTCCTTGGCGAGCTGAAGGTCGCGGATCTGGTCAACAGGCGCCGGCTGAAAGGGCTGTTCACGGACCGGGAGCTGGCGGAGATGGTGACCCGCAACCCGGCCCGAGCGCTGGGCTGGGACCGTCGTGCGGGCCGGCTCGCGCCGGGCTACTTGGCCGACCTCGTGGTGCTGGACAACCGGAACGCCGATCCGTACCGCAACCTGATCGAGGCCACCGAGGAGAACGTCCGGCTGGTCTCCGTGGACGGCGACATGCGCTACGGGGACGAGCCGGTCATGGCGCGGGCCCGGCCCTCGCAGGGCACCGAAACGGCCGCCCGCTTCCCCGGCGGCCGCGTCAAGGTGAGTGCCGTCGACTGCCCGGGTACGGGCCTGCCGCCGATGCCCCTGGCCACGACCGAGGACCGGCTGCGACGTGCCCTGGCGATGGATCCGGGGTTCCTGCTGGAGCGCGTACGGCCGAAACCGGACTCCGTACGGCGTGTCCGGTCCGAACTGGCCCACTGCCCGGGTGGCACCCCGCCGGGCGAGCTGACGGCGGCGGACATCGCGCGGGTCCTGCGTTGCCGCCTGGGCCTGCCCTTCGAGGAAACCCCCCTGAGCCCCCTGACCACCTCCGAGGACCCGGGCTGGATGACCCGGCTGCTGGCCAACCCCAACCTCCCGGCCTATCTGAAGGAGCTGCCGGACTACTACGAGCACGCCCGGTGACGCGCCGCGACGGCTGCGCCGACGCACGGTCCAGGGGTGGACGGCCGGCCGGCGCGGTACGGTGGCCGTCAGCCTGAACGCGGCCGCAGCCGCGAGTACCGCGAGAGCCACCTGCTCAACGCCCTGGTTCTTCCGTCGTCGAGGTTGCCGGCCGGAGTGCCGGACCGGGCGTCGACGCCCGCTCACCGGACCCTCTTCGGCCAAGAGGTGGCAGCCCGAGGTGACGCACCGCCGGCCGGGCAGGAGAAGCAGGCACGACGGGGTCACTGGTTGGCTTGGGAGACGCCGCCCACGAGTTGACCGAGGTAGTGGGCGATGCCCTGTCCTACTTCGGTGGGCGCGAGCACGATGCCCAATGCCAAGACGATGAACACGGTCGTCTTCTCGTCGAACCGGCTCCGGGCCTCGGTACGGCGGCGGACATCGCTGAGGGCGGCTGCTCGGTCGGCCGGTGAGATGCTCGCCGATGGCCACGAAGCTGCGAGCCGCAGCACGTTGCCGGGTTGGCGCCATGGCCAACGTCGAGGCATCCGCAACCGCATCCGCATCCGCATCCGAGAAGGCCGTGGGTGCGGCCGCGGCCGCGTTCGGCGCGTCACCCGCGTCCGGGTGACCTCGTCAGCAGCGGTAGCCGTCGGGGACCTGGAGGAGAGCAACGAAGATCCACACCATGACCGCGGTGCCGGCCGTGCCGCCCAGGAGGGCGACCGTGAGGTTCCATCGTCCCACGTACCCGATGAGCGCCCCCCACCACGCCGTCGCCATGATCGCGAGCAGGGCTCCGTAGAAGATCAACGCGAGCCCGTTGGCCGCGCCGTTCACCCCGACGTCGCATGCCCGCCAGGCGGCTGCCAGCAGTACCGACCCGAGCACACCCGTGGCCAGACCGGCCACGGGGGCGGCCACGCAGCCCCACTGCCCCCGCGTCACTTGCGGTTCCTGACCTGCGGGACGTTCTCGCCATTGCGCTGTGCTTGTTCCATCTGGTCCATCGCGTCGTTGATTCCTTGCCGGAGCCGTTCCTCGGTCAGGTTGTCGCCGTACTTGTCGTAGAGGGCGACGGCGACGCGCATCGTGATCTGAATCGCCTTGGTCGTCGTCCCCGGTGAGCAGCGTTCCTCCAAGGGAGGCGCCCTTGATCAAAGTGTCCGCGTCGAAGCCGGCTGCCCGGCCGACACATCCGTGGTGGACGTCGGAATAGACGTCGTAGAAGACTTCGCGGTTCGTTCCCGGCTGCTTGAAGTAGTGGTCGTCACGAGTGTGGAGGTCGTACCGCTCCCGGAGCCGCGGCTTGTGGTCCCGCCACCACACCCGGGGCGAGGTCCAACCGCATCAGGTGGCCCGGCTCGGCCCAGGGCTCTGGCCCCATCCCCGAACACCCCACACCACCAACCACCGCCGGCGGGCCACCCCTTGCAGCGCGGCCCGGAGATAAGGGCGGGATAGGGGTACCTGGCCCTCAGACCGCTCTCCTAGCCTGAGCGACGGCCCCTCGGTCGGCTTGCGCGTGGAACGTGCCGAATCCGAGGACCCGTCAGAAGGACACATCCGCAGAAGAACGTCCGCTCCCCGGACGACTGCACTCCGACGCGCACCGCTGCAACGTTCGGCCGCGCCGTTTCACCGGAAGGACCGGCTCATGACCCCGACCGCACCGCACGCTGCCCGCATGCCCTTGTCGGCAGCCCAACACGAGGTGTGGTTGGCCCAACAGCTGGACCCGGAGAGCCGCCGCTACCGGATCGCCGAATACCTGGAGATCAGCGGCGAGATCGAGCCCTCTCTCTTCGAGACGGCCCTGCGCCGCGCCGTCGGCGAGGCCGAGGCCCTGCACGCGCGGTTCCACGAGGACGACGGGGTGCCGTGGCAGGTCACCACCGAGCGGACTTCCTGGGACTTTCCGGTCCTCGACCTCGGCGACGAAGCAGATCCGCGTGCCGCGGCCGAGGCGTGGATGCGGGCCGAGACGGAACGCCCGATGGATCCGGCGTCCGACTGCCTGTTCTCGTTCGCCCTCCTGCGCCTGGGCCCGCAGCGGTTCGTCTGGTACCAGGGGTACCACCACATCGTGGTCGACGCCTTCACCTGGGCCCTCTTCGCGCGCAGGGTGGCCGCGCTGTACACCTCCCTCGTCGATGCGGAGCCCGCCGGTCCGAGCCCCTTCGGGGCGCTGAGTCTGATCCTGGACCGGGACGCCGCCTACAAGTCCTCCCCGCAGTACGCGCAGGACCGGCGGTACTGGATGGACCGACTGGCAGAACGGCCCGAACCGGTGCGCCTGGCCGACCGTCCGAGCCTGCCCCCGACGGCTCGGCTGGTCCACACCGCCGTCCTGCCCGGCGACACGGAGGCCAGGCTGCGGGACGTGGCCCGTGACAGCGGCGTGCGCATGTCCGCCGTCCTGATCGCCGCCACGGCCGCCTACCTGCACCGCATGACCGGCGAACGCCAGGTCGTGCTGGGGCTTCCGCTGTCCACCCGTACCGATGCCGAGCTGCGCACGGTCCCCGCGATGGCGGTCAACTCGCTGCCGCTGTGCCTGGAGGTACACCCCCGGACGACCGTTCTCGAACTGGCGCGGCAGGCGGCCGAAGAGGTCGGCCAGGTGCTGCGCCACCAGCGTTACCGTGCCGAGGACCTGGTCCGTGATCTCGGTTTGGGCGGCGGCGTCAACGACCTGATGGGCCCGCAGGTCAACATCATGTCCTTCGACTACGGCCTGCGCTTCGCCGGCGGGCGCGCCACCGCCCGGACCCTGTCGTCCGGTCCCGTCGAAGACCTCTCGGTCATGGTGTACGACCGCTCCGACGGCGCCGGCATCCGCATCGAGCTCGAGGCCAACGCCGACCTGTACGGGGCGGACGAGCTGAGCGCCCACCACGCGCGGCTGCTGCGTGTGGTGGAGGCCGTCGTCAGCGATGCCGACCGGCGCGTCGGCGACATCGCCCTGCTGACGGACCAGGACCGGAGCGATGTCCTGACCGCCTCCCAGGGGCCGGCGGTCGACGCCGCCGCGGCAACGCTGCCCGAGCTGTTCGAGGCTCAGGTGACTCGGGATCCGCAGGCCATCGCGGTCATGTACGGAGACGAGTCCTTGACGTACGGCGAGCTGGACGCCGAGGCGAACCGTCTCGCCCGGCTGCTGGTGGCCGACGGGGTGGGACCGGAGCAGGTGGTGGCGCTGGCGCTTCCGCGCTCGCCGCACCTCGTCGTCGCCATCCTCGCCGTACTGAAGGCCGGTGCGGCCTATCTGCCGCTGGACCCGGACTATCCCGCCGAACGCCTCGCGTTCATGATCCAGGACTCCGCGCCCACCGTGCTGCTCACCGCCCAAGGGCCGGACAGCGCTGTGCCGGGCGAGGACGTGCCGCGGATCCTGCTGGACGACCCGCTCACCCGCAAGAGCCTCATCGGCCTGTCCGACCTCCCCCTCACGAACGCGGAGCGCTCCGCTCCGCTCCTGCCGGCCCATCCGGCGTACGTCATCTACACCTCGGGGTCGACCGGCACTCCCAAGGGCGTCGTGGCCACCCACCGCGGCCTGCCCAACCTGGTGGCGGCGCAGATCGAGCGCTTCGCGGTGGAGCCCGGCAGCCGGGTGCTGCAGTTCGCCTCCACCAGCTTCGACGCCGCCGTGTCCGAGCTGTACACCGCGCTGCTCGTCGGCGCGACCCTGGTGACGGCCCCCGGTGATCGACTGCTGCCGGGTGAGCCGCTGACCACCACCTGCGCCGAGTACGGCATCACCCACCTCACCCTGCCTCCGACCGCGCTGGCCGTGATGCCCCCGGACGGTCTGCCGGCCGGCGTCACCCTGGTCGTCGCCGGCGAGGCGTGCCCGGCCGCTCTCGTCGAGACCTGGGCGCCCGGCCGCAGGATGATCAACGCCTACGGGCCCACCGAGGCCAGCGTGTGCGCGACCATGACCGCTCCCCTCGACGCCGGCGGCGGTGTCCCCCCGATCGGCCGCCCGATCTCCAACACCGCTGCCTACGTGCTGGACTCGAGTCTGCAGCCGGTGGCCAACGGCGTGCCGGGCGAGTTGTACGTGGCCGGCCCGGGCCTGGCGCGCGGCTATCTCGGCCGGCCCGGACTGACCGCGCAGCGGTTCGTCGCCAACCCGTTCGGCCGGCCCGGAGAACGCATGTACCGCACCGGCGACGTGGTGCGCCGACGCCCCGACGGACAGTTGGACTTCCTCGGGCGGGCCGACGACCAGGTCAAGATACGCGGCTTCCGCATCGAACCCGGCGAGGTGGAAGCGACCCTCGTCGCCCACCCGGACGTGGCGCAGGCCGCAGTGATCGTCCACGAGGACCAGCCCGGCAACAAGCGCCTCATCGGCTACGTCGTTCCCGGGCCGTCGGCGGTCGACGGCACCGGCAGCGCCCCCTCCACCCTGGCCGCCGCGGTGCGCGAGTTCAACGCCGAACGGCTGCCGCGGCACTCGGTGGTGCACTCCATCGTGGTGCTGCCCGCGCTGCCCGTGACCGCGAACGGCAAGCTCGACCACCGCGCCCTGCCCGTCCCGGACATCGCCGCCCGCACGTCGCGCGCACCGCGCACTCCGGTCGAGCAGGTCCTGTGCGACCTGTACGCGCAGCTCCTGGGCATCGAGGAGGTGGGTGTCGAGGACGACTTCTTCGAGCTGGGCGGGCACTCCCTGCTGGCCACCGGGCTGATCTCCCGGATCCGCACGGCCCTGGGATCCGAGCTCCAGATGCGTACCCTGTTCCGGGCCCGCACCCCCGCCCTGCTCGCACGGGCCTTGAACCAGGCCGAGGCGGTGCGTCCGCCGCTGCGACCGCGGGCACGGCCGCCACGCCTGCCGTTGTCGTTCGCGCAGCAGCGGCTGTGGTTCCTGAACCGGCTCCAGGGGCCTTCGGCGACCTACAACATCCCGCTGGCGGTGCGCCTGACCGGCGAACTGGACACCGGAGCCCTGCGTGCGGCGCTGGGCGACGTGGTCACCCGCCACGAAGCTTTGCGCACCGTCTTCACCGAGCTGGACGGCGTACCCTGCCAGCGTGTTCTCGACGGTGCGGACGCCGTCCCCCGGTTGATCACGGCGGAGCCGGCGGCCGGGGAACTGGACGCAGCCGTGACCGCGGCAGCCGGCCACGTCTTCGACCTCACCCGCGACGTACCGGTGCGAGCCTGGCTGTTCGCGGCGGGACCGTCACGGCACGTCCTGGTCCTGGTGGTCCATCACATCGCCGCGGACGGCTGGTCGATGCGGCCGCTGTGGCGCGACCTGTCCACCGCCTACGCCGCCCGCCGTGCCGGTGGGTCCCCGCAGTGGGAGGCGCTGCCGGTGCAGTACGCCGACTACACCCTGTGGCAGCGTGAGGTCCTGGGAGAGGCCCACGACCCCGAGAGCCTCTGGTCCAGGCAGGTGACCCACTGGAAGCGGGCCTTGGCCGACCTGCCCGAACGCATCGAGCTGCCCGCCGACCGCCCGCACCCCGAGCAGAGCACCCACCGCGGTCGGGCCCTGCCGTTCCGCTGGGATGCCGCACTGCACGCGTCCGTGGTGAAGCTGGCACGCACCTGCCAGGCCAGCCCGTTCATGGTCGTCCACGCCGCGCTGACCGCCCTGCTGTCCCGGCTGGGTGCCGGCGCCGACGTTCCCGTCGGCATCGGCATCGCGGGGCGTACGGACCAGACCGCCGAAGACCTCGTCGGGTTCTTCGTCAACACCCTGGTGCTGCGTGTGGACACGTCCGGGCGGCCCACCTTCCGGGAGCTGGTCCGGCGCGTGCGGGACGAGAGCCTGCAGGCCTACGCACACCAGGACCTCCCGTTCGAGAGCCTCGTCGACATCCTCAACCCGACCCGGACCCTCTCGCACCAGCCCCTGTTCCAGGTTGCCCTCGCCTGGCAGAACACACCGCAGGGACACCTGACCATCCCCGGCCTCGAGGCCTCGGTGGTGACCGTGGACACCGGCACCTCGAAGGTCGACCTGTCCTTCCACCTGACGGAACAGCACGCGGGCGACCACGTCCCGGCAGGCATCGAGGGCCTCCTCGAATACAGCACCGACATCTTCGACCAGGCCACCGCCGAGGCGCTGGCACTGCGGCTGCGGCTGCTGCTCCAAGCGGCCGTATCCGATGCCGACCGGACCGTGGACGCGATCGAGCTGCTGACCGTCGAGGAGCACCGGGCGGTGCTTTCGGCCGGCACCGGAGCGGTGCGGGACGTGCCGCAGGCCGTGTTCCCGGACATGTTCGAGGAACGCGTCGCGAGCGATCCCCAGGCCATCGCGCTGATGTACGCGGACGAGTCCTTGACGTACGGCGAAGTGGACGCCGAGGCGAACCGTCTCGCCCGGCTGCTGGTGGCCGACGGGGTGGGCCCGGAGCAGGTGGTGGCGCTGGCGTTCCCCCGCTCGCCGCGCCTGGTCATCGCCATCCTCGCCGTACTGAAGGCCGGCGCGGCCTATCTGCCGCTGGACCCGGACTATCCCGCCGACCGGCTCGCGTTCATGCTCACGGACTCCGCACCCACCCTGTTGCTCACCGTCAACGGTACGGCGGACGCGCTGCCGGACACCGGCGTCCGGCGGATCCTGCTGGACGACCCGACCACCGTCGCGGCCGTCGGCGGCTTCTCGGACGTCGCCCTCACGAACGCGGACCGCTCCGCGCCCCTTCTGCCGCGGCACCCGTCGTACGTCATCTACACCTCGGGGTCCACCGGGACGCCCAAGGGTGTCGTCGTCACCCACTTCGGTCTGCCCCACGTGACGGCCCTACAGGTGGAGCGGTTCGGGGCACGCCCGGGAAGCCGGGTGCTCCAGTTCGCCTCCATCAGTTTCGACTCCGCCGTCTGGGAGTTGTGCTTCGCCCTGTTGTCGGGCGCGACGCTGGTCATGGCGCCCGGTGACCGCCTGCTGCCCGGCGAACCGCTGGCCGCCACGTGTGCCGCGTACGCGATCACCCACCTCACCCTGCCGCCGACCTCCTTGGCCGCGATGCCCGCGGACGGTCTGCCTCTCGACATCACGCTCATCGTGGCGGGCGAGGCGAGCACGGCCGGCCTCGTCGAAGCCTGGGCTCCCGGTCGCAAGATGATCAACGGTTACGGACCCACCGAAGCCACGGTCGGCGTGACCATGACCGATCCGCTCACACCCGACGGGCAGGCACCGCCGATCGGGTATCCGAACCCCAACGCCGGCGCCTACGTCCTCGACGAGAGCCTGCATCCGGTTGCGCCGGGCGTGCGGGGCGAGCTGTACGTCACCGGGCCCGGATTGGCGCGCGGCTATCTCGGCCGGCACGGACTGACCGCGCAGCGGTTCGTCGCCAACCCGTTCGGCCGGCCCGGAGAACGCATGTACCGCACCGGCGACGTGGTGCGCCGACGCGCCGACGGACAGTTGGACTTCCTCGGGCGGGCCGACGACCAGGTCAAGATACGCGGCTTCCGGGTCGAACTCGGCGAGGTGGAGTCGGCACTGCTCGCGCACCCCGACGTGGCGCAGGCCGCAGTGATCGTTCGCGAGGACCAGCCCGGCAACAAGCGTCTCGTCGGCTACGTCGTTCCCGCTCCGGCGACGGGACGCGCCGAAGGGGACGAGGCCGGTGAACACGTCGAGGAGTGGCGGGACATCTACGACGCGATCTACGAGCAGGATCCCGAGGTCGCGACCGTCGGGGAGGACTTCGCCGGTTGGAACAGCAGCTACGACGGCGAGCCCATCGCGCTGGAGGAGATGCGCGAGTGGCGGCGAGCCACCGTCGAGCGCATCCACGGACTCGGAGCACGCCGGACCCTGGAGATCGGCGTCGGCAGCGGACTGCTGCTCGCCCACGCCGCACCCCGGTGCGATGCCTACTGGGGCACGGACATCTCCGCTCCGGTGATCGACCGTCTGAAGCGTCAGGTCAGCGGCCACCCCGACCTGGCCGACCGGGTACACCTGAGCTGCCAAGCTGCTGACGACTTCTCCGGTCTGCCCTCCGGCTACTTCGACACGATCATCCTGAACTCGGTGATCCAGTACTTCCCGCACGCCGACTACCTGACCGGTGTGCTCCGTTCGGCGCTGGAGCTCCTCGCCCCTGGCGGCAGGATCCTCATCGGCGATGTGCGCAACCTGCGCCTGGTCCGGGCCCTGCGCACCGCCGTCCAACTCCATCGCGCCTCCGCGACCGCCCAGCCGGCGGACGTGCGCCGGGCCGTCGCGCACGACCTGCTGCTGGAGAAGGAGCTACTGGTCGCGCCGGAGTTCTTCACCTCCCTGGCCGACGGGCTGCCCGACCTCGACGGGGTGGAAGTGGGCCTCAAGCCGGGACGTCACCACAACGAGCTGACCCGCCATCGCTACGACGTCGTCCTCCACAAGCGTCCCCTCGAAGCCGCCGCTCCCGACCCGGAGGGCTCGCCCGGCCACGACCACGCACCCGAACTTCGCCTTTCCTGGGGCGAGCAGGACGACGACGGCCCGAGCACGACGGCGGACCTGGAGTCGCTGCTGCGCGCCTCACACCCGGCCGGCGTGCACGTCGTCGGCATCCCCAACCTGCGGCTCACCGGTGAACTGACGGCGCTCCACCTGCTCGGCGCCGGCGGCTCCGTGGGCGACGCCCGTCGGGCCCTCGACGACCGCGGCACCTCCGCGATCGACCCCGAGGCAGTGCGCCGGGTCGGCGAGGAGCTCGGCTACCGCACCTTCACCACCTGGTCGTCGACCGGCGACGGCAGCTTCGACGCCCTGTTCCTCGCTCCCGACCTCCTGACGGGTGAGGTTCCGACTCGGGCCCTGCGGCTCGCCCCTGTCGCCCCGGCCGCACTCGGTCCGCTCACCAACCACCCGGCGGCCTCCCCGCAGATCACCGCCCTGGGTGGAGCGGCCCGCGAGTTCGCCGGCGAGCGGCTCCCGCAGCACATGGTCCCGTCGGCCGTCGTGGTCCTTCCCGAACTGCCGGTCACGGCCAACGGCAAACTCGACCGGCGTGCCCTCCCGGCACCCGAGCCCGCCGCCGGCACCTCGCGGCCGCCGCTGACCCCGGTCGAGCAAGTGCTGTGCGACCTGTACGCGCAGGTGTTGGGCGTACAACTGGTCGGCGCCGAGGACGACTTCTTCGACCTGGGCGGGCACTCCCTGCTGGCCACCCGACTGATTTCCCGGATCCGCAGCACGCTGGGCGCCGAGCTCCAGATCCGTACCCTGTTCAAGGCTCCCACCCCGGCTGAACTCGCCCGGGCGCTGAACCAGTCCGACGCCGCGCGTCCGGCACTGGACCTGCTGCTCCCCCTGCGGTCCCGGGGCGAGCGTCCTCCGCTCTTCTGCGCACACCCCGCCGGCGGAATCGGCTGGCCCTACGCGGGCCTGCTGGGGCACCTCGGCCTGGACCGCCCGCTGTACGCGGTGCAGGCGCGCAGGTTGACCGAGCCGGAAGCGGTGCCCGGTTCGATGGAGGAGATGGCCGCCGACTACGTACGGGAGATCCGCGCGGTCCAACCGTCCGGCCCGTACCACCTGCTCGGCTGGTCCTTCGGCGGCATGGTGGCCCACGCGATGGCCACCCGGCTGCGCGAGGAGGGCGAGGAGGTCGGCCTGCTGGTGCTGCTCGACACCTACGTCCGATCCGAGGGAGTCCCCGCGGAAGAGCCCGAGGGGGGCGAGCAGCAGATCTTCGGGCTTCTGCTGGACGCCGCCGGCTACCGTCCCGAGGACGTGGAAGGCCAGGAACTGACCCGCGATCTGGTGGTGGACCTGCTGCGCCGCAGCGAGTTGTTGCCGCCGGAAATCCTTCGGGACGACGCCCTCAGCGCGATGGTGGAGACCTACACCCACAACATCGGCCTCCAGGCGAAGTTCACCCCGGGACGCTTCGACGGCGATCTCCTGCTGTTCACGGCCTCTCCGTCCGATACGGGGATGGACGTCACCCCGGAGCTTTGGCGGCCCTATGTCACCGGATCGATCTCCACGCACCCCATCGTCGGCGAACACCACCACCTGATGCGACCTCAGGCCCTTTCCCAACTCGGCCCGATCCTGCGCGAAGCGCTCGACCAGACCTCCAGGAGCTGAACCCGTGAACAACCCCTTCGAAGACGAGGACGCGACCTTCCACGTGTTGGTCAACGACGAGGGCCAGCACTCCCTGTGGCCCGCCTTCGCCGAGATCCCGCCGGGCTGGACCATCACGCACCCCGCGGCTCCGCGAGCCACTTGCCTCGCCTACATCGAAACCCACTGGACCGACATCCGCCCCACCTCTCTCGCCACCCCCTGACCGGTCCCCACCTCCACGAGTCCCTCCGGAACACCGGCGTCGCCGCACTGACCCTCCGTGCGGCGACGCCGGTTCACGCTCGGTCTCGGCTGGATCGGCCGGACCTCCGTCGAGGTCTTCCTTTCAGCGGCGGCCGGTGGACAGGACGACGAGGAACTGGCCGCCGCCCGACTCGATGGCGGCGGTCACCGGCATCCCCGGTACCAGTCGGGAGAACCGGTCGACCAGCCAATCCGCCGCTTCCTGGGCGTCCTTCCTGGTCGGACAGCGGCCCACGATCTCGCGGCCGCCCTTGCGCTCCAGCCTGTCGGCAACGGCGATCAGCGGCGCGGGTTCGACTACGTACAGGCGCTCCGGCCAGGCGATGACCACCTTGACCGCGCCCTTGCGGGTGTTGCACCCGCGGTGCGCGAGCCGCTCGGCGACTTTGGCCTTCCGGTCGGCGGTCCGGCTGTCGACGCTGGGCCCCCGCGGGTCGTTCACCGACTCGTCAGGGTCGACCGGTTCGTCACACACCCAGCACTGCCAGCCGTCACGCTCGGCCACATCATCAAGGAGACTCATCCGAGCAAACTACCTGCCCGCCCTCCACCTCGCGCACCTGGGTCCCGGCGACGTCCGCGCACCGGCCAACAGCATTGCGACGCCTGGTCAACGAGCGGGCAAGGACACAGGCGCGGGTCGGGCAGGCGCCCACCGAGCCGCGGCGCGGGAGATCGCGGTGGCGCGGCTCCGGCTCGGCGTACTGCGGCGGCCGCGGGCAAGTCCCTTCCAAGGGTGGGTTCGCACCACCGGCGCGCACGCGACCGCCCCACCACCCGACCGGGGTGCGTACGGCCCGTCTCGGTCGCTCGCCGCCGGCCCTACGCGCGGACCATCCAGGTCTCGTTGAAGTGATCCCAGTCCATGACCAGGCGGAAGCGCTGATGCGTCTCCAGCCGTGCCGCGTCGGCCTGCTCCTGCCCGCGCTGCACCCGGGCGTCACCGGACTCGACGAGCTCCGCGAGGGCGATGCGGACATCGTCTGCGTCCTGGCCGGTGGCAGCCGCCAGGCGGTCCAGGGAGGTGAGCACCTCCTGCGGTTCACCCAGATGGTCGATCAGGTGCTCGATGAGCCCGTTGACGAGCGGGGCGGTACGCATCGTCCAGCGGATTCCGTCGAGACGCTTGGTGAGTTCGGCGTCCAGCGGCAGCACGTCACCGGGCAGCGGCAGTGCGGCGGGCATCGACCACCGGGTTCCGTCCGGCGTCTCCTCGCGGCCTGCCAGGCCCCATGCCAGGTAGAGGTCGGACAGGTCCCGCACGGTCGTGGGCACCGGGAAGCCGGCGGCCGTGAGCAGGGCGCCGAACGCTTCCCAGCGGTTCGCCTCGGAGGCTTCTCGCCCCTCCGGCGCCTCCTCGTAGTCCCATTCCCCGTCAGGCCACGAGAAGGTGAGCGCGCCGTCGAGGTCACCGCCGATCATGTCCCAGGGGCTTTCGAAGATCTCCCGCAGGAGATCGTCCAGGGAGCCGGTGAAGTCGGACTGGCTCGCGGTCCCGATCAGCATCGTCAGCGGCAAGGCCTGGCGGGGCAGGACGTGTTCCCAGCCCGAAGCCCACCAGTCGTTGTGCATCGCCAGATCCCGGCGCGGCCCGGGCACAGACAGGTTCTCAGTCATCCGTGAGCTCTTCCTCGAAAGGCGGCCAAACGCTCGCATCGTACGCACCGTCAGGCGGACGGTGTGGCCGTTCCGGGCCGGAAGGCGTGCGGCGGAACGCCTCGGCGGCCGAGGGCCGGTGCCTTGGCACGTTCCCGCGACCACCTGCCGGGGGATGCGGCGGGTACGAGGACCTCACGAGTCGGCGAGCCTCGTCCGGGCGCGGGCAGACCCGCCGCTCGGGCGTCGCCGGCGGGCACGTAACCTCACCTGCCATGACGCACCTCAGACAGATGGGGAAGGCGACCTCCTGGGTCGCATGGGCGGGTGGGGCACCGGCCCCGTGGCACATCGCCGCCCTCGAGGAGGCCCACGCGCTGATGAGGGAGGGACGGTTCGAGGAGGCCGAGGCACGAGCCCGAGCCCCCGTCACAGCCCGGCGGAGCCGCAAAGGACGGGACCGCCGACCGGCCACCGTCTGGTACGCCACCTATGTCGCAGCTCTCGCGGCGCGCACCCATGGACGACAAGACACGTCGCTGTCGGCCGAGTTCGATGCCCTGATCGCAGAGGCCGGGCAGACGTACGGCATCCATCACAATCTGCTGCTGCCCGCCCGCCTGAACCGCGCGTGGGTGCTGATCGACGCGGGGCGACCCGTCGAAGCGGAGACGGAAGCCCGGGACGTCCTGCGCGCCCTGGCCCGCCGGGCGCACCGCACCGAGGAGCAGCAGATCGAACTGTCCGCCCTGATCTGCTTCGGGGACGCCCTGTGTGCCCAGGGCCGCTACGAGGAGTCGGAGACGATCGCCCGCGCGCACCTGCCACGGGCGGACGACGCCTTCGAACGCTCCCTCCGAATCCTGCTGGTCCGCAGCCTGTCAGGTCTGGAGCGCCACGAGGAGGCCCTGGCAGAGTCGCTGAAGACTCTCCCCGAGGCGGCGCCGGTACACGGCGTCGGACACCTGGAGCTCCACAAGGCCGCCGCGTTACACGCCCTCGACCGCGATGACGAGGCCCGGGCGGAAGCCAATCGGGCACTGGCCGCTTGCGAGCGGTACCTGCACCCGACACACCTGCGCATAGCGGCGATCCGCGCACTGCTGTCCCGCATCACCCCGCACTGACCCTCCGAGCGGCCCGCCGCGCCCTGCGCCACGGCCATGGCAAGCCGTTGACACCGGGCGGCCGTCCGCCGCTTGGTGGGCGGGCCGGTCAGGCATCCGAGAGGTGCGAAGCCCCGCCCGTACGTCGCCCTGGTGACCAGTGGCACCGCCAACCCGGCGCCCACGGCAGCCGTGGCGGCGGCGACACCAGTCGCCGGGCCTGGGCGCCAACCACCGGCCGAGGCGTTTGCGCACCCGCTTCGGCCAAGGCTTCCGCCCTCGCCTGTCAGACCGATACCGGCCTTCCGCTGTTGACCTGGCTCCATTGCGCCACCCAGGAATGGCGTGGATCGGGGTTTCGGGTGAAGTGCCCGTGACCAAGTACTTTGACTATGGGCTTATCATCGGTTGCCAATCACCCTCCTGTCGCTGTCTTTCGCCTGCCCCGAGGCGGGTGGCCCGCCCCGGCGCTGGGCTCGCGGGTCGATGCCGAGGCCGTGCGGACCGTGCGCGTGCTGGCCGGGGTGGCGACCCATGCCGGCCCTGTCGAGCGGGCCCTCGCGCTGCGGCACACCGCCTCCGCTGCCGGTGCATTGGCAGCCGCGCTGTCGGATCAGGCACCGGCCGTGGTCGGTGAGGCGCTGCCGGCCGAGTCGACCAGCCAGTCCTTCTTCCGGGTCCGTGAGGAAGAACTGTCCGATCAGCAGGCTGCCCTGCACGGCGTCCTGGTCATCCACCGCGCGCTGGAAGACCTGTGTGATGCTCCGCTGTCGGGCGGCGACCTGGCACTGGAGCTTGCCGGGATGCGCCAGGCGGTGGTCGACCTCACCGGCGCGACGCCGGGAACCGACCGTGGCTTCGACCCCGCAGGCGCGGTCCCCGAGCCCGGTACGGGGGCGTCGTTGGAGGAGGTGTGGAGCGCTCGGTGGCTCATCGGTCACCAGGTCCACGTCCTGTTCAATGTCTGCGCCGCCGTCGCCGTGGCGGACGCCGCCGGCCATCTGCGCCACGGCGAAAGCGACGCGGCGCTGGAGAGACTGGCAGACGCGACGGCGTACGTGCGGGGCTTCCCCGCGGCCATGAACCACGCCAGTACGATTCCGGCCGATCACTACATGGCCGCGATACGCCACACCATGGCGCCCCCGTCGGTGGACATCCCATTGAGCGGGCGCCAGCACCGCGGATACAAGTTGTTCCGGGCGGCGATGAGGGACCTGCTGTCGGTGGTTTCCGACACCTACGAGCACCTGGCGGCTCGCGCCCCGGAGCTGGCCGAGGCGCGGGGCGCTCTCCTGGAAGCCGACATCGTCGATGCTGAACGGCACGTCACCCTCGCGTACTCGATGGTGCATCTGGATCGTTCCATCGCTCAGAAACCCGAAGGGCCCGACAACGCCGTCGCCGAACTGCGGCTCATGCGGCATCGACGCGCTGCCCAATACGCCTCCCTGATCCGATTCGGGGACCACTACATCGCCGACGCGGTGGCCGGTCTGCGCCACTCGTGAACCCGCGCATGCGCCGCCCACACCCCCGGCAGGAGACTTCGATGGCCGAGACGACGCCAGACACCCATCACAGCAGCGGCCTCGGCCGGGAGCTCGATCGAGCGGACACCGACGCGTGCGAGCGAGTGGCCCGCACCCTGCTCAACGGTGAAAACGACCAGGTCGACAGCCCCGAGTGGGTGGCGCTGGCTCGGGATGCCTGGGAGGACCTTCCGCTACGGCTGCGCCGTGAGGTCCACCGGTTTCGAAGGTACTCCGGGCCGATGGGGACCTTGGAGATCGGTGGCCTGCCCGTCGGTCAGGCGACCCTGCCCCCAACACCGACCGTGCCCGGCTCGGTCCAACGCACGGCCGGCATCTCGGCCGCGGTGCTCACCATGGTTGCCTGCGGGCTCGGGGAGCCTCTCGCCTACCGGGCCGAGAAATCCGGCGCCCTCGTACAGGACGTGGTACCCGTGCCCGGGCAGGAGACCTTCCACGGCAATGCCGGATCGGTGCCGCTGTCCTTTCACACCGAGAACGGCTTCCACCCCCACCCACCCGACTACGTCGTCTTCCTGTGCCTGCGCACCGACCACGACCGACGCGCCGGCATGCGCGTCGCCGGCATCCGTCAGGCACTGCCTCTCCTCACCCCGGCCGACCGCCAGGCCCTGTTCACGCCGGAGTTCCGCACCGTCCCACCCCCCTCCTTCGGCCCCGCCTCCAGCAGCCGGCCAGACCTCGAACCCCGACCGGTACTCTCCGGCGCGGCCGAGGACCCCGACATACGCATGGCTCAACTCGTCACCACCCCACTCACCCCCCGCGCTGCCAAGGCTTTGACCGAATTCGGCCGCGCCTGCGAGGCGACGGCTCGCACCCTGCATCTGATGCCCGGCGACCTGGTCATCATCGACAACCGCGTCACCGTCCACGGACGCACCGCCTTCCACCCCCGCTACGACGGAGCGGACCGCTGGCTACAACGCACCTACGTCACCACCGACCTACGCCGCTCCCGCGACCACCGCCCCCAGGACGCCCACGTCCTCGCCCGGTAGCCCATCCGCCGGAAGCGCAAGGGCCGATGGCCCGGCCGCAACTTGCAACCCGCCGCCGCAACGGACGCCTCGTACGCCTCGTACGCCTCGTACGCCTCGTACGCCTCGTACGCCTCCGGCAAGATCACCTCACGGCGGGTTTCACACCCGCCGGTCGCATGGAGCTTGTCGTTCAACGCCCGGGCATCGAACGGGCTCGAACTTGTCCGGCGTCTTCTCAGTTCACTGGCCGTGTCAGGGGCCAGGGCCTGATCCTGTGGGCAGGGTCGCTGCGGCACGGAGGCCGGGATCGTGGAACTGGTCGAGCTCAAGGTTCAACGAGACGCGTTCACAACGGTGATGGAGTTCCGATCGGAGCTGTACGCACGCATGGTCTCCAGAAGCGACGCACTGTTTGAGCTGTGCGATGCACTGCTGTACTCCGAGGGGCCGGTCCGTACTCTCGTGAACCTGGCCCTCGCGCCCGAGCATCGGAGGGGCCACGGCGCCCTGTACTCCGGGCTGAACCGGGGCCGGATCGATGTCGCCCGGCTGCGGCGGGCCCTGGCCGGGGTGCCTCTGCCCAGGACCGGGGACGGCCGCCTGGTGTTGGCGGTGGACGTATCCCCGTGGCTGCGGCCGGACGCTGATACGTGCTCGGACCGCTCCTTCTGCCATACCTTCGGCCGGGGCCTGGGCAAGCATCAGATGGTTCCCGGCCGGCCGTACTCGATCGTCGCCGCCCTGGAGACCAGCCGTACCTCGTGGACGGCATTGCCGGACGCGATCCGACTGGAGCCCGGCGTGGACCTGGCCGCCGTCACCGCCGACCAGGTCCGCGACGTCATCGAACGTCTCGTGGAAGGCGGCCGGTGGCGGCAGAGCGATCCTGATGTCTTGGTCGTCCTCGACGCCGGCTACGACGCACCTCGAATCGCCCACCTCCTGGTCGATCTTCCGGTCGAGGTGCTGGGTCGGCTCCGCTCGGACCGGGTGATGCGCAAGCCCGTCCCGGTGCCGTGGATCTGCCCGCCGCAAGGCGGCCAGCGGACCGCTGGACCTGGCTCGTCCTGGCCGCACACGCTCAGCTCCGTCTCGCCCGCCCACTCGCTCAGGATCTACGTCGGCCATGGGAGCGGCCGGCGGAAGCGAACAGGCTCACCCCGGCTCGGGTCAGGCGGGGCTTCAGGAACCTGCGGGCGAAGACGGGCACACCAGCCGGTGCACCGAAACCCACCAGGCCCGGCCCCGGCCGCCCCCTGGGCTCGAAGAACCGACGGCCCGTCACCCGCTACTACGTCGGACGCGTCCTCGCCACCGGCGAGTCCTACACCCGACCCGCACACCACAAGGTCGGCACCAAACCCCGCCGCAGCTCAGAACCGAGTACGGCAGCGTGAATCTCCGGGCCGACAGCATGGAAGTCGTGCGACGATTCGTCGGCCAACAGAGCCACGAGCGGGAACGAAGGACGATGGAATACATCAATCTGGATGCACAGGTCGGCAACCTGTCAGGCGTCCTTTCCCCTGCTCGATACCTGGAGCACCTGCCGTCGCTGGCTGAAGATCTGCCTGCCGGGGCCCGGGAATTCGCCACTGCGCCAGAGCACTACGACTTCTCCAGCAAGCGGTGTGTGAAGGATCTGGAGGTCCAGCACATCCGCGGCGTCGGAGCTGATGACCAGCAGATGGAGATCCAGTTCCGGCACAACTGCTGGAAGCACGACGAAGACCTGGTCATCCGCTACACAGGTGTCTTCAGCTTCGATGGCCGAAGCATCGAGGACAACGACTGGGCGACCGTCGGGACGGTCATCCTCGACGAGGTTCTGCCCCACCGGAACGGTTGCAGTCATGAGATCGCGCTCTGGAACGGCTCACTCACCGTCGTCTGCCGTGATCTCGTCGCGACCTGGATCGCGGCTGACTGCCCCGACTCATAGACCAGCAGGTCCCTCGCTTGCCGAGGTTGAACGGCAAGCTGAGCCCTTGTTCCAGTGCTTGTACAACCCGGCATCGGTCAAGGTCGACGTCAGTCTCAGGATCGACAATGGGTCTGACAAGGGGCGCCTGCATCGCCTTGACGGCGTCCGCGATGCGGAGCTGGTCGGTACCGTCGGTTGCCGCTCGGTGGACGGTTCCCGCGACGCCTTCGGGCTCGTCGCGGGCCGCGCCCATCTGCTGCTGCGCCGTGAAGAACGCTGCGACGAACTCCGGTAGTCGGTCGGGCGCTCGGGCCGTGGCGTCGCACCACCACGGCCAGACGGTGACGGCGGCGAGTGCCCGAGGGGCGGCGATCCGCGGGCGGGGCGGGGGAGGCAACCAGGCAGCAGCTCGGCCACTGCCGGGTGCTCCCCCGCGTTCCCGACCGAAGCAGCGCGGCCACGGGCTCCCCCGTGACGGCGCTGCCGTGATCGAAGAACCCCGTCAACGGATGGCGCCCGTAGGTCCAGGGTTCCGGTTCGACTACCCAGCGGCGGAGATTGCTTGGGCCTGAATGTCGTGGAGGGCCGCTACCAGGGCGTCCACGTCCTGCTCCGTGTTGTACAGGGCCAGCGAGGCCCGGACCGCGCTCTGTAGACCGAAGGCAGCCAGCGCCGGCTGCGCGCAGTGGTGGCCGGCGCGCACCGCGATGCCCTGTTGGTCGAGTGCCGCGGCCAGCGCGGTCGGGTCGGCCCCCTTGAGCACGAAGGTCAACACCCCGATTTTTCCGGGCGCGTTGCCGATCAGGCGCAGTCCGGGGACGGTTGCCAGTGCGCCCGTCGCGTACGCGGTGAGCTGCTCCTCGTATGCGGTGGCGGCCTCGCGGTCCAGGCCGGCGAGGTAGTGCAGGGCCGCTCGTAGTCCGGCGACTCCGGCGATGTGGCCGGTGCCCGCTTCGAGTCTGTGCGGGATGGGGGCGTACGTGGTTTCCTCGAAGCTCACCGCGTCGATCATGTTGCCGCCGCCCTGCCACGGGGGCATGGACTCCAGCAGTTCACGCTTGCCGAAGAGCACGCCGATACCGGTGGGGGCGAAGATCTTGTGCCCCGAGAAGGCGTAGAAGTCGGCGTCCAGGGCGGTGACGTCCACGGGAAAGTGGCTCACGGCCTGGGCTCCGTCGATCAGTGCCTTGGCACCGTATCGGTGGGCGAGGGCGATCATGTCGGCGACCGGAGGGATGGTTCCCAGCACGTTGGAGGCATGGGTCAGCGCGACCAGTTTGGTCCGGGGTCCGAGCATGTCGCGGTAGGCGTCCTGGTCAAGCTGTCCGTCGGGGAGCAGCGGGATCGGCCGGATTCGCGCTCGGCGCTCTTTGGCGATGAGCTGCCAGGGCACCAGGTTGGAGTGGTGTTCGGCCGCGGAGACCAGGATCTCGTCGCCCACGCCGAAGTGGGCGCGGCCCCAGCTCTGTGCCACCAGGTTGACGGCTTCGGTCGTTCCTCGGACGAAGACGATTTCATCCTGGTCCTGTGTACCGAGCAGTTCGGCCGCTGCCTGACGCCCTTCCTCGTACACCTGGGTGGCCTGCTTGGCCAGGGTGTGCGCACCGCGATGGACATTGGAACTGTCCAACGAGTAGTGCTCGGCGACTGCTTCGATCACCTGGCGGGGCTTGAGTGTGGTGGCCCCGTTGTCCAGCCAGACCAGCGGGTGTCCGTTCACCTCCCGGTGCAGTTGCGGAAAGTCGCGCCGGACAGCCTCGACATCGAAACCGTTCATCGGCGATGAGGGTGGAGTCGGGGGACGCACGGCAGGTGTCTCGTTCTGCGGTGGCATCCAGTACCGGGGGCCGCCCGCCGCATGGGCGAGGGCCACCGGAAGCGGATGGGGGTCCGGCGACGCCCCCGGCTTCGGGAATCCTGCGAGCAGTCCCGTTCCCCCGGGCGCGCCTGGCGTCGGCACAACCCCGGTTGGGGGGCTCCCGGCCGCCAACCCGTGTGGCACGGCGGCGGGTTGGCTCGCCAGGGCGCTGTGCCTGAGTGCGTCAGGAGTAGTCATGGTAGTTCGACACCTCGACGTTCTGGAGCACCGCGATGGCATCGTCCACCAGCGCGGCGGCCGAGAAGTAGCTGGTCACGAGGTAGGAGGTGATGGCTTGACGATCGACGCCCATGGGGCGCACGGACAGGCCCGGCTCCACCTCGTCCGGAACCTTCGCCGGACGCAGTCCCACCACACCCTGCTCGGCCTCGCCGACCCGCATGAGGAGGATGTTGGTGGTTCCGGGTACGGAGTTGCCCGAGCCCTTGAGGTCCAGTTTGTCGCAGGGCAGCAGCGGTACGCCGCGCCAGGTCAGGAACGGGCTGCCGAAGAGCTCCACGATCTGCGGCGGCACGCCGCGGCGGGTGCACTCGCGGCCGAACGCGGCGATCGCCCTGGGGTGGGCCAGGAAGAACGCGGGCTGCTTCCAGACCCGGGTCAGCAGCTCGTCCAGGTCGTCCGGCGTCGGCGCGCCCTTACGGGTGTGCACTCGTTGGCCGGGCACGACGTTGTTGAGCAGCCCGTAGTCGGGGTGGTTGAGCATTTCCCACTCCTGGCGCTCGCGCAGTGCCTCGGCTGTGAGCCGGAGCTGGGCCTGGACCTGGTCGATCGAGGAGTTGTAGATGTCGGACACCCGGGTGTGCACCTTCAGCACGGTCTGCGCGATGCTGAGCTCGTACTCGCGGGGGCTCTCCTCGTAGTCCACGAATGTCTGCGGCAGATCGGGCTCGCCGCTGTGGCCGGAGGTCACGTCGATGGGCCGCTCGCGATCGGTCGGGCCCTGGCCGTTGGCGGCGTACGCGTCCAACTGGACACGCAGAGCCGGCTCACGGTCGGCGAGTTCGGAGAGCATCCGCCGGTCGAGCGAGAGCACCGTACAACGCGTGGTTGCCTTGACCTGGTAGGAACTCGACTCACCGCACGCCCAGGCGGCAGCGTCGAAGAAGTCTCCTTCGCCGAGCGTGGCGAGCAGCGCGTCCTCGCCGTACTGGCCGGTGGCCCGCTTCTCCGCGCGTCCGAACGCGATGATGTGGAGCTGCCCGGCGGGTCCGTCGGTGCCGGTGACGAACTCGCCGGCCGTCACCTCGCGCTGCACGAAGCCGCTTGCGAGGGCGCTCAGTAAGCCGCTCGCCTGGTCGCGGAGGAAGGAGATTTCCCGGAGGTCCTCGGCGATCACCCGAAAGTCGCCATCGCCGTCGGAATAGGTGCCGATCAGCCCGTCGCCGAGAATGAAGCCCCGCCTGCGGTTGACCCGGTAGACACCGGCCTCCAGGTCCACCCACGGCAGTGCCCGCAGCAGGTAGCGGGGGGTGATCCCCATCATCTGCGGGACGGTCTTGGTGGTGGTGGCCAGATTCCTCGCAGTGGAGGTACTGAGACTCTGCTGGTTGTGCTGAACCGTCTCGGTGGTCATGGTGGTTCCTGGTCCCATTCTTTGGTCCGGAGGTTTGAGGAGAGGAAACAGCACGTACTACAGGCGGAAAATCCGCTCTTCAGTGCTTCCCCGGGACGATTGTTACGGCAGCATTGCTTTGGCGTCAGCATGTTCGATAGCGCCCGAATGGCGCGGGCACGCCGCCTCGGGCATATGCTCCATGAAACTCACTCGAACGGGTGAGGCGAGGCATGGGCATCGCAGATGCGTTCGACGGCTCTGGAAACCACATGGCTCAGCCGGCGGCTCGGGCTTCCGATGAGCGGGCCATGCCCTCGCGTTTCCCGTCTTCAAGCGCCGCGAGCCCACCGACTACCGCGACATCCCACCCACCGCCCGCTTCCGGGAGACGTTCGAGTGGTATGACGGCAAGCACGGCACGGTCGACGGCTGCCTCCTCCGCCACCCCCAGGACCCAGGACCGCCACGCACGCTCCGTGCGTTCAACGACGCGGGGCGGTGCGGTATGAGACGGCTTGTATGAGACGGCTCGCGCGAAGTGACGACTTGGCCGACTTGGCCGACTTGGCCGACTTGGGACATCCCACGAGTACGTCGAGCCCCAGCTCCGGACCCTTGATGGCGGGTACCACGGCTGCGGTGTCAGTCGGCTGAAGTATCCTTCCCGCCACCGCACACCGACTCTGAGGACCGAGAGAATTGACTGTCCTGTCTGCTTTCCCGCTGCCCTTTCACGCATCCCGTTCCATATCGTTCGCGACACCCCGAACGCTGCGGGAACTCCAGATGATGCAGTGCAGCGCGCACATCCGGGCGAAGCCGGGGTGGTTCGACAAGATGAACGATGCCGACATCGTCGCCAGGTGGACACGAGAAGCGGTCGCCCAGGGCCTCACCGAAGCGCAGGTTCGTTATGTGCTTGCCGAACTCGTGCATTACGCCGCGCTGCGCGACGGACGAACCGGCGCCGAGGTGTCCGCAGTCGACGGGGTGTGGCAGTCGGACACGCTGGTCGACGACAAGCTCCGATCCCGGCTGCGAGAGGCGGTTCGGGTGCTGGAGCAGGTCCCCGAAGCAGAACGGGACTGGCATCCCGGATCTGACGGCCAGGTACTGGATCTGGTTCATCCTTCGCTGTTCTGTCTGGTGAGAGAGGCGAGTGGCGCGCCCGAGGAGGCTTGGCAGAACCCGACGGACCGGTATTCGAGGTACGAGTTCTCGGAGAAGTTCCAGTGGCTGCCCACGGATGTCGACGTCAGTGACGACGGCGAAGTCGCCTTCCGTTCGTACGTCAACAACGTCCACCCCGAGAGGCATCGCGAACTGGCCTCCGTGCTGCCGGAATTGTTCGCGTGCCTGCGCCCGTTGCTGGAGAACGTGCTCACCGATCTGCGCCATCCGCGGCCCTTGCGGATCGTGGCCGATCCTTACGGGTGGTACGAGTCGGAGCCGGAGTATCCGAGCAAGACCTCCTACAGCGATGACGGAGCCTACGCAGAGGCCCGCCGTGCATGGGAAGTGGCCCACGGCGACTGGTGGGAGAACCGCCGCCCGGTGGTCCCGGACGCCCCGGCCTTCACCCCGCCCGAGTTGCCCGATACGACCACCCGAGTCGACCTGCGCGGCCGCCGCCTCCAGGTCATCGTCAAGCTTGCCACCATTCATCTCACCCCGGACAAGGCCGAGTACCCCGGCGGTTCCTGGCACGTCGAGGGGATGATGAACGAGCGGATCGTCTCGACCGGCATCTACTACTGGGACAGCGAGAACATCACCGAAAGCCGGCTGAGTTTCCGGGCGGCACTCGACGACCCTGACTACGAACAGAGCGACGACAACGGTATGCGTGAGGTCTACGGGCTGGAGAACGAAGACGCACTGAACCAGATACTGGGATCGGCATCGACCCCGGAGGGCCGCTGCCTGGCGTTCCCGAACATCCTGCAACACCGCGTCAGCTCATTCCGCCTCACGGACACCACCCGTCCGGGATATCGCAAGATTCTCGCGTTCTTCCTGGTTGACCCGTCGGAAAAGATCGTCTCGACATCCGATGTGCCGCCTCAGCAACCATGGTCCGACGCCTCGACCATGACACTCGAACAGGCAAAGAGCTACCGCGAACAACTCATGCGGGAACGTAAGTTCTTCGTTGACGAGCACAACGAGCAGCTCTACGAGCGAGAATTCTCCCTCTGCGAGCACTGAGACTCAGACATTCTGAACGCGTGCAGGTCAGGCGGGTGTGGACGGCCTGGAAGACAGCGCCGATTCGGCGGGAGAACCTGTATCCCGCCGGATCAGTCGCCAGGTTTCCGCTTTACGAAGAGACATTCTTCAGGAGCCCGCGGTCGGGCGGTACCACGGCTCGACTCCCGCTGGCACTCCGACTGCTCGCGGCCGTGACAATAGTGCCGGATCGGAGCCGCAGCGACCCTTTCTCGGCAGACGACGTGGGGAATTGTCGGCGGAGCAGGAAGTACGGGTACTGCCCGACGACGACCGAGTCCGCACGTTCCGGACCCATCCCGGCGGCGCGCTGCCGCACCCGGTTCAGGCCGACGTGGTCCTTCACCGCGCCTCGTCCGCACCAAGGTCGCGGACGAGGGCGAGCGGGTCGCCGCTCAGAGGTTGTAGCCGCCCGACACCTCGATGACCTGCGCGGTGATCCACCGGCCCTCCTCCGAAAGCAGCGCGGCGATGGCCAGGCCGATGTCGTCGGGCTCCCCGACCCGCCCCAGGGCCGTCTTCGCCGCGAGCGCCGGAATCACCTCGGGGAACCGCTCGAAGGCGTTGTCGGCGAGCCGGGTACGGGTCGAGCCCGGCGCGACGGCGTTGACGCGGATGCCCCGGTTGCTGAACTCCTTGGCCATGTACATCGTCAGCACGTTCAGGCCGCCCTTCATCGACGCGTACGCCGAGTAGCCCTCCTCCATGCCGGAGAGCAGCGCGGAGTTGCTGCTGGTGTTGACGACGGCTCCGCCGTTCTCCAGCAACGGCAGCAGGGTCTGCGTCAGGAAGTACGGGCCCTTGAGCAGGACCCGCGTGAACGCGTCGAACAGTTCCTCCGTCGTGTCCTCGAACATCGCCATCCGCGCGAAGCCGGCGTTGTTGACGAGGTGGTCGAAGGTCTCGCGCCCCCAGGTGTCGCGGAGGGCGTCGGTGACGGCGTCCCGAAAGGCCGGGAAGTCCTCGGTCCGGCCGACGTCCAGCGGCAGCGCGACCGCCGTACCCCCCATCTCCTCGATCGCGGCGACCGTGTCCAGGGCGCCCTGCCGGTTGGCGCCGTAGGTGAGGATCACTCCCGCTCCGCGCCGCGCGACCTCGATCGCCGCGCCCTGTCCGATACCGGAGCTGCCACCGGTGATGATCGCGACCTTCATGATGTGCCTCCTGCACATGAGTGGCGCCAGTACGGCCCACGTGGGATTCCGACCCATTCAGAGAACCACTCTGACCTGGGCATGCGAAAGAACGATGCTCCCGACGGCTTGCACGATCCTCCCCTCCTCAGGACCATGTGCTGGACGCACGCGCCGGCCGGGTGGACCATCGGGACATGTCCCTGTCGCCCTTGGACGAGCTCCGCTCGCTCCTGGCCCGCCACGCCCGCCCCGACACCACCACCGCCCTCGCCGACGTATTGATCTCCCGCGTCGAGGAGCCGGCCGAACCCTCGGCATCGATGACGGGCACGGTCATGGCCCTCATCGCCCAGGGCTCCAAACACCTCGCGCTGGGCGAGCGCGTCTACGAATACGGCGCCGGCCAGTACCTCGTCGCCTCCATCGACCTGCCCGTCACCGGCCACTTCGTCGACGTCGGCCCCCGTCGGCCGGCACTCGGCTTCGGCCTGACCCTGCGCTCCTCCGACATCGCGGAACTGCTCTTGGCGGCCCCACCCGGCGCCGTACCGCACCGCGCCGACCCGCGGCCCGGCCTCGCCGTCAGTGATGCCTCCCCACCACTCCTCGACGCCGTGGTGCGGCTGCTACGCCTGCTCGACCACCCCCGGGACGCGGACGTGCTCGCCCCCCTCGTCAAACGGGAGATCCTGTGGCGGCTGATCACCGGCGAACAGGGTGCGACGGTCCGCCAACTCGGCCTCGCCGACAGCAACCTCGCCCACATCGCCCGGGCGGTGAAGTGGATCCGCGACCACCACACGACCTCCTTCCGGGTGGAGGACGTGGCACGGCTCGTCGGCATGAGCGAATCCGCCTTCTACCGCAACTTCCAGGCCGTGACGGCGATGAGCCCGATCCGCTTCCAGAAGCTGATCCGGCTCCAGGAGGCCCGGCTCCTGCTGGCCGCTCACCCCGGGGACGTCACGAGCGTCGGCTACCAGGTGGGCTACGACAGCCCGTCCCAGTTCAGCCGCGAGTACCGCCGCCTCTTCGGCGCCCCGCCCAGCCGGGACGCCGCCCGTCTGCACGGCCTGGTCGACGGCGAGCCGCTGCCGTGACGCCCGCGTTCACGGCCTGGGGAGCGCGGTCAGGGCCAGGGCCAAGAAAGCGGCCGCGGTCCCGGACGGCACAGTTGGCCAGATCGCCGTGGACGTCGATGTCGTAGCGGCCGTTGCCGAACTTTCCCCGGACACCCACACCCCCTGACGTCCGCACGCTGTCCGGCGGAGGTCGGAGCCGCACCCAGCGCGACCACGCCGGACGAACAGAGGGGGAAGTCGGTGGCTGTTCCCGTTCGACTGAAGAACTCCATGACGTGTTGCCTCGCACCCATCGAACACGTCAGAGTCTTTCTGAGTCTTTCTGATGCAATACAGGGCAATGCAGGATCGAGGGGACACGGCCATGTGGGCAAGGCGAGTTGGGGCGATCCTGAGCGCGGCAGCGCTCACCATGTTGACCGTTCCGGCGGACGCTCACGCCGCAGCAGTCGCCTGCGGTGGTGGTGTGTCGACCGGCCGGGTGGCCGTCAACGGCTGCATCAGCGCCGTGCGCGGAAAGGAAGGCAAGGTCTTCACTCGGGAGATCACGGCGCACGTCAAGCTGCGCAACACGGGGTCGAGGGCGGTGGACGTCTCCTACGAGGCGTTCTTCCGTGTCGTCTCCGGTGGTCACTGGGTGAAGCTGGGCAACGGTCGCGCCCATGTGCCGGCCCGTGGGAGCGTCGGGCCCACCGAGGTGGGAAGCTCGACCCGGGTGTGCGGACCCGTGAAGGTCGAGATTCGCGTACACGCCCGTGCCACCGGGGGCGCCTGGAGCGGATGGTCTACCGCCGGCACGGCGCAGTGCCAGACCTGAGCGCACCGGCGGGGCCTCAGGGGCGCCTACGGCGACGTCCAGGCGCCTACCTGACGATCGACGAGTTCCCATCTCCGCCCGACACATCGCCGCCTCCGCGGCGGCCACGGTGTGTCGCCCGCGCCCGCGCAGGCTCCGGCACTGTTGAATCGGACCATGACCAAGCGCGATGAGTCGGCTCTCTTCGGTAACCGATTCTTGACGGTGCCCGCTCCCTCGGAGACCTTCCCCGAGAAGGGGATGCCCGCGACGGACGCGATGAGGCTCGTGGACGTGGATCTCGCCATGGAAGGCGACCCGCAGCGCAACCTCGCCACGTTCGTGACCACGTGGATGGAACCCGAGGCACAACGGCTGATCGCCGAGAACCTCCACCGCAATTTCATCGACCACGCCGAGTACCCGATCTCTGCCGAGATCGAGCAGCGTTGCGTGCGCATGCTTGCCGACCTCTTCCACGCACCGGGCGCGACGACCGGCTGTCGGACCCAGGGATCATCCGAGGCGATCATGCTGGGCGCGCTGTCGTTGAAGTGGAAGTGGCGCGAGCGCCGCCAGGCGGCCGGCCTGTCGATCGACCGGCCCAACCTGATCTTCGGGGGCGACGTTCACGTCGTATGGGAGAAGTTCTGCCGCTACTTCGACGTCGAGCCGCGGATCGTGCCGCTCGCCGAGGACAAGTACACGATCGGCCCGCAGGACGTGGAGCCCCACCTCGACGAGAACACGATCGGCGTCGTCGCCGTACTCGGCACCACGTTCACCGGCCACAAGGACGATGTCGTCGGCATCGACAAGCTCCTCCGGGACGTTCGCAAAGAACGGGACCTCGACATTCCGATCCACGTCGACGGAGCCAGCGGCGCATTCGTGTGGCCGTTCCTCTACCCGGACTCGAAGTGGGACTTCCGGCTCGAGCAGGTCCGTTCCATCAACGTCTCGGGACACAAGTACGGGCTGGTCTACCCCGGCATCGGATGGTTGATCTTCCGCGAGGAAACCGACCTCGCCAAGGACCTCGTGTTCTACGAGAACTACCTGGGCAAGACCGACGCGACGTTCACGCTGAACTTCTCCACCGGGGCGTCGATGGTACTCGCGCAGTACTACAACTTCGTGCGGCTCGGCCGCCAGGGCTACACCTACGTCATGAAGATCATGCAGGAGAACGCCCGCGCACTGGCGGACAACCTGCGAAGCAGCGGCCGCTTCGAAGTGATCGGGAGCGAACTCGAACAACTGCCGCTGGTCGCCTTCCGTCTCGCCGGCAAGCACGCCTACGACGAGTCCGACATCGCCTGGCAACTCTCGGCCGAGCGAGGCTGGATGGTCCCGGCGTACACCCTCCCGCCCAACGCGGAGAAGGTGAAGATCCTTCGCGCCCTGGTCAAGGAAACCCTGAGCCGCGAGCAGGTCGATCGTCTCAGCCAGGACATCGCCGACGCCTGTCGCACCCTGGACGACAAGGGCGCCGCCCACGGAATCGAACGCGCCCAGATCAAGCGCGGCACCGGCTACTGAACCTCCGTGCCGGAACGAACCACCCGCGAGGGCCGCGCCCGCCGGTGAGGAACGCCTCGCGGCCATGGTGATACACGGCGTCGCTGCGGCGGGTGTGGCCGGGCCTGGTGCGCTACCGCCGGCCCGGCCGGTCTGAAGTGCGGGCACCGGTGGCGTGCTCTAGCGTCGAAAGTGCGAGGGTGACCGATGCGTCGAGCCGGTCGTCCCTCGGAGTGCCTGCTCCGCGTGCCGCCCCCGCCCGTGATCCGGCGCATCGCGGATCGCGGATCGCGTGATCGTCTGAGAGAGCAGGTGTACCCGCATGCGTTCGTCGGCTCGTATCCCCAGCCTTCTCGCCGGCCTGGCCCTCGCCGCCGGCGGCGTCGTCGTTGTCGCCCCAGCCGCCCACGCGGACATCCAGGCCTGCGAGCAACACGTCACGCAAAAGAACAAGCAAGTCTCGGATGCCGTCCGGCAGGCGTGCTACCAGGGCCAGATCGGCAACCAGACCAGCTGCACGGCCAGCCTCGACGCGGCCGGCATCTCCAAGAACGACGCGACCCAGGCATGTCGGATGGCCCCCAAGTAGATTGTCCGCCGCCCCCGCCTGTCGGTAGGAGTTGCGGGAGACCTTGATGAGCTTGCGCTCGATCGTGTCTGCGGACTTCGCGCGCTTGGCCAGGTCACGGATCTCGGCATTTGACAGACCGTTGGCTGTCAGTGCGAGCACCTTGACTATCCGAGGGCGAGCCTCCACTTCGGCGCGCCGGCCTCGGACGTCCGGGTCCAGTAGAGCTTGGCATCGAGGCCCAGCGCGGTGAGGAAGCCGTCCGGTCCGGTCCGGACGCCGGCGGGGGCGCCCGATATGAGTAGTCCAGCGGTGGTCCAGCGTGGTGTGCCGCTGTTCATCAGGGTCGTACCGACGGTGCCGTCGGGGCCGCGGCCGACAAGGGCGGGACCGCACGGGCCCACCGCGCCGTAGCCGCCCACTCCGCCCAAGTCGATCACGACCGGGCGGCCCGAGCCGTCGAGCACTGCCGTCTGGACTGCGCCGGAGTCGGGCTTGCGGAAGAACACCCGTACTCCGTCGCCGACGGCGCAGGCGGAGAGTCCACCGACCGTGGTCATGGGCAGTCCGCTCTGCTCGGGCCGGGTCGGGAAGGGGGCACCCGGCTTGGACTGGGCCCAGGTCAGCACGGACTTCGGGGTGGCGGCGACGACGCGGATGCGGCCGGCGCCGTCGGTCGTGGCGACCGGGTCACCGTGCAGGCCTGTGCCGCCCAGGTCGCGCCACGCGGACCAACCGCCCGTCGCGTCCTGCTCTGTCTGGTACAGCCGGAGGTCTCCCCCGCGCACGAACGCCATGAGGCGGCCGGAACCGTCGACGGCGGGGGTCGGGGCCGACAGGTCGGACAGTACGCTGGCGCCGCTTTGGGGCGGCGAGCCGAGCCGGTGGAAGCCGCCGAAGTCGCCCCCGGGCAGTAACTGGACGGTGGTGACCACCTCACGACGGTAGTCGGCGCCCGGCCCGAGGTGGGTGACGGTGCCGAACACGGCGATGCGCCCGTCGCGCAGCCGTACCGAGGTCAGTCCGGCGTCGAGCAGGCCGTCCGCCGCCAGCAGTGTCGGCCCCGCCCACGTGTCCTTCGTGCCGGGCGCCTTGTGCCAGACGGCGAGTTTCTGGTCGAGGACGCCGAACGCCCACAGGCCGCCGTCTTCGCCGGGCTGGAGCCAACTGGTCGAATTGGCGCGGGAGTAGCGGACCGATTGAGCCCAGTTGTTGCCGTAGGGCCGGTTGGAGACCTTGCGGTCGCCGCAACCCGCCTGGCTGCCACAGTAGTTGTCCTTCGGGTCCATCCAGGCGTACGTCTTGACCGTCTCCGCCTTGGCTTCCGTTCCTTCCCTGTCGAGGGTGTGCGGCAGGTAACTGGTGTTGTAGCCGAGGTAGGTCTGGACGGTGAAGTTCGGGTGGCCGGGCGTGGCGGCGTATTTCTGGAGCGCCGCCTGGGCGAAGCGGGCGCTGAAGACGTGGTCCTGGTGGTCGATGATCTGTTGCTTGAAGCCCTCACGGCCGGGGGTGGGGTCCATGGTGCGTACATGGGTGGGGCGGAAGCGCCGCATCAGGCCGGCGAGCGCGTCGACGAGCTGGTCCTTCGTGTAGCTGATGGGCTTGGCGGGGGTTTCGGACGCGAGCATCGGCTCCAGCGAGGGAATCTGGCCGTTCCACAGGCCGCGCAGGCTGTGGGGAACGTCCTTGTACATCTCGCGGGCTTCGCGCAGTTGTATCCAGACCAGGTTGATCTGGGGGTGTGCCTGGAGGGTGTCCAGCTCGGCGGTGCCGCCGCCGATGGTGGGTATGGAGGTGCGGGTCCAGGGGCTGGTTTTGTCGCCGGTGGCCATCTGCGCGTATGCCGCGCGTATGCCGTTCTGTCTGGCCTCGGCGTACCGCGCGTGGTCGGCGGGCGGCATGGGGTGGAGGGGGGAGGTGCGCCCGGGGGCGTTGACGCCGTCGGCCTCCCCGGACGTCATGTACACCGAGGTCATCGGGCGGCCGGAGCGTATCGAATGGCCCGTGTCCGGGTTCATGAAGAACAGGTCGTCGTCGGGGTGCGCGACGACCTGCATGACGGATTCCTGGCTCGTGAGGGGCGCTTCCTCCACGCTGTCGGTTCCCCGTGCGGCGTCCGTCTCCTCCGGTCCGTCGGGCCAGGAAGCCACCGCGTACCCGGCGGCTCCGACGAGCGCCACGGCTGCGGAACTCAGCATGAAGTGTCTACGGGACGACGAGACTCGGTGCTGACTGGGCGTCATGTATTCGATCTTTCGGTGCGTCGGCCCGGCAGGGCTTGTCGTGGGAGCGTCAGCACCGCCGCTCCGTGCCCGGCCGCCAGTGCTGTTCGGATCAGGACTGGTCGAAACCCGATCCGATGGGGAGACGGAGACAGACAAAGTTGGGTTTATTGCGACCCGTATATCTTTTGTCACACTCAGGCCACGCCCTCCCGAGAGCGAGGGGCCCCATCAACTGGACACGCCCGACCATGACTCTGGTCGTCCTGGACGGTATGGGCCTACATGGCGGAGCGCCCGAAGTGAGGTGCGGAGTCTCGGCCCGCCGCGAACGCGGGTGTGGCGGACCTCGGCTGACAGGCCCACCATCCGGAGACGGGCATCACGAAGCGATCGGGGGCCCTGCGCCCGACGCGGGTGAAGGCCGACCTCGGCGGCCGGCAAGCTCCCCCGGTTCACCAGGGCCTTGGTCGCCGCTCACGGACTCCCGGCCCACCGGCTCCCCGCGAAGGGGGCGAACAGGCCCGCCCCGGCGCGGTACGGATCGGCCACGTCGGCGTCGCCGGCACCCCCGGCCGGCGTGACATCACCCCGGTCCGGGGTGGAGCGCGATTTCGTCACGGCGTACAGCACACCACCGACGAGCTCCACGCCGTTCCCCCGCACCGCGTCACTGGCGTAGCGGAACGGGTGGGATACCCCGCCTCAGGACGGCGCTCAGCCTCCTTCGAGTTCCCGGCGCACGGTGGCGGCGATGCGGGTGAGCGCGGTCTCGAGGTGGCGGCGCTGAGCGGCGGTGAGCGGGTCGAACACGAGCCGCTTCACCTGCGCGACGTGTTCCGGTGCGCTCTCGACGAGCTTCCGCCGGCCGGCGTCGGTCAGGGCGGCGAGCGTGTACCGGCCGTCGCCGGCGTCGGGTCGGCGGGCGACCCAGTCGCGAGCCTCGAAACGATCCATCAACTTCGACAGGCGGGGCTGCGTGCTGTCGCAGAGCCGGGCCAGGTCACCGAGGCGCATCGTGGCCCCGTCGGCGCTGGACAGCCGGGCCAGAACCCCGTACTCGAAGTTGGAGATGCCCGCGTCCCGCTGCAGTTGGCGGTCGAGGGCCGCCGGGAGGGCGATGACGACCGTGAGGAGTGCCTGCCACAGGTCCTGCTGGTCGTCGTCAAGCCAGGGTGACTGAGTGTCCATGAGCCCCATCATACTTGCCCAGGCAAGTCCCAACACTTGCCTGGGCAAGTCTTAGTGGGCTACTTTCTCACTTGCCCAGGCAAGTAAAAACACTTGCTTGGGCAAGTCAAGGAGCTGATTTCGATGCCCACCACGAGCAGCCTGGCCTCCCCGAACGGCCTGACTTCCCCCTTCCCCTCGCGTCCACCGGCCGCGGCATACGACGACCTCCTCGCCCGGGCCCTGCCACAGGCGCGCGAGCAGCGAGTGTGGAATCCCTCCGACGGGCCCCTGCCCAGCCTCTTCGTCAGCCACGGCGCGCCGTTCACCCTCGACGATCCGCGGTGGCTCGGCGACCTCTACGACTGGGCCCGGTCGATGCCCAAACCCCGGGCCATCGTCGTCATCTCGGCCCACTGGGAACGGGCACCGGTCATGCTGTCCGGCTCCGCGGCCGGCACCCCGCTGTCCTACGATTTCAGCGGCTTCCACCCCCGCTACAAGACCCTTCCCTACGCGACCCCGGACGCCACCGACCTGGCTCGGCGACTCACGGGCCTGCTGGGCCGGACGCCGGTGCACGAGGCCGCCGACCGCGGTCTCGACCACGGGGCCTTCATCCCGCTCATGGCCATGTATCCCGCGGCCGACGTACCGGTCGTACAGTTGTCGATGCCCAGTCTCGACCCCGGCGCTCTGCTCGCACTCGGGGCACGCCTGCGACCGCTGCGCGACGAAGGCGTCCTCGTGCTCGGCTCGGGCTTCATGACGCACAGCTTCGCCGTCTTCCGTCGGCCGGAACTCGCCGCCGACACCATGGCCTTCGACGAATGGGCCGTTGACGCCCTCGCCCGGGGCGACGCCGACGCCCTCATCGACTACCGCAACAAGGCACCCGGCGCCGCGGTCGCCCATCCGACGGCCGACCACTTCGTCCCTCTGCTGCTCACCGTCGGCGCCGCAGACGACCCCGGCAGCGCCGTGAGCGCCATCCATCGCATGGTGATGGGCAACTCCACCCGGTCGGTGCAGCTGACCTGAGCGCCTCATCCGCCGGCGAGAACATCACAACACCCTGGAGGAAAGTGCCATGAAGACCATGAAGGCAATGCGTTTCCACGCGTTCGGCAGCAGCGAGGTCCTGCGCTACGAGGACGTCGACCGTCCGGTCCCCGGCACCGGGCAGGTGCTGGTGCGGGTGGCGGCCACGTCGTTCAACCCCGTCGACGACCACATCCGCGCCGGTGTCCTGGCCGAGATGATCCCGATCACTCTCCCGTATGTGCCGGGGGTCGACCTGGCGGGTACCGTCGCTGAACTCGGCGCGGACGTGACCGGCTTGGAGATCGGCGATCGGGTCGTGGCGATGCTGCCCCTCGACTCCGCGGGCGGCGCCGCCGAGTACGCGCTCGCTCCGGCCGCGTCCCTGGCGCCGGCGCCCCGGACGACCGAGTTGGTCGACGCCGCGGCGCTGCCGCTGACCGGTCTGGCGGCCTGGCAGACGGTGTTCGAGCTGGCCGAGCTGAAGCCCGGTCAGACCGTCCTGGTCAACGGGGCGGGGGGTGCGGTGGGCAGCCTCGTGGTGCAGCTCGCCGTCGACGCGGGAGCGCACGTGACCGCCGTGGACGCGCCGCAGCACGCCGACCGCCTTCGGGGCTACGGCGCGGACCGGGTCGTCGGCCCCCTCGACCTCGCCGCGGGCCCGGCCGCCGTGGGCGGGCCGTTCCAAGTCGTGGTGAACCACGTGCGCGTCTCCCTGGAGGAGCTCGCGCTGCTGACGAACTACGTCGCCGACGGCGGGGTCGCCGCCGGCACGGCAGGCCCGATTCCCGAGGACCCCGCTCGGGGGGTGCGCAGTGCGAGCCTGTGGGTCCGCAGCGACGGAGCCCAGTTGTCCGAGCTGGTCGCCAAGGTGGATGCCGGCACGCTCCGGCTCCACGTCACCGCCCACCGCCCGGTGGCCGAGCTGGCCGCCGTGCATGACGACGCCGGCGCCGGGCGGCTGCCCGGCAAGACGGTCGTGCTCGCTCCCTGATCACACCCTGAGCGCACCCTGAGCGCACCCGACCGGGCCGCCCGCCGTTCACGCTCCCGCCGGCGGGCGGCCCGGGAGTTCGACGGCGGGCGCGCCCCACCATCGGGCCCGAGACGCGTGGCAGGCGGGTGTTCACAGTGGCCCGGGCACCCTCGATGTACTCCTCGCGGAGTCGTCATCGTGGAGTCGAGCTGATCAAGCGGGTGCCGGCGCGGCGTTCACGAAGAACTCGCACGTGCCCTGACACTCGTGCGCACCCGGTTGGCGGCAGAGTAGAGGGCATGACAGTTGCCACGACCCATCATGTTCCCTACTTCTCGCAGTGGGAGTCCGCTGCTCTGGTGCCCCAGTTCGTTGCCGGCACCACGGCCGCGTCCGCTGACCCGCTGTGGGAGTCCTCCGGTGCCGACACGGCCGAGGAGTACGCCTTCTGGGCGCCGCGAATGTGCGGGATGGCGTGCCTGCGGATGGCACTGGGGTTCTTCGGGCAGCCTGTGCCCGCGTCGGTGCCGCTGGTCCGCGAGGCTCTGGCCGCCGGGGCGTACGTGCGCGACGGCGACCAGGTTCAAGGGCTGATCTACGCCCCGTTCGCCGCGTGGGTGGCTTCCCGGTGGGGGCTGTTCGCCGAAGCACGCCCACAGCTCTCCGCTGAGGACGTCGACGCCGAGATCTTGCGGGGGCACTTGGTGCTGATGTCGGTACACAAGACGATCCGCACCCTCGATCCCCGCCCGGAGCGGCGCGGCGGGCACCTGGTCCTCGCCGTGGGTTCCGGCCCCGACCACGTCACCATTCACAACCCGTCCGGATTCCCGGAGAAGTCACAGCAGTTCCATCAGGTTCCCCGGGTGGACCTCGCGCGGTTCTTCGCCGGCCGGGGAGTCGTACTGGGCCACGCGCGGTAGGAGCGACGTGATCCCCTTCTCCCTGGCCTCTGCCGCACTCGCCGGCAGCCTGTTCCGCCGCCTTGGCGGCAAGTCCGCGGACGGGCACGACCCCCGGCTTCACAGGCACCGTGATCAAGCTGCTGACGGGATCGGCGGCCACGGCTCGCACGGCCGTCCGGACGGTATCGACGGGATTGGCGGAGTCGGCCCGCAACCAGTCGTTTCGAGCCTCCGCCTTCGCCGTGTCCTCATCACCTGAGCAACACGGTGACGATGAAGGGAAGCGCGCCGGTGAGCATGGCCAGAAGTGTGGAGGCGAGCGTCTGGCCGTTCACGGCGGTATTGGGGCTGGACGTGACGTAGGACAGCAGGTCGTGCACGCGTGCATCCGCCTCTGAGATGCCGGAGGCACGCCGAGGGGCCCGAGGCAGTAGCGCTTCCTCAAGTCGCTGGATCGTGACGGCTCTTGTCTGCTCGACGATCAACGAGAGGCGATACTGCGAGTAGATGCCGAAGAGGGCAATGGCAACCATGAACGTACCGGCTCCGACCCATTTGATGGTGATGAGGAGATCGTTGCCGGGGTCTATTCGGGATGCGTAGACGACGGGGACGAAGGCGAGACACAAGCCTGCCGCCGCCACCAGCGTGCAGAATCGGTACCAGCGGGCGACCCGTTCGAGACCGATGGTCCGGGCCGGCGCGAACCACAGGAGCTTGACGTTCCGCGGGTTGGTCACGATGCGCGCGCTACCGCCAGGGGCCAACAGCGTTTCGCCTGCCACGTCACAGTGGCTCCAGAAGCCCGGATGCCGGCCACGCGCAACGCCACGACCTGTGCCATGTCCGCCGCGTAGCGATTGTCAAGGTCCCCCGGGTTTGGCACCTGAGCCTCCAACACCTGGGCCGTCTCTTTCGGATCGTGCCGGTCGAGCCCGCGTCGTCCGGTGCCGTGCATCGCACGGCGGAGAGGCTCCCGAGTACCGGACGTCCTCGGGTGCCTCGACAACGCGGCGAGGTGCGGTGCCGGGCGGCGCGGGTCAGGCAAGATCCGGAAGAGACGGCCCAGCAGCTCGTCACCTCGATCAAGCCTTGCAGTTACTGAAGGACCGCGAGGACGGATGCGAACCGCGAGGTCATGAGGGTCCATGGCGTTGTACGACGATATCCGTATCGCTGTCGCGAGGCCGCCGCGACGATGTCGGGCTACCTGCCGACTGTGTTCCGACGTCGGTGGTCCCGGTTCGCTCACCAGTCCTGGCGGGGGAGCCACACCCGCTGGTGCCCATCCCCGCCAGGGTCAGGCTGTTCGGTCGGGCTCGGCCCATACTCGGATCCATGAACGCGGCAGTGCAGCTCGGGAACTTCCTCCGGACGGGGCGCTCCCAGGTGCGGCCGGAGGATCTCGGGGTGCCCACCTACGGGGAACGCCGGCGTGTGCCGGGGCTTCGGCGCGAGGAGTTGACCCTGTGAGACCTGTTGCTCTGGCCGACGCCGGCTGACCCGACGCCACCGAGCGCCGGACGACGTACGGCGAACGCCCATCCATCCATCCGCTCACCCACTCACCCACCCGAGCACGGGTGATCACCGGCCGCTGCCCGGAACAGCCCACGGGCGCACGGCGCCCCGGCCGAAGGACCGTCCCCCAACCCCCGCGCGTCGGCGTACCGCCGGCGCATGCCCGAAAACAGTGGAGGAACCATGTTCAAGCACAGGTTGTCCAAGACCGCCGTGTCAGCCGCCGTGCTGGCCGCGGCCGTCGTCGCCGCGACCGGCCCCGCCGCCGCGTCGACCGTCTCCGCCCCGCTGAGCTGTGCGCACATCGCCGCGCACTTCGACCTGGCCCGGCAGCAGATGCCCGAGAACATCGCCCTGGCTCCCGACGGAAGCGCGTACGTCACCTTCGCCGCCGCCCGACAGGTCGCCCGAATCACCCCCCGGGGAACCACCCGGATCCTGGCCACCCTGCCCGCACCAGCCGACGGCGGCAGGCACACCCCGGTCCTGGGTTTCGCCCTGACCACCGGAATCGTCCGCGCGCAGGACGGCACCCTGTACTTCCTGTACGCCACCGGCACCGCCGATCTGACCGGTCTGTGGCGGCTGAGCCCCGACGGTGAACCGCAGCGCATCGCCGCCCTGCCCGCCGCCGGGCTGCCCAACGGCCTGGCCCTGGATCCGCGCACCCATACCCTCTACGTCACCGACTCCGTCCTCGGCACCATCACGAGCGTGCCCACCGCCGGCGGTACCCCCCGCACCTGGTCGTCCGCCCCCGAACTGGCCTCCACCGGGTTCCTCGGCGCCAACGGACTGAAGATCCACAACGGGGCTCTGTGGGCCACCAACCTCGACCGGGGCACCGTCCTGCGCATCCCCATCCTGCGCAACGGACGCCCCGGCGCCGTGCAGACCCGAGCCACCGGCATGGCAGGGATCGACGATTTCGCCTTCACCGGCCACGGCGACCAGATCCTGGCCGCCCTCAACGGCCCCGGTGAAGTCGCCCTCATCCAGCCCGACGGCTCCCACTCCACCGTCTTGACCGCCGCCGACGGGCTACAGAACCCCACCTCCATCGCCCTGCGCGGTGATACCGCCTACGTCCTGAGCGCCGCGTACGTCACGGCCAAGGACCCCAACCTTCTCCTCGCCCACCTGAACAGCCAGGGGGTGTCCGCAAAGTAGCGCCCGCGCCCGCAGGGCGTGGCCCGCGGCGTCTGGTGCGGTGCGTCGCAAGGCGGAGCGGTGCGGCTCGTAGCCGGGCTGACAGCCCGAGGGGGTAACCCGGGGCGGGCACGGGCGAGCCGCTCCATCCCGTTCGTCGTCCGGGTGCCCACCGAGCGGGCCGGTCGGAGTTCCTGCCGTCGTCACGCCCCTCCGCGGCACACGTGGTGGAGCCCTGGTGCCTGTGCCACCAGGGCTCCGAGGGAACTGCCACACCATCCACCGGCCCTGGTACCGCGCCGGCGTCGTGTTTCCGTCGCCCGACCGAAACACGGTCGGGTGCGGGTACAACGCTCGGCGCGGCTCGGGGCACAGGGCGGAGCCGTGGCCCAGGCTGTAGTGCACCACTCGCCGGCGCCCGTTTCCGTGGCCGCTACTGGCTGCCTGACTGCCGGCGAACGCGGACGAGGAAAGGTCGACGTCATGTCCGAGCACCCGCAGCCAGGATCCGCCGCCCCCGAGCCGAAACCCTTGCCCGGCGACTTCGGCCGACGCGTGGCGGCGCGTCGCGAGCAGTTGGGACTGTCCCGGGAGGAGGTGGCCGAACGGGCCGGATCGGCCCCCGGGTACATCCGCTACGTGGAGGAGCAGACGGCAACCCCTGGCATCGGATTCCTGCTGCAACTGGCCGAGGCCCTTTCGACGACGCTGGACGAACTGTCCGGGGCTCATGTCGACCTGCCGCCCGGTACCGGACAGGCGGCCTACCACCCCGGACTGCTCGAACTCGATCATGAAGAATGCTGGGCCCTGCTCGACACCCACGGGGTGGGGCGGGTGGGGGTGGCCTCGGACGAAGGGCCCGCCATTCTGCCGGTCAACTACCTCGTCAGGGAGCGCAACGTACTCTTCAGGACGTCCAGCGAGGCCCTTCCGGCCCAAGCCGTGGCGAGCGTGGTCCCTTTCGAGGTGGACCGTATCGACGACGCGTTCAGCCGGGGCTGGAGCGTTCTGCTGGTCGGCAGGGCGCAGGCGGTCACGGATCCTGAGACCGTTCGCGCGCTCACGAAGCAGGCGTACTCCTTGCCCTGGGCCGGCGGCGAGAGAGACCTGTGGGTTTCCCTCACGCCGGAACGGGTCACGGGCCGGCGGATCTTCGTGCGGGACGCGCCACCCGAGGCAGCGCCGCACTGACCCCAGGCGCGCCCGTCCTGAGGCTGACGCATCGGCGGGGGCATGCCACCGGCCTGCCGCCACCGGTTGGCGGCGGGAGGTCGGCGGGGGCAGTGGGCCGGGGCAAGGCTTGCGCTCTGTCCGCATCACATCAGGCGTTTGACGAAGCGCAGCCCACGGCGGGTGAACGGTGGCTGCGCCAGGCGGAGAGTGTCCATCGTGTGCGGCTTGCGCAGGACGGGCTTGAGATGGGAGAAGGCTCGCCAGGAGTACACGCCGTGTTGGGCGCCGATGCCACTGGCACCCACGCCGCCGAACGGAAGTCCCGCGGCGGCAACGTGGATGAGGCCGGCGTCGTGTACCACGGCGCCGGATGAGGTGTACTGCTCGAACAGGCGGCGGGTACGGGCGGAGGAGGTGAAGACATACACGGCGAGCGGCTTGTCCCAGCCATTGATCACATGGGCGGCCTGCTCGGCGGAGTCGACGGGGAGGATGGGCAGGATCGGACCGAAGATCTCTTCCCGTAGCAGGGGGTGGGCTGCCTCCGGGCCGACGGCCGTACGGTCGAGGGTGGGGACGGTCACCACCGTGGGAGCGATGTAGCGTTCGGCCCGGTCGTGCTCGCCGCCGACAGCCACCTCCGCGCCGTGCAGCAGTGCTGCGAGGCGGTCGAACTGCCGCTCGTTGACGATGCGGCCGTAGTCCCCGCTCTCTTGGGGGTCGACCCCCCACATGTCCGTGATCGCATCGTGGAGCGCGTCCACGAGCGCCGGGATCCGGTCGGGGGTGGTCATCACGTAGTCCGGGGCGACGCACGTCTGGCCCGCGTTGGTGAACTTCGCCCATGCCAGGCGCCGCGCCGCCCGGTGCAGTTGGGCATCGTCGTCGAACCAGACCGGTGACTTGCCACCCAGCTCCAGCGTCACCGGCGTCAGGTGCTCGGCCGCCGCCCTCATCACGACGCGACCCACCGTCCCGCTGCCGGTGAACACGATGTGGTCGAACCGCTGGGCCAAGAGGTCGGTCGTCTCCGGGACGCCTCCCTCCACGACGCGCACGGCGCCGTCGGCAAAGTACCTCGGCACGAGCCGAGCGATCAGTGCCGAGGTCGCCGGTGCGAGCTCGCTCGGTTTGAGTACGGCCACGTTCCCCGCGGCCAGTACGCCGACCAGGGGGTTGAGCAGAAGCTGCACGGGATAGTTCCACGGGGCGATCACCAGCACCACGCCCAGCGGCTCGGACACCAATCGGGCCCGCGCCGGCCACAGAGCCGCCGGTACCGGAGCGCGTCTGGGCCTGGCCCATCGCCGAAGGTGGCGCAGCATGTGGGTGATCTCCGCAAAGGTCACGTTGATCTCGGTCAACTGCGCCTCGCCCGCACTCTTGTGCAGGTCATTCCACAGTGCGGCTTCGAATGCCGGCTGATTCTCGGCGAGCATGGCGCGCAGCGCGCGCAGGCGGGTGACGCGTGCTGCCATGGGGCGGGTCTTGCCGGAGTCGAAGAGGCGGCGTGCATCGGCCGCGGTCTTGGTGATCGGGGAGACGGTTCTGGGGGTCATGGATCCTTCTGCAACCTTCTGCGATCAACGGGTGCGACCCGCGGAGCAGCGTCATCCGTGCCGGAATTCACTGGGGTGTCGTACCCCCCGCGGCGTCCTCCACGGAGTGCTTGAGTCGGTGGAGCGTGGTGATCATGCCTGCCCGGTTGACGCGGACGCGTGCCGCCGGAGAGGTGCCCGCGACCGCGCGGCCCAGGAGGTCGGCGACTGCCCCGAAGGGGCCTTGGCGCAGGTCGTGCCAGTACTGGGTGACATGGGTGGAGCCGGTGGCGGCGGCTGTGTGAGGGGGAACGTGGTGGCGGAGTCGGAAGCCCCAGATGGCTATGGGCAGACCCGCGACGGAGACGCGGAAGGCGAACTCTCCGGGGGCGTCGGCGGTGGTCACCTGACAGAGGGTGAACCAGTGGCGAAGTCCGTTGCGGTTGAATCCGATGAAGGAGGGGCGGGACTCGCTCCTTCTCGGGAGGAGAAGGACCTTGACGCATTCCGGACTCCACAGGGGCATGCGCTTCACGTCGCTGATCGAGGCGTACACCTCTTCGGGTGGCGCCGCGATGATGACGGATTCCCTGAGTTCCCGTGTGCGGGTGCGGGTGCGGGTGCGGGTGTGGGCGGGGCCCGGTTTGTCCACGTGGTCACCTCCGAGGTGTGGCGCCCGGCTCTCCGTCAACGGCTGATGTCCGCGCCGGTGGGCCGGCAGGTGCACCGGGCGCCGGTGGCGGAGTCGGAGTCGGAGTCGGAGTCGGAGTCGGGGCAGCATGCGCTGCGGAGGCTGGTGGTCGGCCGCTCCGTGGGCTTGTGGTGTGGGACGGAGGGGAGGGTCGCGTGTTCGGGTTGCCATCCGGGGCGGCCAAGCAGGTGGCGTGCCCGGTCCTGCCATCGCGTGGCGCGTGCCAGGTCGCGTCCGATGGCGGCGTACTCGTGGGAGACGATGCGCAGGGGGTTGTGGGTGTCGATGTTCTTGGTGAGGCCGTAGGCAGGACGTTCCGTCTCCTCGGCCCAGGTTCCGAACATCTGGTCCCAGATCATGAGGATGCCGCCGAAGTTGCGGTCCAGGTATCCGCCTTGTGAGGCGTGGTGCACCCGGTGGCTGGAGGGGGTGTTGATGACCCTCTCGATGTAGCGGGGCAGTTTGCCGATGCGGTCGGTGTGCAGCCAGAACTGGGTGAGCATGTTGATCGCGCCGCACAGGAGGATCGCCCAGGGCGGCACGCCGGCCAAGGCCAGCGGTATGTAGAAGATCTGGGAGGTGAGGCCTGTCCAGGGCTGGCGGACCGACGTGGAGAAGTTGTATTTGAGGCTGGAGTGGTGCACCACATGGCTGGCCCACAGCACGCGCACCAGATGGTGCTCGCGGTGCATCCAGTAGTAACAGAAGTCCTGGGCCAGCAGGATCAGCGGGAACGTCACCCATGTGACCTCGACCCGCAGCGGGGTCAGTTCGTACAGGCCGACGAAGACGGCGACCGCGATCGTCTTGTAGAAGACGTCCACGACGGCGGCGCCCGCGCCGACGGCGAAGCTGGCCGCGGTGTCCCGGACTCCGTAGCCGCTGGCGTTCTCGTCGGGGTGGAGCCGGTAGTAGATCATCTCGATGACGACCAGGAGCACGAAGAGGGGTGCGGACAGGGCCAACAGGGACGTGTTATCCATCGGAACCTCCTATCGGAGCGATGTGCTCCGATAGGCAGTATCGGAGCGCAGCACTCCGACAGGCAATAGGTTGGACGCCATGAAAAGGACAGATCTCGGCCGACCGCGCGCGGGAGGCCGGTTCGGACGCCAGGCCGAGGCGGAACGCAACGACCTCCTGGTGCTGAACGCGGCCCGCGCCGTGTTCGCGGAACAGGGCGCCGACGCCCCCGTCGCGGACATCGCCACCTTGGCCGGAGTGGGAATCGGCACCCTCTACCGCCGCTACGGGAGCAAGGAGCAGCTCCTCCAGCACCTGTGCGCGATCGGTATCGCCCAGACGATCGCCGAACTGGAGGCGGCCCTGGAGGCGGAAGGCAGCGGCTGGGAGGCCCTGGCGCGATACATGGCTGCCGCGGTCGACGCCAGGGCCGGCGCCTTCGCGGCCCTGGCCGGGACGTTCAGCCTGCCCGAAGAGGTGTCCGCCGCGAACGAGCAGGCCAGAACACTGGCCGAACGACTGCTGCGACGCGGTCACGACGACGGGACCGTACGCGGTGACGTCACGACGCTCGACATCACGCACCTCATGGAGATGTTCAGCCGGCACCCCCGCCGCACCGAGCAGGATGACCACGCACGCCGCAGGATGCTGACCCTGGCCCTCGACGGACTGCGTACCGCCCACACCCCGCTGCCAGGACCACAGCCGGACTGGGCCGAGTACCACCGGAGCTGGAACGCGCCCGACCAGCCGTCCTGACGGCGACCGGACTTCCCCGCCCGTGACCGTGCAGCTCCGGCCAGGGGCCCACCGGAGCCGGGAGCAGCGACGACTTCAGAGGCCCCCGCGCCCCCGGTGAGGGTGCGCCGCGGTCCCCTCTCCCGTACCCGGAGGGGGACGTGCCGAGGGCGGCGCTCCTGGCGAGCACCGCCCTCGGGCATGGTTCTGTCAGCTGCAATTGACCCAGTTGTTGGACTTCATGTAGTGGCCCACGCTGTCGGACTGCTTGGTCCCCTTCGGGACGATTCCGCTGGAGCCGGTGTAGTTGGTTCCCGAGTACCACCTGAGTTCACAGGAAGCACCGTGGTTGTACCAGGACCTGAAGTTCTGGAATACCGCGTACTGGGTCAGGTTGGAGTTGCTCCCGGCGATCTGCTGCCTCTGGCCGGTGTAGTTCTGTCCGGACCAGACACAGAAGTAGCCCGAGGGGCAGTCCGAGGCCGCCGCGCCGGCGGTGCCCGCGCCCCCGATCAGTAGACCGCCGGTCAGCGCGATACCGCCGACAAGTCCTGCGAGTTTCCTCGTCATACGCATGCCTTTGTCTCCTTGACGCGTAGGTGCGCCCCAGCCTCGACCGGCCAGTCCACGAGAGTGCGGGCCGGAGGAGGAAAGCGCCTGATGGAGCGGAACTCGGCATGAGTCTGACGGAGCGCCCCGGGGCGGGTCTTGTAGAAAACGGCACTCGGGCGGACGGCGGCATGGTGGTGGCGGGGCCCGCTGCCGAGCGGTCAGCCGAAGTCGAGCATGGCCTGGCGCTCGACCTGCACCCCGCGCGCACCACCAGGTGGCCGATCTCGCCGGCTCGCCGCGCCGCGGCTCGCGCCCGGTGAGGTGCCGCCGCCGGGCTTCGCCGAGACGGGCGGTGATTCGGGTCGGGACCGGAACGGCTGACGGCCACCCGAAGCCGCCGGTTTCGGAATCTTCAATTCCGGGGACGGTGTCCCAGCATCGCCGTGACCGTACCCCGCGCCATGACGGCGCCTGACGCGACAACCGAGGAAGACCATGGGTTGGAAAGGCACACGCAAGACGGCCACGTCGGCCGCTCTTGCCGGAGTGGTCGCCCTCGTCCTGGCAGGTCCTCCCCCAGCCGACAGCGAACCCCGGACCGGGACCGCGCCGTCGTTCGAGACGGTGGCCGTACGACAGGACACTTCCCCGACGCCGCCTACGCCCCGCCTCCCCCGCGACTTCCGCGGCAAGGGCAAGTGGATCGTCCGGGACCTGGACATCACGGTGCCGTTCACCTGGGAGGGGAGGGACGGCGACAGCCAGATGACGGCGGGTGGCCCGCAGTACCCGATCTGGTTCACCAACCTGATCTACCACGACACGCTCTACACGCTCACGTACAAGTGGCCCGGTCTGACCGAGCATCCCTGCTCACGCATCCCGGGCTTCAACCTGGAGGCACTGAACCAAGGGTTCGAAGGCGCCCGGTTCGTCGGTCGGGAGACCCTGCGACACCCCCACTCCCAGCGGCACGTGAACCACTGGAGGGTGGGCGTGGTCCTCCCGAAGCTGCCCCCCGGGAACCATGCCCGTCTGCCGCTCGCACTGGGCGACATCTATGTCGACGAGAACAACCGGGGAACCTTCTGGCAGGTCCTGCAGTTCGGTATCCAGAACCTCTACGACCCCGAGCTCGACGAGTGGCTGGTCATGGACACCTTCGAGCACCGCCCCGGGACCGTGACGCTCCCCCGGCGGTGCGAGCCGCCCCGCTAGGCCGACAGCACCACCGACCCCGCGCAGGGCGTCGGCTCGGCGCGTACGGCCCTCCCCCGTGCGTCGTCAGCCTTCGAGGTGGCGGGTGTCTCCGAGACGGACGAGCTGACGATTGTGGAAGAAGTCGTCCTCGCGGAGATGGGTGATGCTGCCCGAGGCGACCCGGAAGTTGACGTGCCCGAGGGATTCGATCGGCATGCCGATCCAGGCGGCCACCACGAAGGTCAGCGCGAAGCCGTGCGTCACGATCACCTGGTGCTCGTACGGGTGGGTCAGGATCCCGTCCATGGCTTCGTAGATCCGTCCGGCGAAATCGGCCCGCGTCTCCGCTCCCTCGATGCCCTCGTCGTGACCCATCCGGTCGCCGGTCGCGGGCGGGGGGACGAACCTCTTGTCCAGCCACTCCTGGGGCCTGCCCTCGGCCTCTCCGTACGACTTCTCCCGCAGCCGGCGGTCCAGGGACGCCTCCACACCGAGCAGACCTCCGATCTCCTGTGCGGTGCGCCGGGTCCGCCGGAGGTCCGAGGAGATCAGTTCGACTTCGGCGTCCTCGGGGATCTCGGCCCGCAGGGCGCGGGCGATCGCGGCCGCCTCCCGCACTCCTTCGGGGGTCAGCGTGGAATCGTGCCATCCGCCGACCAGGCCCTCGACGTGGTGGCTCGCCTCCGGGTGGGTGACGACGTGGATGCTGCGCACCGGCGCACCTTTCTCTTGAAGGGTTCCTGCCTTGATCCGGGACGTTACCGCGTGCGCGCCACCCGGGTGACGGGGTCTCACGGAAGGGACAGTTCCAGGATCATCAGGCCCCACACCAGTCGAGCCTGGTCGCGGCGGGCGGCGTGCGTGTCCAGGACCTCGCGGACGGCGGCGCCGCTCAGGAATCCGTCGGTGCGCAGGCGGGGCCGGGCCAGCACGTCGGTCGCGAACTCCCAGAGCTTGGTGCCGGGTGCCAGGAACGCGTCGACGGGGAAGGTGAAGGGTTGTTTCTGCCGTGTGCGCACCGACTCCGGGACGAGCGGGGCGCCTGCGTCCCAGAGGATCCCTTTGCGCCGGACCGCCGTGGCCTTCAGGGGGTCGGGGGTGCGCCGCGCGAAGTCGGTGACGGCCGGCTGGCAGTAGGGCACCCGGCCCTCGATCCCGTGGGCCATGGAGAGGTGGTCGAGCTTGCGGAGGTTGAGGCCGGGGAGTTTGTACAGCCGGTCGAAGGTCAGCAGTTGCTCCAGGCGCCCGGGGGCCGGTGGTCCGAGCAGTTCCCGCGCGCGGGCGCGGCTGCTCCCGCCGGAGTCGAGCAGCGCCCGGTACTCGGGCGTGTAGAGCCGTCGGTAGCGCGCGTGTGGGACCAGTGAGAGCCGGTCCAGGTAGTGCTCGCGCCACGTGTCGTCGGTGGCGGCGAGGGCGGTGCCGTAGCGGCGGTAGCCGCCGAACTGTTCGTCAGCGCCGTCGCCCACGAAGCACACGCGGAAGGAGCGCTCGGCGATCTCCCGGAAGAGGACGTAGGCGCTCAGCGCGTGGGGCGTCGCGTTGGGAGAGCCCAGCGCCGCCACCATGGGCGGGATCAGTTCGGGCAGCTCCGCCTCGCGGATCTCGACCACTTCGAGCGGGATGCCGGCGTGCGCGGCGGCGTCCCGCGCGTAGGTCTCCTCGTCGGACGGGTGAGTGCCCTCGTGCGTCACGTGGAAGGCGGTGACGTCGGTGCGGCGGCGGCCCAGCAGGGTCGCCAGGACGGCGGAGTCGAGACCTCCGGAAAGCTGTACGGCCGCGGGCGCGGACTGGAGTGACATCCGCTCCACCTCCCCGGTCAGGAGGGAGCCGAGGCGGGCGGGGGTACAGGTGTCGTCGGGCGGGGGCGTCTCGGTGCGCCGCGGTGCTCGGACGACGGTCGCGTGGCCGTCGTGGAGCAGGTGTTCGCCTGCCCGGAGGGTGGAGACGCCCGCGTGCAGCGATGAACCGGGCGGCAGGCACTGCCAGTTCAGGTAGTGGTCGACGGCGTACGGATCCACGTCGGGGCGGCCCGTCCGCAGGGCGGTGAGTCCGTCCGGTTCGGATGCGAAGGTGACGCCGTGCGCGGTGGCCTCGTAGTACAGGCTCTTGACGGCCAGCGGGTCGCTCCACAGTTTCAACCTCCGTCCCGAGCGCAGGTCCACCAGGGCGATGGCGTACATGCCTTCGAGCCGGTCCACGAAGCGGTCGCCGTGGAGCTCGTAGTAGGGAAGGAGGACGGAGCCGTCGCAGTCGCCGTCGACGTGCACCCCGTGCGCGGCGAGTTCCCGCCTGATGGCGCGGAAGTTGTAGATCTCGCCGTTGAACACGGCGTGCAGCGAGCCGTCGGCGTTCGTGAACGGCTGGCGGCCGTGCGACGGGTCCTGGATCGCGAGGCGGTTGCAGCCCAGGCCCCAGTCCTCCCCCCGGACGTGGGCCTGCCGGTCGGGGCCGCCGGGCAGTTGTGCGTCGCGCGCGGCCTCCATCGCGCGCACGTCGCGATCGGATCCGAAGTAGCCGTAGATCCGGCACAAGGGGGTCTCCCCGGGTGGTCGACGAAGGCCCGGCGGGCCTCTCAGGCGGACTTGTTGTTCTCCCCGACGGGGGCCGTGCGGCCCTTCGCCCACTCCTGGAGCGGCAGGTGGTGCGGAGCCGCGCCGCGGGCGGTCATGGCGGAGAGCAGCTCGCGCAGGGAGGGCAGGCCGGGCTCGGCCTCGCGGGCGCGGAAGCAGTACTCGTTGGAGATCTCGGCGTTCCAGGTCATGCTCTCGTGCAGTTCTTCCTTCAGCAGGCCGAGGAAGTCCGCGCGGCCCACGAACGCCTCCGCCTTCTCGCGGCCGGCCCGGATCTCGGCGAAGGCGAGGTCGATGAGGTCGAGCCATTCCAGGACGGCATCGGCGACATCGGCCTGTGGCCCGACGCCGAGAGCGTTCAACTCATCGAACCGGTCCGACAGTTCGGCCGGGAGAGGGAGGCGGGCGAGGAAGCGGGCCAGGTACTTCGGGTTGCGGTTGGTGTTGCCGTGGACGTGCGTCAGGCCCCGGAAGGTGTCGACGCCCAGCTTGCGCGCCGCGATCAGCGCCGACGCGTGGTCTCCTTGCGCCCACATGCCGGCCAGGTCGCGGAAGTCGGGGTAGCTGCCGACGGCCGCGCGGAAGGCCGTGTAGGCGACCTCCCCGGGGCGTACCTCGGCGGTGAGTTCACGGAACGCGGCGGCGTGGGTGAGCGGGATCCCGTACGTGAGCCGCGACAGGACCCGGAAGTCGACGGCCGACGCCGCGAAGCCGGAGGACTTGCGGGCTCGGGTCCGCATCTGGGCGTAGAGCCGCGCGTGCGAGGTGAGCATGGCGGCGACCTCTTGAACCGTCCAGTACTCGACGTCCACGCCGAGCAGGCTGTGGGGCAGGTAGTCGAAACTCGCCTTCACCCGGTCGCCGCTGGTGTAGTACCGCATGTGCTGCTCGCGGGGGAAGGTGTCCCGGTGGAACCTCTCGTCCTTCGACCGGGCGATGACGCAGAAGTCGAAGTCCGAGGACGGGGTGCCCGAACCGTCCACGAGCGAACCGGACAGCATCAGGATGTCGTCGTCGGCGAGGTGGATCTTCGCGAGGACTGCCTCCTCGTCGAAGTCGTCCATGCCGGAGACCGCGGCGACGTGGGTACGGAAGGAGAGCACGGCTGCCCTGCCCCTCTCTGTTCGGGGTGCGGTGTCCCGGCCGCCGACCGGCCGGGTGGAAGGGGGGACGACGGTCGTCAACGACCGCTCACCGGTGGCGTCCCGGGCCGGCCGGTGTGGCTGGGTCGGTGGGGCGTTGTTCCGGGGAGCGTGCCGGCACCCGGGCGCGGAGGTGGCCGGCGAGTCGCGCGACCTCCCGGCTCGCGTCCTCGAACGCGTACCGGAAGCGGAAGGTGGGCAGGGCGGCGAGGGCGTCGCGGGTCCGGCCGGCAGCGGCGTCGTCCGGTGCGTGGCCGAAGATGTTGAGGTGTTTGTTGGGCAGGCCCAGGACGTGGCGCTCCAGCAGTCCGGCGCGCTCGGTCAGCGGTACGTCCGTCGCGCCGGTCTCCGACGGGGCGTCGGCGAGGCCGAGGTGGACGATCGCGTCGACCGCGGCCGACCGGCCGATGCGGGTGTCCAGCAGGTTGGCGTACTCCCATGGGTAGATGAGGGCCGTCCCGTGCTCCTCGACGCCCGACTCGCGCAGGCTCCCCAGCGTCTGGTTGGCGGGATGCGTCAGCGAGGAGCGCGCCGCCCTTGCCGCCTCCCGCCCGAACAACAGGTCCAGGGTGTCCAGCCGTACCGAGACGGATCTCGGCCACCCGACGCCGCGGACGCCGCTCCCGTCCGGTTCCGCCGTGAGGCTCACGTCGTCGTTGCACACCATCACGCCCGCGCCGTGCAGCACGCTCGCCATGACGAAGGTGGTCTTGCCGGCCCGGCTGCCGCCGACGAGGGCGACGCCCAGTCCGTCCAGTTCCACGAGCCCGGCGTGCAGGAAGAGCATGCCCTGTCGGCTCGCCGTCGAGCGGTGGATCGCCCGGGTCGCCCGCAGGAGTGACTGGGTCACCCACGCCTCGCCCCGGGGGGCCAGGTGGTAGAGGGTCTTGCGGGCTCGATCGACGGCGTACCGGACGCTCGTCTCACCCTGCGCGGTGACCGTTTCCGGCCTGGCGCTCGCCGGTGGTTCGGTGTCGGCGACGACCTCCCAGGCCCCGGGCGGGCAGGGGCCCGGTTCGAGGGACAGGTAGGGACGTGCGAGGCGGTCGATGTGCCGCGCCACGGACGGCGAGCACGTCAGGCCGGTGTTCTCGACGTGTGAACGGACGGTGTACCGGTGCGTGGGTGCGCTCGATGCCATGCCGCATATCACCCCCGTGTCTGGGTGGGGTCCCGCGTCGTGCCGGGTCCCGGTCTTCACGGCCGATCATGACAAGGACGGCGGGGCCTGTCCCGGGCGATTCCGCAGAGCGGAACGGACGTGGGATTCAGTCGGGTTCCGAGACCATCGGCCCGCGGGTGTCCCAGCCCAGTTCGTCGAGCCCCCGGAAGAACCGGCCGTTGGACCGTGCGGCGGGCACGCCCAGTAGTCGCACCAGGTCGTCGGCGGCCGGAGCGGGCTCGTTCGGGGCCTCCGGCGTCCCCATGTCGGTACGGATCCAGCCGGGGCAGTACGCGAAGGAGGCCAGGTCGCCGGGGGTCGCGGCGAAGTGCCGGGCCACCGAGAGGACCAGGGAGTTGGCCGCCAGCTTGGACGACCGGTAGGCGAAGGAGGCCCCGTCCGCGTCCTGGAGGCGTCCCATGCCCGAGGAGACGCAGACGATCCGGCCCGAGCCCCGCGCGAGCATCCGGGGGGCGTACCGCAGGACCAGTCGCGCGGTGCCGAACAGGTTGACCTCGTAGGTGTCGCGCAGGTCGTCGAGGGTGAGCGAGAAGAGGTCGCCGTAGCCGCCCCGGGGATCGTCCAGGTAGACGCCCGCGTTGCCGACGAGCACGTCGACGTCCTCGGTGGCGAAGAGGTCCTCGGCGATGGGTTCGCGCAGGTCGAGGACCCGGTAGTCGTCGACGTGGTCGCCGCCCGGCGAGGGCGACAGGCCCACGCCGAGGACGCGGTAGCCGGCCGCGCGGAGCGCGCGGCACAGGTGGACCCCCAGGCCCCGGGAGACACCGGACACGAGTGCATTCGGCATGGCGGCGAGCGTAGCCGCCGCACGGGGTTCTGTCCGTACCGCGGGCCCCGGGTTCGGGCCGGCGCGACGCGGCCCGTCTTGCCGTGCGCCGTGTCGCACGGCGGGTCGGCCGGTTAGTCTGGTGCGCCCGATCAAGGGACATCCGAGGAAGGGGAGGCGTCGGATGCACACGCACCGACTGCTCGTCACGGGGCCGAGTGGGGCGGGCAGTACCACGCTCGGCCGCGCGCTCGCGACCCTGTGGGCGGCGGCTCACGCCGACGTGGACGACTACCTGTGGCTGCCGACCATTCCGCCCTACACCGACAAACGTCCCGTCGAGGCACGTCTGGCGCTGATGGACGCGCTGTTCGTGCCGCGCGCCGCCTGGGTGCTGTCCGGGACGCTGCGGGGTTGGGGCGACGAGGTCATCGCGCGCGTCGACGGCGTGGTGTTCCTGACCATCGACCCGAAGGTCCGGATGGACCGGCTGATGCGCCGCGAGGTCGTCCGGTACGGCGACGACATCGGCTCCGGCGGGGAGCTGGAGACGGCCCATCACGACTTCATGGACTGGGCGAGGGGCTACGAGGACACCGACGTGCCGGGCCGCCGGTCCAAGGACGAGCGCTGGCTGGCGGGACTCACGTGTCCGGTGCTGCGGCTGGACAGCGCCCTGCCGCTGGACAAGCTGGTCGCGGCGGTGACCGACTGGTTCGAGGGCGGTGCGGCGGGCCGGCCCTGGTGACGGGAGCCGGGCCGCCCACCGTCGCCGGGGTCGTCGAGCTCATCGCCGCGGGGCAGGCCGAACTCCTCGACGGCCGGGGCCTCAACGCCTCCCACCGGGTGGCCTGGGGCGGCCGGGCGCTGTCGGTGAAGGTGCACTGTGCGGAGCGCTCCTCCGCCGCGGAGTTCCGGCGGATCGGGCGCGTCGACTCCGCCCTGCGCGGCACGCCCTGGTACCCGCCGGTGCTCGACCTGGGTTTCCACGGGGCGGAGCGACCCCGGCTGGTGGTGGTGCGTCCGTACGCGCCCGGATCGCCGGCGGACGACGCGCGGCGGCACATCGGCGGGGTCGTGGACGTCCTGGCCGACCTGGTGGCGCGTGCGGAGGGGGTGCGGGCCGAGGAGACGCTGGTCGGGGACTACGCCTCGCCGTGGCTGGACGGGGCCCGGTCGGAGCGCTCACTCGTGGACCCGCTGCTGACCGGTGAGTGGCGGGGGCTGGGCCGCGCCATGGACAGGCACCTCGGCGAACTGCGGCGCGGCGCACAACGGTTGACGAGCGCGGACGGCCTGCGGGTGCACCACGGCGACCTGCACGGCCGCAACCTCATAGCGCAGGGCCCCGGCCGGTTGACGGTGATCGACTGGGACGAGGCCGGGTTCTCCCGTCGGCCCGCCGACGCGGGCAAGGCGCTGTGGCTCTCCTGCCGCCTCGGGCGGGGGGACTTCGCGCTGGATCCCGAGGCGACGGGCCTCTTCCTCGGCCGGCTGCACACCCGCCTGGGCATCGCGTACTCCGACGCCCGCGATCTGGCCCGCCTCGGCGCCCTGTGGTTCCTGCCCAGGCACGACCACGTCACCCTGCTGGGGCAACGTGACGCGGGCCTGGGCAGTTGGTACCTCGGCTGGGTCCTGCGCTTCTGGAGGCGCTTTCGCGGGAATCTGGACCTGGTCACCAGGACGGCCGCGGAGTTGGAGGCGGGCGGGCCCTGAACCGGGTCCCGGCGGGCGCCCTCACCTGCGTACGCGGTCCTCGAAGTCGGCCGCGAGCCTGGCCACGTCGGCCGCGCTGCCCACGGAGCAGCGCAACACGGGCAGTTTCGCCAGGTGTTCCAGGAAGGCGTCGAGGGAGGGGGGCTCCGCCCGCCGTCGGACGGGGACGTCCAACCAGTCCTCGCCGTACAGGTTGTCGTCGAGGGAGAAGCAGTTCCGGGTGATCACCTCGGCGGCGTGGGCGGCGCTCGCGGGGGCGAGGGAGTAGCCCGCCTCGCGGTCCACGCGGGGCAGGATGACGCCCGCCAGCGGGGCGTTGGGCACGACCCGGACGTCGAGGTACCGGCCGACCTCCTGTGAGCTCAGTTTCAGCTTGTCCTCGCCCTGGAACCGGTCCCAGTCCGATCCGGCCTGCGGGAAGCCCGCCCGCACGGACCAGGATCCGAAGTCGGTGACGCCCATGACGTCGAGGGAGCCCTTGTTGACGGCGAGCGGCAGCGGGCAGGCCGTCACCTGGTAGCCCTGTCCGCGCCGGTCGAGGTGCATGCGGTCGTTGCCCATCCAGCCGGCCGAGGGCAGCAGCCGGGCCAGCGCGATGGCCGTCGTCGACTTGCCGGCCCCGGAGTCACCGATCACCAGGTGGGCGCCGTCGTCGTAGACGAAGGCGGAGGAGTGCAGGACCAGCGAGCCCTCTGCCTTGGCGATCCTGGTGGCCACGTCGCGGATGATCCGGGTGAGCCACCGGTCCCCCAGTCCGGACCGGGGGCGCACGAGGGTCATGCGCCCCTCGGTGCGGATGAGGGCGGCCACCTCGTCGGAGTTCTGGTCCCGGAGCACGAAGACGGTGTGGCCCTCGCCGTCGAAGCGGGGCTGTCGGTAGTGGCGGGTGAGTTCGTACACGCCCCGTACGGCCGTCTCGGCCGACCACTGGAGCAGCTCGGCCACGGCGGAGGGGTCCCGGGCCACGTCGGCGATCACGAGGTCCGGATCCCCGTCCCGGTCGGTCTCGGCGACGCCGAGCATGCCCGGCGGGCAGAAGGTCTCCGAGACCAGGCCGGCGGCCTCGGGCGAGTTGGTGACGATCTTCAACGTCTGGTCCCGGACGCGCAGGAACCGGGTGGTCGCCCCGTCCGGGTCACGGGATACGAGGTCACTGACGAACATGGGGACTCCACGGGGAAGGGTCGGGAACTTCCTGCGGGGGTGTCGCGGTGGCCGGCCGAACGGCCGCCACCCCGGCAGCGGTCAGAACAGCGGGCGGGTCACGGGGGCGCCTCGGCGGAACACGGTCCAGGTCCTGAACCCGATCTCGCCGAGCACCTTGGCCACCTCCGGGTACTGGTCGGCGACCCGTTCGGGGACGTGGGCGTCGGAGCCGAAGGTGATCGGGACCCGGAAGTGGTGGGCTCGTTCGAGCAGGTCGAACTCGGGATACCACCCGCCGCACATCTTGGTGCCGCCGGAGGTGTTGATCTCCATGACGGCGCCGGAGTCCCGGATCGCGCGGAGCATCTCGTCGGAAGCGGCGGGCGCGGGAACGGCGCCCAGCCGCGGGTGGTTGCCCTTCAGCGCGTCCACGTGGCCCATGACGTGGAACAGGCCGGAGCGGGCGCAGGCGGCGATCTCCCGGAAGTAGCGCGACTTGATCGCGCCGAGGTCGTCCTCCTGCACGCTCTCCCAGCGGGTGACGTCGAAGATGTCGCGGCCCTCGAACATGTGGACCGAGCCGATGACGTAGTCCAGGGGGTACGCGCTCAGCTCCTTCGTGTACGCGTCCGTCCGCCCGCGGAAGAAGTCGGCTTCGGTGGAGACGAGGATCTCGATGCTGCCCGCGAACTCCTCCTTGAGGGCGAGGGCCTCGGCGATGTAGGCGGGGAACTGCGACTTCGGCATCGCCACGCGGGGCAGTGCCTGGTCCACCTCCTCCGCGAACATCGGGGTGTGGTCGGAGAGTCCGAGGACCTTGACGCCCCGGTCGAGCGCCGCCGTGACGTAGTCCCGCAGCGATCCCGTGGCGTGCCCGCAGCGCTGGTGGTGGGTGTGCAGGTCTATCACCGCTCACACCGCCAGGTATCCGCCGTCGACCGGCAGGTCGGTGCCGGTGATGAAGCCTGCCTCGGCGGACAGCAGGAACGCGATCGGCGCCGCGATCTCCTCGGGGTCGGCGAACCGTCCCAGCAGGAACTTCCCGCCGTGTTCCGGGGCCGCCTCGGCCGACGCGCGGTCGAGGCCGAGGGCCTCGCGGTGGTGGCGCTCGTTGTTGGCGTTCCACACCGTCCCGGGGCTCACCGAGTTGACCCGGACGCCCCGGGGGGCCAGTTCCTGGGCCGCGCAGCGGGTGAAGCCCAGCACCGCCGACTTGCCGGTGTTGTAGGTCAGGTATCCGCTCTGCGCGATGTGCGCGGAGATCGAGGCCATGTTGACGATCGCGGCCCCGGCCGCGTCCTGCGGCAGTCCGGCGACGAACTCCCGGGTGACCAGGGACAGTCCGACGATGGTGGGGTCGAGTGCGGCGTGCCACTCCTGCGGGGTCGCGTCCAGGCCCTTGAAGACGAAGCCCGCGGCGAGGTTGACCAGCAGGGTGGGCGCCGACCAGCCGGCCGGGAGGCCGGCGAAGGCCGCCCGTACGGCCGCCTCGTCGACCACGTCGCCCACGGCCAGACTCACCTCGTGACCGCGCTCGCGCCACTCCTTGACCGCGGCGCGGCCGTGCTCGGCGCTCTTGTCGAGGACCAGGACACGGCATCCCTCCGCGCACAGTCTCCCGACCACCGCGGCTCCGATGCCCTGGGCGCCGCCGGTCACCACGGCGGTGCGCCCCGCGAGCCCCCGTTCGAGGGTGTTCATGTCGTCCCCAGCCCCTTTCCGGTGGCCCATGCGCGTACGTGGTCGAGCGCGTCCTCGCGGGGCAGCCCCTCGGTGGCGCCGTGCGGCGAGAAGGTCTCCCCGGAGTCCTCGGTGAGGTTGCGGTCGTCGGCGAGCTCCGTCACCGACGCCGCCGGGACGCCCCGCTCGGTCAGGCTCGCGCCGAAGGCGGTGCTCTCGATGCCCCGTCCGTCGGCCGCCTCGAAGTACCGCCAGGCCTGGAACATGCCCTCCAGGTGGCCTGCCGACAGGTGGACGGCGTTGCGTCCCTCGGAGACGGCGATGCCCTGGCCGCGGGCCAGGGTTCCCAGTGCGCCCCGCAGGGAACCCGGGGCCGCCCGCCCCGGATGGAGGGCTCCCAGGACCTCCCCGCGCAACGCCTCCATCTCGCGCCGGCTATGGCATTCCAGGAGTCCGACGAGTGCTCCGGCCACGGTGTAGCCCTCGGCGAGGGCCGGCAGGAAGCCGTTCAGGACGATCACCGGGCGGCCGTTCAGCTCGGTCGCCGAGGCGTACGAGCCGGAGCCCAGCTTGTGGATGCCCGCGTCCCGGCAGCGCTCGTCCAGGGCCCGCGGGGTGAGGTCGGCCTCCCGGGTCATCGCCTCGTGGGCCCCGAAGACCTCGCCGGTACCCGTCGTGCCCATCAGCGAGCGCAGTTCCCGCCGGGCACCGGAGGTGAGCACCGAGGGCCCGTCGGCGGCCAGCCGGTGCAGGCGCGGGTAGTGCAGGAGCAGGTACCCGCGCCGCGCGAACTCCCCCGCCGGGACGACGGCCGCGCGACGGACGTCCACCTCCGCCTCGCCGAGCACCCGTACCGCTTCGGCGGCCGCCTCGGGTGCCGCGGACGGGGTCATGACCTCCGGCTTGACCAGGACTACGAAGTGGCTGCCGGTCGCGGGCGGGGCGGTCGGGGCCGGTCCGGTGTCCGTACGCGCTCCGGCGGCGCGCGCCCGCGTGACGAGGTCGCGGGCCTGTCGGGCGGTCACCACAGCGTGATGCCCTTCTCGATCAGCTCGACCGTCAGGTCGGCGGAGCTCGCGACGGTGGCCTCCACCAGGGCGCGCAGGGCCGGCTCGTCCGCGTCGGGGGTGGTCACGACGACCTCGTCGGGGTGCTCCAGCGGGGCCTCCTTGGAGGTGAAGATGTGCACCTGCGCGGGTCCGCCGAACTCCTCGTGGACCTGTTGGGCCAGCCGCATGGCCATGACGTTGTAGATCTTCCCGGTGTGGTCGAGGGGGTTCTTGCCGGCCGGCGCCTCGATGCTCATGGGACGCATGGGGGTGATGAGGCCGTTGACCCGGTTCCCCCTGCCGACGACGCCCACGTCGCCCGTGTCCGCCACCGACCCGAGGGCGGTGAGGTAGGGGCGGCCGTTGCGGTCGGTGGCGTTCACCAGGAGGCGGACATCGTGGATGCCCAGGGAGGCGATGTACTTCTCCAGTTCCTCCCGCACGACGGCCTTGCGCGCCAGGTAGTGGTCCATCGACTCGATGTGGGCCGCCAGGAAGGGCATGTTGACGACGAGGCTGAAGGCGTCCCGGCGCCTGCTGCCGAACACTTTGACGTCCCAGCCGGAGTCCGGGTGCCGCTGCTTGAAGGGGGCGCCGTTGACGAGTTGTTCCAGCCCCAGCACCACGCTCTCCAGCCGGGACAGCGGGGCGTAGCCGTGGAGCAGGTTGGTGTCGTTGGACACCAGTCCGCCGGAGCGCAGGGGTACGAGGTCCCTCGGCGAGGCGGGCTGGTAGCGGGAGCGGCCGCGGCCCGAGCCCTGGTGGTCGACGACGCCGAGTTCGACGACCAGGTGGCGGGCGGCGTCGAAGCCGGTGGTGACTTCCGCCAGGACTTCCGCGGCCGCGCGGAAGACGAGTTCCTGGACGGGGATCTCGACGGCTCCCACCCGGAAGGCGGCCTTCCCGAAGACCATCACCCGGTACGGCGAGGTGAGTTCGCCCCGGCCGTAGTCGGTGTCCGCCCCACCGCCGTAGAGCGTGACCTTGTCGAACCAGTGGTGGGCGACCCCGCCGAACTCCTTGAGGCAGTGGAGGGAGTAGAAGCGGGACATGCGCTCCGCGATGGCGTCGCACATGGTGTCGGGGTGACCCACTCCCTTGCGCTCGACCAGTTCGTAGGGCAGGTCCTCGACCGAGCGGGAGTCGCGTTGTATGGACAGCATGGACCGTCTCTCTGTTCGGTGACCGGGGGCGGCTCGGGAAGCTCGGGCGGCTCAGGAGGCGAAGTCCAGGAACGCGGTCCTGGCCTCGGATTCGGGCAGACCGTGCGGGGGGCTCTTGAAGAGCAGCGGGGAGGGGCCGTCCACCGCGCCGGACAGGCCCCGGTCGCCGGCGGTCTTCGCGGCGCGTACGGCGTTGGCGATGACGCCGGCGGCGTTAGGGCTGTCCTCGACCCGGAGTTTGATGTCGATGCTCACCTGCGAGCCGAGCACGGACTTCGCCGTGACGTTGGCGAAGCACAGCTTCGTGTCGGCGAGGTGCCCGATGAACCCGGAGGGACCCGCGACCCGGTCGACATCGGTCATTCCGGCCGCGCGCAGCGCGTTGGCCTTCGAGGTGAACTTGGAGGCGGAGCGGGAGGTGTCCGCGAGGTTCAGGAAGTCCGTGTTCCCGCCGACGTTGAGCTGGTAGGTGCTCTCCAACTCCAGCCCTCGGCTGAGGAGCAGTTCGATGAGGGCGGTGTGCAGGCAGGTGGCTCCGAGGTGGCTGCGCAGGTCGTCGCCGAGCAGGACGACCCCCGCGTCCGCGAACCTGCGGCTGACGTTCGCGTCCCGTGCCAGCTCTTCCGGGGTGCAGTTGACGACGGCGGTCCCGGCGGTGAGCGCGGCCTGGGCGAACATCCGGATGGCCTGGGAGCCGCCCGTGGGCAGGGCGATGACCAGGACGTCGGCCTCGTGCTCGACGAGGGCCTTGGCCACGTCCTCGGGGGTGGCGTCACGTGCGGCGGAGGCGATCGGGATCACCGCGCCGAGCGGGCCCGTGAGGCCGTCGAGCACGGGCGCCGGGAGGACGGGGGCGTCACGGTCGGCGCCGAGCGCGGTGAAGCCGGTGGCGGAGATGGCGGGGGCGGTGAACGCCTGCGCGAGGGGCAGTCCGACCTTCGCCGCGTCCACGTCGAACGCCGCGACGATCCGGACGTCGGCGAGCCGGTAGCCGCCCAGGGTGTGGCACATCAGTCCCGGCAGCCTGGTGTCCGGTTCGGCTTGGGCCTGAGCGACGAACTGGGCGAAGCTCCACGCGCAGTTGCCTGCGCCGGCGAGTGCGACACGTATGTTCCTCATGGCGGTTTCTTCCTTCCTGGGCGAACGGCGACTCTCCGGCCCCGGCGGGCCTGCCTGCTCCTTCGGACGGTCACCGCGGCGTCGTGTCCGCGGTGCGTACCGGTCAGGTCCGCCACGGCCGGGGGATCCGGCGGGCGGCGCTCGCGTGGGTCTGCGCCCAGCGGCGTATGGAGCGGTGGAGCACCAGGGCGGTGTCGGGCACCCGGTGGGTGACCTCGAACGGTTCCGTGACCGACAGGTAGCCCTGGTAGGCGCGGAACGCGGTGACCCGGAGCAGTTGCGCCCGGTCCAGGTGTTCCTCGGCGAAGGGCAGGTAGAAGCGGTTCCACTGTCGGGGCGTCATGGACGGGAGGCGCTCCAGCGGGGCCACTCCGTGCTGGGCGCGCCAGGTGTTGAGGGCGGCCCGGACCGTTTCGAAGGCCTCGGCCACCGGCTGGGCCCGGTCGCCGCGGCCGAGGATCGACAGTCTCGTGGCCGCCGGGGGGCCGCCGGCGACGAGCCGTGTGACGTGTTCGGCCACGTCGTCGGTGCTGACGATGTCCAGCAGTGCCTTCTCCTCGGCCACCATCGCCGGGACGGCGCCACTGCACAGGGACGTGGGCAGCCAGAAGAAGCCGCTGTACCGGTCCAGGAGTCCGTCGGCGCGGGCGCCCATCACCACGGGGAAGCGGACGATGTCGGCGCCCTCCCGTTCGGCGTGGACCAGCCGTTCGGTCGCGGCCTTGGACCACTCGTACGAGTTGCGGTACGCCTCCGGGGAGGGCGAGGTGATGTCCCCGGCGAGGCCGGTGGCGTAGGCGGAGGACAGGTGGACGAGGTGGGTGCGCGCAGTGGTCAGGCCCAGCACCGCCCGCAGCGGGGCGACGTTGGCCTGTTCGGCGTCTTCGAAGGGCAGGTTCCAGCGGGTGTCGGCGGCGCAGTGCACCACCGCGTCCCACGGGCCGCGCAGTGCGGGCGGAGGCGCGTCCCGGCCGGCATCCCAGACGTGCTGCCGGGGTCCGACTCCCCCGCGGCGGCTGACACCGTGGGGCCGGTGCCCCGCGGCGGTGAGCGCGCGCATCACGGCGCCGCCGACGGCACCGGTGGCACCGGTGACCAGGACGCGTACGGAGCCGGTCACGAGACCGTGATCCGCCGCTCGATGGCGCGGAGCATGTGCTCGGAGTTCTCGCGCAGGGCCTTGGCGGCGACCGGGTTCAGCATGTCGGCCAGCAGCGGAATGCCGATCTCGAAGTCGACCGAGAAGACGACCACCGAGGTGCCGTCGCCCCGGTCGTCGACGCGCCAGTATCCGGTGAACTCGTCCAGGTCGCCCGATACCTGGGAGAACGACATCACGCGGTTCGCCTCGTCGAGTTCGTCCTCCTCCACCCATTCGAGGACGGAGCCCTTCAGCAGCACCGACCACGCGCTGGTGCGGGCGCCGCTCTCCGATGCGCCGAGCACGGTCACCGATTCGACGTTCTCCATGTAGTCGGCGTAGTCCTCGAGGCGGGTGACGGCACGCCAGGCGTCGCCGGCCGGAGCCTTGATGGGCAGGTTGACCTCGACGTGGGGCATGGCTGCGTGTCTCCTTCGGGCAGGGGGGCCGGGCGGCTCAGGCGGCCGGATCGAAGCTGATCTCACGTCCCGTACAGAAGGCTCCGACCACCTCGTCGCACGTCAGCAGGGACGGCGGATGGTGGTGGACGGCGAGCGAGTCGACGAGGAGGGAGGCCGCCGCCTGCCCCTTCCCGTACAGGCGGCTGCCGACGACGGGCGTCACGGCGGCGAGCACCCGGTCGCGGGTGTCGCTGAGCGTGGCCCGAAGACCGACGGCGGCGGCCAGCGCGGCCCGCCCCGCGACCGCGCCGGAGGCGACGTCCGCGGCGAGCTGGCGGCAGGCTCCGCCGAGGGTCAGCAGTTCCCGGGTGGCGCGGCCGAGGAGCGCGGTCCTCGGGCCGTGGGTCCGCGCCCGGATCACCTGGCGGTACGCCACGTCCAGCAGCCCGCTGAGGACGCCGTGGTAGGTGGCGCTCAGCAGGACCGCGAACCAGACCATCCCGGAGATCACGTTGTCGTCGATGACGTCGGCGGGGCCCCGGTGGAAGACGAGCCGGTCGTCCAGTTCCACGTCGCGCAGGACCAACCCGGCCGTGTCCGAATCGGTCATGCCGAGCGAGGACCACTCCCCCTCGACGGTCAGGCCCGGGGACGAGCGGGGGCACAGTGCGAGGATCGTGTCGTCGGTCCCGGTGACCCTGGCCGTCAGGCACACGAGGGTGGCCGTCGTCGCGAGCGAGCAGGGGAACTTCGTCCCCGAGACCCGGTACCCCTTGGCCGTCGGGACCGCCTCGGAGCGGCTGCTCATGAAGTTGGGGCTGCCTCCGGGCTCGGCGAACGCGGACGCGACGAGGGCGCCGGTCCGGGCGATGCCCTCCAGCAGCATCCAGCTGGAGTCCCGGTGGCGCCGCCAGTAGTCGGCCATCAGCCCGACGGTGAAGGCGTGCATGTTGAGCGCGATCGCGGCCGACGGGTCGACCATCCCCAACGCGCGTTGGGCGGAAGCCACTTCGACGAGGCTCGCGCCCGCGCCGCCGAACTCCCGGGGGATCGGCAGGGCCGCGTAGCCGTTCGCGCAGAGGTCCCGGATGCGGTCGGCGCCGGAGGCGCCCTCGCGGGGCGGGTCCGGCGTCCAGGCCGTGCTCCAACCGGCGTTCAGAAGGGCCAGGTGGGCGGCGTCGCCGTGGCCGGCCCGTTCCGTCGCGTCCGCGGCGGGTTTGTTCATGCCTCTCCCCTCGGATTCGGTTTCGTACGATCGTCGATCGGTACGGGATGAACACAATCAGACGGCGGCCGTCTTATCAGCAAGTGTTTCTTTGTGCGGAACACGAACCCGACCGCTTTCTCGGCGGCGTCGGAATGGGCAGCGGAAAGCGCGGCGGAAAGAAACGCTTCTCAGAGTTCCAGGAGGGCCAGGAGCCGAGCCGGATCTGGGTGATCGGGATTCACGTGCACCGTGTCCCAGCCGAGTGCGCGGGCGGGCTCGATGTCGAGTTCCGCGGAATCCCCTACCATCACGCGCCGTTCGAACACGCCCTCCCCGATGAGCCGGAACGCGCGGGGGTCCGGTTTCTTCGGGCCGCCGTCCGCCGTGAACAGGGCCCGGTCGTACACCTCGGGCACCGTCAGGCCGTGCAGGAGCCTTCGCATGAGGGGGCCCGGCAGGTAGCAGTTGGACATCAGGCGGACGGTGTGGCCGGCGGCGGCGGCGCGGGACATCGCGTCCGCCATCGGCGTGCACAGGGTGTACTGGTCCGGGTCGGCGCAGCCGAGCGCCTGCCACAGCACCTCCTCCAGATCGGCGATCTCCCGTGGTTCGCCCCGCTCCCGCAGGGCCGTGTCCAGCAGCGCGAGGGTCGGCGGCTGGGGCGCGCACGGGTCGGTCATCGCCGTGAGGATGGCTTCGAAGACCGTCCGCACCACGGCCTCCGCCCGCCGCCGGTCCAGGGCGAGCACGTCGGTGAGGCAGGCGGCGAAATGGTCCGCGCCCGGGAGCGGGCGGGACAGGACGAGGGTGTCGAAACAGTCGAAGACCACGACGGCGGGCATGGGGTTCCTCTCGGATGTCGCGGGAGTGGGCGGCGTCGGCGGCACGGCCTCACGACCACGAGAGCTTGCGGTGGTCGACCCGGAAGAAGAGCAGGGTCACGACGGTCAGGCCGGCCGCGAACGCGCACAGCACGCCGGCCGGGAGCAGCACGGCGCGCACGCCACCGCCGTCGATGATGACGGTGGAGAAGCCGCGCATCGCCCAGTAGCTGGGCACGCCCGGGGCGAGCGGGCGGGCCCACTGCGGCAGCGCGGACAGCGGGGTCAGGGCGCCGCCGAGACCGGCGAAGAGCAGGGCGAGGAGGTTGGCGAAGACGCTGAGCTGCGCGATGGTGCGGCAGAGCGCCACCAGTGCCATGCCGGCCAGGACCACGCACAGCGCGAGGGGCACTCCCACCACGACGAGTGCGGTCCAGGGACCGCGTACCCGCAGGCCGAACAGCAGGCCGCCCGCCGCGAAGACCACGGCCAGTTGCACCACCGCGACCGCGAGGGGTACGACGATCCGTCCGGCGACCAGCTCGAACGGTCGCGCGGGGCCCGCCCGGAGCCGGTCCCAGGTGTTCCAGCCGTGCTCCCGGAACATCGCGAAGCCCACGACGGTGACGAGGAAGAAGAGGAACATCACCGCCATGCCGGGCACGCCCTGTTCGGCCCCGGTGGCGTCCTCGACGTCGCCGGCCCGCAGCGCCACCCGGAACAGCGGCTGCATGAAGCCTATGATCAGCAGGGGCATGACCGTGCGGACGACGAGCGGCGCCGGGTCGCGCACGAGGAGTCTGACGTCCTGCCGGACCAGTGCGGCGATCCGGCCCGGTGACCCGTCACCCATGGCGCCCCGCCTCCACGGTCCTGCCGGCCGGCGGCTTCGGGCCGCCCCCGCTCCCCCCGTTTTCCTCACCGGTTGCCGGACCCGGAGGGGCGGCGGCCGTCGCGGCACCCGGAGCACCGGGATCGCCGGCGGATTCGGGCCGCCGTCCCGTCAGGGCCAGGAAGACGGTCTCCAGGCTGGGCCGCAGTACGCGCAGATTGACCAGCCGCGGGAGCGAGTCGCCGAGCGCCGCGAGCACCTCGGGTGCCACGAGGTGCGGCTCCCGGGCGTGCACGCGCAGCATCTCGCCGACGCGGGTCACCGGCCAGGGGACGCGCAGGGACGGCGGGGTGCCTGAGAAGGTGAGTTCCACCGCCCCGTCGCCGTGGTCGCGCACCAGGTCGGTGACGGTTCCGCGGGCGACCAGGCGGCCGTGGTCGAGGACGGCGACGTTCGCGTCGAGGTCCTCGACCTCGCCGAGGTAGTGGGTGGAGTAGCAGACGGCGGTACCGGCGGCGGCCAGGTCGCGGACGTGCGCGATGAGGCGGGCCCGGGTCTCCACGTCCACTCCGGCCGTCGGTTCGTCGAGCAGGAGCAGCTTCGGCCGGTGGAGCAGGGCCATCGCGGTGTGTACGCGCCGCTGTTCGCCTCCGGAGAGCCGGCCGACGCGGCGTTCGAGCAGGTCCGCGAGGCCCAGGGGTTCGGCGGCCTCCTCGATGCGCCGGTCCGCCTCCCGGCGGCGCAGCCCGGCGAGTTCCGCGAAGAATCGGAGGTTCTGTCGTACGGTCAGCGGCGGGTACACGCCGAGTTCCTGGGGGGCCAGACCGAGGCGCAGACGTGCCCGTCGCGGTTCGCGGGCCGTGGAGACGCCCAGTACCTCGATCTCCCCGGCGTCGGGCCGCAGCAGCCCGGCCACCAGGGACATCAGCGTGGTCTTGCCCGCGCCGTTGTGTCCGAGCAGGCCGACGATCTCGCCTTCGGCGATGTGCAGGCCGACGTCGTCCAGGGCGGTCGTGGAGCCGTACCGCTTGCGGACGCCGCGCAGGACCAGTGGCGGGGGCGCGCCGCCCGGGGTGGTCGCGGGGACGGGGTCAGTCGACACGGCGCGTCCACGCTTCCGGAAGGAGGTCGGGGAGGCCGACGCGCTGGAGGTGGGGCTGCCAGGTTCGGGCCAGCTTGAAGCCCTTCATGAGCCCGGTGCCGGAGCGCACGTCGGGCAGCGGCTCGCGGTATCCGAGCAGGGCCTCGGTGTCCCGCAGGTGGTCCCGGAGCCGGTCCAGCCATTCCTCGCCCCGCCCGGGGTCGCCGGTCGCGGCTTCCCTGCCCTGCGCGGCGAGGAGCAGTCCGGTCTCGACCTCGTCGGCCGGGACGCCGGCGAAGGGGTCGGAGGCGGCTTCGTCGCGCCCGTAGCTCAGTTCGCCCTCGGTGCGCAGTCCCCGTACGGACAGCGACAGTTGTACGAGTTCGTAGGCCATGAGCACGGCGGCCTCGGTCTGACCGGCGGCGGCGGCGCCCTCGATGTCCTCCATGCGAGCACGGCAGCCGAGCAGCAGGCGGGCGGCGCCGTGGGCCCGGAACGCGAGGAGCCGGCGCAGGTCGGTCGGGACGGCTTCGCCCGGCGCCGGGCCGGTCGGGGCGGTGGTGCCGAGGGGCGTCACGCGGGTACCTCCGGGCCGGGGTGGGCCACTCCCAGCCACAGCATGTCGCCTGCGAACAGGGGCAGCAGGTCGTCGGGGAGCGCGGAGCCGGCGGGACCCGACCAGACGACCGCGTCGCTGTCCTCGTGCGGCAGGTCCGACCGGAGCACCTCCAGCGCGCGCAACTGCCATCGGTCCACGACCGTGCGGTCGTCCAGGACGGTCGTTCCGACACCGGTGGACCAGCGCAGTACCGCGTGCAGCGGGGCGGCTTCGCCGGCCAGGCGGTCGACGAGGCCGAGGCAGTGCGGGACCCTCTCCCGGGGGTCGAGGGGTGGGGCCAGCGCGTCGGCGAGGACGGCCAGGCCCTCGGCGTCGTCGAGCGCCTTGAGCTTCTCCCCCACCCACTTGGCGGGGAAGTAGACCTGCCCGCCGGCCGCCGCACGGGCGTTGAGCGCGGCGACCACCGCCTCCCGCGCGCGGGCCGCCGCCGCCATGGGCTTGGCGCCGTGCAGCCAGCGGGCGGCCTGGGCGAGCCGGTGCGCCTCCACCGTCCACCACTGTTCCACCACGTCGGCGAGCCAGGGGCCGCGCAGGGCCGCTTGCCAGGCGTCCCAGGGCGGCGTGGCGACGAGCGGCAGCCCGAGGGCGAGCCGGTTCGCGGTGTTGATGGCGCGCCGCCGGTGGTTCCAGCCGGATTCTCCGACCGAGGCGAACCGGGGCCAGGGCCGGCCCCGCAGGGTGGCCGTCGTGTCCCGGACGGCGCTCGCCCGGCGGACGTTGACGTCGATCACCGTGCCGTGCTCGTGCGACTGGATGGGGAAGCGGGTGAGCCGGTCGTTCTCCACCAGGACGAAGAGGTCGAGGTCGCTGCGGTGGTTGCCGAAGCCGGCGAGCACGGATCCGGCGGCGACCGCGAGCGCCGGACTGCCCACGCCCTGGTCCGTCTCCCGCCGCACCGCGTCCCAGGTGATTCCGCGCTCGTCCAGGAAGGCGGCCATTCGGTCTTTCAGGATTCCCGGATCGGGAAATGCGTCGGCACGTGCCGAAGTGGTCTCCATGGAGTTCGGTGCACCTTTCCGATGCGGCTGCCGACAGGTCATCGGTATGTCTCCGGACGATCCCCCGGAAGCGATTCGGAGGGTGTTCCCGGATTTCCCGGTCACATCGGGTGTGGAATCGGAACTCCCTCGGCCGCCCCCAGCCTTTCAGGGGTCCGCGGTCCCGGCAACGAACGTTCCGGCAGCCGGAACGCGACTTCTCAGCGGCGCGGCGGAGCGATAGAACCGTCCCTGGACGGATTCCCATCACGCCCGCGTCGGACCGGTCGAGGCCGGGCGAGGAGAGGACGGAACCGATGACCGCGAGCGACGGACACGGGGCCGCCCGGGGCGCGCTCGACGCGACGCGCAGCCACCAGTCCCCGCAACTGGCCCTGATGTACGGGATGAACGGTTCCGGAGCGATCGAGATGCGCGGCGAGGGTGCCCGCCTGCTGCTCTCCGACGGCCGGGGCGCCCTGGACTTCGGGAGCTACGCCGTGACCCTGCTGGGGCAGCGCCACCCGGCCGTCCTGGCCGCCGTGCGCCGCGAGTTGGACGCGATGCCGGTGTCGACCCGAGTCCTGGCCAACCGTACGACCGCCGAACTGGCCCGACGGCTGGCGGCTTGGGGTGATCCGGGACAGTTGACCAAGGTGTGGCTGGGGCTCAACGGCTGCGACGCGGTCGAGGCGGCCCTGAAGCTGGCCCGTCTCGCCACGGGCCGCACCCGGGTGCTCGCGATCGAGGGCGCCTACCACGGCAAGTCCCTCGGAGCGCTGGCCGCGACCTGGAACAGGCGCTACCGGCGCGATCTGGAACCCCTGCTGGGCGGCGTGACCCACATCGCGGCCGACGCGGCGGCGATACCCGCGGCCTTCGCGGAGGGCGGGGTGGCGGCCGTCCTCGTCGAGCCGGTACAGGGCGAGGGAGGGGTGCGGCCGTTGGAGCCCGGCTTCCTGCGGGCACTCGCCGACGCGGCGCACGCGCACGGCGCCTTCGTCATCGCGGATGAGATCCAGACGGGGCTGCGCCGGTGCGGACCGCGACTGGTCAGCACCGACGCCGGAATGCGTCCCGACGCGGTACTCCTCGGCAAGGCGCTCGGCGGCGGGGTGCAGCCGCTGTCCGCCGTGCTGGCCACGCCGGAGCTGTACGCCCCGCTGACGGCCGACCCGTTCGCCCACACCACGACCTTCTCCGGCCATCCGCTCGGTGCGGCCGCCGGCCTCGCGGCCCTCACGGCCGTGGAGGAACTCGCCCCGCGCGGAGCCGTACTGGAGCGTCTGCTCGCCGACGGCTTGGCGCGGATCGCCGACCGGCACCCCGGACTGGTGACGCGGGTGCGGGGCCGGGGGCTCATGTGGGGCGTGGAGTTCGCCACTCCCGCGGCGGCCGGGGACGTACTGATGGAGCTCGGCCGCAAGGGGCTGGTGGTCTCGCCGTGCCTGGGTCGTCCTGAGGTGCTCCGGCTGCTCCCGCCGCTGGTCGCCTCGGACGACGAGGCCGAGGAGGCCCTCGCGATCCTGGACTCCGTCTGCACCACCGTGCCCGCCGAGTTCCGGCCCCCGGAGCCGCGCTGAGGGCTGTCCCGACAGGATCGGCAGGCACCGGCCCGGGCCCCGTGGCACCTCAGGATCCTTGTGGCGGCCGGCCGGGCCGCGGCCAGGATCGATCCCCCGTCGCCCCGCTCCGCGCGGCGACCACCGTACGGACCCGCCGAGGAGCGTCACCATGCCGCACACCGGCCCGCACGCCGCGGGACACGACACCGGACCGGGGCCCGGGCCGGCACCGGGGGCGACGGGCGCAGCCGGCTCGCCGGCCGGACAGCGGGGGGTCCAGTACCACTACCACCGGGAGCTGTTCCCCGCACTGCACGACTGGGAGCGCACCGAACGCTCCATCGTCGAGTTCACCAGCGAGGAGGGCCCTGCCAGTCCCGGCGACGGCGGTCTGCTGGGCCTCGACCAGATGGGCCACTTCGGGCCGCAGGGCTGCGACCTGGTCGCCGAAGCGGTGATCGCCCACGGCGCGGGCCCACTGGACGTGTGCGAGTTGGGCAGCGGTTTCGGCGGGGCGCTCCGGTACACGGTGGACAGGATCACCGCCGGCGGGCTCCGCGTACGACGCGCACACGGCGTGGACCTCGTCCCCGAGCACTGCGCGGTCAGCCGGAGCATCAACCGCGCGCAGGGACGCGCCGAGGTGAGCGACATCTGCGCGTCCGCGACCGCCGTCCCCCTCCCCGGGGCCTCGCTGGACGTGGTGTGGGTCACGGGATCGATGCCGCACTTCCCCGCGCCCGGCGAGGTGCTGCGCGAGGCCGGACGGCTGCTGCGTCCCGGCGGCCTGCTCGTCCTGACCGAGGAGGTGAGCCTGACGCCCGGTGGCGAAGAGCCCTCGGAGGCGTTCCGTGTCACTCACCCGCGCGGGGTGTTCTTCACGACCCCGCTCGCCGACCGGTTGCGGGACCTGGAGCGCGCGGGCTTCACGGATGTCGTCCACGACGACGTGACGCGGTGGGCGGTGGCGTGGCTCACCGACCGTCTGAAGGTCGTGCGCGTCTTTCGGGGCAGTGTGGCCGGCATCTACGGGGCCGCGTCGGCCGACCTCATCCGCGACACCCTGGACGCGGCTCGGACCGAGTTCCTGGCGGCGCGGCTGTCCCCGGCGCTGATCACGGCCCGACGGGCTTGACGTGGGGCTCCCTCTCCCGATTCCCGGGCAGGACCTCCGCGACGACATGGCCGGCCCCCGGGGGCGGCGGTCCGGCGCGGCCTCCCGTACCCGCGCGACGAGGGGGCCCGCACGGGTACGACAGGGCTCGCCGCAGCGGGCCTTGAGCGGGCCGCCATCTGGCCTTCAGCGGGCCGGCGCCATGTCGTCAGTGGGCCGGCGCCATGTCGGGGGTCCGTTGGAGCGCGCGGGAGACAGCGGCGCACGCCGCCCTCAGGTGCGAGACCGCCCCGACGACCTGGAGCCGCCCCTGTGGACCGGTGACGGCCAGGGCGCCCACCGCCGTGCTGGACGCCGTGAGCACGGGAGCCGCGATGCCGACGGCTCCGCTCGCTCCGCGCACGGCCACGAACCCCTGGTGCCGCACCCGTCCGGCTTCCCCTTCCCCTTCCTCCCACGCTGCCGAGAAGGGCAGGGACGGCCCGGCAGCGAACGCTTGAAAGATCCGGGTCGCGGCCTGCATCGACGCACGGGCCTCCTCCTCGACTCCGAGCTCGGCGCCCGCGCCATGGGCGCGGCGTACCGCGTCCACCAACGCCGCGTCCGGGCCGGACGCGTCGGAAATGAAAATGAACGCGCTCCCACGAGTGACATGATGAAGCTGTTCCGCATACGGAAATGCCAGGCTGCGCAGCGTGAGCTGCCGGGGAACGCGCGCGCCCAGCGTGAAAAGAGCGACACCCAGCCGTAATCCCCTCTCACCTCGCTCCAGCATTCCCTCCTCAACGAGTTCCGAGATGATCCGGTGAGCGGTCGCCTTGGGCATATCGGCTCTGCGCGCTATTTCAGACAGCTGAAGTTCTGGTTCGCCCGGCCGAAAGCAACGCAGTACGCTCAGGCCGCGCGCGAGCATCGAACGAGTGTGCTGAACGGACAAGGACACCTCCGTGAGGGCCTGGTGGAGGGGGTACGGGACGCCCCGGCGCATGCACCGGCGGGCGCGCGAACTCCCCGGTCCCACCTATTGCACGTGCAGAGACATCGGATGGGGGAGCCCTTCCCGGCGGTGAAAGTGCCACACGACACACGAAAGCCGGCCCGCCCCCGACAACACGGCCCCCTTTCGCCACCTCCCGTACATCTTTCGGCTCCCGAGTCGGGAGCCGAAAGATGTACGGGAGGAAAACTGTAGCAGCGCGGGAATAGTCACCATGACTTTGCCGCAACGATCCGGTCATTCTGCACGCGTTTATGGGGAGGGGTTTGGAGGTGCGACGCCCCCTGTTGACGCAGGGAAAGGCACGTGGGGTTCGTGCGGCAGGAACGGACTCAGCGAGCTGCCCACAGCGGACAAATGACGAGAACCAGTCATCCCGTCGCACATCACCGCGCACATGGCGGCTTGGCGCCGTCGGTGACGCGAGAGCCCCGGGCGAGGCACGGCGACCGGCGGGCCGGCGGCGCCGGCGCTCCTTCGGCACGGGCCACCACGGGGCGGCGCCACGAGTCCGCGTCGGCGCGAGTCGCGTCCGGGGCGCTTCCTGCCGTGCTGTGGTTGGGCGATGACCGGTACTCAGTTGCCGCTCGGCCAAGGTGGTGGCGACATCACCCGACGATTCACCGCTCCGGCACCGTGCGCCGACGCCCCCCGGATCGGAGGATGCCGCCCCATGCCGCACGCCGGCACGCTCTACATGACATCAACTACACTTGCCCGGGCGACATGTCGCCGTGTCCACGTCCGGGATGAACGCCCGACGTGTACGACCCGATGGAGAGGGTTCATGAAGCTGCTCCCACTTTTTCTGCGCCGGCCGATGGAAGCGGTATACGAGCGTCGACTGGTGAGCACCCTGGTGGACCTTCCGCGCCCGCAGCACATCGGGATCATGCTGGACGGAAACCGACGTTGGGCCCGAGAGGCCGGGCACTCGGATGTGCGGGAGGGTTACCGGGCGGGTGGTGCGAAGGTCGCCGAGTTCCTGGGCTGGTGCGCGGCCACCGGTGTCGGGCGTGTCACCCTCTTCATGCTCTCCGACGACAATCTCAGGCGACCTGCCGAACAGCTCGGCCCGCTGATCGAAATCATCGAGGAGACCGTCCGGGACATCGCCTCCGAGGGCCGGCCGTGGGAGGTGCAGGTGATCGGCTCCCTCGACCTGCTGCCCGGCGACAGTGCCCGGGTTCTGAAAGAGACCACCGCCGCGACAGTCGGCAACGGCGGCCTCAAGGTGGACGTCGCCGTAGGCTACGGCGGCCGCCGGGAGATCGTCGACGCTGTGCGGAGCGCCTTCGAGCAGCACATCGCCGCTGGTGGTGACCCGGCCGAACTGGCCGAGCGGTTCGACCTCGAGGACATCTCCCGTCATCTGTACTCGCCCACCGCCGCCCACACCGACTTCATCATCCGCACCTCGGGCGAGCAGCGGCTGTCCGGCTTCCTGCTCTGGCAGTCCGCCTACGCCGAGATGCACTGGGTCGACTGCTACTGGCCGGCCTTCCGCCGGGTGGACTTCCTGCGCGCGCTTCGGTCCTACGGTGGGCGCGAGCGCAGGTTCGGCAAGTAGCCCTACGGCAACTACGGCGTACGGCAACGGGACCATCACGCAGGGCCTGGTCACGGTGGGCACGGGCGCAGCGGTCGCCCCGGCAGGCCCCCGCTATGGGCGTCCGAGGAGTTGGCTGCCGGCCGTGTTGTCGGTGCGGGCGGTGAAGTAGTCGGTGAAGGCCTGGACGAACTCCTCTTCGGTGATGCGGCCGTCGCCGTCGTGGTCGAGCAGGCGGAAGCCGTGGTTGAGTTCGGCGGGGTGGACCCGGGAGCCGCCGAAGATCGTGCGGTACTCGTCGGCGCACAGGTGTCCGCTGCCGTCGACGTCCACCGCGTGGAAGACCGCCCGCACCGCGACGTGCAGGCCCTGCTCAAGGTAGGACGGCTCGGCGTCGATCCCGGTGAGCATGGCGGTGACGAACTCCTCGCAGGTCACCTGTCCGTCCTCATCGGCGTCCATGCCGGACCGCAGTTGCTGCCACCAGGTCTCGAAGGCGGCGTAGACGGGGGCTTCGCGTTCAGGGGCGAGTTCGAGCGGCCAGCACACGTTGTGCGCCATGGCCTGTAGATCGACCGAGGTGATGCGGCCGTCGCCGGTCTGGTCCAGGACCTGCCGGAAGAAGGTCCGCAGGCGCGCCGGGCGTGAATCGGCACCCTTGCGGCGGCGTGGTGCGGGGAGCCGGCCGGGGCGGGCCTCCGGCGCGGAAGGACGATCGGCGGGAGCGGTCGTGGCGGCGGGGGGCTGCGGAGTCGAGGGGATTCCGGCCAGCGGGGAGCGGTAGCGGCGGTGCTCGGGCAGCGCGTTCATCAGGACGCGCATACCGCGGTGCAGGGTGAAGGACAGCAGGGCCGCTCGGCGGGTGCGGGGCAGGCCGAAGCGCTCGCGGAAGGCTTCCGGCAGGTCCGCGACGGTCAGCGCACCGATCACGTGGGCGGCCACGGTGCGAACAACCGGCCAGGCCGGCTTCAGCCGCCCGAGGCGGCGGGGTGCGGGGGCTTCACGGAGCATGTCGAACAGCAGGTAGTGCACGGGTTCGCCGTATTCGAGGCGCTCACGGATCGTGCGGTCCATGTACGCGGGCACATCGGCGGCCGTGGCCGGGAACAAGTCGTCGGGCAGGGCGAACTCGGAACACACGGCTCGGAACTCTCCGTACATCCGCTCCAGTTCAGGCGGCGTCAGCGGACGTCCCGACAGTTCCCGCATCGCCGTCATGCACTCGTACAAGGTGACCAGCACCCACACCCGCACCGCAGGGTCCGCCGCCGTGAACGGCCTGCCCTGCTCGTCGGTCCCGGCCAGCCGGCGGTGCGTGCGCTCCAGGCGGGCGACCTCACGGCGCAGCCCTTCACGGTCGGAGAAGAACAGCCGCTTCCCGCTGTCCATCGTGTGTTCGATACGCCGCCACGGATGCGCGCGGTAGGTGGAGAAGTTGGTCATGCCGGCGGCGACCGCCGGATCCGCGGTCTGCAGAACCAGCAGCCGCCACGCCACCAACCCGATCCGCCACTCCCCCAGCGTGCGGCGCAGCAGCGAATCAGGACCGGGAAGCTCAGCGGTAGTCAAGGGGACTTCTCCTCAAGCACGTGCACAGGAATGGGCAGGGGACGACCGGAAGAGGGATCATCCGGCTATCCGTCCAGCTCAACGGCCCCACCGGGATCCGGGAGCGGCCGGATTCCCGAGTTCACCCGTCCGGGAATCGCCTGCGGGCTCCGCTGGGCGAACACGACACGACGGATGTCGGAGCCCATGATCAGGTGAGGGCCCGCCCGCACGTCCGGCGACTCGTCAGGCGAGTTGTCACGCGATCGTCAGGCGAGCGAACCCGGTTCGAGTCCGACGTCGAGGCCCGGCCCACGCCCCTACCCGACGACGCGTCCCCCCGACCCTCCCCCGCCTGCGCGAATCTCTCACGCCACATGGTGCGCGGGGCCGCGGCGTTACGATCAACTTCGCGCATACCCGCTGGGGACCGACAGACCGCTCCGGCGGCCCTTGCCCTCGGTGCGCGCGACTCGTGGTTCCAAGGCACGGAGGGGATGCGACGCATGTCGAAGCAGGAGCGGTGGAGCAAGCTGATGGAACTGCTCGCCGTCGACGGCAAGCTGGACGTGGAGGAGGCGGCCGCCTCGGTGGCGGTGTCACCGGCGACCATCCGGCGTGACCTCGACGAGCTGGCCGAGCAGAAGCTGCTCGTCCGCACCCGTGGAGGGGCGATCGCACACGGCGTCTCCTACGAGCTTCCGCTGCGCTACAAGTCCTCACGACGGGTCACCGAGAAGCAGCGCATCGCAACCGCCGTGGCAGACCTGCTGAGCGAGGGTGACGTCGTCGGCTTCAACGGCGGCACCACCACCACGGAGGTGGCCCGGGCTTTGGTGCTCCGGGCCGGCGGATCGACGGCCGAGCGGGGGGACAGCTCCTCGGGGCCGAGCTACACGGTCGTCACCAACGCACTGAACATCGCGGGTGAACTGGCCGTGCGTCCGCAGTTCAAGATCGTACTGACCGGCGGCGTCGCGCGCCCCCAGACCTACGAGTTGGTGGGCCCGTTGACGGAGGGGGTCTTGAACCAGGTGGTGCTCGACGTCGTCGTGCTCGGCGTCGACGGCGTGGACCCGCAGCTCGGTGTCATGACACACCACGAGGACGAGGCCGGCATCAGCAGGCTCTTCACGGAGCGCGCCCGGAAGGTGATCCTCGCGACGGACTCCTCGAAAATGGGCAAGCGCGCCTTCGCCAGGATCTGCGGCCTGGACCGGATCGACGTGATGGTCACCGACTCAGGCATCGCTCCCGAGATGGCCGCGCGTCTCACCGAGGCGGGTATTGAGGTGATCACCGTCTGACGCCCGGCCTGTTCACGCACCTCCGCCGCCAAGCCGGATGTGGCCCCCGGGGACCCGTCGCACCCGAGGCGCGGGGCGCGTCTGACCCTGCCGCCGCGCCTGTGCAAGCCTTCGTACCAGCGGCCAAGCCCTCCCCGTGCGGCTTCCGGGGCGCGCTCACGAAATGCGCCTGCTCATACTTGGAGACCGCGCACCGGTAGGCCTCGCAGCCGTGGGCCTTGCGATCCACGCCGCTGCGCGACCCGCCGACGTCCGGCTCGACCCGCTGCCGACGCATGTCATCCGCAGGTGCGGGTAGCCGACCAGCCCGCTCCACCTCCGCCGCCCCCTCCCGTGTCCAGGACGACTGCCAACTGGCCATGTATGGGACGGTCCAGGCCGTGTGTGATCAGGCGGCCATGAGAAACCGGAATCCGGGATAGAAGGGCCGAATGATGGAAACCGAGGACGCCCTCATCGTTCACCACGTCGCCGAGCGCCTGTTGCGGGCTCATCCCTGCCTCGACGCCGGAGCTGTCCACCGCGCCGTGGAGACGGCTTACGACGAGCTCCGGTACGCACGGGTGCGCACCTACCTGCCGGTCCTCCTCGAACGCAGGGCCGGAGACCTTCTCGACAAGGGTTCCCACGACAGTCCTTGATCGACGCACTGGCCGGGGCGGACGGCGCCGCCGTGCGCCGATGACGCGGCCGACGCGGCCCGCGGGGACATCTCGTCGGCGCGGCAGCACTCCCGAGTAGGGCCTCGGGAGCACGAGGAGAACCAAGTCGGCGGCGCGCGCGGGTCGGGTTCCGACCACGACAGGTGCGCGGGCGGTACGGGGACTGCGTACGCCGGGGTGTCCCGGTGCGGCGCCGCCCTCGCGCCCGGTTTCGGCGACGCGTACGTCGTGACCTCCGGCTCGCCGGGGTCTGAGGCGGCCCCGCCATGTCCCGGAAGCATCGGTAGCGCCGGAAGCACCGGAAGCACCGGAAGCACCGGAAGCACCGGAAGCACCGGAAGCACCGGAAGCACCGGAAGCACCGGCTGAATGATGACGCGTCACCGGCCTGTTCCCGCGACCGAATCAGGCATCCGGCCGCCCTGTCGGAGTCCGGCGAGGCATCCCGGTTCGAACAGAACTCAACACCCTCGCCCGGATGGACGGGGGCAAGGGGGGCGATCGCGGCCGACGAGCCGGCCACCGGCTCGGGAGCAGGCAGGCACTTCGGACTCGTGACACGGAGGCCGGGCAGCGCCGGGGGCCCCGCCCCCGCCTGACCGCGGAACCCGCAGGAGCCGAAACAGCACACGGGCCGCCGTCTGCCGACTGTCAAGCCGACCTGCTGCAGGGACCTTTCTGTGATGAACGCACTACGCCGTTGGCGTGAGGTGCTCGGCGCAGTAACCGTTCCCCAGGAATTGGTCAGGAAATGATCTGCATTGGGTAAAGCGTCGCCATGTCGCGGCCGCTTGCACCCCTCGATGCCCATAGCCCTCCTTGAAGGAGTCTGACCATGAGTTACGGGAACATCCTGCGGGAAGAGATCGCGAAGCCGGGCACGACGCCGCTGATCGGCGTGTACGACATGTACTCGGCGTCCGTCGCCGCCGGGCACTACGACGGGATGTTCGTCTCCGGGTTCGGATTCGCGGCCTCCTACTACGGCCTGCCCGACATCGGGTTCATCGCCTGGCCCGACATGATGGCCTTCGTCCAACGGCTCCGCGGCGCCTTCCCCCACCACCACCTGCTGGTCGACATCGACGACGGGTACGTGGACCCCGAGGTGGCCTGTCACGTCGTCGAGGGCCTGGAGCGGGCCGGCGCCTCCGGCGTCATCCTCGAGGACCAGAAGCGGCCCCGCCGGTGCGGGCATGCCGACGGCAAGCAGGTCCTGCCGCTCGACGAGTACCTCGAAAAACTCGCCATGGTCCTCGCCACCCGCAAGAACCTGGTCGTCGTCGCCCGCACCGACGCCACCGAGGAGGCCGACATCCTCCACCGCGCGGAGGTGCTGGCCGCCACCGACGCCGACGTCGTCCTGGTGGACGGGGTGCGCAGCATCGAATGGATCGAACGGATCCGCGAGGTGGTCGGCGGCAAGCCGCTGCTGTTCAACCAGATCGCCGGCGGCAAGTCGCCCCGCCTCTCCCTCACCGAACTCACCGACCTCGGCGTCGACGTCGCGATCTACAGCACCCCCTGCCTGTTCGCCGCCCACCGGGCGATGGACACCGCCCTCGCCGAACTCCGTCTCGCCGACGGACGCCTGCCCGCCAACCAGGACGGCCAGGAGATCGGGGTCGCCGAGTCCACCCGCCTCGTGGCCAAGAACATCGGCCGCCACCACACCCTGCCGTCCACACGGAACAGCGCGGACGTGATCGTATGACCCGCGCCCGAATGCGGGCCGCCGCCTACCTCGCCGTCGCGGTACTCGGCGCCGCCGGCCCGCCCGCCGCGGCCGAGGGAAGCCTCGTCACGGTCATCGACAACTCCCACTCCGACTCCGTCCTGGAAGTCGACCGCAGTGCCAACCTCCAAAGCGGCAGCGGCACCGCGGGAAGCGACCACGACGGCAGCGCTGTTGACATGCTCGCCACCCTCCTCAACGGAAGTCACCCCGCGGCGGACAGCGACTGACGGATCCCGGGCACGGCCGGCGGCGAACCTGCCGGGGTGACCCAAGCGGCCGAGCACGTGGGCGCGCCCTTCCCGAGCGGGCGGAAGGGCCCCCACCCTGCCGATCCCGGCTACTTCCCGACGCTGAACCCCTGCTCGGCACCGTACTTGGCACTCGCCTTCCGCCACGCGTCCAGCCCCTGAGCGAGGGTCGTCGACGAGATGTACGCCTTGCCGACGCTGTCGTTGAAGATGGAGTTCGCGTACACCTGGTAGGGCAGGTACGACCAACCCGTTCCGACGTTCCGGGCCGCGTCCGCCAGCACCTGGTTGGCCTGCTGGCCTCCGAAGTAGGGGAAGGCCGTCGCCAGGAAGGCCTTGGATTCGAGGTCTGCCCGGGTGGCGGGGAAGGCGCCTTCGGAGACCCGGGCCGTGGCGCCGGCCCCCGTGGTCGCGTACTCGATGAAGGCGTAGGCCAGTGCCTTGTTCTTGGCTGCCTTGGGAACGGCGAGGGAGCTGCCGCCGTTCTCCGCGGCCGCCTTGGCGCCCCGCGTCCACTGCGGAAGGGGCGCCACGCGCCAGTCCCCCGAGGCGGCGGGAGCACCCGAGGCGAAGTTGGCGGGCATCCAGGCGCCTGTGGACAGCGTCGCGATGCTGCCGTCGGACAGACCCTTGTACCACTCGTCGCTCCAGGAGGTGACCGGTGCGAGCAGTCTCTCGTCGAGCAGCTTCTGCCAGGTGCGCGCGTACCGCGTGGTGCCGGCGTCGCCGAAGTCGATGCCCACCTCGGTGCCCTCCACCTTGTAGGGGCGCCCACCCGCCTGCCAGATCAGGCTGGTCGTGGCGCCGGCGTCCCCGGTGTCGTTCGTGATGTACAGCTTCGGATCCGCCTTGTGCAGGGCGCGCGCCGCCTCGACGTACTCGTCCCAGGTGGCGGGGACGGCGACGCCGTGCCGGTCGAAGACCTTCTTGTTGTAGAACAGCGCCATGGGCCCCGAGTCCATGGGGAGGGCGTAGATCCCCTTGTCGTAACGCACCGCGCTCCAGGGCCCGGTGGTGAAGGTCTGGTCGTGGGAGGACGCGCCGTAGGGGGCGAGGTTCTCCAGGGCCTTGCCGATGGCGAACTGGCCGACGGCGTAGTACTCGACCTGGGCCACGTCGGGGGCTCCGGAGCCTGCGGCGACGGCGTTCTGCAGCGCGGTGTACTGCTTGTCTCCCGTGCCCGCGTTGACGAGTTCGACGTCCACCTTCGGATACTTCTTCTCGAAGTCGGCAGCCACCTTCTTCAGCGTGGGTTCCCACGCCCACACCGTCACCTTGCCTCCGGCTTCGAGCGCGGACGCCACGTCCTTGACGGCGCTCTCGTCCGCCGGGTCCGAGGACCCGCAGGCGGTGGTGGCGAGGGCCAGGGCGCACGTCGCGGCGACGGCGGCGACGATCCGGCGGCGGCTGTTCGTTCTCATCGGTGGTGCTCCTGATTCGGTGTGCGGAAGAGGAGGTCGGTACGAAGGGCCATGAGGATCGGCACGAACGGCCATGCCGGGCGCGTCACTCCTTGACGCTGCCCGCGGCCAGGCCCGACTGCCAGTGGCGCTGGAGCAGGAGGAAGAGCACGACGATCGGCACGACGGTGAGCAGGGATCCGGTGATGATGAGGTCGAAGACGGGCTCGCCGCCCGCGGTCCGGGCCTGGGCGCTCCACGCGTTGAGACCCAGGGTGAGCGGATACCAGTCCGGATCCTTGATCATGATCAGCGGCAGGAAGTAGTTGTTCCAGGTCGCGACCATGGAGAAGAGCAGCACCGTCACGGTGCCGGGCCGCAGCAGGGGCAGGGCGATCGTGAAGAAGATGCGCAGTTCGCCGGCCCCGTCGATACGGGCGGCTTCGAGCAGTTCGGAAGGTACCGCCTCGGCGGCGAACACCCACATCAGGTACAGCCCGAACGGTGAGACGAGGGACGGGATGATCACGGCCCAGGGGGTGTCGGCCAGTCCCATGCCGCTGAACATCAGGAACGTGGGCACGGCCAGTGCCGTGCCGGGGACGGCCACGGCTCCGATGACCACGGCGAACACGGTGCGCCGGCCGGGGAACTCGTATACGGCCAGGGCGTATCCGCCGAGGACGGCGAGCAGTGTCGCCCCGCCCGCGCCGGTGGCCACGTACAGCAGGGTGTTCAGCGTCCAGCGGACGAAGGCGCCGTCGTCGTAGGTCAGCGTGCGGGAGATGTTGTCCCAGAGTCGGAAGTCCTTGCCGAGCCACAGGCCGAAGGAGTCGAAGAGGTCCTGTTGGTCCTTGGTCGCGTTGATGACCAGCCACACGAGGGGAAGGAGGGCGTAGACGAGGACCAGCCCGGTCACCAGGGTCAGCGGGATGCTCGGTCTGGGGTTGAGGGGTGTGTGGGGGCGCTTGGGGCGACGGGGCCGGTCCACAGGGGTCCGTCCGGGTTCTGCGGCGGCGTCCGATGTCGCACGGGGGCGGACGGCGCGTTCCACCGTGTCCGAGGGGGCCTCGGCGGGATTCGTGATCATGTGTTCAGCCCTTCCGCATGCCGCGGAGCTGGACCGCGTAGGCGATGATCGCGGTGAGGACACCCATCACGATGGCGACGGTCGCCGCGTAGTTGTGCTGCTGTCCGGAGAAGGCCAGGGAGTAGGTGTAGAGGTTCGGGGTGTAGCTGGTCGTGATCGCGTTGGGGGCGAGGTTCCGCATGATGCTGGGCTCGTTGAAGAGCTGGAAGCTGCCGATGATCGAGAAGATCGTCGCGATGACCAACGCGCCGCGGATGGCGGGCAACTTGATCGCGGTGACGACGCGCCACTCTCCGGCGCCGTCGATCGCGGCCGCTTCGTAGAGGGAGCGCGGGACCACCTTCAGGGCGGAGTAGAAGATCAAGGTGTTGTAGCCGACGAACTCCCACGTCACGACGTTGCCGATGGAGGCGAGTATCAGTGAGGGGGAGAGTGGATCCGGGAGGGAGAGGCCCAACGCCTCGTTGAGGTTGCCCACCAGGCCGAATCTGGGTCCGTAGATGAATCCCCACATCAGACCGGCCACCACGGCCGGGACCGCGTAGGGCAGGAAGACCGCCACACGAAAGAACGCCTTGCCGTACAACCGGCCGCTGTCGATGGCGAGTGCGACCAGCAACGCGATCCCCAACATGATCGGCACCTGGACGACCAGGAACGACCCGACCCGGGCGGATCCCTCCCAGAACCGCGGATCGGTCAGCGCCTGGAGGTAGTTGTCCGCGCCCACGAAGTCGGTGCCGCCGATGAGCCGGTCGCGCATCAGGCTGAGCTGGAAGGCGTAACCGATGGGGGCCAGGAACACGAGCACGAACACCGCTGCGAACGGGCCGGCGAACCCCCAGCCGACGAGGGCGTTCCCGCGTGCGCGCACACGGGGTCGAGAACGGGGTGGGGAGACTGCTTTCGCCGCTGACGGCAGGAGCGTCATGGTGGGTCCTTGCGTCGGTGACCGACAGGTCCGCGATCGGAGGGAAGAGACGGCCTCCGGGCCGGAAACGGCCGCATGGGGCAGGACCTGATGAGAAATGTTTACGTAATCATCGGTAGCGAGATGGTGACACTTCCCGCCGTGGAGCGTCAAGCATCGCGAGGGTCGGTGGCTGAAACCGGCGATCGCGGCACCAACTTCCCTGCGCGGCCCCCGAGTGTCGATTCGCGCGCGAACGCTTGACAGGCCCCGGTGCGGCTTCCAGACTCACAGCCAGCCGCCAAGTGTTTACGTAAACATAACAGCAGCGGCACATCGGCTTCACAAGCACCCGCTGTCGGCCCGCCGGCCCGCGGGACTCAACGCGCACCGCAACACCTCCCCCACCCGCCGGTCAGCGAGAGGTACCCATGCGACGTCAATCCCCATACGCGGCAGCCCTGTTCACCCTCATGGCAGCCCTGATCGCGAGCTTCCTCGGCGGTCACGGCAATGCCGCGGCCTCACCGGCCCCCGTCGTCGTCACCAACGCGACGCAGTTCACCGATCCCGCCGGCAGCCCGGTCCACGCCCACGGTGGAGGGGTCGTCAAGGTGGACGAGTACTACTACTGGTTCGGCGAGAACCGCAATGCCGACAACAGCTTCCGGTACGTGTCCGCGTACCGCTCCACCGGCCTCAGGACCTGGGAGTTCCGCCACCACGTCCTGTCCCGGGCCACCGATCCGGAGCTGGCCACGGCCAACATCGAACGTCCCAAGGTCGTGTACAACCGTGTCACCGGGCAGTTCGTCATGTGGATGCACAAGGAGGGCAGCGCCACCGACTACAGCGAGGCAAGGGCCGCGGTGGCCGTCTCCTCCACGGTCGACGGCGACTACTCATGGCGCGGGAGCTTCAGACCGTTGGGGCACATGTCCCGGGACATCACCACCTTCGTCGACACCGACGGAACCGGTTACATGATCTCCGCCGCCAACGAGAACGCGGACCTCCACGTCTACCGGCTGAGCGCGGACTACACCGCGGTCGAGAGCCGGGTGCAGAAGCTGTGGGCCGGTCAGTGGCGCGAGGCTCCGGCGCTGTTCAAGCGGGACGGCGTCTACTTCCTGGTGACGTCCGGCGCCACCGGCTGGTCCCCCAACCAGCAGAAGTACGGCACGGCGGACAGCATCACCGGCACCTGGAGCGGGCTGCGGGACCTGGGCGACGCCAGGACCTACGGCTCCCAGACGGCCTACGTGCTGCCCCTCGAGGGCGTGTCCGGTGCCACCGGATACCTGTACATGGGCGACCGCTGGGGCAACGCGACGGGCGGTACGGTCAACGACTCCCAGTACATCTGGCTGCCGTTGAAGTTCCCGACGAGGACCACCCTGTCCATGGACTACTACCCGCAGATCATCATCGCGGCGGAGGCCGGCACCGTCAGGGGCACCGGTGACTGGGACACTCTGACCGCCGCGCACAGCGGCAAGTGCGCCGACGCCGCCGACTGGTCGGTGGCGGAAGGCGCCCCCCTCGTCCAGTGGACCTGCTCGGCAGGAAGCGTCAACCAGCAGATGTGGTTCCAGGGCGCGGGAGCCGGCACGGTACGGATCATGCTCCGCCACAGCGGCAAGTGCCTCGCGGTCCGGGAGGCGTCCGCCGATGACGGCGCGGCCGTCGTACAGACCACGTGCGGCGACGCGCCCGGCCAGAGGTGGAAGGCGGCCCAGGCCGGCCCGAGCGGTATGCGGCTCGTCGCCCTGCACAGCGGCAAGTGTCTCGACGTCACCAACCAGGCCCGGACGGATGGCGCGCCTCTCGTCCAGTGGACGTGCAACGGCGGCGACAACCAGAAGTGGCGCCGCTCGGCCGTCTGACCTCCCCGCTCCCGACACCACGGGTGCGGCCGTGTCCCGCCCCCGGTGCGGGACACGGCCGCATGCGTCCGTCGGGGCCGGTCAGTCCTCGACGGGGCCGAGGTCGGGAGTTTCCCGGAAGGCCACCGTCCGGGCGCGGTCGGGAGCGTGCAGTTCGAGTACGACGATCTCGTTGGCTCCCGTGCGCAGGACCGGGCCGGGTACGTACAGCGATCTTTGGGGGCCTCGGGACCAGTAGCGGCCGAGGGCGAAGCCGTTGACCCAGGCGTTGCCCTTCGTCCAACCGTCGAGGTGGAGGAAGGTGTCGGCTGTCCTGTCCGTTTCGAAGGTGCCGCGGTGGAAGGCGGGGCCGGTCGGGGTGACCGGCCCGGTGGCGAACGGGAGGTCTTCCAGCGTGGCGAGCGGCAGCGGTCGGCTGGTCCAGTCGTTGAGGGGAAGCCCGTTGAGGAGAACGCGGCCGAGCAGCCCCTTGCGGTCGTGGATGCCCGGTCCGTAGTTCACCCGTCCCTGGTTCTCCACGAGTACGGTCAGGACGGTGCCCGGGCGCGGCACCGAGAAGGTGAGGGAGTGCTCGTGGGACTCGCGCTCCAACACCCCCACCGGCTGGCCGTCGAGGAAGACCTGGGCCCGGTCGCGCACCTGCTCCAGTTCGAGCAGTGCGGGGCCGGCGTCCGGGAGGTCCGTTTCGTACAGCACGAAGCCGTAGTCCTGTCCGAGTTCCTCCATCGTCAGGGGTCGGCTCGACGCGACCGCGTCCCCGAGGACGGGCGCTCCGTCCAGCAGACCGATGCTCTCGGTCAGCGCCACCTCTTCCCGACTGAACCTGGTCGCGCGCGCGGGAGGGAGTTCCGTCGGGACCGGGGCGTACTTGGCGATGACCTCGCGGAAGGCGGCGAACTTCTCGGTCGGGTCGCCGGCTTCGTCGAGGGGGGCGTCGTAGTCGTAGGAGGTGACGGTGGGCCGGTAGGTGTGCTTGTCGTTGGCGCCGTTCATGAAGCCGAAGTTCGTACCGCCGTGGAACATGTAGAAGTTGACCGAGGCGCCGGTCGCGAGCAGTTCGTCCAACTCCCGCGCGGCCTGCTCGGCGTCGCGCACGACATGGTTGCCGCCCCATCGGTCGAACCAGCCGATCCAGAACTCCGTGCAGAGCAGCGGACCGAACGGCCGGAGCGCCCGCAGGGCGGAGAGGTTCCGGGCGGACCCGCTGCCGAAGTTGGCGGTCGCGAGAACACCCGGCAACGCTCCCCGCTCAAGGTCGGCGGGCTGATCACAGGTGAAGAGCGGTACGTCGACACCGCAGCGGCGCAGGGAGCCCGCGACGTGTTCGAGGTAGGCGGTGTCGTCGCCGTAGGCCCCGTACTCGTTCTCCACCTGCACCGCGAGGACCGGGCCGCCCCGGGTGGCGAGCCGACTCCGCAGCGGGAGCAGGATCCGATGGAAGTAGTCGTCGACGGCGGTCAGGAACCGGGGATCCCGGCTGCGCAATCGGATGTCGGGATCGGCCAGGAGCCACGACGGCAGGCCGCCACCCTCCCACTCGGCGCAGATGTAGGGGCCGGGACGCAGGAGTACGTACAGCCCCTCGGCGGCAGCCAGATCGAGGAACGCCGGCAGGTCGAGGCCGCCTTCCATCCGGAACTCGTCGGGTCGCGGCTGGTGGAGGTTCCACGGTACGTACGTCTCCACCGTGTTCAGCCCCATGAGACGAGCCTTGCGCAGCCGATCACGCCAATGATCGGGATGAACACGGAAGTAGTGCAGTCCGCCCGAAAGGATGCGGAAGGGCCCTCCGTCGAGCCGGAATCCGTCCTCGTCGATCCGCAGAAGAGACATGCGTGTGCTCCTCGGTTGAACGGGTGCGCGGGACTCGCGCCTCGGGGCTCTCGCCACCTCGGTATGTTTACGTAAACATCAGGGGCGTGACAAGTCCCTTCACGCGTGATCTCGGGAGCGGCCCGCACGAGGAACCCGGGGGCTGGGACATACAGGGGCATAACGGCGCTCGGCCCGGTGCGGGGGCGGCGGTCGGGATTGCGGGAGGCGCTTCCGCCCGGGCTACGGCTGGGTGGTTCCCAGGATCAGCCGGCCCACCGAATCGCTCAGGACGGTGCGCGCCTGGGCATCGAGCCCGTCGTCCGAGACGAAGTAGTCGATCTCCGGGAGGGTGATGAACCGACTCAGGCCCACGACTCCCCATTTGGTGTGGTCCGCGACCACGGCGACCTGAGTGGCGCATTCGATCAGCGCGCGGTTGGTCTGGGCTTCGGCGAGGTTCGGGGTGGTCGCGCCCGCACGTTCGGAGACGCCGTGGGCGCCGATGATCAGCAGGTCCACCTGGAGGGAGCGGATCGCCTGGTCCGCCAGGGGCCCGACGAGGGAGGCCGACTTCGTGGGAGAACCGCCCGTCAGCAGCAGCGTCCGTTCCGGGGAGCCGAACTCCGCCCCCGTGGGTCGCAGCAGTTCGGCGACCGGCAGGGAGTTGGTCACCACGGTCAGTCCGGGCACGTCTCGGAGCCGGCTGGCCACCGCGTAGGCCGTCGTCCCGCCGGAGACGGCGACGACGCTGCCCGGTTTCACGAGGGCGGAGGCCGCCTCGGCGACCGCCGCCTTGGCCTGTGACTCAAGGCCGGCCTTGGTCTCGAAGGCCGGTTCGTCTCCGGTCGTGACGGAAGACCTGATGGCGCCGCCGTGCACCTTCGACAGGGCGCCGCTGCGGTCCAGGACATCGAGGTCGCGGCGGATCGTCATGTCGGAGACGCCCAGTTGTTCCACGAGTTCGGTGACGCGCACCGCACCGTCGCGGCGCACGATGTCGAGGATCAGGGCCCTGCGCTGGGGTGCAAGGCGTGCTGCTTCCGTCACGTTGTCGTCCCCGCTCCTGTGCGCGCCATCCGTGTGTGGAGTCGGAGACACACGGTCATCCTCACCAACGAACAGTCTACGTCGACGGATCCCGACCTCACCGGCCTCTCATTCGATGCGCCGGGCGCCGGAGGCCGGGGACACGGGGAACAGGTGCGGAGCCGGGTACCCGGCGGATCGGAACGCGGCGGTGACGGCGGCGCCCAGCGCCTGAGCCCGTCCCTCGTCCACCAGGACGATGACGGAGCCGCCGAAACCACCACCGGTCATGCGTGCCCCGAGCGCTCCGTGTGCCAGGGCCGTGTCCACCACGAGGTCGCTCTCGTCGCAGGAGATCCGGAAGTCGTCACGCAGCGAGGCGTGTCCGGCCGAGAGGATCGGTCCCAGCGCCGCGACGCGTCCCGCCCGCAGGTGGGAGATCGATTCGGCGACCCTCGCGTTCTCGGTCACGATGTGCTGGACCAGGGGCACCAGGTGCGCGGGGAGCATCCTGCCGGCGGAGGGCAGGTCCGCCGGTGAGATGTCCCGCAACGCGGCGACGCCGAGCAGCCGGGCGGCCTGTTCGCACCCGGCTCGCAGCGCGGCGTACGCGCCGTCCCCGAGGTCGTGTTTGACGCGGGTGTCGATGACGAGCAGGCACAACCCCTCCGACTCCGGGGCGAAGGGCACCTGCTCGTGGGTCCCGGCGCGGATGTCCAGGTGCAGGGCGGCGCCGGCGGTGCAGCAGGCTGAGGCCATCTGGTCCATGACCCCGCACGGGACGCCGGCGAAGCCGTTCTCGGCCCGTTGTGAGATCTGGGCGAGCGCGGGTGCGCCGAGGCCGAGCTCGTACAGGTCGTCGTAGGCGAAGGCGACCGCGCATTCGAGCGCGGCGGAGGACGACAGGCCGGCGCCGGTGGGCACCGTGCTCTCGACGTGGAGGTCGGCGCCGCCGACCCGGTGTCCCGCCTCGCGGAGCGCCCACACGACTCCCGCCGGGTACGCGCCCCACGTGGTGACGGCCCCGGGGGCCAGGGCGTCGACGTCGAGGTCGATGACCGGGCCGTCGCCCTGGGCGCTGTGCAGTCGCAGGCGTCCGTCCTCGCGCCGGCGCGCCGCGATCAGCGTGTTCTGGGGGATGGCGATGGGCAGGGCGAGGCCGTCGTTGTAGTCGGTGTGCTCGCCGATCAGGTTGACGCGGCCCGGCGCTGCCCAGACTCCGTCCGGGGAGGCGTCGTAGATGTGCCGAAAGGCCTCCTTCACGCGGTCGCCCCCTGTGCGAAGGCCCAGGCGTCGGCCACGATGGAGTCCAGGTCGGTGCGGCTCGGCCGCCAGCCGAGGCGGTCGTGCGCGCGGGCGGCGGAGGCGACGAGCACCGCCGGGTCGCCGGGTCGCCGGGGGCGGACGAGTTCCGGGATGGTACGGCCCGTCACCCGTCGGACGGAGTCGATCACCTCCCGGACCGTGAAGCCCTCGCCGTTGCCCAGGTTGCAGATCAGGTGCTCGCCGGGGCGGGCGGCGTCCAGGGCCAGGAGGTGGGCCTCGGCGAGGTCGGCGACATGGATGTAGTCGCGTACGCAGGTGCCGTCGCGCGTGGGGTAGTCGTCGCCGTGGACGTCGATGTGTGGGCGTTGTCCCAGGGCCACTTGGAGGATGAGCGGGATGAGGTGCGATTCGGGCTCGTGACGTTCGCCGTGGCCCGCGTGGGCGCCCGCGACGTTGAAGTACCGCAGGGACACGGCGGCCAGCCCGTGGGCGGCGGCCTCGCCGGTGATCAGGTGGTCGACGGCCAGTTTGGTGGCGCCGTAGGGGCTCGTCGGTGCGGTTCGGGCGTCCTCGGCGACGGGTACCTGTTCGGGTTCGCCGTAGACGGCCGCGGTGGAGGAGAAGACCAGGGTGCGTACGCCGGCGCGGCGCATGGTGGTGATCAGTTCCAGCGAGCCGGCGACGTTGTTGCGCCAGTACTTCTCCGGGTCGAGCACGGACTCGGCCACCTGCGAGGACGCGGCGAAGTGCAACACCCCGGCATGGCCGGTGTCCAGCAGGGCGGCGGCCTGTGCGACCCCGCCCCGGACGAAGTCGGCGCCCTCGGGGACGGCTTCCGACATGCCGGTGGTCAGGTCGTCGAGCACGGTCACGCGGTGGCCGGCCGCGAGGAGTCGGGCCGCGACCACACTGCCGATGTAGCCGGCGCCGCCGGTGACGAGGTACCTGCTCATGACGCGACCTCCCGCAGCCGCCGGGCCGCGGCTTCCGGGGCGACGTCGTTGACGAAGGAGTCCATGCCGGATTCGACCCCGGCGAGGAACTTGAGCTTGCCCGCCGATCGTCGCACCGTGAACAGCTCCAGGTGCAGGGCCAGTTCCCGCCCCCCGGTCTTCGGCGCCTGGTGCCAGGCGGAGATGTACGGGGTGGGGGTCGCCGGCGCGGCATCCTCGCGGTGGAACAGTCGGTCGAACCTGCGCAGCAGTTCCAGGTAGATGCCGGGGAACTCCGCGCGCTCGACCTCGGTGAGGTGGGTGAGGTCGGGGACACGGCGGTGGGGGTAGAGGTGCACCTCGTAGGGCCAGCGGGCGGCGTACGGGACGAACGCCGTCCAGTGCTCCCCCGCCAGGACCACCCGCGACACGGCGGTGCGGGCTTCGGCGAGCAGGTCCTCGAAGAGGTTTCCGCCGGTGACACGTCGGTGCGTGTCCGCGACGGCGACCATCTTGGCGGTGCGCGGCGGCACGAAGGGGAAGGCGTAGACCTGCCCGTGGGGATGCGCGAGGGTGACGCCGATCTCCGCGCCGCGGTTCTCGAAGCAGTACACCTGCTCGACGCCGGGCAGGGACGACAGGTTCTCGGTGCGGTCCGTCCAGGCGTCGAGTACGAGACGGGCCCGGTCCTCAGTCAGATCGGCGAAGCTCGCCCCGTGCTCGGGCGTGAAGCACACGACTTCGCAGCGTCCCACGCGGCCGGCCAGGGAGGGGAAGCGGTTCTCGAACACGGCGACGTCGTAGTCCGCGGCCGGGATCTCGCTGTGGTGCCCGTCCCAGGAGGGGCACAGGGGGCACGCGTCGGTGGGCGGATGGTGGACGCGCCCCTGACGGTGCGAGGCGATGGTGACCCAGTCGCCGGTCGCCAGGTCCAGCCGTAGCTCGGGCCGGCTGTCGACCGGCTCCAGCAGGCGCCGGTCGACCGTGTCGCGGACGGCGCTGCCGTCACGGTCGTAGTAGATCAGCTCGCGGCCGTCCGCGAGCTTCGTCGTGGTTCTCTTCACGGAGCGTGCCCGTCTCTCGAAGTACGGCGGCCCTGGGAGCCACACGTTAACAACAATAAACATGAATCAACGTAAGTCAACGTCGGATGCTGTTGTTTGTTTCGGGGAAGCGGGCGCCGGTCGGTATGGCGGCGGGCCGGCGCGCACTGTGCGTTGCGCGGCGACCACGGTCAGGCCGATCCGGGCGACCTCGCCCGCACACGCCGCCCTCGTTCGGACACGGGCGCCGTGCCCTGTTTCGATTCGGTCGACGGCCACTCCGACGACATATCCGCTTCGTATGGGTGGCCAAGATGTTTCGGCAGGGGCATTGCACCACACCTGCCACGACAAGTCGTTTGCGGCATAAGGCATTCAGACCGGTGTCACCGTCCCGGGAATGGCTTGACACGCACTTGGGGCACGGTCAAATCAACAGCACCCCGCCTTGACAGCACCCCGACACATGGGAACAGAAATGCTGCTTTCGTCCTTGAACGGCTTCGGGGCGACGGCGTACTCGGCGCCGGTGGCATTCGGGCGAAGGCGGCCCATGCGCAGGTCCACATCGAGAATCACCGCCCGGTTCCGCGGATCCGGTCCGCGCTGTGTCGCGCCACCGGCCGCCCTACCACCGCCCCCTGGCCCCGGACATCCGCGATCCCCCGGTACGGCGGGACGCGCTCACGCCCCCCGGGTGTCCGCCAGGATCAGACGTCCGACCTGCTCACCGAGGACGGTACGGGCCTGTTCGCCAAGTCCGTCGTCGGACACGAAGTAGTCGATGTCGGACAGGTCGGCGAACCGGCTCAGGCCGATGACGCCCCACTTGCTGTGATCGGCCACGACGGCCAGTCGGGTGGCGGCCGAGATCAGGGCGCGGTTGGTCTCCGCCTCCGCGAGGTTCGGAGTGGTCACCCCGGCGCGTTCGGAGACGCCGTGAGCGCCCACGATCAGGAGGTCGACCTGCAGGGAGCGGATCGCCTGATCCGCCAGCGGCCCGACCAGCGACGCGGACTTCGTGGGGGCCCCGCCCGTGACCAGCAGAGTCGGGCCGGCGGAGCCGTCGTCGGTCCCGGAGGGGCGCAACAGGTCGGCCACGGGCAGGGAGTTGGTCACCACGGTCAGACCGGCGATGTCGCGCAGCCGATGGGCGACGGCGTACGTCGTCGTCCCTCCGGAGATCGCCACGACACTCCCGGGCCGCACCAGTTGGGCGGCCGCGTCCGCGACCGCCGCCTTGGCCGCGGACTTGAGGGTGAACTTGGTCTCGAAGCCGGGCTCGTCGGAGGTGGTGCCTGAGGTCCTCACCGCCCCGCCGTGCACCTTCTCGACCGACCCCGTCTTGGCGAGCACGTCCAGATCGCGGCGGATCGTCATGTCCGACACCCCGAGCTGCTCCACGAGTGCGGCGACGCGCACCGCTCCCTTGCGGCGCACGGCGTCGAGGATCAGTTCTCTCCGCTGGGCCGCCAGCGGTGCCGGCTCTGTCACAATCCCACCCGATGATCTCTAGCGAATTCCAGACAGAGATCAATTGTACACTGCATCCAATAAGGTGGTGCAAGGGGTTCGGGGATGGCCTGCGCAGAACTTTCACGCCGAAGGGCGGACAAGCCGCTCGACGCATTCGCCCGACTGTCCGAGTCCGCTGCCTCAACAGGGCCGCATGCGGGGCTTCCTGAGGACGTTCCGGCATTTTCGTTCCACCTCGTGTGCTTTACGGCGAGGAAAAGACGTGCCCGTGCCGAAATGCAACGACCGCCCCTGTCCGACGCCTCCGGCGGTCGAATGCGTTTCGGGTCGAAATGGTCGATCGTCCTCTGTCTCCGCCGCTGCCGCGATCCGTCGGCGCGTGGCACGAGGAGGCCCGGCTCCTCTCGGAGCGGGCCTCGTCGTGATGCGTTTCAGTGGGGCAATCCGACGGCGCGTTCGCCGCTTCGGTGCTGCTGGATGACGACGGCCGCGACGAGGAGGGCGCCTTGGGCGACGTTCTGCCAGAAGGTGTTGATGCCCTCGACCGTCATGCCGTTCTCCAGGGCACCGAGCAGTGCCACGGCCAACAGGGTGCCGCCGATACCGCCCTTGCCGCCCTTGAGCGCGCACCCGCCCAACGCCGCCGCGGTGATGGCCTTGAGTTCCAGCCCCTCACTGCCGGAGACAGGCTGTCCGGAACCGGTCCGCGCGGTCAGGAGGATCCCCGCGACCGCGGCGATCACACCGATGAGCGCGTAGACGGCCACCAGATACTTGTTGATGTTGATGCCGGCCAGGCGCGCCGCGGTGTCGTTGCCACCGATCGCGTAGATGTTGCGACCGATGTCCGTGTACTTGAGCAGGACGTGCACGGCCAGCGCCACGACCACCAGGATCCAGATCATCACCGGTATGCCGGCGATCTTGCCGCGGCCGAGGAACACGAAGAAGGGGTCGTTGAGGACGTAGCCCTGCGCGCGGCCGCCGGAGACGAGCTGTGCCACGCCCTTGTAGGCGGCCAGGCCGGCGAGCGTGGCGATCGTGGGGTTGACGCGTCCGTAGACGATGGCGACGCCGTTGATCACGCCGACGAGGACTCCGACGCCGATCGCGGCGGCCATGCCGAGGTAGGGATTGGATCCGGCGGAGGTGAAGACCATGGCGCTCACGACGGAGGCCAGGCCGGCTTGGGAGCCGACGGAGATGTCGAGCCCCCCGCAGATGATCACGACGGTCTGCACGATGGCGAGCAGTCCTGTGATCGTCGCCGCTTCTCCGATGACCTGGATGTTGGAGAGGCTGAGGTAGTTGTCGTTGAGGAACCCGAACAGGGCGAGGACGAGTACGAGGGCGCCGATCAGGCTGAGGTTCTGACCGCCGAGCGAGGAGAGCAGGACTCCTCCGGTCTTCCGCGCCGGAGCGGGGATGTTCTCGGTGGTGACCGGCGTCTGGGTGGTGGTCATCGAGCGTCTCCATCGGCGGAGTCCGTGAGCGGTCGGTCGGATGCGACGGGAGCCAGGTCGTCGGCCATGGCGAGGTTGAGGATGGCTTCCTCGGTGGCTTCCGAGCGGTTGAGTTCGCCGGTGATGCGACCGTTCTGCATCACGACGATCCGGTCGGCCAGCCCGAGGACTTCAGGTAGTTCGGAGGAGATCACCAGCAGGGCGACCCCTTCCCGGGCGAGGTCGGCGATGATGCGGTAGATCTCCGCCTTGGCCCCGATGTCGATGCCGCGCGTGGGCTCGTCGAGGATGAGGACCTTGGGCTTGCGCAGCAGCCATCGGGCGAGGACGACCTTCTGCTGGTTGCCGCCCGACAGTTTGCGCACTTCGTGCTCGATCGAGGGCGTGCGCACCCGCAGCCGGTCGGAGAAGTCCTGAGCCACCGCCTTCTCCTGTCGGCTCCGGACGAAGCGCCAGCGGCGCAGCCGGTCCAGGCTCACCAAGGACGTGTTGTCCCGTATGGAGCGGTGGAGGAACAGAGCCTGGGCCTTGCGCTCCTCGGGGGCGAGTCCGATGCTCGCGCGGATCGCGTCCTTGGGGCTGCGCAGGCGCAGGGGCCGGCCGTTCACGCAGACACGACCCGACCGGATGGGCTGGTCGCCGGCGAGGGCGAGGGCGAGTTCGGAGCGTCCGGCACCCATGAGGCCGGCCAGGGCGACCACCTCTCCGGCTCGCACGTGGAGGTCGATGTCGGTGACGTCGTCCGTGGTGACGCCCTCCAGTCGCAGCACCACCTCGTCGCGGGCGACGTCCTGCCGCACGAAGAGGGAGGAGAGGTCACGGCCGACCATCAGGCGGACGACCTCGCCCTCGTTCGTGTCGCGGGCCTCCAGCACACCGGCGACCGCGCCGTCGCGCAGGACGGCTATGCGGTCGGCGAGGTGGAAGATCTCCTTCATGCGGTGGGAGACGTAGATGACGGCTATGCCCTGGTCCCGGAGTCGGCCGATCAGGGCGAAGAGGGCCTCGACCTCGTTCTCGGAGAGGGAGGAGGTGGGCTCGTCGAAGGCGATGACCTTCGCGTCGCCGGTCAACGCCCGCAGGATCTCCACCAGTTGGCGTTGCGCGGCGGTGAGTTCGGATCCCGGCTGATCGGGATGGATGACCTTCTCGAAGCCGAGTCGGGCCAGGTCGGCGGTGATCCGGCGGCGCAGCTCGGCCCGGTCGAGACGGCGGCCCGCGCCGCGCGGCAGGGCGCCCGCGTACACGTTCTCGGCGACCGAGACGTGCGGAATGATCTCGGGTTCCTGCGGGATGATGCGGATCCCGGCCTTGTGGGCGTCGTGCGGTGAGGACAGGGTCCGCGGATGCCCGTCCCAGAGGATGGTTCCCTCGGTGGGCTGGTGGTCACCGGTGAGGATCTTCAACAGGGTGGACTTGCCCGCGCCGTTCTCGCCCATGAGGGCGGTCACCTGGCCCCGGGGGAAGGTGAGCGTGACGCCGCTGAGCGCCTGTACCGCGCCGAAGCGTTTGGTGATGTCCTCCACAGAGATCTCTTCGCCGAGGTCCTGGGCGGAGGGGGCGGCGGTCGGTGGTTCTGTGCCGGCTGTGGTCATGGGGGCCTCACAAGCTGGGGGAACGTGTGCCGGCTCAGCGATGCCGCTGGTCGGCGGTGGTCGGGACGGGTGGCGGGTACGGCGCCGCCGCGGCGGGTCCGTACCCGTCCTGGCCTCGGGGCGGGCTCAGCCGCAGGTGACTCCCGCGTCCTTCCAGTTGGAGGCGTCGACCATCTTGGTCGGGGCGAAGGCCTCCTTGGGGAAGTCCTTGCCGTTCCTCAGCTTGTCGTACATCGTCTGCACGGCCAGGGCGCCGACGTCCTTGCCGTTGATGAAGAGCGCGGCCTTCATTCCGGAGGGCTTGTCCGAGCTCCAGTTCTTGCAGGCCAGGTAGGCGCCGAGGCCCACGCCGATCACGTTGTCCGCCTTGAAGCCCGCGTTCTCCAACGCGGTGACTCCACCCTGGACGTTCTCGTCGTTGCAGCCCCACACCACCCAGTGCTTCACGGACGGGTTCGCGGTGATCGTCGCGGCGATCTTGTCCTGAGCGCCGGTCGGGGAGTTGTCCGTCGGCACGTCGATGTTCTGGACCGGCGCGCCGGCACCTTCGGTGAACGCCTTCTTCGAGGCGTTGACGCGGTCGGTGCAGACGGTGACGTCCTGCTTCCAGGCCGAGATCGTCCGGGTCTCCGCGGCGTTCCATCCCGCCTTCTTGAACTCCTCGGCCGCCCGCTTGCCGACCTCGCCGCCCATCTGTTGCCCACTGAAGCCGATGCGGGGCACCAGGGCGTCGGCGCCGCAGGAGGCCGGGTCGGGGCCGGTGCCGCAGATCTGGTCGTCCGACGTCAGCAGCGCCGCCTTGGCATCCTTCGCCAACTGCACGACCTGCGGCCCCACGGCCGGGTCGGGAACGACGACGATCAACCCGTTGCTCTTCTGCGAGATGGCCGCCTGGGCCTCGCTCACGGTCTTGTTCGCGTCGTTGCCCAGGTTCACCACCTTCAGATCGATACCGAGCTCCTTCGCCTTCGCCTTCGCGCCGGCGGCTTCACCGATGAAGTACTCCTGGTCGCCCTGCTTCTGCAGATAGGTCAGGGAGATCTTCCCGTCGACCTTCCCCACGTCCGTGCTCCCGCTCGTCGCCTCCTGACCGCTGGAACACGCGGACAAGGCGAGCATCGAGGCCAGGCCCAGCGCCAGTGCGGCTACCGGTCGGCGGTGGTGGTGAGTGAGCATGTCGTTCCCTTTGCTTGGACGGGTCGCATCGAAGCGGCCAGTGGGGCACGTGCGAGGGGGTGGGGATGGAGGTCGGTCGTCAGCGCGTTCGCCACCCGAGGTTGTGGGCCGGGCAAGGCTGTTCGAGGGAGAGCCGTTCCGGCCTCGCTCGACGACGGACCGATCGAGGGACCGACTCCCGCACGGAGGAATCCTTCACAGTCGGTCTCTTTCAAACTTGATGCAACAGAGAAAAGCGCTGTTTCCTTCATAAGTCAACAGTGTGAACCTGCGGTTTCCGATCGATGCACCCCCGTGACCTTTCACGACGCACTCGATCCCCCGCCCTGTCGCGCTTGGGACTTACGCCCCCTGACGCCTCCATAGGCAGGTGCCCAAGCCGAAAATGCCGCCCGTCGGCATCCCGCGCATCGATGCCGAGCGCATGTTGATATCCGCAGGTTCATGTTGGACTCTGTTCGACTACTTCTTCCCGTTCGGGGTTCCGCGCCCCGAGCCGCAGCGGGCGTAGGCGGGGCCGTGCGGGACGGGTCCCGTCTCCACGTGGGCCCGCAGGAAGGCGTCACGGCATGCGGCCAACGCCCGTTGCGCCAGGTCGGGTACGCGGTCGGGGCGGTCCCCGGCGATCAGCGCGACGCGATCGTCCGGCTCCTCCTCGACCACGGAGTGCCAGAGCACCGCCCGTGCACGGGCAGGCAGCCCGGCTTCTTCGTCCGGAGCGGAGGGGGACACCATCGTCAGCAGCCGAGGGAGCGACCTGGTCCGCGGTGCGCATGGCGTCGCACAGTTGCTGGTCGGTCATCCGGCTCACAACAGAGTGATGATTCGTCGACACGTGGGGAACGTCCTGAGTGGGGAGTGGAAAGTCGCCCCATTGTTCAGGACATGGCGCCACCGCCGATAGTTCTTTCAGGTGCCGATTCGGGATGTCAGCCCCAAGGGAATTCGGCCGGAATTCACTTCATGCGCAGGGCGAATCGCCGGCATTCCCCTCGATGAGAGGTCCGGTTCCACGGGGCCGGCCGGGACATAATGCCGACACCGCCGGATATGAGGGAACGGGGGAACGAGACCACATACGCGTCCCGCGCCGCGCCGCGTCTCGGGGAGTCGACGGCTTGCCCTTTCCGGAGGCTCGGGCATGCCCGGGCCGGGCATGTGAGGCCACTCGACAGCGACCTCACACCGAACAGAATCAGACACACACGCAAGGAAGTCAACACCATGGATTCTGCGCGATGGCCTCATGAGCCTCGTGCCCCGCAGGCTCGGCAACGCGGTCCCCGAGGGGTAAGGGAGCCCCAGGCGTTGACCCGCCGGGACCTCCTGCCCTCCGGCCCGATCGCACGGGCGGACCACGTGCGATCGGCCGATCGAGCACTTCAGGACACCGGGGCATTGCCCCGCGCACACGTCATGGCGGGTCACCGCAGGTCCCTGGCCGCCCTGTTGCCCCTTGCCGGCAATTCCTCTCCCGCGCCGCTTACAAGGAGAGGCAATTCCTCGGAAGGGGGCCCGGGCGACCTCCTGCGGCGCGTTGAGCGGATCGTTATCAACTGGGGCCCGACTGGACTGGATCTTCCCGCTTCACACACAGTAGGTTCACCGTTCACACCCTCCCTCGCCTGACCATCTTCCCGCGGTGAACGCGGTGTCACATTGCCCGTCCCGATGACGGACCGACAATTCCCGAGTTGCACGGCGCCGCGCGCCGAGGGGCTGTGCGGCATGTCCCGGAAATCCGACTGGAGTCCCGTGAGCACCCCCTTCTACCCTCGATGCGGTGACCTCCCGCGGTGCGCCTGCGTCGCGGCCCACGACACCGCGGCCGCGGACCGGGCCGGCGCTCCGGCACGGTTCGAGCAGGAGTGGGTGCGGCCGTACCTCTCCCTGCGCGAACCCTCGCCAGGTGACGGTCCGACCGCGACCAAGGTGTCGTGGGTCGTACCGCAGATGGTCCACGAGAGCGAACCACTTCCCGGCAGCGAGAGGTTCGGCCCGCCCGTGGTCATGGTCAGGACGGGAGCCCACCGGGCGCGGAAACCCGCGCGGCGGCGTCGTCCGCTCCCCATCACGGCGGCGCTCGCCACCCTGATCGGCTCCGCGGCCATCGCGGGCACGTACGCGCTCGTGCGGGGTCACGACACGCGGGACGTGACGGCGCCCCCTCCCGCGAGCAGGCTCGACGTGGTCGACGAGGACGAGACACCGGACGAAACGCCTGCCGAGACACCCGAGCGGCCCGGGCCCCCCGCCCCGCTCCCGAGCGATGAGCAGCGGAACGCTCCGGCAGCCGGGCACGGGCTGCCGGCCACCGCGCCCTCGATCGCGCCGTCCGCACCCACGGCCGGTACCACGGCCCCGAGTTCCGCGACGTCCAACGGGCCGCTGCCGGACGACGGTCCGGGCACGACGCCGCCTTCCAGCGCGCCGGTGACTCCCGTCGGGGGGCCGACGCTGCGCCGCCACGACACGGGGCCCGAGGTCGTGGATCTACAGCGCCGCCTCGCCCGCATCGGGTCGTGGGACACGCCCCAGCGTGGTCGCTACGACCGCCGCCTACAGGACGAGGTAGCGCACTTCCAGGCGAGGCACGGCGTCCACGGCGACCCGTCCGGGGTCTACGGCCCGGCCACGCGACGGCTGCTCGAGTTCCTCACGTCCTGACGAGCGCCGGACGAAGGACGACGGGCGACCGACAACCGGTAAGGCCGGCAAGGCCCGTAAGGCCGACAAGGCGCATCCGGGGGCGGATGCCGCCTCGGCGGCTCCCGCTCAGGTCACCATTCGGCAAGTGAGCCGTCCGCCCGTCGCCACACCGGGTTGCGCCAGCGATGGCCGGTCTCGGCGGCCCGCTCGACGGCCTTCTCGTCCACGTCGATGCCGAGTCCGGGGGCGGTGAGCAGGGCCACGTGACCGTCCTCGTACCGGAACACGGACCGGTCGGTGAGGTAGTCCAACAGGTCCGATCCCGCGTTGTAGTGGATCCCGAGGCTCTGCTCCTGGATCAGCAGATTGGGGGTGGCGAAGCCGACCTGGAGGCAGGCGGCCAGCGCGATCGGCCCGAGGGGGCAGTGGGGGGCCAGTGAGACGTCGTGGGCCTCCGCCATCGCCGCTATGCGCCGCACCTCGGAGATCCCGCCGGCATGCGACAGGTCGGGCTGGGCGACGGCGATCCCCTGCTGGAGTACCGGCTTGAAGTCCCAACGGGAGTAAAGCCGTTCTCCGGTGGCGATGGGAATGCAGGTGGAACGCACGACCTCGCCGATGTGGGCGCTCATCTCGGGGACCACGGGTTCCTCGACGAAGAACGGCAGGTACGGCTCCAGCAGCGGCAGCACCCGACGTGCCATGGGGAGGGTGAGCCGTCCGTGGAAGTCCACGGCGATGTCGAAACCGTCGCCGACCTCCGAACGGACGCTCTCCACCCGTTCGACGATGTCGCGCACGGCCCGGGGCGTGTCGATGAGTTCCAGTTGGGGCGAGGCGTTCATCTTGACCGCAGTGAAGCCCTCTGCCTTGCGGGCCGCGGCCTGTTCCGCGACATCGGTCGGGCGGTCGCCGCCGATCCAGCTGTACACCCGGGCCCGGTCCCGGACGTTGCCGCCGAGCAACTGCCACACGGGCACTCCCAGTGCCTTGCCCGCGATGTCCCACAACGCCTGGTCGATGCCTGCGACGGCGCTGGACAGGACGGGGCCGCCCCGGTAGAAGCCGCCCTTGGTGAGGACCTGCCAGTGGTCCTCGATGCGCATCGGGTCCTGGCCGACGAGGTGGTCCGAGAGTTCCTCGACGGCTGCCGCGACGGTGTGCGCGCGGCCCTCGACGACCGGTTCGCCCCAGCCGGTGATGCCCTCGTCGGTGTCCACGCGCAGGAAGCACCAGCGGGGGGCCACCAGGTAGGTGCGCAGGGATGTGATCTTCACTTGGACTCCTTCTTCACGGCCCAGCCGCCGTCCACGGTCAGGTTCGTGCCGGTGATGTACGAGGCGTCGTCGGACGCCAGGAAGGCGACGGCGGAGGCCACTTCGTCGGGGTGGCCGAGCCGCCCGAGGGCCGTGGCCCGGGCGGAGAGCAGGCGGCCCTCCTCGTCCACGTCCGCCCAGTTCTCGGTGAGGACGGGCCCGGGGAGCACGGCGTTGAAGCGCACCTCGGGCCCGTATTCGACCGCGAGTTGCCGGATGAGCGCGCAGATGCCGCCCTTGGCCGCCGCGTAGGCCGGGTGGCCCGGCAGGCTGCACAGCGCGTGCACGCTGGACGTGGCGATGAAGGATCCGCGGGCGGCGCGCAGGTCGTCCAGGAACGTGCGCACGGCCAGGTAGGGCGCCTTGAGGTTGACGGCCAGCTCACGGTCCCAGCCGCTCGCGGTCAGCTCGTGTGCGGGCGCGTCGGTGTGGATGAAGGCGTTGCTGTGCACGACGGCCACCGGGCCGAACAGCGTGTGGGTGCGGTCCCTCAGGTGGCTCCACTGCTCCTCGGAGGAGACGTCGCACCGTACGAACTCGGCGCGACCGCCTTCGGCGCGGATCCTCCGGGCGAGTGCGGTGCCCGCCTCCTCGGCGATGTCGGCGAGGACGACGGCCGCCCCTTCGGTGGCCAGGCGTACCGCGCTTGCCGCGCCGATGCCGGACGAGGCGCCGGTGACGACGACGGTTCGCCCCGTGAATCGGTTCATGGGTTGTCTTTCCTGTGCTTTCGTGGGCCGGGGTGCCGGGGCACCTCCGGTCAGCGGGTGACGTCTTCGCCGTGGAGGAGGTCCAGTTCGGCGCGCCGGGGCAGGCCCTCCCAGTCGCCGTGCGCGGCCACGGCGAAGGCCCCGCATGTCGCGGCGAGTCGGAGACGGTCGGAGAGGGGTGCGCCGTCGAGGAGCCCGGTGAGGTATCCGGCGACGAAGGCGTCCCCGGCGCCGATCGGGTCCACCAGGGTGACCGGCACGATGTCCTGGACGGCCTCCCCGTCCTCCGTGGCCGCGAGGGCTCCTCGGGCGCCGAGTTTCAGGACGGCCTCGCGCGGGCCGAGTCCGAGGAGGGTGCGCGCCATGGTGGCGGGCTCGGCCTCGGGGACCACCAGGGCGGCTTCGTCGGGGCCGGCGAAGACGATGTCGGCGAGGGTGACGAGGTCGCGGAGCTCGGCCGCGGCCTCCTGCCGGGTCCACAGCCGGGCCCGGTAGTTGAGGTCCAGGGAGACGGTGACGCCGGCGGTGCGGGCAAGGTCGACGGCGCGCCGGACCGCGGCGCGAGGGGCGTCGCCGAGGGCGGGGGTGATGCCGGTGATGTGCAGTACGCGGGCCCGGGTGACGAGTTCGGGGTCGATGTCCTCGGGGGCGAGGCGGGAGCCGGCGAGTCCGCGCCGGTAGTAGGTGACACGGGTGTGGTCCGGGGTGCGGCGTTCGCGCAGCATGAGTCCGGTGGGTGCGGTGTGGTCGACGCGGGCGCGGGTGACGTCCACGGCCTCGCCGCGCAGTCCGTCGAGGATCATCGTGCCGGCGCTGTCGGCCCCGACCCGGCCGGTCCAGGACGCCTGGTGTCCGAGGCGGCTGACGCCGATGGCGACCGTGGCTTCCGCGCCGGCGAATCCCAGACGGAGCGAGGTGCCGGTGGCGAGGGGGCCGGGCCGGTCGGGGGCGAGGACGGCCATGGTCTCCCCGAGTGTGACGAGCGCGCTCATGAGCGGATGCCGTCCAGCAGCGTGGCCGCCCGTTCGCGCAGCGCGTCCAGGTCGCCGCCTTCACAGGCGTCTCCGACCAGGGGACTTCCCATCCCCAGGGCGCTCGCCCCTGCCGCCAGGTAGGCGGGGGCCTGGTCGAGCGCGATGCCACCCGTGGGGATGAGCGGGATGTGCGGCAGCGGGGCGCGGATGGCCCGCAGGTACTCCGGACCACCCATGGACGCGGGGAAGAGCTTGACCATGGTGGCGCCCTCCGTCCAGGCGGCCACGATCTCGCTCGGCGTCAGGGCTCCGGGGAGCACGGGGACGGCCAGACGGCGCGCCTCCCTGATGACGTCCAGGCAGACGGCCGGGGTGATGAGGTAGGTGGCGCCGGCTTCCACGGCGCGCGTGGCGTCCGAGGGTGTCATGACGGTCCCCGCGCCGAGGGCCAGTCCGGCGGGCTTGGAGCCGGCGTACTCGCGCAGCGCGTCCAGGACGCCCGGTGTGGTGAGCGTGAACTCGACGGCTCGGATGCCCGCGTCGTGGAGGGCGTCGGCGGTGGCGGCGAAGTGGCGGGGGGAGTGCGAGCGCAGGATCGCCATCGCGGGGGCGGCGGCGAGTGCGGGGGCCAGATCGGTCATGATGCGGAACCTCGGGAGTGGTGAGGGGTGGTGGTGGACGCGGGGAGGCGCGTCGGGTCGTCGGCGAAGGGCGGGACGGGCAGTCCGGTGGCCCCGGGCCGGCAGATGAAGATCCGGCCGGCGAGCGGCTCCGCCGAGAGCTGCTGCGGGGTCAGTCCCTCGGCCGCGGTGGTGATCACCAGGAGGTCCAGGTCGGCGCCGACGAAGGCGCAACTGGAGACCTGTGACGCGGCGACGGTCACGACGGCGTGGAGGGTGCCGCCGGGGGTGTACGCCCTGACCTGTCCGGCTCCCCACACCGCCACCCAGACCCTGCCCTCGGTGTCGACGGCCAGTCCGTCCGGTACGCCGGCGGGGCCGGTGTCGGCGAAGGGGCGGCGGGCCGTGAGCGCGCCGGTGACGGGGTCGTGGTCGAAGACGTCGACGCGGCGCGTCGGGCTGTCCGCGTAGTAGAGCAGTCGGCCGTCCGGGCTCCAGCCGAGGCCGTTGGAGGTGGTGACCGAGTCGAGCAGGGTCGTCACGGTGCCGTCGGGGTCGAGGCGGTAGAGGCTGCCCGCGCCGGGCGTTGCGTCGTAGGACATGGTGCCGGCGAGCAGCCGCCCGCCGGGGTCGCACTTGGCGTCGTTCATCCGACGCGGCGTTCCGTCGTCGGGTACGTGCGGAGCGGCGAACTCCGTGGCCACCCCGGCGTCGTCGACGTACAGGAAGGCCGTACCGGCCGCCACGAGGAGCCCGCCGGACGCGCGGAGGGCGACCGCTCCGACGGGCCGGTCGAGGCTCACGGTGGTTCCGGGCCCCAGGTCCGGCAGGCCGCTGTCGTCGTCGCGGGCAGCCAACGGAGCCCGGTGGACGAGGCCCTCGGTGATGTCCACCCACAGCACGTCACCGCGCCCGGCGTGCCATACCGGTCCTTCGGTCAACTGTCCGGGCACGGGTGCGCACGGCGTTGCGGTCAGTTGCATGATGTCGCTCCTCACTTCCGACCGGCGAAACTCTAGGACTTCTTCTAACCCATGTACATAGTCATCGTCCAACGTCTGGAATAAGCTCTGGCGTCAGCACAACCGTCTCTGCCGCCGGCAGAGTGAGAGGACGCGCCCCATGGCCAAACGCACCGCACAGGACATCCGCCGCCGCAACCGGTTCGACGCACTGCGGTGCGTCTTCGCCGCCGCCGGCCCGGTGAGCCGGCAGGAGATCGCCGCGGCGACCGGACTGTCCTTCGCGACCGTCGCCAACCTCGTCGCGGAGTTGCTGGAGGCGGGCGTCCTGGCGGAGGCCGGCCACGAGGACTCGAAGGGCGGGCGCCCGCGGGCGCGCCTGGCCGTCAACGCGGAGCGCGGGACCCTGATCGGAATCGATGTCGCGGAGACGTCCGTACAGGTCGAGCTGTTCGACCTGGCACTCACGGTGCTGCGGAGCGTACGACTGCCCCTTCCGCAGGCCGATGTACGGCCGCAGGACGTGGTCGAGGCCATCGTGGCCGGGGTGGAGGACCTGACGGACACCGCGGGCTCGTCCGCGCGCATCCTCGGCGCGGGTGTGAGCGTCCCCGGCCACGTGGAGCGCGAGGGCGGCGTGTCGGTCTTCTCGCCGTACTGGTCCTGGCGCGACGTACCGCTGCGCTCGCTGCTCGCCGAGCGCCTCCCGATGCCCCTGTACCTGGACAACCCGCTCAAGGCCGGCACCGTCGCGGAGATGTGGTTCGGAGCCGGGCGCGAGGTCGACGACCTCGTCGTGGTGACCCTCCGGACCGGCGTCGGCGCCGGCATCGCGATCGACGGAGCGCTGTACCGGGGCACGACCAACAGCGCCGGCGAATGGGGTCACACCTGCCTGGTGCCCGGCGGCCGGGAGTGCCGGTGCGGCCGGCGGGGATGTGTGGAGGCCTACGTCAGCACGCGCGGCATCGCCCGGACCGTGCGGGAACTGGACGAGAGCAGCCCCCTGCTGGACGCCGACGAGGACACCGATGAGGAGGCCGTCGTCGCGAAGGTCGCCCGCGCCTCGGCGGAGGGGGACGCCGTGGCCGTCGAGACCGTGGCGCGGACCGCCCACTACCTGGGGACGGCCGCGGCCGATCTCCTCAACCTCTTCAACCCGCAGGCCCTGGTGCTCGGCGGGCCGGTGGCGGAGCGGCTCGGCGAGCCGCTGCTACGGCAGACCCGCGACGTCATCGCGGAACACGCCCTCCCGGCGACGCTGCAGGCGCTCACCTGCCGGCTCGGCACCGTCGCGGACAACCCCGTGACCCTGGGTGCGGCCACCTTCGCCCTGGAGGGCTTCCTCGACGACCGAGAGACCTTCGGCACCGTGGCGGCAGGACGCCGCGCCGCCAGGGCGGCGAGGGAGCGGACGCCCTGAGGCGGACCGGCGCCCGGCCGGCTCAGCCGGCCGGGGCCGCCGTGCTCTCGCGCACCACCAGGACGGGCGCCACCGAAGCCTGGCGCGGAGTGCCGCTCTCCCCGCCGATCTGCGCCAGGAGCAGCTCGACGCAGTGCCGGCCGACGGCGTCGAAGTCCTGCCGGACGGTGGTGAGAGGGGCGGGGAAGAACGCGGCCTCGGGGACGTCGTCGAATCCGGCCACGCTGACGTCGTCCGGCACGCGCCGCCCGGCCTCGTGCAGGGCCCGCATGACGCCGAGGGCCATCTGATCGTTCGCCGCGAAGATCGCCGTCACCTCCGGGCGGGCGGCGAGTTCGCGTCCGGCGCGGTACCCCGAGGCCGCGGACCAGTCCCCGTACAGGAGGGGCGGGGCGGCGGCGCCCGCGTCCTTGAGCGAGCGGTGCCACGCCTCGGCCCGGCGGCGTGCCGCGTAGGAGTCGCGCGGTCCCGCGACGTGCCAGACCGTACGGTGGCCGAGACCCAGCAGGTGGGCCACGACGCCGCGGGTACCCTCGGCCTGGTCGATGTCGACGTTGGCGTAGCGGTGGCCGGTGTCCCCGTCGGCGAAGACCACGGGGACGGCGGACGGCAGTCGCAGTTCGGGGGTGTCGAGGATCTGCGACTCGATCAGGATGATGCCGTCCACCGACTGCACCATCAGCTGCTGGAACGCCTGGCGCACGGCGGCGCCGGTCTGCGCCCGGGCTCCCATGAAGTTCACGAACAGGTCCGCTTCGCGAGCGGCGTCGGTGATGGCGGCGAAGGTCCTGGCGTTGCCGTAGGCACTGATGTCGAAGCTGATGACGCCCAGCGTCCCGAATCTTCCGGTGACCAGCGCCCGCGCGGCCGTGTTGGGCCGGTAGCCGAGCATCTTCATCGCGGCCAGCACCCGCTCGCGGGTGGACGCGTCCACGTTCTCCCGGTTGTTGGCCACGCGGGACACCGTCTGCGAGGAGACTCCCGCCATGGCGGCCACGTCGGCCATGGAGGGCGACTGACGCAGCGGACGGGACCTGGGTGATCGTGATCCGACTTCGCGCGGCATGTGAACCGGACCTCCGAACCGGGGCTTCCAAAAGAACTGCGTGCACTCCGTACGGATGTTAGCGCTACCCACCCGGGGACGGGCAGGCCACCGGGTTTCAGCCGAGGACGATGTCGACAGCGTGGGGCGGACCCCAAGCGGTGACCGGGCTCGCGCCGCTACTTGCCGGTTGCCTTGACACAACCCCCCGCCGCTTCGACACTCACCCCGAGCCAGGAAGTGTTTACGTAAACACAGCCATGCCGACCAGTCCGACGGCGGCGCCCCGGCTCCACCACGGCATCGCGCTCCTCCCCGCATCCGCTCCGCACGACGGGAGAACACCCTTGCTCCGCACCGGGAACAGATCCATCCGCAGAAGCAGGACGATCCTTGAGAGGCGACCTCGACGGCGCACCACCCTCGCGGCGTCGCTCGCCGCCGTCACCGCGCTTCTCGTCGGCGGCGCGGCGCCCCCTCCGGCCACGACCGGCGCCACCGCGCCGGCGGCGCTCCCCATCCGCCTCGACCCCGGCTACCAGCAGCAGCCGTTCGAGGGCTGGGGCACCTCGCTCGCCTGGTTCGCCCATGTGACGGGCGGCTGGCCCGACGCCCGGCGCAACCGGCTGGCCGACGCCCTCTACAGCGCCGACGGACTGGGTTTCACCGTCGCCCGCTACAACATCGGCGGCGGCGACAGCCCGGAGACCGAGCCCTACATGCGCGCGGGGGCGGCCGTACCCGGCCACTGGAAGCGGCCCGGCCCCGAAACACCCGACTGGTGGGACCCGGAGAACCCGGAGCACTGGGACCCGTACGCCGACGGCAACCAGCGCTGGTGGCTCAAGGCGGCCAAGAGCCGCGGCGCCGACACCTTCGAGGCGTTCTCGAACTCCCCTCCGTACTTCATGACGCGCAGCGGACTCGTCTCGGGCGCGGCGAACCCCGCGGACGACAACCTCCGCTCCGACCAGTACGAGCGCTTCGCCGCCTACCTCGCCGGGGCGCTGCGGCGCGTGCAGAACGCCACCGGCGTCACCTTCGACTCCGTCTCCCCCGTCAACGAGCCGGGCACCGACTACTGGCGCGCCGGCGGGCGCCAGGAAGGCTCCCACTGGGCACCCGACTCGCAGGCTCACATGATCACGGCGCTGCGGGCCGAGCTGGACCGGACCGGGCTGCGCACGCGGGTCGCGGCCATGGACGAGACGAACCCGGACATGTTCCGTGCCGACTGGGACCGTTACGGCGACTCGGCGCGCGCCGCCGTCGGACGGCTCAACACCCACACCTACGGGACGAACGGGCGCAGTGGAGCACGGGACATCGCCAAGGGTGCGCACACCCCGCTGTGGATGTCGGAGGTGGACCTCGGCGGCACGGTCCCGCAGAGCTTCACGGACATGAGACCGGCCCTCGACCTGGCCGATCGCATCACCGACGACCTCACGCGGCTCGAACCGCGGGCCTGGGTGCTGTGGCAGGCGGTGGAGGACCACGAGAACATGAGCCCGGCCCACGAGAACTCCAACTGGGGCCTGATCCAAACCGACTTCACCCCGGCGGACGCCGCGCGCGAGCCGCTGCGCAAGAACAAGAAGTACTGGGCGATGGCCCAGTACAGCAGGTTCATCCGGCCGGGCGCCCGCGTCATCACCACCGATGACGACAACACCCTGGCCGCGATACGGCCCGGCGGCCGGGGCGCGGTCGTGGTCCACACCAACGCCACCGGTTCCGCCCGCACGATCACCCTGGACCTCTCCGGCTTCCGAACCGTCTCCCCGTCACCGGTGCGGCGCTACACGACGGACGCGTCCAGGAACGTCCACCGGGAACCGGACGTCTCCACCGCGGGCAGCCACCTGACCGTGACCCTCGACCCCGGCTCGGTCACCACCCTCGTCATCCCGGGCGCGTCCGGCGTGAATCCCGCGGCGACGACCGTTCCCTCCGCGGCTCCCCGCCTCCTCGTCAACGACCACAGCGGATTGGCGCTCACGGCCGCCCCGGCCGAAGGAGGCGGTCCCCTCGTGCAGCACGCGCCCGATCGCCCCGACACCGCCCAGCAATGGGTGTTCACCAGGTCGCTGCCCGGCGACTGGAGCAGTACGGCCACCTACCGTGTGACGAACGTCGGGAACGGCAAGGCCCTCGCCGTCGCGGGCGACACGCTGACCTTGGCCCCTCCGGGACCGTCCCCCGGGCAGCGCTGGATGCTCTCCACCTCCGGGGACGGGCACATCACGCTGATCAACGGCGTCACCGGCGCCCTTCTGGACGTCACCGGCGCCTCCACGGACGACGGTGCCCCGATCGGGGTCCACCGGCCCACCACGGGGGACAACCAGTCCTGGACCCTCCCCGCGGAACACCGCCCACCACCCGCGCGACGCGAGGCGAACCGGCGGGTGCGGAGCGGCTGAGACGCTCGGTCGGTGCCGGGGGGCGGCGATCGCCCCCCGGCCGCGGGCCCGAACCACCCCGACGTCGGTTCCGGCCGCAATCGGACAAGACGTTGCGCGGCATTCACCTGACGGCCTCCTTGTTTGCGTAAACATAGCGGGTCTGGACCCACCTGCGGGTCTCACCCGAGCCCGTGCCTCCCACAGCGGAAGGACCCTCTCCATGAAGCGCAGGTCTCTGCTCACCGCGACGGCCGGCGCCGTCGCCCTCGGCGCGTCGACGCCGATGACCGCGCAGGCGCGGTCATCCGACCGGGATGCCACACCCCTCAGCACCTTCAACGTCATCAGTGACATCCAGGGGGATCTGGGCGACTTGACCGTCGCCCTGAAGGACATGGCGGCCACCGCCCCGCACAGCACGGGACTGGCCGTCGCCGGCGACATCACCCCGCGCGGCTATGACTTCGAGTACGCGGCGGTGCGGCAGGTGTTGGAGCGCGGCCCACGCCCGCGCAAGGTCGCCTGGGCCATCGGCAACCACGAGTTCTACGTCCCCAAGTACGCCGATCCACAGACGCTCGCCCTGGCGACCTGGCCCAACGGCGCCACCGAGGACTCCTTGTTCCGCAGCTTCCACCGCTTCGCCGGGCGCGGCACGGTGTACGACGAGACGACGTTCGGCGGCATACCGGTCCTCAGCATCGGAACCGAGCGCTACATGCGCTATCACAACCCCGAGCTCTGGGACGAGGTGTGGCTGAGCGAGGCGCAGTTGCTGTGGCTGGAGGAGCGCCTGCGGTACTGGTCCGGACGCCGCAAGCCGGTCATGGTGATCTCCCACCACCCGCTGCCGAACACGGTCTCGGGTACGCGCAACAAGCTGTACATGAGCGACCACCTCCAGGCCGACGCGCTGCTCGGTCTGTTGGGGCGCCACCGGGACGTGTTTCTCTTCAGCGGGCACACGCACTGGAACCTGGCCCTGTCGGACTGGCACGTACGGCGGGTGGTGCCCGGCACCGCGAACCTGGACGGGTTCTCCGTGTTCAACACCGGGGCGGTGCAGACCGGTTTCACCGACAACGGGCAGGGCGGTGAGACCACGGTTCCCGGCGTCTTCAACCAGGGTCTCCAGGTCGAGGTGCACCGGGACCGCGTCGCCGTCAGGGCCCGCGACTTCGCGGCGGGGTGCTGGATGAAGCAGATCTCCGTCCCTCTGGCCACCAGGATCTGACGAGGTGTCCACAGGCCGCGGGCAACCTTCGGGCGCGCATGCGCATCTCCCTCCCCGAGCACCGCAGACCTGACCACCGGCACCACTCGGGCGGCGAACCCCTCCACAGTCAGGGCGACTTGGGCGAGCGGCGCGCGCGGACGCCGGCACGCCCGGGAAGGGTGACTCTCCGCTCCGACGCCATGCACGAGACGTCATCAGTGTTTACGAGCTGTTGACATTCAGGCGATGAGCAGGTCACCCTCTGGGCATAAATGTTGGTTCACGCGCAGAAATGTTGGTTCCTGTGCGAGTGGAGGGCGGGACCTTCCACTCACACAGGTGCCATGACCGCGCGGCGACATCAAGGATCTGCATGCGAAGAGTGAGATCCCTCCTCGTGGGCCTGAGCCTGCTCCTCCCCGTACTGGGCGGAGCGCCCACGGCGTTGGCCGCACCCGTCACCAACGAATCCGGCGCCCAGTTCCCGGACACCACGGGGGCAGGGGTGCAGGCACACGGCGGTGGAGTGCTCAAAGTCGGCGACCACTACTACTGGTTCGGCGAGGACCGGGGCGAGGACAACAAGTTCCGCTTCGTGTCGACGTACCGTTCCAAAGACCTCAAGACATGGGAACCCCGCGGCCACGCCCTGACCCAGGAGGCCGACCCCGAGGTCCGTTCGGCGGTGATCGAGCGCCCCAAGGTCCTCTACAACGAGAAGACCAAGCAGTACGTGATGTGGGTGCACAAGGAGGCGGATGACTCCTACGCCGAGGCACGGGCCGCGGTGGCGGTGTCCTCCACGGTGGAAGGCCCGTACGAATGGAAGGGCTCCTTCCGCCCGAAGGACGCCTCCGGTGCCGAGCACATGTCCCGCGACATCACGGTGTACGAGGACAAGGCCGCCGGCAAGGCCTACATGATCTCCGCCGCCAACCACAACGCCGATCTGCACATCTACGAGCTCACCGACGACTACACGCGGGTGAAGGAGCTGGTGGCGAACCCCTGGCCCGGCCAACACCGGGAATCGCCCGCCCTGTTCAAGCGTGGGGACGTGTACTTCATGCTCACCTCCGGAACCAGCTACTGGAATCCGAACCAGCAGAGGTACGCCACCGCGACCAGCGTCACCGGACCGTGGTCGCCGATGAGGGACGTCGGGAGCCACGACGGCCACCACTCGCAGACGGCGTTCGTCCTGCCGGTGGAAGGCAGCGAAACCACCTCCTTCCTCTACATGGGAGACCGGTGGGCGGGTGTGGGCTCCGACCCCAGGCGCGTCAACGACTCGACCTACGTGTGGCTCCCGTTGGAATTCCCGACGGCCACGAGCATGACCCTTCCCTGGTATCCCAAGGTCGCGATCGACACGGAGACGGGCCGCGTCTCCGGCGCGGGGGGCGACCCCCTGTACACGATCACCGGCAGGCAGAGCGGCGCCTGTGTGACCGTGCCCGGCAGCGTTTCCGACAACCAGGTGCCGGTGACCCGGGAGAAGTGCGCCGGCGGCCTGAACAGCCAGTGGCGGTTCACGGACAGCAAGAACGGACACGTCCGCGTCCTCGCCCAGCACAGCGGCAAGTGCCTCGACGTCGCGGACAAGTCGACCGCTGACGGCGCCGAGGTCAAGCAGTACGACTGCGGGTGGGACGACAACCAGCGCTGGCGCTTCGAGACCCTCCCCGACGGCTACGTCCGCATCGTCGCCCGGCACAGCGGCAAGTGCCTGGACGTCCGGGGCGGGTCCACAGCGACCGGGGCGAAGGTCGTCCAGTCGGAGTGCGACGGATCAGCGGATCAGGCGTGGAAGGTCAACGCCGCCACGAATCCGACCGACCCCACGGACCCGACCCGACCCTCGACTCCCGACACGGCCGACCAGCAACTCACCGCCTCGGTCAAGGCCGGCATGCTCACCATGTCCACCACGGCGGACCCCGTCCGGTTGCCCCCGGTCGACTTCGGCGCCGGAGGCACCTCGACCGGACACCTCAACACAGTGGCCGTCAAGGACTTCCGCGGCGGCAAGGCCGGCTGGTCACTCACCGGCAAGGTCACCGACTTCACCGGGTCCCGCGGAAAGATCGACGCCAACCGGCTCACCTGGACGCCCACGTGCATCGCCAAAGCCGACAGCCCCGGCACCTGCACGGCGGGAAGTCCGGGAACGGTCGGAAAGGACGGTGCGACCTTGGCTTCCTCGCCCGACGGTGACGTGACCGGCGGAGAGTTCACCGCCGACGCCGCCGTGTCCCTGAACGTCCCGAAGTACACGCCCGTCGGCGAGTACGCCGGCATTCTCACCCTCACCCTCCTCTGACCGCGCCCGCGTGCCGGACGCCACGCGTCCGGCACGCGACGCCCAGAAAGCCGAAGAGCCATGCGCGCAGCCTCCGTCGCTCTCCTCCTCCTTGCCCTGAACGCCCTCTCCCCCGCACCGGCCGGCGCTGCGGACAACGGCGAATGGTCGGTCAGGCCCGCCGACTCCGCGATCACGCCGCGAGCGGCGTTCCGCCTCCCGGCACGCCCCGGCACGACACTCTCCGACCGTGCCGTCGTCAGCAACACCACGGACGGGCCCCTGACGTTCCGCCTGTACGTCGCCGACGCCCACAACACGGAGCGCGACGGCGGACTGGCCGTGCGCGGCATCGAGGAGCCCCAGCGGGACGTCGGCGCCTGGGGAAAGCCCGAACGCGAGGTCATCACGGTTCCGCCGCGTTCGGCGGTGACGGTCGGCATCACGTTGCGCGTCCCCCAGGACGCCTCGCCCGGCGACCACGTGGGAGCCCTGGTGGCCGTGGACGACCGCGTGCGGCCCGGAGCCGGCTCCCATCTCGGCGTCCAGCGCGGCGTCGGGGCCAGGATCCATCTGCGCGTGGACGGACCGGAACGACCCGGCGTCACCGTCGAGGACGTGCGGTTCACCGCGCGGAGCCCCTCGATACCGTGGACCGGCACCGCCGAGTCCACCGTCTCCTACACCCTGCGCAACACGGGCAATGTGAGCCTCGATCCCCGGGTCTCCGTCCACGTGGGCGGGGTCTACCTGGGAGGACCCGCCGAACGTCGATTGACGAACGTGCCCGCCGAACTGCTCCCGGGACAGAAGGTGCGGCTCTCCGCGTCCTGGTCCGGCACACCCCTCGCGGGCTGGGGCGATGTCACCGTGACAGCGACCGCGGACGGCTCCCGCGGCTCCGGATCCGACGGCTTCCTGGAAGTGCCGTGGTTCTTCACGGGATGCCTGGCGCTCCTGTCCGCCACCGGAGTGGCGGTCCTTCGGCGCAGGCGCAAGGCGGTACCGGCAAAGCCGGTGGTACCGACAGCGCAGGCGGTACCGGCAGCGGGGGCCGGACGGTCCGCCGATCGCGAGTAGCAAGGCCGGCACGTCCGTCACCGTCACCGCCGGCGTCGGCGTCGGCGTCGGCGTCGGCGTCGGCCCAACGACACGCTCACGTGGTCGCGGCGCCGGCGGCGGAAGATCCGTTCGCCCGCCACCGCCTCGTCGGTCCCGGGCCGTGACGACGGTCCGGGACACGACGGGGCGGCATGCCTTCGAGGATCAGGGCTGGTCGGGGGTGGACGCGGTGATCACCGAGAAGGCTCCGCCCTGCGGGTCGGCGAGGACGGCCATCCGACCGGCCGCCATGTCGAAGGCGGGGGCGAGGACGTTGCCGCCGGCGCGGACGGCCGCGGCCTGGACCTCGTCGACGCTGTCCACGTGGAAGTACGGCTGCCAGTGCGGGGGAACGCCCGGCGGGAGCTTGGTCAGGTCCATCATTCCCCCGACCGCGCGGTCGTCGACCTTGAACTCGATGTACCCCTCGGCGCCGGGCATCTCGGAGCGGGCCGTGGTGACGGGCAGGACGGAGGAGTAGAACGCGGAGGCGGCCGGGAGATCGGCGGTGGTCAGCTCGTTCCAGATGAGCGCGCCGTGCTCGTTGACGATGCCCGCGCCGTCGAAGCTGCCCGGCTGCCACAGGCCGACGACCGCGCCCGTCGGGTCGGCGATCACGGCCATCCGGCCGAGGTCCATGACGCCCATCGGGCCCATCATGACCGTGCCGCCCGCGTCGCTGACGGACTTCAGAGCGCCGTCGATGTCGTCGGTGGACAGGTAGGTGGTCCACACCGTCGGCGGCAGCGGATCGGGGACGCTGCCGTCCGGGTTCATGGCCTTCATGATCCCGGCGACCGGCTTGCCCTTGAGGGTGCAGACGGCATACCCGCCCTGCTCGGCGGGCCCGACCTCGCCCTGCCAGCCGAAGAGATCGCGGTAGAAGTCGATGGCCGCCTGCTGGTCGGGAACCATCAGGTCGATCCAGCACGGGGTGCCGGGCTTGTAGGGGCCGTTCATGTCGGGCACGGATGCCTCCGTCTGTGACGCTGGGGAAGGACGGGCCGTCCCCTACCCGGCCCTCACGCCCCGAACCGGGCCGTACGGGTGACGTCGCGCCACTCGCCGGGGCCGACCGCAGGTGGCGAAGTTGCCTCGACTGGGGGCGGGCAGGGGCGCGCCGTCACCGCCGGATGCGCGATCTGCGCGACCATCTGTCCATGCCGTGGCTCGCCGCTCGAAACCTCCGACGTTCCGGTCCGCTACCGGTCCGTCGTCCAGCCGTCCCGCTTCCGGTCCCGCGGGGAGGGCGCGGCGCGGTCGCGCTCCGCGCGCCGGACCGAGGTAGCCGTCAGGAGCGCCCCAGGTGAGTCGAGAGGGTGCTCGTGGTTCATACGCGGAGCGGCAGACCAACGTGGTGGTCGGTGAGTCCCGCTGGCCCATGGCCGGCGCCGTCGTGGCGGCGATCGTGCTGACGTTGTTGCTGCCCGACGACCTGCGTCTCGCGCCGGGCTGGGTGCTTCCCGTGGTCGAGGGGTTGCTTCTGGTGGCACTGATCGCGGGTGATCCCGGTCGGATCAGCCGGCGCTCGACCGCTCTGCGCGCTGCCTCGATCGCGTTGGTCGGCGTGCTGGCGTGCAGTGCCGTGTGGTCGACGATCCGACTGGTCGACGACCTCATCCACGGTGGAAAGGAGACCGGTTCCGCGGCCAGCCTGCTGCAGGCGGGCGGTACGGTCTGGGCCTGCACGATTCTCGCGTTCTCGCTGCTGTATTTCGAGCTCGACAGCGGCGGTGCCGCTGCCCGCGCACACCGCATGCCGGTCACCCCCCAGCTCGCCTTCCCCCAGCAACTCAGCCCCGAGCTGAACGCCGCGCACTGGCGACCGCGCTACGTCGACTACCTCTACCTCGGGCTCACCAACGCCACTGCCTTCAGCCCCACCGATGTCATGCCGCTGGCCGCCTGGGCAAAGATCGCCATGGGCATCCAGTCCCTGGTCTCGCTGCTCATCCTCGGCCTCGTCGTGGCCCGCGCCGTCAACGTGTTCGCCTGACGGCCCCCTGTGGGCTGGGTGGAGCAGTTGGCCGGCGGAGCCGCCCGCCGGTTTCGAGACTGGGTCCCATGAAGAGACAACGATCCCTCGGATCGCGCGCCCGGTCGCTGGCCGCCCTCGTGGCGGGGCTGCTCCTCCTGGGCGCGCCGAACGCGTTCTCGCTCCCCCGCGACGGCGCGAGCGACCCCTCCGTCCCCTGCGTCTCCACCCCGGCCGAGTACCGGGCCGCTTGGGAGGCGCGCGAGGTCCGGTGCGTGGCACCCTCCCTCTTCGGGACCACGCACGCCCGGGACCAGACCTCCCTGTACCCGAGCGGTTTCCGCTATGCCTGGGCCGGCTCCAGCACCAACCTCGAGCAGTACCTGAAGCTGCGTGCGCGCTACGGCGACGAGCCCGCCAAGGTCGGAATCGGGGTCCTGTCCTACGTCGGCTACCCGGGACTGGAGGACTGGTCGACGCCGACCGATCTGGAGGTCTACACCCTGCCGGCCGGCGTCCGTGCGCAGGTGCCGGCCTTCGAGACCTGGTTCCGGCTGCTCGACGAGGAGTTCGGTGCGACGAGGGCCTACCCGCTTGCCGCCCAGCGCGACCTGGTCGTCGCGTACTCCCGACTGACACGGGACAAGGACGTGGTCGGGGCGTTCCAGGACGTCACCGGCTGCCGTCGTGACGCGCTGCTCGCGGGTGAGGCCCCCTCGGCGGAGATCGGTTGCGACCGCTCCTTCCTCGGAGCACTGGCGGCCGCCGGCCCGTCCCCGTACGACGGCGCCGACTCCCGGACGTGCTTCGCGAACTTCCAGACGCGCTACCGGGGTGACCGGGACGCCTCGGCACTGCGGGGCGCGCTGTACCAGTGCCAGGACGCCGGGTTCCTCAACACGGGTGTGGGGCTGGGGTACAACACGTACGCCAATCCGTTCGTGTGTCGGCCCGCCGACCGGCAGAGCGTGCGGGAGAGGTACACCGGCCGTGAGTTCATCCTGCCGAACGCGCGATTCACCGCCCTGCCGAGCCATGTCGACATCCCGCTGGACCTGGGGACTCCGGGCCAACGCGGCTTCCTGCAGGCGGGGTACTGCCGGTGACCTGAGTCGGTGATGCGTCGGGTCCCGGAGGGCGGGACGTCCGGGTTGCGGGGACGCTGGACGCCTGCGGCGGCGATGGCGTGCGTCCGGCGGAGCGGCGGCCGTGCCAGGGCGCCGGCGGTGCTGCCGGGCGTGGCCGTGTTCGCCGGCTTCCGCGCCACGACCGGCCGGGCACCATCCGCTACACCCGGCCCCCGACGCTCACCAGCCGCAGCGCACCCGTACGGGGCACGCGGAGCCCCCGCCACGGTCCTGGGCCCCCGCGCGTGCTCACTTGCCGAGGGCCCGCTTGAGTTCGGCCTTGTCCATCGTGGAGCGGCCCTCGATGTTCCGCCGCCTCGCCTCGTTGTACAACTGCTCCTTCGTCGGGCCCTGCGAGCCGCTGTGGGAGCGCTGCCCGCCGCGCTTCGAGGAGGACATGTCGTGTGTGGAGGAGCGACTCGCGGTCTTCGATTCGCCGGAGCGGGCTCGTTCCTTGTTGACCGTGCGCGCGGCGATCTCCTTGGCGCGCCCGGTGCTCTCGCCGCGCTGCTCGGCGCTCTCCTTGATGTGCTCGTACTGACGTTCACGCTTCGGGCTGGATCCGCGGGGCATGGCCACTCCTCGACTCGTCACGTACCGCTCCGGTGGCGGATCCACCGGAGGCGCACCGCGTCTGCCCGGGCGAGGGCGGATCACACCGCATCCAGGTCACGATCCGGTCCGCCGGGGCGTGGAGGACCGCGGTGTCGTTCATCCTCCGCACCGCCCTCGGGCGCTCTCACGGCACGCACACGGCCGCAAACCGACCCGATCCGAGGCGTGCGCGTACAGGCAGCGTGAGTGGCCCGGGCGTCGGCCGCGACCGGGCCGGGTCCACTCGGGTCACGCGCGGTGCGCGAGTGCGGCCGCGGCCTCGCGCCCCGCCTCGCGCGATCGGCGCAGGTCTCCGGCGCATCCGCGCCGTGCACCGAGGACACGGGGCTCGGCCGTGCACCTGTCTCCTACGGTCGTTCGAAGGTCTGGAGCATCCCGCCGAACGAGAAGCACGCGGCTCCGGACAACGTCCCCCAGTTCGCGATGTCGGCGTTGACGAGGCTTCCTGTGGCCGGCCGGGTGAACGCGGCCAGTGCCGAGAGCATGAAGAGCACCGACCCCAACTGGTTCACGGCGACGATCCACCAGCCCAGACCGCGCGAACGCAGACAGGGCCGGGACCTGTGGCAGATCTCGACGAACGCGAGGTGGCCCGAGACCAGGAAGAGTACGCATCCGACCACGTCAGGGGCCCAGATGAGCCGATTGGTCTGCTGGGCGGTGAGTCCTTGGAGGAAGGAGTCGAGAAGGTTGACGCCGAACACGAGCGTCCCCACGAACAGCACGAACGTGCTCAGCCAGTCCAAGCGCATCGGCTCGTACCCCCACCACCTCCAGGCGGAGGTGACCAGTCGACCGCCCTCCTGGGAGTGGCGAGGCGCGTTCAGCGTCTGCAGGAGAGACGTGTAGCCCCCGAGATTGAAGAACAGACCGCCCGCGAAGTAGATGGAGGCGCTCTCGAGCGCGTCGCCCGATCCGAACTGGGCCACGGCGGCCCCGAGGGCGAAGAGCGCCCCTCCGATGACGAATGCGCCCGAGGCAAGGGCGTTCAGCCTCCGAAGGCGCCCGAGGGCCGCGGCATCGGCACTCGCGGACACGGAGACCGTGTCTCCCGGGCCCCGCACCGACAGCACCCCACGCCTGCGAGCGGCCCGCGACTCCCACACGACGGTTCCCCCGTCGGAGCGGTGCCAGGTGCGCCGGGTGGTGAAGGGTCCCGCGCCTTCGGCGCGCTGCTCAGGCTGTCCCATCGTCCCGAGCCTAGCCCCGGGCGGGTGCCCCGACGGACAGCGAAACGCTGCCCTGCCCTGTGGCGAGAGCGGGCAAGGGCGGCGGAGTCGCCGACCGCCCCGGTCGTATCGCCCCCGGCGCGCGGAACGCCCCGCTCCCCCGCCTCACTCGCGCAGGCGTACGGCGAGTGCGGCGATGTCGTCGTCCAAACGGCCTCTGCTGTAGCGCAGGAGGTCGCGGTGGAGAGCCGTCAGCAGTTCGCGGGGCGGTGTCGGGCGTTGTCGACGCATCCACGCTGCCAGCGGGAAGAACTCGCCGTCGCGTGCGCGGGCCTCGGCGATCCCGTCGGTATAGAGGAGCAGCAGGTCGCCGGGAGCGAAGTCGAAGGTGTCGACGTTGTAGTGCTCGCCGATGAGTTCCGCGAGGCTGAGCAGTGGCGAGGGGGTGGGGGATTCGAGGGCACGGATACTCCCCCGGCTCAGGAGCAGTGGCGGGGGGTGTCCGCAGTTGAGGATGTCGATGTGTCTGCCCGCGTGCGGGATCTCCACGAGAAGGGCCGTCGCGAAGCGCTCCATCGGCCCTTCGGGTGGAAAGGCGGCGTTGTAACGGGTGCTGCTCGCGTCCAGCCTGCGTGCGACGTTGATCATGTCGGTCTCGTCGAAGGCCGCCTCCCGGAAGGCGTTGACGATCGCCGCGGCCGCTCCCACCGCCGGCAGGCCCTTGCCCCGCACGTCACCGATGAGCAGCCTGACCCCGTACGGCGTGTCGACCACCTCGTAGAAGTCCCCGCCGATGCGGGCCTCCGCCGCGGCCGCGAGGTACAGCGACTCGATCTCCATGTTCCCGATGCGGCGTGGCATGGGGCTCAGCACCACTTGTTGCGCCGCGTCGGCGACGAGTCGCACCTGGAAGAGGGTGCGCTCGCGCTGGAGCCGCATGTGGCTTCCGTACGCGGCGGCCACGGTGACCGCGATGATCCCGGCGGCTGTCCACCACGTTCCCAGGTCGGGGAAGACGAGGCCGAGGCCGATCATCAGGAGGAGGCAGACCGTCCCGAGCAGGACGGTGGGCAGGACCGGCCACATGGCGGCAGCCAGGGCGGGCGCCGCGGGCAGGAGGCGACTGAAGGCCATTTCCGGCGGAGTGGCGTAGGCCAGACTGGCGATCACCACGGTCATGATGACCGGCGACAGCCGCACGAACCACCCCCGGCCGTCGCGCCGGCGGACCCACGGCCGCCCAGATTCGGTCACGTTTCCCACAATATCCGCGTAATGAGGGCATAGCGCTCTGACGAATACGGCTTGCGGAAGTGGGGCGGTCCGCCACTGGCGGTCCGCCACTCCCGCCCGAATCGAACTCGCGATCGAGCGCGGTACGCCGCGTCTCGTCTGGGACGGCCCGCTGCCGGCGGGGGGTGCGGGGCCTGGTCGTGCGCCGGAGCGGTGAGGGGTTCAGGTGGTCGAGCCCGGGACGCGGGCCCTCGTGGGCGGCCTGCGGCGACGCCACGCCGGCCGCTTCCCGCGGCCGAGCCCGCCTCCGGCTCGGCGGCGTGGCGGGCGGCGCACTCCCGCGGCGTCGATCAAGATCAGATCGTGGAGCCTCTTCGCAACACGAGAACCCGGCATCGCGCGGTCCGCCTGCTTCCTGGAGCCATGATCGTGGCAGCGGCGGTCACCGACTTCGCGACGCCCCGGCAGGGATCACTACGGCGCCTTCCTCTACGTGGTGCCCGGACTGGCCGCCGTGGGGTGGGGGGTCTGGGGGACCATGGCCTTCGGGGCGGCCGCGATCGTGGTGCTGACCGTCCTGGAGGCGGACCGCGGAGAGCCCGTCGTTCGGGCCGGCCTGTCGTTCACCGTCCTGGTCGGGATGATCAGTGTGGTGGCAGCCTGGTCCAGCAGCGTCCGGCAGCGGCGCGAGAAGGAACTGCTGCACGTCCGGAAGGTCGCGGACGTGGCACAGCGCGCCGTCCAACACCCGCTGCCCGAGCACCTGGGCTGCGTCGACCTCCACCTCTTGTACGAGACGTCGGTGGCAGGCGCCCACCTGGGCGGCGACTTCTACAAGGCGCTGCAGGTGGAAGGCGCGGTGCGGGTGATGATCGGAGACGTGCAGGGCAAGGGGCTTGGGGCGGTCGAGATCGCGGCTGTGCTCCTCGGCTCCTTCAGGGAGTCCGCGTACACGGAACCCGACCTGGCCGCGATCGCGCGCAAGCTGGAAACCAGCATGCGCAACTACGCGTCACGCGTCGGCATCGACGACGCCGACCGCTTCGCCACGGTGATCCTTGCCGAAATCCCCGCCGACCGTCCCGTGATGAGGCTGCTCAGCTGCGGTCACCCGCCGCCCGTCCGCCAGGGTCGCACCCACGCGGCCCAGTACGTCGACTTCCCGCAGCCGTCCCTGCCCGTCCACCTTCCGGTCAGCGTCGAGGACGACCACACCGTCGAGGAAGTGCCCTTCGACGTGGGCGACCGCATCCTCATGTACACCGACGGCGTCAGCGAGGCCCGCGACGCCTCCGGGTCCTTCTACCCGCTCGTCGAGCGGGTATCGGCCTGGCGGGAGGTGGCGGACCGCGAGGTGCTGCCTCGACTCGCAGCCGACCTGCACCGGTTCAGCGCTCAAGGACTGGACGACGACACGGCCGCCGTGCTGGTCGTGCGCGTCGCCGTCTCGCGCCCCGGCGACGACACCCCGATGGCACGGGCCGCCGGGGAACGCGCACGATAGCCCGATCGGCCGCGCCTGCCGGCCTGGGTGGCCTTGGAGAACCGTTGCCGCACGTCGAAGGTCCGGCGAGCCGGTCGAGCGCGACGAACGGCTTGAAGGCGCTCGTCGCACGCGCGCGACGATCACCATGGCCCCTGGTGATCGCCGCGGCGAGCGATTGCCGCCGGTCCACGAACGGGGCCTGGTTCCCGGTCCGTTGGGTCGACCCGGGCCGGGAATGTCGCCGATGGCCGATCACGGCACCACCGGCACCGATCCGCGGCGGGACACCTCACCGCCACGGTCACACGCACGTACGGCAGACCGCGGCCCCCTACCCGTGTCCCTCTGCTTCTCGCCGGTCGACGAGGATGACCGCCACGTCGTCCGCGAGGCGGTCCCGGGTGTGGCGGAGCAATGCCTGACGCAGCCCCTCCAGGAACTTCTGCCGGGGGCGGTCGCGCATGCTCACCATGGCCTCGGGGAGGTCGAAGAACGTGCCGTCCCGGTCCCGGGCCTCGATCACGCCGTCGGTGTACAACAGCAGCCTGTCCCCCGGTGCGAACGGATGGCTGTCCACTCGCCCGGGGGGTCCGCCGATGAACTCCGCGAGGCCCAACGGCGGCAAGGGCGCGGTGGGCATCAAGGACCGGACCGTACCGTCGCGCAGCACCAGCGGCGGCGGATGTCCGCGGTTGATCACCTCGACGTGGAAGCCGTCCGGGATCTGGGCCACGAGAGCGGTGACGAACCCCTCGAGAAGGACGTCGTCACCCTCGGCCCCGGCCGCGCCCGCGACGGCGGCATCGCGCCGCAGGGCCGCTTCGCAGTGGTTGACGACCTCCACCAGGTCCTCCTCGTAGTGCACGGACTCCCGGAACGCGCCCAGCACGATCGCGGCGGCCCGTACGGCGGGCAGTCCCTTGCCCCGGACATCCCCGACGATCATCCGGATCCCGTACCGGGTCTGGACCACTTCGTACAGATCACCGCCGATCTGCGCGCCCTTCTCGGCCGCCAGGTACAGGCTGGCCGCCCGCACGGTGCCCAGCCGGGCCGGCACCGGCCGCAGCAGGACCTCTTGGGCGGCCGTGGCGATCCGTCGGACCTGGTTGAGCTCGTTCTCGCGGCGCGTGCGCGCGGTGCGGCTCGTCATGAGGCTCGCCACCGAGACCAGGAAGAGGGCGAGGAAGTTCGTGTAGACCTGTTGGCCACCCCAGGCGTGGTTGTGCGTGGCGGTGGCCACGCTGACCGCGACGGCCACTCCCGTCGCCGCGAGCGTGCCCTTGGGACCCATCGTCACCGCCGCCAGGGCGGGGGTCGCAACCAGCAGGGGTCCGGTGTACAGGACATGCGCGGGAGTGAGCTCGACGAGGAGCACCAGCAGGGCGAGCGCGAAGGGCAGGCACTGCGCGAGGGCGAAAAGGACCTGGTGGTGGCCGCCGGCTCCCGGTCCCGGGGGCGAGCGCAAGGGCGCTCTCATGAGTACAGCGTGCCTTGCCCGGACGCCTGGCCGCCACTCCGGTTCACCGGCCCCGTGGGGCCCGGTCGCCGCCGTGACGGCGGTCCGGATCCCACCCGCGCCCCGCGCGGTGCGCCACACCGTCGCCCTGAGCGGCGCCAGGACCGCCGCGGCTCGGCGTCCGTCGCTCCCCGCTGCCGTCGGCCCGAAGAGGTAAGAAACTGGAGTATGGGCGATTTCGTGGGAGATCTCCGGCGCCGGCTGTCCGGCTTGGCCGCGAGCTTTTCCGCTTCCCCGCGCCGTCCCCGGTCGGAACCACGCCCGATGCGTCAGGAACGCGCCCAGCCCCCCAAGGGCAGGGTGCGCAGGCCGCAGCGCCTGTCCTCGCTGCTGAGCGTGCGCAGCGTGGCCGGTGAGGTGTTCCTCCTCCAGCTGGCCGTCGTGATGCTGCTCGTCGCCGCCGCGGTGGGGGCGCTCGTGGTGCAGGCTCGAAGCTCCGCCATGATGGACGCCCGACACCGGACGCTCGCCGCCGCCGGAACGTTCGCGGAATCTCCGGGAATCGTCCCGGCTCTGCGCAGCGCCCATCCCAGCGCGGTGCTGCAGCCGAGCGCGGAGGCGGCCCGGAAGATCGCCGAGGTCGACGGCATCAACGTGTATTCGCTCGACGGCGTCACGCTCACCCACAGCGATCCGCGGCAGATCGGCAAACACGTCGTCGGCCCCTTCTCCAAGGCGGCGGCCGGAAAGTCCTTCACCGAGACGTTCGAAGGGTCCCTCGGCCGGTCCGTGGTGTCGGTGGTCCCCGTCAAGGACCCCGACGGTCGCGTCATCGCCGTCGTCACCTCCCCGGTCACGGTCCAGAACGTACAGAGCATGGTCAACCGGCAGTTGCCGGTCGTCCTCGGCAGTGCGGCCGTGGTGCTGATCCTTTCCGCGGGTGGGACGGCTCTGGTGAGCCGCCGGCTGCTGCGGCGAACACACGGCCTGGGACCGGCCGAGATGACGAGAATGTACGAGCACCACGACGCGGTGCTCCACGCGGTACGAGAGGGCGTGCTGATCGTCGGCGGTGACGGTCGGCTCCTGCTGGCCAATGACGAGGCGCGCAGGCTCCTGGACCTGCCGGCACACGCGGAAGGGCTCCCCGTCACGGATCTGGGTCTGGAGGAGGGAATCGCCGAGCAGATCGCCTCGGGTCGTTCCGCGACCGACGAGCTGCACGTGGCGGCCGATCGACTGCTGGCGGTGAACATCCGGCGCACCGCGCCCTACGGGAAGGCCGGGACGGTCGTCACGCTGCGGGACACCACCGAACTGCGGGCGCTCTCCGGCAGGGCGGAGATGGCCCGCGAGCGGCTGAACCTGCTGTACGACGCGGGGGTGCAGGTCGGAACGACACTGAGCCTGGAGCGCACCGCGGAGGAACTGGCGGAAGCGGCGGTCCCCCGGTTCGCCGACGTCGTCACCGTCGATCTGCTGGACCCGGTACTGCGCGGCGAGGAGCCGCCCGAGGCGAGCACCGAGATGCGCCGCACCGCCGTGGTGGGTCTCCAGGGCGACCACCCGCTCTCCCCCGTCGGCGAGCTGATCCGGTTCGCTCCCACGGGTCCCCTGGCCCCCGGGTCGGCAGGCGGCCGTGCGGTCCTGGAGGCGGACCTGCGCGCCGCCCCCCAGCGCTGGCGGGCCCAGCACCAGGCGAATGCCCAGCAGATCCTGGACCGCGGCATCCACTCCCTGATCTCCGTGCCCCTGCGGGCCCGGGGAATGGTGTTGGGCATGGCCGGCTACTGGCGGAGCGAGGACTCACCGCCGTTCGACGAGGAGGACGTGTCCTTCGCCGAGGAGCTGACCGCCCGGGCGGCGCTGTCCATCGACAATGCCCGCCGCTATACGCGCGAGCACACCATGGCCGTCACCCTGCAGCGCAGCCTGCTGCCCCGGCGCGTGCCGGAGCAGTCCGCCGTCGAGGTCGCTCACCGCTATCTGGCCGCACACGCCGGGGTGGGCGGGGACTGGTTCGATGTCATCCCGCTGCCCGGCGCCCGAGTGGCCCTGGTGGTCGGGGACGTGGTCGGCCACGGTCTCCACGCCGCCGCCACCATGGGTCGCCTGCGCACCGCCGTGTACAACTTCTCCACCCTCGACCTGCCTCCGGACGAGCTCCTGAGCCACCTGGACGAGTTGGTCGCCCACATCGACACCGATGAGCAGGAGTGGCAGGGAATCACCGGGGCCACCTGTCTGTGTGCCATTTACGACCCCGTCTCGGGGCAGGTGACGGCCGCCACCGCCGGTCATCCCGGTCCCGCCCTGGTCGACCCTGACGGAACCGTTTCCTTTCCGGATGTTCCGGTCTCCCCGCCGCTGGGCCTGGGCGCGGGTCTCCCCATGGAGACCATGACGATCACCCTGCCCGAGGGCTCCCGGCTGGCTCTGTTCACCAACGGGCTGGTCGAGAGCCGGGGCCGCGATCCGGACGCCGGCCACGCGGCGCTGCGCGCCGCCCTGGCAGGGCCTGCCCGCAATCCCGAGGAAACCTGCACGGCGGTGATCGACGCGATGCTGCCCACCCGGCCCGTCGACGACGTCGCGTTGCTGGTGGCCCGCACCCGCCGGCTGGACCCCGCGCGGATCGCCGAGTGGGACGTGTCCCCCGACCCCGCGGCGGTGTCCCCGGTGCGCAACGCCTGCGCCCGCAGACTGGCGGACTGGGGACTGGAGGACATCGCCTTCACCACGGAACTCATCCTCAGCGAACTGTTGACCAACGCCATCCGCTACGGCACCGAGCCCATCCGGGTGAGGCTGCTGTACGACCGGAGCCTGGTCTGCGAGGTCTCCGACGGGTCCAGCACGTCCCCGCACCTGCGTCGGGCCGAGGACACCGACGAGGGCGGTCGCGGTCTGTTCCTCGTGGCGCAGTTCGCCGAGCGCTGGGGCACCCGCTACACCGCGCGCGGCAAGATCATCTGGAGCGAGCAGACCCTCCAGGACGAGACCGCGCCGCCCGCGATGGATCTCGCGGAAGCCCTCTTGGCCGGATGGGGCGAGGAAGGGTTCTGAGTACCCGCCGGTACGGCAGGCTCGGGGAGGCGACGGACACCACCGACCGGGACCGTCTGGGACTGCGCGTCGAGGCCTCCGAACGTACGCTGGCCTCGATCAGTGGACGATCGCCCGTTATGGAGCCTTAGTGCCCGCACCTCGTCTCCGGACAGCCTCCGTCGCCGCCTGCCTGGCCCTCGCGGCGGCGCCCCTCGGTGCCTGTGGAGACAAGCCGCCCGCCACACCGAGAGCCCCCGCGGTGGCCACCTCCGCCGCGGACACCGGCGGCATGGCGGCACTGACGGCGGCGGCGAAGAAGGAGGGGGTGCTCAACACGATCGCGCTCCCGAGCGACTGGGCCAACTACGGTGCGCTGATCGAAGGCTTCCGGAAGAAGTACGGGATCAAGGTCACGGTGGAGAACCCGGAAGGGACCAGCCAGGACGAGATCGACGCCCTGAAGGAGCACAGGGGCGCGGGCCTCGCCCCCGACGTGATCGACGTGGGGGGTTCGTTCGCGCAGTCCGCGGCCCGGCAGGGCCTGCTCGCCCCGTACGAGGTCGCCGAGTACGACCAGATCCCCGAGGAACAGAAGGACCCGCGAGCCCGCTGGTACAACAACTACGGCGGCTACGTCTCGATCGGCTGTGACGCCAAGCGCGTCAAGACCTGCCCTTCGACGTTCGCCGATCTGCGCAAGCCCGAGTACAAGGGGAAGGTCGCGCTCAACGGCGACCCCACCAAGTCCGGCTCCGCCTTCGCCGGGGTGTACGCGGCGGCCCTGGCGAACGGGGGTTCCTTCGACAACATCCAGCCCGGCATCGACTTCTTCGCCGACCTCCGCAAGAACGGGAACTTCATCCCGGTCGAGTCCTCGGTGGCCACGATCGCGAAGGGCCTGACCCCGATCAGCATCGACTGGGACTTCCTCAATCTCGGATATGCCGACGAGTTCCGGAGGAAGGGCGCGGACGTCGACTGGAGGACCGCCATCCCCTTCGACGGAAGCTTCGCCCAGTACTACGCGAACGGGGTCAACAAGGACGCCCCGCACCCCGCGGCGGCACGTCTGTGGCAGGAGTACCTCTTCAGCCCGGAAGGGCAGAACCTCCGGCTCGGCGCCTATGCGCGCCCCGTCCTCATGGACGCGATGAGGAAGGACGGCACCCTCGACAAGGCCGCCGCGGAGAAACTGCCGACGGTCGAGGGCACGCCTACGTTTCCGACGGAGGCACAGACGGAGAACGCGAGACGGACCGTCAACCGCGGCTGGGACAAGGCGCTCTCGGGCTGAGGACGGGGACGGTCCCGGCCAGGCGCCCCCGCGCGCCCGGGCTTCGCCCGAGCGGACCGCCCTCGCGGACGTTCTCGCTCCGGGTGCGCCGCCGGCGCTCGGGCGCGACGTGGAGCCGGGCTCGTTCCAATCCCCCGTCCGCGGGTCATTCGGGGCGGCTGAAGCGGTGGGCGGCCCAGACCAGGGCCAGGACTCCGCCGGCCAGCAGGAGCGAACCTTCCAGGAGCAGGGGAGGTTGCCAGTCGGACCATTCGATGCCCGCGGCGGCGGCCTGGTCCGGTACCCGCAGCGCGATGCAGCGGCGGAGCAGGTCCACCCCGTAGGCGAGCGGGTTGACGGCGGCCAGCGTGTGGGCCCAGCCCGGCAGGTTCTCGATCGGGAAGAAGCCGCCGGAGAGGAAGAGCAACGGCATCATCACCAGGCCGAGCAGCATGTGGAAGATCTCGGGCCGGTTGAGGGTCACGGCCAGGGCCAGGGACAGGGCCGTGATGGTGAAGGAGGTGAGGATCATGCCGGCGAGGAGCAGCGCCATGAGGAGCGGGTCGTAGGGCAGGCCGACGGTTCCGGCCAGGGCGAGCAGGACGGCGCCCTGGACCGTGGAGACGATGGTGCCGCCCGCGCAGCACCCGAGGAGCAGGGTGGACCGGCGGACCGGGGCCATCAGGAGTTCGCGCAGGTAGCCGCTCTGCCGGTCGGTGATCAGGCGGATGCCGACCATGATGGCCGGCGTCTGTACCGTCATCATCAGCATGCCCGGGAAGAGGTAGGTCTGGTAGCCCACGCCCAGCGAGGAGTTGGGGATCAGGGCGGCGAGACCGCCTCCCAGGATGAAGAGGTAGAGCACCGGCTGGAGCAGCATCAGGGCGGTGTGGGTGGGTTGGGCGGACAGGCGGAGCAGATCGCGGTAGATCAGGGCGTGTACCGCTCGCAGTTCGTGGCGCAGAGGAGCCCCCGACTCCCGGCCGGTGTCGGTGGAGGCGCCCGGGGCATCAGGGGTGCGGGAGGCGTCTGGGGCCGGGAGAGCGGGTGCGGTCATGGGGCATCCTCGGTTGCCGGCGTGGTTGCGCTCGGGGTGGCCGGTGTCGGCCGGGGGGCGTGGATGCTGCGGCCGGTGTGGTGGAAGAAGACGTCGTCGAGTGTCGGCGGGGTCGCGGACGCGGCGTGCACCGCGATGCCGTGGGCTTCGAGTGCCGCGCACAGGCGGGGAATCCAGGCGCTGCCGTCGGGAACCCTCAGGGTCACCCCTTCGGCGTCCAGGGTGACGGCGAGGCCCGACGGCGCGGTGCGGCCCACGACCTGTCGTGCCGCCGCGTCGTCGCTGGTGCGCAGCGCCACCCGGTCGTCTCCGATCGCGGTCTTCAGCGCGAGGGGCGTGCCTTGTGTCACGAGTCGGCCGTGGTCGATGATGCCGAGTCGGTCGCAGTTCTCCGCCTCTTCCAGGTAGTGGGTGGTGACGAAGAGCGTGCTGCCGTGCTGGTCGCGCAGTGCGCGCAGGTGTTCCCACACCTGGACGCGGGCGTGCGGGTCGAGTCCGGTGGTCGGCTCGTCGAGGAACAGGACCCGGGGTGAGTGGAGCAGCCCGCGGGCGAGTTCCAGGCGGCGGCGCATTCCTCCGGACAGGGTGCGGACCAGGGAACGTCGCCGGTCGGTCAATCCGACCATCTCCAGCGTCTCGGCGGCGCGCAGGCGGGCGTGGCGGCGGCGCAGTCCGTAGAGGCGTGCGTGGATGTGCAGGTTCTGCTCGGCTGTCAGGTCCGGATCCAGGGCGCTGTGTTGGAAGAGCATCCCGACGAGTCTTCGTACCTGCTCCGGTCGGCGCAGTACGTCGACGCCCGCCACCGTGGCCTGTCCGGCGGTGGGGCGGGCCAGGGCGCACAGCAGGGCGAGGGTGGTGGACTTGCCGGCGCCGTTGGGACCGAGGAAGGCGTAGGTCTCGCCTTGGAGCACGTCCAGGTCCAGGCCGCGAACGGCGTGGGTGGTGGTCCCGTCCGGACCCGCGTAGCTCTTGAACAGACCGCGCGTGCTGATGGCGTACGCCGGCGGGGCGGTGGGCCGGGCAGTGTCCGGGTGCGTGTGGGCGGTGGGCGGGAGGTCGGCTCGGATGCGAGCGTCGTCCGCGGCGTGTGGCTGCATGGTCGGGTCCTCGTCCACGGGGATGTCTGCGGCGGGCCTGCCGGCCACAGCGGCCTTGGCTCCGTCCGGTGGCCGCCAGGGGGCGGCCACCGGAAGGAGGTTCTCGGCTAGGCGCAGCTGATGCCGATACAGATGGTGTTCAGAAGCGTCAGCAGGCCGACGCACTCGCAGGTCGCGGCGAACGGCGCGCCGTCGACGCCGACCGGGTCGGTCTCCGGAAGGGCGTGCAGGTGGGCGAGCAGGTTGAGGTCCTGGTTCTCCATGACATTCTCCTTCTCTGTGCGGTGGCGACAGGGGTCCCTGTCGCTCAGCCCGGCTGCCGGATCATCCAGTGCCGGGGGTCTGTGTGGTGGGTTCGCAGGAGGAAGGCCAGAATTCCCGCGGAACCGTCACTCCAACTCGTCGAGACGTCCCCGTACTCGTTGGGGAAGACGACGTGGCTTTCGCGGTGGGCCCGTTCGCAGACGAGGAGACGGGCCAGGTCGTCGGCCATCGCGCGGTAGGCGGGATCCCCCGTGGCCTCGGCCATGTCGAGGAGGAAGTCGCCGTTCCCCGCCAGCCCGTGGCACTGGGCCAGAGCGGCGCGGGAGGCGCGCTCCATGACGGCGTGTGTGGCGCCGCGGGCGAGATCGCCGAACCGTTTGTCCCCCGTCCGCTGCCAGAGTCGGACCAGGAAGGAACCGATGCCCGCCGAACCGTGGCACCAGTACGGCGCCGTGGGCACGTCCGTGGCCTGGGCCGGCCACTGGGCCGCCTCGCCGACCATCACGGCGTTGGCCACCAGGTGTTCTCCCGCCGCCACGGCCAGTTCCAGGTGCTCGGAGCGGTCGGTGATGGCCGCGGCGGTGAGGAGGAAGCAGCCGATGCCGGACGTTCCGTGGGCGAAGCCGAGGTAGCGTTTGCCGGCCTCCGTGGAAACCGCCTCCGCGGGAATCGGCCAGCTCACGCCGGACGGTTCGGGTCGGGCGGCGGCGGCCAGCCGGTCGGCCGCGTCGGCGACCTGCTCGGCCAGGCGTGGGTCACCGGTCCGGTTCCACAGGTGGGCGGCCGCGAGTCCGCTGCCCGCGGAGCCGTGGGTGATGTCGTGACTGGGCGTCGACTCCAGCGGCGCCAATGCCAGGGCCAGCGCGTGGTCCGTGAGTGCGCGGTCCTCGATGGCGCGTCCGGCGTCGTACAGCGCCCAGGCGATGCCGCGGCCGCCGAAGTGCAGGCCCGGGCGGATGGAGCGGGTGTCGGTTCGAGCGGCGATCCAGTTGCCGGCGGTGGCGATCAGGTCGGGCAGGCGCGGGTCGCCGGTGAGTTCGAAGTACCGCGTCAGTACGGCCAGCGCACCCGCCGCGCCTTGCTGCACGGTGCAGGGGTCGGTCTCCCCCGCCAGGGTGGACACGGGCCACAGCCGCCGGTCGTCGCCCGGGGTCATCGAATCGATGAGGTGGTTCACCATCCCGCTGACCGCGACCCGCGTCACGGCGTGTGGTTCGTCCGTCCGTACCGGTCCGGTGGCGGGGTGAGCGGGCCGGCGCTCCGGGTTCGTCTCGCGGAGTGCCTCCCGCGCCCTGGCAGGGTCCCATCGCTCGCCGGGATCGTCCTTCATCAGCCCGAGGATCATCTCCGGCAGGCCGTCCGGCATGCGCAGTGTTCCGGCGCAGGCGGTGAGCCATTCGGCGAACCGCTGCTCCGCGGGTCTCGTGGCCGGCTCCTCGGGCAGCAGGTTCGGTACCTTCCCGCCGAGCACGAAGCAGACGGTGGCGCCGAGGCTGTAGTAGTCGGCGGTCGGAGAGACGGGAGCGTCGATCAGGCGCTCGGGGGCGCTGAAGCCGGGAGTTCCGACTTGGGTGGGGAGTGTGACGTCGTCCTCCAGGACGGCGAGTTCCAGGTCGATGAGGCGCAGTTCGCCGTCGGGGCGGACCATGACGTTGCCGGGCGTGAAGTCCCTCAGTACACAGCCGTGGGCGTGGGCAGCCGCGACCAGGTCCACCAGACGTCGAACCTGCGCGAGTGCGTCCGCTCGGTAGCGTTCGCCGCCCACGTCGCGGAAGCGCTCGGCGACCCAGGTGCGCAGGGGCACACCCGGCACTTCCTCCTGGGCGAGGAACAGGTGCCCGCCGGTTTCGAACATCGCGAGCGGTTCCGGTGCCAGTCCCGTGCCCTTGAGCTTCTCCAGCGTCCTGGCCTCGGCCCGCAGCCAGTCGCGTACGTCGGAGCCGGACGAGTCGCCCTCGACGTGCGGCCGGGCCTCCTTGATCACCACGGGTGCGCCCGTGGTGACGTCCGTTCCCCGGTAGACGCCGCCCTTGTTGGTGTGCCGGATCGCCTCTCGTACCGAGAATCGGCCGCCGAGCACCACCGGGTTGCTCGCCGCCTTCTCCTGCTGCGGTGGCAGTGGTACCGAGGCGGGGAAGGGGCTGACCGCCCAAGAGGGCGGGGAGTACTGGCCGGTGCGCTTGTCCTCCACGGGATTGCCGTCGGGGTCCTCGATGAACCACACCAGCAGACCCTGCTCCGACAGCCGCCGCCGGCCGACGAAGGCGCCGTAGCGGTAGTGCACGAGACTGTGTGGGGCGTACGGCTGGTCGGACAGGATCCGGGGGCCGGCCAGTCCCGCCGTGGCCTTGTGCAACTCAAGCGCTATTCGGGCCGCGGCGTCGTCGGACGGCGGGTAGATGGTGATGAACTTGCCCGAGCTCCCCCGCGGTGTGGCACGGGAGTTGAGCGCGCTCACCTGGTCGAGTGACCGGACGAATTTGAATGCCGCCTCCTCGCTCAGCAACACGTCCAGGGCCTTCACGAGGACTTCCGGTGCGGAGGCGGCCGTCGCCGACACGTGGAGTTTCCAGCCCTGTTGGCGTCGTACGCCGCGGTGGTGTGTGAGGCGGCACCACATCTCGTCCGCGTCGGTCGTCCAACGCTTGCCCGTACCTGTGGTCTGCAGTGCCTGGCGGAGCAGGCTTTCGAGGTCGACTTCGGTTGCGTGGCTCGTCATCCGTGTCCCTCTCAACGGCGATAACCGCTGGTTGGAATATGCCTTCGGTAAGAAACGTACAACGTCCGCCCGATGAACGTCACTTGGTTCGGCGAGCGCACAGGAGTATTGCGACGATGAATGGCGTGGTCCGGCGCGAATGGAGGCGCACAGACGTTAACGGGTCTTAAATACACTGCCTGTTCGATGAAACGGCCGACTGCGCTCGGGGGAAAGACGACCCGAGTTGTTCGTTCCGAATTTCACGGAGAGTCTGGCGGCGTGGATTCGGGAAGACCGCGGCGACATCCTGACCGCGGGTCCCCCAGCAGGCCCTTTGCGCTCGATGCCCATGAGTGCCGTCCTCACCTTCATCATCGGCCGGCACCTCATTTCGATCGAGTGACGGGTTGAGTGCGAGTGGCTGCGTGACCACGCGAACGCTATAACGCGGGACTGCCCCCGTACAGCTCCTCTCGGATCGGGCCGCCATGAGGAGTTTGATTCCGCCAAAACCCCAACCAGCGAAGCGGCATGATCCGACATCACGACAAGGCCGCGATCAGCGCCCTGATCTGTACTCACTAAAGACGTTCAACGGTGAACCAGTTGTGAGTGATCGCTCGAAAGTGACTCGAAATGACGAAGGGGAAATATCTCTGTTCGGCCATGGTTGCAAGGACCCCTGAGGTTGCCGATACGGTAGTGGCCTCCGGTGCCTCGCTCGTCATGCCAAACCGAAGCGCGGGGGGCGGCATCGGCCGCACCGGCGCGGAACATCAAGCGCAACCTCGCGCGGATGGCGGTGCCGAAGGCCGTATGACCCCACCTCGACCTCGTCCGGCACGGCACACACGCGGTGGGACCCGACACCAGGCCGCGGACGCACCCTCGCGGCGCACACACAAGGTTGAGCGAACAGGTGCGAAACGGGTCAGAGTCCTTGGGGAATCCGGGAGTATGTCGTCCATGAGGAACACGAAGGCGTTCAAGGACGCGGTCGCCGTGACGCTCTCCGAACTGGCCCGCCGGGGCTTTGCGTTCCACCGTGGCACGATCGCCGACACCGTCGGGGACGGCATGCGTCTCGTTGCCGAACGGCTCGGCATCCATGCTCGTTCCGCCCGGAAGCACTTCGATGTCGACGGCCGCCCGGACCGCACCGCCGAACAGCGGAGAAGGACAGAGGAGGGCGGGACCGCCGAGCCGGAGATCGGACAGCCGCCGACGCCGCCGGTCGACAACCCGGAACTGGCCCTCATCCTCGCGGGTGTCCCCACCGCCCTGGAGGAGAACGGCGGGGACCTCTACCTGGTCGTCCTCAGCGTCGCGGTCAACGCGTGGATGGCCGGACACATCCACGGCGAGGACGGCTGTACCGGCTGCCAGGACAAGCGCGGTCGGGCGGGTACCGACTGGCAGGCGAGGATGGACGGGATCACGGCGCTGAAGCCCGACATCGCCAAATGGTTCGACCGCGATGTGTGGACCGCCGCCTTGAACGACACCGGCTACACCGTCACCCGCGACTGACCGCGACGCGGACCCGAAGGGTGAGGTGCGCCCCCACCCCGGAACGTCCGCTGCCGGTCCGGAGTCGGCTCCCCTCACTCAGGTCCATGTCGTACCGGTCGGACCAGCCGTCCCGGTACCGGCATCGTGGCGCTCCCCTCCTCGTCGGCATGGCCGGGTGGAAGGCCGCACCCTCAGGAGACGGACTCCTCCCCTTCGGCTTCCGGGCCGGCGGACAGCGGGACATGCGCGACGTTGCGCAACACCGCTTCTACCTGGCCACGCTGCTCGGCGTCGAGGGGAATCCGGGCGAGCAGGTCACGCCAAGGGGCGGTCTCCTCGGGGCGATCGAGGACGGTGGCCGTTTCGATCAGCATCGCGAGGGCCTTGGCCTTGTCGAGGGGGTCGGCGTTCTCGCCGTGGCGGTCCATGCCCGTGTTCAGGACGCGGTGGGCGAGGTGGTCGTCGTTCTTGAACTCGATGAGGATGCGAGCGTTGTCCACGGCCCGGGCCAGGCCTCGGAGGGATTTCGATCCGCCGTAATCGAAAGTGGCGGGCTCGTCGCGCTGGATGAAGATGATGGAGTTGCCCGAGGGGTCGATCAGCGTGAACCGGCTCGCTCCCGCCCGGTAGCGGGTGATCCTCGGGAGTCCGGAAGTCAGGACCTTGCCGTGCGTCGCACGCATCGCGGCGGTGAAAGCGGCGTGGTAGGGGGCGACTTCGTCGACCATCACCAGGCAGCCGCCACCGTCTTCCCTCACCGGATCCAGGTGAGCGGGGGCCTTGCCGAAATGAAGGTGGAAGCCCCGGTGGGAGAGGGCCAGGTAGACATACGGCCGGGTCTGCTCGTGGACGACCTCGAACCCGAGGCATCGGTAGAAGTCCAGGGTCTCCGACACCGACACGCACGGCATCAACGGGATGGTCGTCTCGTTCGGCATCACGTTCTCGATCATCTTCCTCGCCTCTCGCACGGGTGGAATGGTCACGGTGCCAGTTCGACGGGATCGGCGCCCATGGATTTCGCGAGCGCGCGCACGTGAGGCCGCGTTGGCGGCGGCGAGACAGCCGAGCCGGGCGTCGGCCCGTTGCGGGCGATGGGCTATGGGCTCTGGGCGACGCCGCGTCAGGCCGGTGCAGGTGACGGTCGGCCGGGCTCCCGGCCGACCGTCTCAAGGGCCCATGAAATCGATGGGGTTCGGGGCGATGACGGCCCCGGCCCCGATCGGCCGCTACCTGAAGAGGCGATCCGCGCTGGTGGCCATGCGGTGGGTGGAACCGTGGCGGTTCACCCAGTCACGGATGAGGTTGATGGAGTTCGCGCACTGCCAGCTGTCGTCGTACTCGCGAACTCCCGTGAAGGCCCCGTAGCCGGCGATGATGCCGTCCACGCGTGCGTCACCCAGCAGTTTGTCGACATACCAAGGGTCGTTGTAGGTGGTCGTCCAGGACAGTGTGGCGGCCAGCCGCCCGGCGGCACGGTCCCCGGCGCCCTTCTTCAGCTCCGCGCAGGTGTTCCAGGTGGCTTCGGTGCAGTTGCCGAACCCCTTGGTGATGTCGGAGTCGCCGTAGTCCATGACCCGGCGACCGTTCGGGAATCCGGAACCGGAACGGTTGAAGGCGCCCACGACCTGGTCGCGGGTCCCGGTGGTCGTGATGCCCTCAAGGCTGCCGAGCCTGCCTTCCAGGCTCTTCCAGCCCCTGCCGCCGACGTCCGGGGTGCTGCCACCGTGGTACTCGTAGAAGCCGTAGAGCACCTGGATGCCGGCGGCCGTCAGCCTCTGCGCCTTGTCGCGGAGGCCGGCGACGCTGCATCCGCGGTTCGGCTCTTCTCCGCAGTAGTTCGGGTCCTTGATGTCCAGCCAGACCAGTGCCAGCCGGCGCCCGGAATTGGCGTTGGAGAGGATGCGGTCGATCATGCTGTCCACGCTGGGCCCCCGGCGGTTGTCGCCGGCCGAGGAACAGTCGTGGTAGGCGCGCCATTCGTTCGGGTTCCACCAGGCACAGACATCGATCTCGATGCTGTTGGCGCCGTGCTTGAGCGCGATGTCCACGCCGTCCAGGGTGTCGACCCGATGCGCGATGGCATAGATCGCCTGGCGTTGATCGGCCGCTGCCGCCGGGGTCGTGGTGAGCGCGGTGACGCTGATGATCCCGAACAGCGCCGCCATCAGCGCCAGTATCGTCCGCGGGCGGTGGGCGCCTCGTCGTAAGCGAGTGGTCAAGAGGGTCATTCCTTCAGGTCCTGTTCATCAAGCCGGAACGTTTTCTCGCAGGCACAGGCAGGCAGGCGACATCAGCCACGGCTTGTTGCCCTCGTGGCCTTGCCGGCCCCCCTGAGCCGCGCGGCGAGAACCCCTTCGTGAACTCACCCGGTGCCTCGCCGACCAACCAGACCGGCCCGCCGCCCCCCTCGTTGCCCGCCGCCCGTCACTGTTACCAATCCATCACACAACGCGCCGGCCCCGTCCCCCTCACGTCAACAGTCGTGTCGTGGGGACGGCCCAACCCGGTCCGGCGGCGGTTCGCGGGTCCACGCCCGTGGCGTCGACTCCGTCGCCGACCGCGATGGCGCGCCCTGCCGCTTGGAAGCCGGGTACGAAAGGCCGGGGCACGGGGAAGTGTCCGCCGCGCACGAGTACGTCGCCCCGCCTCGACGCCGGCGTACCGCACCGCGATCGCGACCTCGCCGGGGCCGGGGGCCGGCTGGTCGATGTCGGCGAGGCGGAACCGGTCGTCGGTGAGGCGAAACCGGTCATCGGTGTCGAGGACGACGGCCTTCATGGTCACTGCCCCCTAAGGTGTATCAGTATGCTGATATCGAGAGTTGCGAGTATCAGCTACCTGAGTCAACCAAGGGGTCTGGGAAAGATGGAGGGTCGCGCGACCGAGATGACGGCCGATGAGTACCTGTGCACCCGCATCCGGCGGGCCGAACAGGCTCTGATGGCGCACCACGAGGCCGTCCTGCGCGGTTACAACCTCACGCTGACGCAGTACACCGTGCTGCTCACCCTGTCCCGGGACGACGGCATGTCCGGCGCCCAGCTCGCCCGCGCCTGCGGTGTCACCCAGCAGACCATGGCCACGGTCCTGAGCGGCGTGCAGAAGAAGCAGCTCGTCACGCGCCATCCGGCACCCGCGCACGCCAAGGTCCTCCTCACCCACCTGACGCCCCAGGGTCAGGCCGTGCTCGACGGCGCATACCAGGAGGTGAGCGTGCTCGAACGCGCACTCACCGACGCGTTCACCCCCGACGAACACACCACCCTGTGCGCACTCCTCGAACGTGCCACGGCCGCACTCGCCCGGCAGACCCCCCGCGCCGACACCCGCTCACCCGACACCCGTTCACCGCGCCCCCGCCGCTGAAGAACTCCACCCGGAACAGGGCTTCGGCTCGGGGCGCCGAACTTCACGGCGCCCCCGGTCGGCATCCACACGACAAGACGCGCGGACAAGCCCCCCCTTCCCCGAGCTCGATACGAAGGCGTGCCGCGCGCCGAGCAGGCGTGGCGGTCGGGGCGCCCGTTCCACTCAGGCTTTCTTCGCGGCGGACCGTTTCACGCTTCTGCTGCCACTGGCGCCCGTCCCGCCCCGATCGGGCTTGGAGGGCGCGGCTTTCCGCCTCGCGGGCTTCTCCGTGCCTGTGGCCACCGCCGGCGAGGGCGCCGTTCGGCTCGATGCGACCGGCCACCGGAACTCGATCTCCAGTTCGACCCATCCCTCGTCCATCTCGATCTCCAGCTCGCCGCGGAGTTCGTCGGGAACCCGCAGGCTCACCGTCCCGGTGCCGAATTCGAGCTCGGCGTCCCCGCCTTCCCTCAACACGGCCGCGAGTGCCGTGAGCTGGTCCGCCGCCTCAAGCCGTGTCAGCGAGCGCTTCTGCTCAAACTTGATGTCGTTCATGCAAGTCTCCGATCCCGCGTAGAGCGCACACCACCAATTCTGCGGCCATGCGTGGGATCGGACACCTTTCATGCGATCGAGGCCCCCGCCCGCCATGTCGGCCCCGGCCTGCCGCTTGGTCGCGAGCTTTTCCCACAGGCGCCGGGCGCCACTGGAATCGGAGGTGCCCAGGACGGGGGCGGCGCCGGCCGCCGTGACCACCCTCCTCGAGCTCGACAGGCAGCCCCCGCCCGTCCACACGGGTCGACATGACCCGAAGGTGCTGGTCGAGGCCCTGCGGACCATGCACCGCCACTGACGGACCGGATGCCCCGGCGGGGGCTTCGAGCCCATCGGCGCGCCTTCGACCAGCGGAAGGAACCCCCGGCCTGCCCGGCCGGGGGTTCCTTGGACGCGGCGCGCACCCCGTGGATCAGCCGCGGGTGGTCTTGCGCCAGCCGAAGGGGCCGGGCAGGTCCACCGAGGTGGTACGACGTCCGGTGCTGCTGTGGGTGTGGCGGGGGCCGTGCTTGCCGCCGCCGGTGGTGATCGACCACGACTTGCGGTTGATGTTGAGTCGGACGCCGGGCAGGATCCTGAAACTCTTGCGGAATGTCAGCGGCATGACGTCTCGCTTCCTCGGTGCGCGTAGGTTCGGGCGGCCCGACTTCTCTTGTACTCAGGCCGGTTGGCGGTTGGCATACGTGTGTCCGGCGTCGGCCGTTCCATGCGCCCCGCGACCGGATCGTGCGGCGAGATGCGGCGAGATGCGGCGAGGTTCCGCGAGGTGCTCCGAGATGCGGCGGCCGGTGACGATGACCGTGGCCATCGAGATCGGAGCGGCACTCCCCCGGTCCGGTCAACGAGGCGAGGATCCCTGCGAGGTGGCGGGAAGCCGGAGCGTGACGAGGAGACCGCCGTCACGGACCGCTTCGGCCAGGTAGGGCTCGTCCTCCCGATCAGTACGCGCATGTCCGAAGCCCATGCAGGACGACGTAGTGCCTACATGTCCGAAGACCTGTCCACGCCCGACCCGCGAAGGCCTGGCCCCGCTTGACGGCTCGCCCCCTGCTTCACGGCGCGCACGATGGCGGAGTGCATGCCGTCGGCGACGGTGTGGGTCGCGGTGAGCTCGATGTCGGTGAAGCCGGCCGCCGACAGCCCGTCGTGGTACTCGGCGAAGGAGAGCGCGCCGGCGATGCAGCCGACGTGGTCACCCCGCTCCGCCCGCTGGGCCGGAGCGAGTTCGTCGTCGGCGACGATGTCGGAGATGCCGATCCGTCCGCCGGGCGTCAGGACGCGGTACATCTCGGCGAAGACGGCCGGCTTGTCGGTGGACAGGTTGATCACGCAGTTGGAGATGACGACGTCGATCGTGCCTGCGGGCAGCGGGATGGCCTCGATGGCGCCCTTGAGGAACTCGACGTTCTTGGCGCCGGCTCTCTTCTGGTTGGCCAGGGCGAGGGCGAGCATCTCCTCGGTCATGTCCAGGCCGTACGCCTTCCCGGTCGGGCCGACGCGGCGGGCGGACAGCAGGACGTCGATGCCGCCGCCGGAGCCGAGGTCGAGGACGCGCTCGCCTTCGTGGAGATCGGCTACGGCGGTCGGGTTGCCGCAACCCAGGGAGGCGGCGGCGGCCTCGGCCGGGAGGGCATCTCGGTCGTCGGCCGTGTAGAGGGCGACGCCGAAGTCGTCGTTCACCTCAACCGGCTCGGCCCCGCTGCAGGTCGCGCTACCGCCCTCGGTGACCTTGAGGGCGGATGCGGCGTACCGCCGGCGGACGATCTCGCGAAGGTCTGCGGTCTGATCCGTCATGACTCTCTCCTCAACAGGTTGCATTGACATTCATCGATACAAGCTTGCGCCTTGGATCGAAGTTCGTCAACATAGAGGCATGTCGAAACAAGAGCTGGCCGTACTGGGCCGGGACGGGGGCGGTTGCCGCCCCACCCTGCTGGCCGCCCCGATGGGCGAGGACCAGGCCGTCGAGCTGGCGAAGGTGTTCAAGGCCCTCGGCGATCCGGTCCGCATCCGACTCCTGTCGATGATCGCCTCGCGGGCCGGCGGCGAGGTCTGCGTATGTGACCTGACCCCTGCCTTCGAGCTGTCCCAGCCGACGATCTCCCACCACCTGAAGCTGCTGAAGCAGGCCGGGCTGATCGACTCCGAGCGGCGCGGCACCTGGGTCTACTACCGGCTGATCCCCGAGACCACCGACCGCCTCGCTGCCGTTCTGACCCGCTCCACCGAGCCGATCGACGCCACATCCGACACGGCGGAGGCCACTTCGTGAACACCGGGCCCGCCGCCGGCCCGGTCGCGGCCCGGCTGTCCTTCCTGGACCGTCACCTCGCGGGGTGGATCCTGATCGCGATGGCCGCCGGCCTCGGTCTGGGACGTGCCGTACCCGGCCTGGGTGACGCGCTCGCGGCGGTGACGGTCACCGGGGTATCGCTGCCGATCGCCCTCGGCCTGCTGGTGATGATGTACCCGGTCCTGGCCAAGGTCCGTTACGACCGTCTCTCCACCGTCACCCGCGACCGGCGCCTGCTGATGCCCTCGCTTCTGCTGAACTGGGTCGTCGGCCCGACGCTGATGTTCGCCCTCGCGTGGATCTTCCTGCCGGATCTGCCCGAGTACCGCACCGGCCTGATCATCGTCGGCCTCGCCCGCTGCATCGCCATGGTCGTCATCTGGAACGACCTTGCCTGCGGCGACCGCGAGGCCGCCGCCGTCCTCGTTGCCCTCAACACCGTCTTCCAGGTGCTCGCGTTCGGCCTGCTCGGCTGGTTCCACCTGTCCGTCCTGCCCGGCCTGCTCAACCTGGAGCAGACGGCCCTGGACGTGTCCGTGTGGGAGATCGCCCGCTCCGTACTGATCTTCCTCGGCATCCCGCTGCTGGCGGGATTCCTCACCCGCCGCCTGGGCGAGAAGGCCAAGGGCCGTACGTGGTACGAGAACGAGCTGATCCCCAGGATCGGGCCGTTCGCCCTGTACGGCCTGCTCTTCACCATCGTGGTGCTCTTCGCCCTGCAGGGCGAGGCCATCACCTCGAAGCCGCTGGACGCTGCCCGGATCGCGCTGCCGCTGCTGGTGTACTTCGCACTGATGTGGGTGGGGTCGATGGCCCTGGGCCGCGCCGTCGGTCTGAACCACGCGCGAGCGACGACACTGGCGTTCACCGCCGCCGGCAACAACTTCGAACTCGCCATCGCGGTCGCCATCGCCACCTTCGGCGCCACCTCCGGCCAGGCCCTCGCCGGCGTCGTCGGCCCGCTGATCGAGGTACCCGTCCTCATCGGGCTGGTCCACGTCGCGCTCGCCGCCCGCCGCTTCTTCCCCACCGACGCCCCGGCGGCCGAGCGGACCGCCACCCTCCGGAAAGGACCCTCCCGTGTCTGACACCCCCGCCCCGAAGCCGTCGGTGCTGTTCGTGTGCGTCCACAACGCAGGCCGCTCGCAGATGGCCGCGGCCTGGCTCACCCACCTCGCGGGAGACCGGATCGAGGTCGGCTCCGCCGGCTCCGCACCCGCCGCCGGCGTGAACCCGGCCGCCGTCGCCGCGATGGCGGAGGCCGGCATCGACATCTCCTCCCAGGCTCCGAAGGTACTGACCGTCGACGCCGTACGAGCCTGCGACGTCGTCATCACCATGGGCTGCGGCGACACCTGCCCCGTCTTCCCCGGCAAGCGCTACCTCGACTGGAAACTCGACGACCCCGCAGGTCAGGGCATCGAGGCGGTCCGCCCGATCCGCGACGAGATCAAAGTCCTGGTCGAGGGCCTGATCGAGAGTCTGACCGCCGAGACCCCTCCGGCCGGACACTGATCGTCACCGGGCCGGCTCCGCCGTGCGGCACGGCGGAGCCCGCGCCTCACCTCGGGCCGGGTCGATCGCTCGGATGCCACCGACGGGGCGTCCCGGCGGAGTCGGTCACGGCAGGATCTCGATGTACCCGTCGGTTCCGTGTACGCGGATCCGCTGACCGTCCCGGATCTTCCTGGTGGCCTGCTCCACACCCACGACGGCCGGCAGACCGTACTCCCGGGCGATCACCGCGCCATGGGTCATCAAGCCGCCCACTTCGGTGACCAGGCCCGCGATGCCGACGAACAGCGGCGACCAGCTGGGGTCCGTGAAGGTCGTGACCAGGATGTCACCCGCTTCGAGATCGGCCTTCCCCATGTCGAGGATGACGCGGGCCCGTCCCTCGATGGTCCCGACGGAGACCGGTAGACCGATCAGGGCGCCGGCCGGCGCGTCGTCGCGCCGGTACGCCCCGGTGACGGCCTCTCCGTCCGATGTGAGGACCCGGGGCGGTGTGAGCGCGTGGTACGAGCGGAACGCGTCTTTGCGCTGCCGGATGAGCCGGCGGTCCACCCGGTTCGAGCGCACGACCTCGTGAAGTTCCCGGAACGTGAGGTGGAAGATGTCCTCCTGCTCGGAAAGCACGTTCGCCCGCACGAGGCGCCGGGCCTCCTCCATCAGGGCCTGCTTGTAGACGAAGTAGCGGCTGATGATGCCGTACTTCGGGTACTCCCGGTACCCGATGAAGGTTCTGACCCGGTCGATCATCCGCTTGGTCTCGTCGGCTTTCCGGTCCCCGTCCGGCAGGGCCCGCAAGCGTGACAGCACGTCCTGTTCCTTCTTCAGCGCCTTCTGCCGGCCCTGCTCGAAGCGGAGCCCTGCGGCGCCCGACTCGAAGTTCCTGACGTTGTCGAGGATCACCGGCACGAGCGTCGAGGGGCGCTCGTGCCAACGCGGCCTCGTGATGTCGATCTCCGCGACACAGCGCATGCCGTACCGGTCGAGGTAGCGCTCGATGGCCTCGCGCGCCTCGTTCCCGCCCGCGAGCTTCGCCATCCCGTCCAGGAAGCCCTCGTCCCCGACGCCCTGCAGGAAGGTCACGACCTCCGGATACGGGCGGATCACGTCCGCGACGTCGAGCAGCGCCAGTCCCATCTCAGACGTGACGTTGTCGGGCGCGGACAGGGTCAGCGTGTCGGCCGCGTTCTTCTCCCCCAGCCACTCCTGCAACATGTCGTTGAGCCACCACGTGGCCTCCATGCCCGCCATGATCACCTGCATGCTCAACGGGTCACCGAGGACCCGCTTGTGCTCCTCGAAGGCCTCCAGCAGGAAGTCGAACAACTCCGGTCCGGTCTTCGTCCGGATGTCGCGTTCCAGGCCGGCGATGGACACCCGACTGCGCTCGATCAACGCGGTGACGATGGCCGGATCGGTCTCGATAGGGTTCTCGATCGGGGCGGACGCACGGCCGGTCGGCGGCGCTCCGGGGACCGTGTCCGGGAGCGACGGGACGAAATCGTCGCGGTCGAGGACGGTCTCCAGAGCATCCCTGACCAGGGGATCGCCCTTCCCCAGGACGTCCAGGAGGCCCGCGCGAGTCGCGGGCGAGGCCAGGCGCCCGGTGACGTCGACGAACAGCCTCCCGCCCGCCTCGTGCATCGGCACCATGGCCGTCAACTGCCACATGGAGAACCCCAAGGCCTTCATGGGATCGGTCATCATCTGCTGATGGCCGACGGAGACGTAGACGTGATTCTCCTGGTCACCCGTCTCGGGGATGGGGAACAGCGTCGTGATCGGCCGGCTCTGAACGATCCGGAAGCCGTCGTCGACCAGGCACCATTCGATGTCCTGCGGGCGGCCGAAGTGCGATTCGATCCGCCGCCCGAGCCGCACCAGCCGCACGACCTGTGCGTCCGTCAGCGCCGGCTGCTCCTGCTGCCGCGGGTCGATCGTCTCTTCCCGCGTACCGCCGGTCGGGAGGGCGTGAACGGCACGCCGTTTGGCGGCGATCGTCCTGGCGACGACTTCGTCGTCTCGAACCGTGAAGACGTCCGGGTTCACCAGGCCGGAGACCAGGGCCTCGCCGAGGCCGAAGCCGGCGTCCACGGTGGCGACCTTCCGGTTGCCCGTGACGGGGTCGGCCGTGAACAGGATGCCGGAGGCATGCGGGAAGACCATCCGCTGCACGACCACGGCCATGTGGACCGCACGGTCGTCGATGCCGTGGCGCCGGCGATAGGTCACGGCCCGCTCGGTGAACAGCGAGGCCCAGCACCGGCTGATGTCCCGGAGGATCGCCGCGGGCCCCACGACGTTCAGGTACGTGTCCTGCTGGCCGGCGAAGGAAGCCGTCGGCAGGTCCTCGGCCGTCGCGCTGGAACGGACGGCGTAGGCGGCTCGCTCGCCGAACCGGCCGAGCTCGCGGGTGATCGCCTTCGCGATCTCGTCCGGGATGGTGATCCCTTCGATGGTTCGGCGAATCCGCGCACTGAGCGTGCGGACCGCCTCCCGGTCGTCCGGGTTCACGCGCGACAGTTCATCCAGCCGATCGTCGATCGACGGCGCTTGCGCCAAGATCCGCCGGAAGGCGTTCGTCGTCACGCAGAAGCCACCCGGCACGCGGATGCCCTCGATCCGCGACAGCCCGCCCAGGTGCGCGCCCTTGCCTCCGACAACCGCTACCTGCGTCTCGTCGATCTCCTGGAGATCACACACGTACTGCTCGATCACTGCGATGCCTCCGAGGCGGTCGTGTCCTGTTGCATGGGGATGGCCGGCCGCACTCGGGTGGCCCGCCGAGTCACCGGCGACACCGGCCCCGTTGAACTTCTCGTCGGGCACGTCCCGATCATCCTGATCATCCGCATCCCTGGCTGCGTTCCCTCCGCCGATCCGCCCGGCTTCTCCGCCCGGCTTCTCTGCCCGGCTTCTCTGCCCGGCTTCTCTGCCCGGCCGCGCGGCGGGCGCCCTCGCGCTCCCGCGCCGAGCGCCCACACGTGCGCCGCCGGTCCCCCACTGTCTCGACGTCGCCTCGTCCGCCGTACGTCGACCACAACACCCCCACGTCTTGCCCTCATTTCCGCAGGTTGCGGCCTCGGCGGATGATTCTGCGCCGTGACCGGGGTCTTGCCGCAAGCCCCCCGGTGCGCTATACCTTGGGAGAGGCAAGGAGAGACATCTCCTTGCCTTTGCCATGTGCCGTACGCCGGAAGTGACGAGCTTCGCGGGAAACGGCGCCCCGCTCGGACTCCTCGGACGCGCTGCGGCCATTCCGGCCGACACGGCCACCACCCGGACAGGCGAATCGCACGCCCGCGCCCTTGCCCGCCGCGCGGCCCGATCCGGCGCGCGGCGCCGACCAGCCCGAGGTCACCGGCCGAGGTGACGATGCGGCCGTACCAGGCCGCCCCCACCCCCGGCACGACCGGGGGCCCTCCACTGGACGACGTCGTGAGACCCCCGGTTGATCGTCTCGCGGCGGGGTAGCGGAGCGGCATGGCCACCGAGAACGCTTCCACCTCCGCGACCGGTTACGTGCAGCCCGAGATCGACGTCTGCGCGCTGACCGAGGTGCTCGACGGCGAGTACGCCGCCATCCGCGACCTTGTCCGTACCAACCTCGCGACATACGCCTCCGTCCTCGAAGAGGCCGACGAGCTCGGCGTCGACGCGTTCCGCGAGCGGGTGCGTGAGATCGTCGTCAAGATGGCCGCGACGGGCCAGACCGGCATGGGCTTTCCCGCCGAGTACGGCGGGGGCGGCGATGTCGGGGCCTCGATCGCCGCGTTCGAGACGCTGGCCTTCGGCGACCTGTCGGTCCTGGTGAAGGTCGGCGTGCAGTTCGGGCTCTTCGGCGGCGCGATCCTGCATCTGGGCACCGAGCGCCACCACGACGCCTACCTCCCGGACCTCATCACCGGGGAGCTCATGGGCTGCTTCGCGATGACCGAGACCGGGCACGGCTCCAACGTCCAGGCGCTCGGCACCGTCGCGAGGTACGACGCGGCGAGCGGGGAGTTCGTCATCACCACCCCCGACGACCAGGCACGCAAGGACTACATCGGCAATGCGGCTCGCCATGCCGAACTGGGCGTGGTCTTCGCCCAGTTGGAGGTGGACGGCCGGTCCCGCGGCGTACACGCCTTCGTGGTCCCCCTCCGGGTCGGCGGTCGGCCGGCGCCCGGCGTCCGGATCGAGGACGACGGCCGCAAGATGGGCCTCAACGGTGTGGACAACGGGCGCCTCTGGTTCGACGGCGTGCGGGTGCCGCGCGAGGCACTCCTCAACAGGTTCGCCGACGTCACCCCCGAGGGCGTCTACGAGAGTGCGATCGACAACCCCAACCGACGCTTCTTCACCATGCTCGGCACCCTGGTGCAGGGCCGGGTCAGCGTCGCCGGCGCCGGGATCAGCGTCGCCAAGGTCGCCCTGACGATCGCCACGAAGTACGCCGTGCGGCGCCGGCAGTTCCAGGCGGCCTCGGACACCGGGGAGCAGGTACTCCTCGACTACGGCCTGCATCAGCGCCGCCTGCTGCCGCTCATCGCCCGGACGTACGCCTTGCACCTCGCGCAGGACGGCGTGCGCACACAGTTGCACGAGGTCTTCTCCGGCATCGAGGACGACGCGCAGGCGCGGCGCCGACTCGAATCACAGGCTGCGGGCATCAAGGCTCTCGGCACCTGGCACGCCACCCGGGTCGTCCAGGAGTGCCGCGAGGCGTGCGGCGGCGCCGGCTATCTCGCCGTCAACCGGTTCGCCGCCCTCAAGAGCGACAGCGACGTCTTCACCACCTTCGAGGGCGACAATCACGTCCTGCTGCAGCTCGTGGCGAAGGGGCTGCTCACCGATCACGCGAGCGAGTTCGAGGACCTCGACCAACTCGGCATGGTCCGCTACGTCACCAACCTCGCCGTCGAGACCGTCATCGAACGGACCTCGGCCCACAAGCTGCTCGAACGGGTGCGCGACCTGCTGCCCGGCGGCGACGAGTGGGACCGCGAAGCCGGCCTGCTCGACTCCGAGTACCAGCTCGCCATGGTCCGGTTCCGTGAGGAGCACATGCTCGCCGGACTGGCCCGGCGGATCAAGCGCGGGATCGACGAGAAGCGCGACCCCGGCACCGTTTTCTCGCGGGTGCAGGACCACGTCATCGCGCTCGCGCGCGCACACGTCGAGCGGCTGGTGACGGAGTCCTTCGTCGACAAGGTGCGCGCGATGCCCGAAGGGGGCGAGAAGGCGGCGCTCGCCCTCCTGTGCGACCTGTTCGCCCTGTCGACGATCGAGGCGGACCGTGCCTGGTTCATGGAGCACGGGCGGCTGACCGTTCAGCGGTCCAAGGCCATCAGCCGCGAGGTGAACGACCTCTGCCGCAAGGTGCGCCCCCTCGCGGTCGACCTCGTGGACGCGTGGGGCATCCCGTCCGCCATGCTCCGGGCGCCGGATCTCGTGGGCTGACCCCGCGGCACCCGGATCAGCCTTCGGGCCGTCCCATCCCTCTAACGCGGCTTCAGGCCGATCGTCAGGATGGACAGGGCGGTGGCGAGGACGGTCGTGCCACCGAGGAGGGCGAGGGCCACGAAACGGCGGCGCAGGAGCTGGTAGCGGTGAGCGTACTCCTGCCTCAGCTCGTGGCTGCGGCCGGCGATCTCGTGCAGGGCGTCGCGGGTCCGCGCCAGGTGGCGGGCCGTGTAGAGGTGGACGACGTCCTCGCGCTCCGCCCTTCCCAGCCAGGGAAGTTCATCGGCGAAGGCGTGCGCTTCCGCTGCCGCGGTGTGGTGCGCGGCGCGGCTCATCAGGTAGCCCTCCAGTTCGGCCAGGCCCGCTGCCGCCTCGTTCTGATTCATCACGCCCGAACCCCCTACTGAGCCGCGATGTCGCGGTCGGATCCGGGTGCCTCACGGTTGCCGGGATCGTCCAGCGCGTCGCGCTTGCCTTGACCGCCCGCGGCGTCCAGCGCGGCCACCTCGGGGTAGTGCAGGTCGAAGGCCGGGGATTCGGAGCGGATGCGCGGCAGGGTGACGAAGTTGTGCCGGGGCGGTGGGCAGGACGTGGCCCACTCCAACGAGCGACCGAAGCCCCACGGGTCGTCGACGGTGACCCTGGGAGCGGTCGTCGCCGTCTTCCACACGTTGTAGAGGAACGGCAGGGTGGACAGGCCCAGGAGGAACGCGCCGATGGTCGAGAACGTGTTGAGGGCGGTGAAGCCGTCCGAGTTCAGGTAGTCGGCGTAGCGGCGGGGCATGCCTTCGGCGCCGAGCCAGTGTTGGACGAGGAACGTGGTGTGGAAGCCGATGAACAGGGTCCAGAAGTGGATCTTGCCGAGGCGTTCGTCGAGCATGGTGCCGGTCATCTTCGGCCACCAGTAGTAGAAACCGGCGAACGTGGCGAAGACCACGGTTCCGAAGACCACGTAGTGGAAGTGGGCGACGACGAAGTAGGAGTCGGTGACCTGGAAGTCCATCGGCGGGGAGGCCAGGATGATGCCGGTCAGCCCGCCGAAGAGGAAGGTGACCAGGAAGCCGATGGACCACAGCATCGGTGTCTCGAAGGAGATCGAGCCCTTCCACATCGTGCCGATCCAGTTGAAGAACTTCACCCCCGTGGGCACCGCGATCAGGAACGTCATGAACGAGAAGAACGGCAGGAGGACCGCGCCGGTGGCGAACATGTGGTGCGCCCACACCGTGAGCGAGAGTCCCGCGATCGCGATCGTGGCGCCGACCAGGCCGAGGTAGCCGAAGACGGGCTTGCGGGAGAAGACGGGGAAGATCTCGGTCACGATCCCGAAGAACGGCAGGGCGATGATGTAGACCTCGGGGTGCCCGAAGAACCAGAACAGGTGCTGCCACAGCAGGGCGCCGCCGTTGGACGCGTCGAAGACCTGAGCACCGAACTTGCGGTCCGCCTCCAACACGAGCAGGGCCGCCGCGAGGACGGGGAAGGCGAACAGCACCAGAACCGAGGTCAGCAGGATGTTCCAGGTGAAGATCGGCATCCGGAACATCGTCATGCCCGGGCCGCGCATGCAGATGATCGTGGTGACGAAGTTGACCGACCCGAGGATCGTGCCGAAGCCGGCCAGCGCCAGGCCCATGATCCACATGTCGCCGCCGATGTACGGGGTGCGGTCCACACTGCTCAGCGGTGTGTAGGCGGTCCAGCCGAAGTCCGCGGCGCCCTGAGGAGTGAGCAGGCTGCCCAGCACGATCAGGCCGCCGAAGAGGAACAGCCAGAACGACAGCATGTTCAGACGCGGGAACGCCACGTCGGGAGCCCCGATCTGCAACGGCATGATCGCGTTGGCGAATCCGGCGAAGGTCGGGGTCGCGAAGAGCAGCAGCATGATGGTGCCGTGCAGGGTGAAGATCTGGTTGTACTGCTCGTTCGACAGGATCTGCATGCCCGGTCGGGCCAGTTCGGCGCGCAGCAGCAACGCCAGTACGCCGCCGACCAGGAAGAATCCGAACGACGCGATCAGATAGAGGTGTCCGATCTTCTTGTGGTCCGTCGTCGTCAACCACGACACGATCACCTGGCCTGGAGTCCGACCCGCAACCGGGACCGGCGTGACCGGTTCGATCGACGTCACCATCGCGCACCCCATCAACTCTGGATCCAACAGAGGCTGTACGGCTGACGCCGCTTCCCATGTGTACGCCTCGCACCGCGCGACGCCCGGCCGGCACGCCGCACGGCGCGTCGGACCGTCCGGAATCCCCCGCCCGCCGCACGCGGGGCCTCGGCGGGGCTCCGGTGCCGCTACCGCGCCGTGTCACCATGCCCGGGCGTCGCGGGTACCCGCGGGAACGGGCTCCCCTCGAGGCCGGCCAGAAGGTCGGCCGGGTCTCGGTAGACGGCGATCGCCCCGGCCGCCTCCAGGTCCTCCCGCGCGATGCCTCCGCACAGGAGGCCGACGGCGGCCACGCCGGCCCGGGTGGCGGCCCGCATGTCCCAGACGGAATCGCCGACGAACACCGCCCGCTCGGGTGGTACTCCCGCCAGGCCGAGGGCGTGCCGGACCTGGTCGGGTGCGGGCTTGCCCCGGTCGACGTCCTCGGAGGTCGCGGTGTCGGTGATGGCGTCGTCCGCGTCGATGGCTTTGCGCAGGGCATCGAGTTCCCTGTCCTTGGCCGAGGTGACCAGCAGGACCTTCCATCCGTCCGCCGCCAGGGCGCGCAACAGATCGGCGGCCGCGTCGAAGGACGGGATCCGTTCGAAGTACGTGGCGTAGAGGGTGTCGTGCGCGGCACTGAGCCCTTCGTCGCCGGAGCGGTCGCGGCCATCGCCCAGGAGGTGGTCGAGCAGGTCCTCTCCCGGCAGGCCGAGGGCCCGGTGGACGGCGTGTGCGGGCATCCGGTGCCCGGCCTGGCGCAACGCTTCCCACCAGGAGACGACATGGAGGTGGTTGGTGTCCGTGAGGGTGCCGTCGACGTCGAAGAGGGCGGCGCGGTCCGTGCTCATGGTCCGGCCGCCCGTCACAGGTTCCGCAGGGCGGGCAGCAGCTTCGCCTCCGCCCACTCCAGGAACGGTTCCTGGTGCTCGCCACCGATCTGGACGAGGGCGACCTCGGTGAAGCCCGCCTCGACGTACGGGCGTACCGCCTCCACGAAGGCCTCCACGTCACTGCCGCACGGGATGGCCTCGGCGACGTCCTCGGGCCGGGTGTGCTGGGCGGCCTGGTCGAAACCGGCCGGTCCGGGGAGTTCGGCGTTCACCTTCCAGCCGCCGAGCGCCCAGCGGAACTGGTCGTGGGCCCGGGCGACGGCCGCGTCCCGGTCGGTGTCGTAGCAGACGGGAAGCTGGCCGACCTTCGGTTTACCGGCGCCGCCGTGCGTGTCGAAGGCCTCCAGCAGGTCGCGCTTCGGTTCGGTGGCGATGACGAGGTCCGCGTACCGGCCGGCGAGCGCGCAGGAGCGGGGACCCGAGACGGCGATGCCGAGGGGAGGCGCTTGATCGGGCAGGTCCCACAGCTTCGCGTTCTCCACGTCGAAGTGGGCGCCGTGGTGGCTCACGTATTCGCCGGTGAACAAGCGGCGGATGATGTCGACGGCCTCTTCCAGCATCTCCAGGCGTACGTGGGCGGCGGGCCAGCCGGCACCCACGATGTGTTCGTTGAGGTTCTCGCCGGAGCCCAGCCCGAGGCGGAACCGGCCTTCCGAGAGGATCTGAAGAGTGACCGCCTTCTGTGCGATGACGGCGGGGTGATAGCGGAAGGTCGGGCAGGTCACGTAGGTCATGAGCGGGATGCGGGAAGTCGCTTGCGCGGCCGCTCCCAGGACGCTCCACGCGTAGGGGGCGTGCCCCTGGGACTCCAGCCACGGGAACGAGTGGTCCGAGATGACGGAGAAGTCGAACCCCGCCCGCTCCGCTCCGACCACATGGGACACCAGCTCGCGCGGTCCGGCCTGCTCGGTCATCATCGTGTATCCGATTCGCACCATACGCACCGCCTAGCCTTGATCGGGCGGTTCGAAACCCTGTGCCGCTCCCGAGCCTCCATACGGCCCACCGCGTGGATTCGGGGCAGGGCGCGCGTCTGCCGCGAGGTCGACGGCTCCCTCCCGTACGTGGGTCGTCCCCGATGGGTCACCGATCGCGCGCGGCCACCCCCGGCGGGCTGCCGGGAGGGACCGAATCCGGCGGTTCAGCCGACGGGGGTGAGTGGGAGAAACGCCGTGATCGTCTTTCCGCCGTGTTCGGGCCGAATCTCCGTACGGTCGGCGATCCGGTTGACCAGGAGCCAACCGAACCCTCCTGGTACGTCGACCGGCGTACCAGGCGGGGACGGGTGGGCCGTGGACCCGTCCGACACCTCGACCGCAACCGAACCCGGGAGACACCGCACGCGGAAGTCCGTCACGCCGCCGGCGTGACGGACCGCGTTGGAGACCAGTTCCGAAACCACCAACAGCACGTCGTCCACGAGAGCCGTCCCCACATGGTGCGCGGACAAGACGTCCCGGGCGATCAGCCGCGCGTCCTCGCATCTCAGCCCCGCCTCGCGACGTGGTGTCCCTGGCATCGCCTCTCCCTCCACCAGCCGTGCCTTCTCCTCTCCTCCACGAAGCACACCAGGCCGACGGTTCCCTGCCCACCCGACAGGCTCGTCCCGCGATCCCCGCCGCTGCGGGCCGGCTCACCGCCCGCAGCCCGATCCGGACCGCCTCGCGCGCATGTCGGGGTGCCGCAGCAGCGGCGCCGAACTCTGCCTTGTACGGCGGAACGGTTCGCGGCTTCGTGAAGGCGTGTGGTTCAGGGCCCTATCGCCTGAAGTGCGCGCGGTGTTCGCGCAGGAAGGCGTCGAGGGTGCGGGGCGGGCGGCCGAGGATCTCGGTGACGGTGCTGTTGGGGGTCTCGGGCCGGGTGATGGCGAGTTGCTGGATCTCCGTCACGTGGTCGGCGAGCCAGGTGGGCATGTGGGCGTGGTGGACGAGGTTCTCGCGCAGTTCGTCCGGGGTGAGGTTGACGTAGCGGACTTGATCGCCGGTCAGAGTGCTTATCCGAGAGGCGATTTCGGGATAGGAGACCGCTTCGGATCCGGTCAGGGAGTAGGTGCCGCCGGCCATGTGGGGCCTGGTGAGGGCGGCGGCGGCGACGTCGCCGATGTCGCGGCAGTCGATGTGGTTGCAGGGCGCGTCGCCCGTCGTGCCGAGGATGACGCCCTGGGCGACCGCGGGGGCCAGGCGCAGGAGGTTCTGCATGAACGCGTAGGGGCGCAGGATGGTGTGGGTGAGTCCGCTGCCGCGCAGGTGGTCCTCGACGGCGTGGTGTCCGCGGGAGATGGCGACCGGGGAGTCGGATTCGGCGGCGGGTGCGGAGATCTTGACGATGTGTCCGATGCCGGCGTGCGCGGCGATGTCGATGACGCGGGTTTCGAGTGTGACCTGTGCGGGGCTGTTGGCCATGGCGAGGAAGAGCTGGTCGGCGCCCTTGAACGCGGCGCGCAGGGAGTGGGGGTCGTTGGCGTCGGCGTACCGCACGTCGACGGGTTGATGCGTGCCGGCCGTGCCGGGGATCGGGCTGTGCGGAGCGCGGGTCAGTGCGCGGACGGGCGCGCCCAGTGCGAGGAGGCTGCGGAGCAGTGCGTTCCCGGTTGCTCCGGTCGCTCCCATGACAACGATCATCGTGTGCTCATCTCTTGGTGACTTCCCGGCGGTCAGGCCGTCTCATTCGGATCGTGCCGGTCAGGCCCGCGTCGTCCGGTGCCGTGCATCGCAAGGCGCAGAGGCTCCCGAGTACGGGACGTCCTCGGATGCCTCGACAACGCGGCGAGGTGCGGTGCCGGGCGGCGCGGGTCAGGCAAGACCCGGAAGAGACGGCCCAGGGCCGCCGGGGCGGGCTCGGTCGGGCTTGGGCTCGGTCGGGCTTGGGCTCGGTCACGCCCCGGGCCTCGGCGCGGGTGGGCCTGGTGCCGGGGTGGGCTGTGCCGGGGGCGTGGTGGTGCGCCAGCGAAGGGTGACGATGGTGGTGGCGAGGGCTGCGGAGACGGGCAGGTCGATGCGCAGGCGCTCCAGCCACTGGGTGGAGGGGATCGGGGTGTGGGCGGGTAGCCATTGGGCGGTGAACCATCCCAGCGCGCCCGCCGCACCCACGGCGATGATCACGAGTGCCATGGTCAGGGCGGTGCGCGGCAGGGTGGTGGTCCACCGCCGGGGCCGGCCACCGTGGTGCAACCAGGCGCCGACCAGGAACGCCACCACGGCGGAGGTTCCCGCGATGGAGGTGCAGGCGGCCACGACCAGGTCCCGCTGCCCGGTGACGACTCCGGCGGCACCTGCCGTCAGCGCGGGAGCGACGTAGGCGGTCAGCACCTCACGCCACAAGGTGAACGGCCGGGATGGCCGGGATGGCGCTCGGCTGCGGCTGGTCCTGTCCTTCGTTACGGGCATGCCGGCCTCTTCCTGTTCGCGTACGGGTTTCTGTTCGTGCACGGGAAGCCAGGGGCGTCGGGGCGCCAGGCCTCCTCCGCCAGGCCTCCTCCGCAATATAATTAGGCAGCTAACTATTACGTCGAAAAAAGAGCCCTGCCCGAAGGCGGGGCCAAACCGACCGAAAGCCGGTCAGTCAGCGACCAAGGCCGCACTGCCGCGCACGACACGGGCGAGCAGATCGAGGAACACCGCACGCTCCTCGACGGAAAGCCCGCCCACCATCGCCTCGAGCCGCCCGAAGTGATCGGGCGCCATCTCGCGCAGGCGCTGCGCGCCGCGTGCGGTCAGGACGGCCACCGTGCCCCGACCATCCTCCACGGACGGGCGGCGGGCGATCAGGCCCTCGCGCTCAAGACCGTCCAGCAGGCCGGTGACCGTGGCCCGGGAGACATCGAGGTCGACCGCGAGGCGCGAGGGGGACTTCTCCCCTCCGTGGTCCTCCAGGTCGGCGAGCAGACGGTAGCGCCCCGTCGACAGGCCGAACTTGGCGAAGTGCGCCTCGGCCATCCGGCCGACCCTCGCGCCGGCCGAGATCAGCCGTACCGCGACCAGTACCGCCTGTGGATCGACCTCCAGGCCGTAGTGCTCGACCTGACGCCTGGCCTGGTCGAGGGTGGGCGCCTCGCCGTCGATGTCATTCCCCGTCATGCAGATAATATGGCGGCTAATCACTTCCCCTGTCAAGGCACCCGATCTCCGACCCGGGCACTGGCACTGGCACTGGCGGACTCTCGTGTGCGACTTCCACGCATCTCCGAGGAACCCGCCCCTCGCCTCCATCGGCGTGCGCGATCACCAGCCAGCGCGACGACGTCGGTGCCGCCGGATCGCCCATCAGTCGCCGAACGGTTCCCGGTGCGAGGGGGCCTCACTCGACCGGGAGCGCGCGGCCTCGCCGTAGGGGGAATGGCGGGCTCTCCAGCGTCGGTCGGCCCACCAGTAGACGCAGACCAGGGTGGACAGCCCTACCAGGTAGAGGCTCATCCGTGAGGCATCGCCCGTGATCAGCTTGACCACCCAGCCGGCGAGCAGACCCAGACCGACCCCGACCGTCCCCATCGCCCAGTGCCACGGCGTCCCCCACTGCGACCGGATCCACGTCCGTAGACTCATCAGCACACCGTAGTACCGGAAGGTCGGCAGGTATATCGCCCAGCACGGCCGCAGACGAACAACACCGCTCAGTGGCCACTCTGGTGAGCGGTTGCACCTTGGGGCGACAGCAGGAGTCGATCGTTCGCGGGGAGTCCCGAAGCCAGAGCATCGGCGAACAGTGGCCCCGGATCGCCGGGGACACGGTGTTCGGACCGGCCGGCCGGGCACTCGGCCAACCCCGGCGCGATCACCCCGTACCCGGCGTGCCATGGCCGGGACGCTGTGCCCGCGCCCCGGCCATGGCTTCAGCTACTCCGATACTCCGATCGGGCTCCGGTGGGTCAGCCCACGCGTTCGATGCGGGCCCGACGGATCAGATTCTTGCCCGGCTCCCGCACCTTCTCGAACGCCGCGTTGTTCAACAAGACACAACTACCCGA
>NZ_JBIAQX010000009.1:0-74675 GCF_042889445.1 Streptomyces sp. NPDC002602 | reverse complement strand
CGCCCACGCGTTCGATGCGGGCCCGACGGATCAGATTCTTGCCCGGCTCCCGCACCTTCTCGAACGCCGCGTTGTTCAACAAGACACAACTACCCGAAGGACCATTCACCGTCACCGTCGTCGCCTGCCCGTTGTCCAGATTCGTCACCTTCAGCTTCGTCCCCACCGGAAACGTCCCACTACTCGCCGCCGGCGCACCGGCCTCACCCGACAAAGTCACCGACGACCCCTTGCACACCACATCGGGGGCGGCGGCGTTGCCGGTTGCCATCGTGGCGACGGCTCCTCCCGCCACCAGTGCTCCGGTCACACCGGAGAACACGAGCTTCTTCGTACGACTCATCGTCCTCTTACGGGACATTGACACTCCTCGACTCGATGGCTGCTGTCCTCCCGTCCTGCATACGGCCGACATCGCGCGCGAGTTCACTCCTGTCTCAGGCCGAATGATCCGGCCGTGGGGAGGCCCGCGCGCCGTGTGGCGTACCAGGGCGGGCCGAAGTGCCCTGCGGCACGTACAAAGAAGCAGGTGGAAGGCCTGGAAGCCGAGTGGTCGACATGAGTCCCGCACCCGCGCCGACGGCCTCGATCGCCGCAGACCCAAGGCGGCCTAAGGAGGGCTTAAGGCCCCGTTGTTCCGCCCTTAAGGGGTCCCGGCAAGGTGTCGGACGCGTCGCCGGAGCGTCACTCCACCACCAGGTCCGCCAGGGATCGCCCCGGGGCGATCAGCCGGGCGTTCGCCTCGTCGGAACGCGAGACCCATTCCGTGGCGGCCGCCCGCTCCCTGCCGTGGCGAACATGGCGGTCGACGAGCCGCCGGACACGCACCGCGTCGTCCGGGGCGAGGAACCAGGCCTCATCGAGGAGCGGCCGTACCGACGCCCACTCCCCCGCCCCGTACAGCAGGTAGTTCCCCTCGGTGACGACCAGGGGTACGGAGGCGTCCACCCGGATGCTCCCGGCGACCGGTTCCTCCAGCGACCTGTCGAAGGCCGGGGCGTAGACCGCGCCGGACCCGGGCGACCTCAGCCGGCCCAGCAGCGCCGTGTATCCGACGGCGTCGAAGGTGTCCGGGGCGCCCTTGCGGGCGGCCCGGCCCAGGCGCACCAACTCGGCCTGGGCAAGGTGGAACCCGTCCATGGGCACCACGACGGCCCGCCCGGGCCCCAGGGTCAGGGCGAGGCGCTCGGCCAGGGTGGACTTCCCCGCGCCGGGCGGCCCGGCGATTCCCAGGATCCGCCTGTCCCCCGACGCCGCGAGCCTGCGCGCCCGCTCCTCCAGTTCCGTGAACTCCATGGCCCCATCCTGCGCCCTGGCGCGCCCGGCCCCCTCGGCGTCGGGCACTCACACACTCGTGCGCGTACGTGCATCCGGGGCAGCGCCCTCGGGAGAAGTGAGAGGTACACCCCCTGAGCAGAGGTGCCGGTTCCGGTCGGTTCCACGAGAGGAAGTTCCGCCGTGGTCTTCGTAGAGCGCTCGTTCACGGTCCCCAGGCCCCGAGCGGTCCTGATCGACTATCTGAAGGACTTCAGCCGGGCACAGGAATGGGACCCCGGCACCAAGACCTGCGAACGCCTCGACGACGGGCCCGTGCGGGTCGGCTCCACGTGGAGGAACGTGTCCGAGTTCCGTGGACGGGAGACCCGGCTCACGTACCAGTTGGTCCGCCTGGACGAGGACCGCCTGACCTTCGTCGGCGACAACTCGACGGTCACCACGACCGACGACCTCCTGCTGACCGCCGTCCCGGGCGGGACGGCGCTCACCTACCGGGCCCGGTTGGACTTCAAGGGGCTGTACAAGCTTGCCGCTCCGTTCCTCGGAAAGGAATTCAACCGTCTCGCGGACGAGGTGGAGCGAGTCATGCCGCGGGTGCTCGGGAACCTCTGACGGAGCAGGGTGGTCTCCACCGTGGTTCCGCCGCCTTGCCGCACCCTTTCCTCGGCCTCCGACGAACGGCCGCGACCGACACGCTGGACACGCGCACTCCCCCTGGCCGCCCTCGTCGGCGGTCGCCTCGCCCCAGTCGGAGTACTCGTGCGGTCGGATCAGGTGCCGCCGCCCCTTCGAAGGCGTTCCCGCGGTCACGGACGGCCACAATGGAACCATGAGCGAGCACCGCTTCACCCCTGACCAGGCCGGCACCGGCTGCGCCCCGAGCCCCGCCGGCCGGCCTCGGTACCGCCACAACCTCCGGTACGAGAACCCGGCCGGCAAGGCCTGGACCAGCCCCGAGGGGCACACCCTGCGCACTCCGTCCGAGCTCACCGTCGTCACGTGTGCCTGCGGCCTCGCCACCGACGCGCTTCCGAGCGACGATGCGCGGCTCGTCTACGAGGAACACCGCAACACCATCCGCGACGAGTCGGCGTGAGAGGCGAACGCGCCGCGCCAGGGCGGGGGCGGCGCTGCCGCCCCCGCCCACCGACCGCGCCCCGCGGCAACCGAGTTGAACCGGCTCAGTGGTGCGGCGAGCGCATCACCCGCCCCATCCGGGCATCGGCGACCGGTGCCGGACGGGGGCGGTGTCGCCCGGCGAGGCTCCGGACGCCAGTGAGCGCGGTGACGAGGTGGGCCATCAGGGCGCTCACGTGGTCCCCTCCCCGTGCGCGGCGGACCTCGCGAGGGCGCGGAACCCGTCCCACCGCACCTTCGGCCGGCCCAGACCCCGACGCTCCAGGTAGCGGTCGGTGGCCCGCTTCGTGTGGCGCAGGACGCGGAGCGCGTCGGTCGGCCGTCCCGAGCCCATCGGTTCCACGACGGCCGACGGGACGAGGATCCAGCCGTCCGTGGTCCGCCGCAGGTCCCCTCGGACGGATGCGTTGTACATGCGGTTGAGCCGCTCGTCGTGACGGTGCACCAGCAGCGTGGCCGGGCCCCGTTGGACGGCGCAGTCGGGCGGCACCTCGACCAGGTATCCGGCCGGGGTGGGTCTCGGCCGGGTCCGGGCAAGCAGTGGTGCCCCCGACGCGTCCCGTGCGGCCAGTACGGCCGTGGGGAACCGGCTCAGCTGCGCGGCGCCGGGCAGTGCTTCCGTCCCGGTCACGGCCGCCGGCGCGCCCGGTTCCGACAGCGTGGCCAGTGGCGGCCGTACGAGTATCCGCTCGGGTGCGACGGTGATGTGGAGCCGCAGGTAGTACCAGTGCATCAGGGGCCGCATCGGAGGCGAGAGGTACGAACGGCTGTGCGGCTGGCGCTCGAAGAGCCGCTGCCAGTACGCCTCGGCCCCTTCCGGGCCGGTCATGACCTCGTCGGGGCACTCGGCCCTGCCGGCGACGAAGAGCTGCGGGGCGGGATCGAGGCCGCTGCCCGTGGGATCCGAGAAGAGCAGCGCGACCCGGCCGTCGCGGCGCACGTTCAGCGCCTTCTGCGCGAACGCGAGGGAGGTGGTCAGCAGGAGGGTTCCGTCCTCGCGTCGTGCCACCGCGGTGGGCCAGGCCTGCGGGGTCCCGTTCCTGCCGAGAGTGACGAACTCGCAGGTCCGGTAGGCGTCCAGGGCGTCGAGGGGAGCGGAGTCGAGTACGGTCATCGTCCCGTCCCGCCGTTCAGCGGGGCCCGCCGAACGCGGCAGGAGGCGGCGTACCGCCGGCGACCGGTCGTCTTCCACACCAGGCGCCCGACGAGTGGGTCCCTGCCCAGGAAGCACCCCGGTTCCTGCGGGGTCGCGTCTTCGAGGAGCGCGCCGAGCACGAGCGTGAGCTTGTTCCTGGGGACGGTCTCCGGGCCGCGGCGTCCGACCGCGTCCCACTCGGCGACGGTCGGGTGGTCGGCCACCAGGGGCAGGACCAGCCGCTCCTCGTCGTCGGGGTGTTCCAGGAGCGCCGAGCGGTGTTCCTCCCGTGCCGGCGCGAGTTCCTCTCCCGCCTCGCGGTCGGCGGTCCGCCGCCACCCGGGGACGCGGTCGGTGACCGCCGCCAGGCTCCGGTCGATCCGGGCGTGCTGCTCCTCCATCCGCGCGACCGGTTCCTCGTCCGCCGCGCGCTCGCGCAGCAGCGGCCAGATCGTCTCGTCCTCGACGGTGTGGTGGTGCGGCCCCGTCATGTGCTCGGCCACGTGGGTTGCGATCTCGGTGGCACTGCCCGTCTCACCGTCCGGGACGGCTCGGACCAGGCGCGGCAGGAGGGCCGACTGGCGACGGAAGACGCGGTGGACCACGACCATTTCGTCGGTGTGGGGACGTTCGGAGGTTGTGCTGGGGGACACGCTCGGTTGCTCCGTGGATCGAATGCGGACGATGGGTGTGACCAAAGTGCCCGCTGTCGCTTGGCGTTGACTTGGCGGACCGCCCGACCCGCGTGCACGCCCTCTCCGCTTTCTCGACCTGGGCGTTCATCCTTCGTCGACGGATCGTTTTCGCCGCCTCCGGTAGATTTCCGGACGTGCTGCGAATACGAGTGCTGGGCTCCCTGGACGCCGAGACGAGAGGAACGCCGGTCCCCCTGGGAGCACCGCGGCAGCGGGCCGTGCTCGCCGGTCTCCTCGCGGCCCGCGGTGCGGTGGTGTCCGTGGACCGCCTCGCCGAGGACCTGTGGCGCGGCACCCCGCCGGCCAAGGCCACCGTGTCGTTGCATGCCTACGTGTCCAACCTGCGCCGCCTGCTGGAGCCCGAGCGGCCGCCGCGCGCCCCCGCCACCGTCCTGGTCACCTCCGCGCCGGGGTACGCCCTGCGCCTTCCCCAGGACGCGGTGGACGCCTGGCGCTTCGAGGCACGGCTGGACCGGGCACGGCGTGCCCCGGCCGCGCGGAGACGGGAACTGCTGGCCGAGGCACTGGCCTGGTGGCGGGGCCCGGCCTTCCAGGAGTACGCGGACGAACCGTGGGCCCTGCCCGAAGCGGCCCGCCTGGCGAACCTGCGGGCGGACGCCCGCGAGTTGGCCGTCGCGGCCGATCTCGGCACCGGACACACCGCGGAGGCGGCTTCGGCTGCCGAGGCGCTGGTGGGTGAGCACCCGTTGCGGGAGGAGGGCTGGCGTCTGCTGGCGCTCGCCCACTGGGCCTGCGGGCGGCGGGCCGACGCGCTCGCCGCCCTGCGTCGTGCCAAGGCGGTGCTGCGCGATGAGCTGGGCTGTGATCCCTCTCCCGCCCTGGTCGGGCTGGAACACGCCCTCCTCGACCAGCGGTTGGAGGTACTGCACGCCCACGTACCCGTGCGGCCGCCCGCGGGAGCCGTGGCGGATCCGCTGCGGGCGATCGGCCCGCCCGTGCAGGGCCCCGGCACCGCGCCCGCCGGCCGGCCGCCCCTGTTCCTCGGCCGGAGCGAGGAGCTCGGCGCCGCCGACACGGCGGCGCTGGCCGCTCGTGGCACCGGCGGCATGCTGCTGGTCACCGGCGAGGCGGGAGCGGGGAAGTCCGCTTTCCTCGCCCGGTTCGCGGACCGGCTGCGGGGCGAGGGCTGGACGGTGGTGATCGGCCGCTGCCCCGAGCACGAGGGCGCGCCGCCCGCGTGGGCCTGGGTGGAGGCGCTCGGCGCGCTCGCACGGGAGGTGCCTCCCGAGAACGCGGGGGATCTCGCCGTGCTCCTGCACCAGCCGGAGGGAACGGCGGCGGCCACGCGGGACGAGGCCACCGCCGACCGCTTCCGTACGCACCGCGCGTTCACGGCGTGGCTTTCCGCCGCCTCCGCCGGGCGGCCGCTCGCCGTGCTGCTGGAAGACCTGCACCGAGCCGACGGGGAGACTCTGGCCCTGCTCGAAGCGGCGGCGGCGGTCACCGGCGTGCCCCTGTTCACCGTGGCCTGCTACCGCCCCGCCGAGGTGACCGGCCGGCTGGTCACCAGCCTCGCCCGGCTCGCCGCCCGCCTTCCGCACCGGATCGCGCTCGGCGGGCTCCCGGCGCGCGACGTCGCGACCGTCGTCGACGCCGTCTGCGGCGAGCCCGTGGACAGGGCCACGATCGACACGATCACCGCCCGCACCGGAGGCAACCCGTTCTACGTCTGGGAGAGCGCACGGCTGCTCGACCGCGAAGGCGCGCTGGTGGCGCTGTCCGAGGTCCCCCAAGGCGTCCGGGACGTTCTGCGCAGACGATTGGCGCTGCTTCCCGACGCCGGGTTGGCGGTCGTGCGCCTCGCCGCCGCCGTCGGCCTGGAGACCGATGTCGCCCTGCTGATCGAGGCGGCCGATGCCGATGAGGAGAGGGTGCTCGAAGGGCTCGACGCCGCACTCGCCGCGGACCTGCTGACCGAGCCGGCGCCCGGCCGGGTCGGCTTCGTGCACGCCCTGGTCCGCGACACCGTCTACTCCGACCTGTCCGGCGTAAGGCGATCGCGCCTGCACGACCGCATCGCCCGGACGCTGCACCGCGACCGGCCCGAGGACCTGGCCGCGCTCGCCCACCACTTCGCCCGTTCGGGCAGGGCCGCGAACGCCCCGCTGGCCGTCGACTACGCCCTGCGCGCCGCCGAGCTGGCCGAACTCAGATACGCGCACGACGTGGCGGTCGGCCTGATCGCGCAGGCACTGGACGTGCACGGCGCGGCCACCGCGGATCCGTACGCGGACCCCGACGTCACCCTCGCCCTCCTGATGCGCCTGCTCGGCGCGCAGGTCCGCGCCGGCGCCACGGACGCCGCCCGGCACACGCGTCAACGGGCGGTGGAGCTCGCCGTACGAGCCGACCGCGACGACCTGGTCGCTGCGGTCTACGGAGCCTGGACGGAGCCTTCGCCCTGGCGCAGTCGACTGGCGGGCCTCTTCGACCGGACCGCGCTGGCCCGCCTGGAGCGGCTCGCCCGGGACCCCGCCCTGAACGGGGCGACCCGCGCCCGCGTGCTCCAGGTCCTCGCGGACGCGGTGGCCGGCGAGGACGCGCCCCGCGCCCGTGAGGCGGACGGTGTACAACTGGCCCTGGCCCGCTCCATCGGCGAACCGCGCCTGCTCGCCTCGGCCTTGATGACCTCGGCCAAGTTGCCTCCGCACGAACTGGGGAGCGCCACCCGGCCACCGCTCGTCGCCGAACTGCGCGAGCTGGCCGGGGACCACGACCTGCCCGCCCACCGTTGGGTGTGCGAACACCTCGACGCCATGACGGCGGCCGCCCGCAACGATCCCGCCGCGGTGCACCGACACACGACCGAGGGCCTGGACCTCGCGCACCGCTACGGAATGCTGTGGGCGCGGGGCATCAACGCAACCACCCGGGCCATGCTGGCCGCCATCGCGGGGCGGTTCGCGGAGGCGGAGGAGCGGTACGCGCAGGCGGACGAACTGTTCCAGCGGGTCGGGGCGCACCACGCGACGGGCCCGCGCACGCTCGGCCTGTGGACCATCCGCTTCACCCAGGGGCGGACCGCCGACATCGAGCGCAGCGTCCGCGACGTCCACGAGGCCGTCGGCGCGCCCGTGGCGGTGGCACACTCGCTGGTCCTGGCTCGCCAGGGACGGCTGGACGAGGCACGGGAGGTGTGTTTCCCGCCGCGACCGGTGACGGACCACCTCTACGGTGTCGAAATCGACTACCGCAGCGAACTCGCGGTCCTGCACGGCGATACGGAGGCCGCCGGCACGCTGATCGAGCACCTGCTGCCGATGCGCGACCAGTTCGGCGGCGCGGCCAACGCGGCCTACGCCACCCGCCCCCTCGCCCATCCGCTGGGGGACCTCCACCGCCTCCTCGGCGATCCCCGGGCGGCGGCCGATGCCTACGCCCTCGCCGAACGTGTCGCCCACGCCTGGAACGCTCCGCACCACGCGACGGCCGCCCGCCGCGCCGCGGCCGACCTGGCGGCGGACCACCTCCGACGACGGACCTTCGCGGTGTGACATGCCGTGTGGCGGAGTTGCGCGGCAGGGTGCTCATGCGCGACGGAAGCGTGGCTGGAGCAGCCCCACCACGTCGAGTTCGGGCGACGGACGATGCCGATCCGCCGCCCCGGGTGGAAATCCGCCGGCCAGGGACGGTACGCGCCCGGCACCCTGGGTGCATGCACGAGGTTCCGAACCGCCAGATCCGCGCGGCCCACACCGCCGACACCGTCACCGTCTACCAGGCGTACTCCCCCAGGCTGGGGGTCCCCGCTGCCCGCGACGGACGATTCCCGGCGGCCTGGAAGCGGGAACGGATGACGTGGATCAAGCCGTCGTTCCTGTGGATGATGTACCGCTGCGGCTGGGCCCGCAAGACCGACCAGGAGACGGTCCTGGCCGTCGAGATCACCCGCGCGGGCTTCGACCACGCGCTGCGCCACGCCTGCCTCTCGCACCACGAACACGGCACGCATCCCGACGCGGCGACCTGGAAACGGGCCCTGCGGGACAGCTCCGCCCGCGTCCAATGGGACCCGGAACGCGATCTGCATCTGAACCCGCTGCCCCATCGCTCGCTCCAACTGGGCCTGTCCGGGCCCCTCTCGCGTGCGTACGCCGACGAATGGACGGTCGCCATCCGCGACATCACCCCGCGAGTACGGGAGATTCACGACCTGGTCCGCGCCGGCGAGGACGCGGCTGCGCGGGCCCTCCTTCCGGTGGAGACCCCCTACCCGGCGGGCCCGCTGCCTCACCTCGGCGCGTAGTCGATTCGCCCCGACTCCCATGGCCGAACCTCCGCGAGCCGGCGGCTCACCACCCGGTGCGGGAGCACGTCGAGGTGCGTGCGGTCGTCCCCCCGATCAACCCGCCCTGCCCGACGGGGCTCCTTCCGCGGCGCCCACGGCGTTTCGGTCGGCGCCCGCCCGGGTGGCGAGGTCCAACAGTTCGTCCACCGTCCACTGGTCGTAGACGTGTTGCCCGTACTTGGCCGCGAGCACCCGCCCGTCCGGGCCGATCAGCAGATCCGCGGGCAACCCCAGCCGACCGCCGACCGGCCGCGACGACGGCAGTCGCTCCCGACGGCGCAGGACAGCGACGGACGAGCGGGCCACGGAGCGCAGCACCGGCCACCAGGCTCGTGGGTTCAGGAGCGAGCGCGGCGAGGCCTCGACGCCGAACTCCCGATACAGCCGCTGCTCCGGGTCGGCGATCACCGCGAAGGGGAGATCGCCGACGTGCGGGAGGAGTTCACTGGCGGGCGAATGGAAGAGCACCACCTCGCGGATCCCGGCGGCCTCGATCTCCTCGTGCCGCCGGACGATCGAGCGCAGGTGGAGGTGACAGACGGGGCAACCGGCGAAGCGTCGGAACTGGAGGTGGACCAGCCGGCCGGGCTCCGGCGGCAGGGCCACCGGCTCCCCGGAGACGGCCGTGAGGTGGTGGGTGGGCACGGTGGATCCGGCTTCGAGCATGGGAACCCCTCCCTCGACAGGCGTAGGCGTATGCCGTACGCCTACCTCCCAGCGTAGGTGTATCCCGTACGCTGTCAACCGTCATGCCACGTCCCCGCTCGCTCACCCCGGACCAGGCGGCCGCGGCCGCACTCGCCGTCATCGACCGCGACGGCCTCGCCGGGCTCTCCATGCGCGCCGTCGCCGCGGAGCTCGACATGAGCACCATGGCGCTGTACCGGTACGTCCGCGACCGCGAGGAACTCGAAGCCCTCGTCGTCGAACTGGTTCTCAGCGGCGTCGACAGCACCCCGCCGCCGGCCACCGAGGTCTGGCACGATCGGATCACCGTCCTCGTCGCCCGGCTGCGCGACACCGTCGCCGCCCATCCGGCGATCCTGCCGCTCACCCCCACCCACCGACACCGCTCCCCGAGCGTGCTGCGCTGGTCCGAGACCGTGCTCGGGGTGCTCGGCGAAGCGGGCATCGAGGCCGAGGACCGGGTCATCGCCCTGCGCGCGCTCCTCGCCTACGTGGTCGGCGCGATCCAGCAGGAACACCTCGGCCCCCTCGCGGGCACGGGGACCGCCGCCATCGCCGCGCTCCCCGCAGACGAGTTCCCGCACCTGACCGCGACCGCGCGTGAAGCCCGCTCCCTCACCCCCGACCGCGAGTTCAGCGGCGGCCTGGACCTCCTGCTGCGCGGGCTGGGCGCGAGAAGCGCCCCGTAGGGCGGAAGTTCCGGCGTGCGCCCGGGCTCGGCCCAGGGCCGCGTTCCCGTCCTGCCGCGGTCAGCGTGTGAGGTCCTGTTCGGTCCAGACCGTCTTTCCTCCGGGGGTGTGGCGGGTGCCCCAGCGCTGGGCGAGCTGGGCGACGATGAACAGGCCGCGGCCGCCTTCGTCGACGGCGCGGGCGTGGCGCAGGTGGGGGCTGGTGGTGCTCGTGTCGTGAACTTCGCAGGTGAGTGTGCGGTCCTTGATGAGGCGTAGCCGCAGGGGCGGGTTGCCGTGGCGGAGGGCGTTGGTGACCAGTTCGCTGACGATCAGTTCGGTGGCGGCCGCGGTGTCGTCGTCCACGTTCCAGCCCTTGAGCGTTCGGCGTGCGTGTCTGCGGGCGGTGGCGACCTCGGTGAGGTCGTCGGCCAGGTCCCAGGTGGCCGTGGCGTGGGCGGGGAACGCGTGCGTGCGAGCGAGCAGGAGAACCGCGTCGCCGTCGCGACTGCCGGGCCCGAGTGCGTACAGGGCGTCGTCGCACAGATCCTGCAGGGATCGGCCGGGGCGGGCGAGTACCTCGCGGAGAACGCCCGGGCCCCAGGGGTCCTCGGTACCGGTTCGGGCCGCGGTGAGGAGCCGGGGGGTGTAGAGGGCGAGGGTGCTGCCCTCGGCGAGGGCGACGGTCGTGGTGGCGAAGGGCCAGCCTTCACCACCCAGTGCGGGCCCGACGGCGAGCCCCGCCGTTTCGGTGCCCCCGTCGGGACGGATGATCACCGGCGGCGTCGGCTGGCCGGCGCAGGCGAACGTGCAGGTGCGGGTGAAGGGGTCGTACACCGCGTAGAGGCAGCTCGCGGAGAGCGGCTGCCTGTACATCGGATCACCGGTGGGTTGCGCCGCGCGTTCGGCCGCCAGGAAGCGGGCCGTGTCGTCGAGGCGTGCGAGGAGTTCGTCCGGTTCCAGGTCCAGTGCGGCCAGCGAGTGAATGACCGTGCGCAACTGCCCCATGGTGGTCGCGGTGTGGATGCCGTGTCCGGCGACGTTGCCCACGACCAGGGCGGTGCGCGCGCCCGACAGGGCGATCGCGTCGAACCAGCCGCCACCCCCTTCGCCGCCGGGGAGGTGCAGATGGGCCGTCTCGACGGTGCTCTGCCCCATGGGATGGCGCGGCAGCAGGTGGCGTTGGACCGTGGCCGCGATGGTGTGCTCGCGGGTGAAACGGCGGGCGTTGTCGATGCAGAGGGCGGTGTGGGCGCTCACCTGACGCGCGAGACCGAGGTCGCCCTGGGCGAAGGGGTCGGACTCTCCGATGCGATAGAGGCTCACCAGACCCAGGATCCTGCCCCGCAGGGCCAGAGGGGCCACGAGCAGGCTGTGGGCTCCCGCGGAACGGATCGCGCCGGCCCTCTTCGGGTCGGCCCCCAGCCAGGGGGTGTCATCGCCCAGGGCAACGATCCTGGGCCTGAGGTCGATCAGGGTCTGGCTGTAGGGAGTGGGGTGGCCGAGACTCCGCACGTCGCCCACCGGATGGGCTTGGGCCTGCCGGCGACCGCCGCGTGCCTGGAACGCGGCGCGGCGCAGCGGCACGTCCTGGGCGAGCGGGCCCGTCGGGGGCTCCTCGCCGCGCACCACCGCCTCCACCACCTCCACGACGGCGATGTCGGCGAAGGTAGGGACCAGGGCGTCCGCCAGCTCCTGACACGTGGCGATCACGTCGAGGGTCTGCCCCACACGCTCGCGCACCCCGTCGAGGACCCGCAGCCGGGCCCGCGCCTCCTGCGGTTCCGTGACGTCGACCGCGGCGACCGCCACCCCCAGAACCGTCCCCCGCTCGTCACTGAGGCGGAAGACGGAAACCGAACGCGTCCGCTCCCGACCTCGATCGGAGTCCAGCCGCGAACGCACCAGGTGCTCTCGCACCGGCACTCCGGTCTCCAACACGCCGCGAATCATCCGCGTCACCTCCCCGAGCGAGGTCAGGCCGGTGAAGACGTCGGCGAAAGACCGCCCCAGCAGTCCCTCGACGGGAACGGTGTGCATGGACCGCGTGGCGGTGTTGATCCGCACCAGCCTGAGTTCCGTGTCCAGGACGTGAAGCCCCACCGGCGACTGGGTGAACAGGGCGTCCAACACCGCCAGGTCCACGTCCCCCGGAACGCTCCGCCTCGCTTGACGGGACGGATCCTCGTGCGTCACCGCGATCACCTCCGCGCCCAGCCTGCCCGACCGGCGTGCCGGTGACCCTCCGCAGAGCCGTCAAGTAGCTCAATCAGCTCCGCCCGGTCCGAGGCCGGCCCGGGGCCGAGTTCACACGCCGCTCCCCCGGCTCCGGCGTCCGGGTATCGGTACTCGAACGTTCGGATGTGACGCACGTGAACCGTTCGGTCCCGGCGGCAGCCCGCCGCCGGGGCCCGTCCGGCGAGAGGGCCGCCGTTGAAGGGCCCTCGTCAGGGTGTCGGCTGGGCGGCCCGGCCCCTGCGGACCAGGCCGACCGCCAGGTCGGCCAACAGGAAGACCAGCAGCGTCACTCCCAGCACCGGCATCGCCCAGCCCAGCGCGGCCACCAGGGGCGCCCCCACCAACAGGACGGGAATCGGCAGGCGGCGCCACGTTCCGCGGGCCGGGGCTCGGCCCAGGGCGGCCTTGCCGTCCGCGCGGGTGGGTCGGCGCTGCCACCACATGCGGTAGCCCCACACGATCACCAGGACCAGACCGAGCGCGATGACGGCCAGCACGATCTGATTGAGGACACCGAACAGGACGCCCATGTGACCCTGCACGCCGAGCTTGCTGAGCTTCGCCGGCAGCGGGTAGTCGGCCCACCGGCTGTGCGAGGTGACCTTGCCCGTACCGGCGTCCACGGCGACCTGGTCGTAGTGCACCGGCCAGACGTTGTCCTTCTGCGCCACGACCCAGGCGCTGGAGGCGTCCGCGGCGGGCTTCACCTCGACGGTGCCGCCCAGCCCGGCGTCCCGAGCCGCGGCGAGTGCCGCTTCGAACGCGGCCGGATCCGGCTCCTCGCTCTTCTCGCTGCCGTGATCGCCGCCGTGGGCGGCGTGTTCCCCGCCTTCACCCGTGGCCGGCGGTCGGGTCCCGGGCAGCGTCGTGTCGAGTTCGGGGGCATGTCCCTTGGTGGCGTCCAGCAGTTGCCCGAAACGCTCGCCCGCGTAGTGGGACCAGGTCAGACCGGTGGCACTCAGGAAGAACAGGCCGAGCGCGAGCCAGACTCCGGTGGCTGCGTGGAAGCTGCGCGTCCGGCGCACTCCGCGCGCGGCCCGGTCCGGGAGCAGCACGCCACGGGTGGACCGGGCGCGTTGTCCCCGGCTGCGACCGACCCACAGTACGAGGCCGCCGGCGACGACCACCCAGAGCCAACTGGCCGCGACCTCGGAGTAGAGGCGGCCCGTCTCGCCGAGGTGCAGGTTGCGGTGCAGGTCGTCGAGCCAGGTGGTCAGCGGTGTCGACCCGAACCAGGTGGTGAGTTCGCCTTGCACCTTCGCGGTGTAGGGGTCGACGAAGACGGTGCGCTGCTTCTCGCCGAGTTCGGGCAGGGCCAGCACGACGCGTGTGGTGTCCTCGGGCTCGGCCGGCGTGGTCACGGAGGCGAGCGCGCCCTCCGGGTGCGCGGCACGGGCCGCGGTGATCTGCGCGGACAGCGGTCGGGCCTGCTCGCCGACCTCCTCGACCTGGAGCCGGTCGCCGTAGACGAGCTGGTCGAGCTGCGGGGTGAAGGTGTAGATCAGTCCGGTGAGGGCCGCGACGAGCAGGAACGGGGCGACGAACACCCCGGCGTAGAAGTGCATCCTCACCAACAGGGCGCGCACACCCTGCCGGGAACGCCCGGGAGAGGGATCCTGCGCCGGCGCTGCCGGTCTGAGCGGTTCGTGATCGGTGGTTGATGTCACGTGCGTTCCCCCATGGGTGCGGCGGAGCCGAGGAGTGTGACGGGAGCCGCGGCGGTGCGGAAGTCTCGAGGGTTCTGGCCGGATCGGGCGAACCGTGCTCGCCCCCGGTTGCGGCAACCGCGTCGCATGCCCATCACCTCGTGTCCCCGCCCGCCGTGGTCCTGTCCGGAATGACGAGGCGCCGGACGCCTGGTCCGGCTGCCTCTCCCCGGTAGTCGGATGGGAACCCCATCTGGTTTCCGCCACTTTCAGGGAACCGAAAGCGGCGAAGGCGCAGGCGGCGCGAATGCACCCGGCGGCGGCGTGGCCGGAAACCGTGCGGACCGTGTCCAACGGGGCGGGTCCGGATGACCGGGGGGCCACGCGGGCCGGTGTCCGAAACTTCGCAACCCGACGGACAACGAGCGAGCCGAACGCACGAGCCCGGACACCGGACAGGGCCGCTGACCGAGCGCCCGGATGGGGCATGCGCGGCGGTCCGCATACGATTCCGGCATGCTGAGCGAATTCCTGTGGGCGGGCGCCTTCGTGGCATTCATCTGGTGCCTCGTGGCGGCCGTCAGACGCGCGGCCCGCGGTGACCGTTGGATGCGCTGGACCCTGCTTCTGGCCGTGTTGACCGGCACGCAGTACCTGGTGGGGCTGACGCACCTGCTGGTCCTGGACATGGGCGAGGCGTGCGAACTCACCCTCCACACACGCTTCGACCCCGAGGACCACGTCGAGACGCTGCTCCCGCTGTCGAAGACCTGCAACGCGGACGTCGATCTCGTCCCCGGATACGTGAACCCCGCCCTCGCCGTCCTCGCCTCCGCGACACTGGTGGCCGCGGCCGGAACGGCCACGCGCGCGGTACGCCTGCCGGGCCGTTCCCAGCGACGTTGACAGCCGAGCCCCCCTCCTGGGGGGCGAACCTGCGGGCCGTCGCCTTCCGCGGCTCGCCACCGTCAGGTCGGGCCTGGACGTGTGTGGGCCACAACGCCCGGCCGCCCGGCAGGCGCTTCGCGAGGCCTGTTCCGCTCGGGCCCGTTATCAGTCGGCGAGCATGCCGCTGCGCAGGCGGGCCAAGGTCCTGGACAGGAGGCGCGATACCTGCATCTGGGAGATGCCGAGTTCGGCGCCGATCTCGGCCTGCGTCATCTCCTGGGCGAAGCGCATCCGCAGGATCCGTCGGTCGCGTTCGCCGAGCTCTCGCAGGAGGGGGGCGAGGGTGTGGAAGTCCTCGAAACGGTCCATGGCGGGGTCGACGTCGCCGACCGTGTCGGCCGGTGGCCGGCTGTCGGTACCCGCAGCGGACCGCTCCTCCGTGTTGCCGGCGGCGTCGAGGGAGGCGCTGTTGTACGCGTTGGCGGCCACCAGCCCCTCGATGACGGTCCCTTCGGAGAGTCTGAGGTATTCGGCGACTTCCCTCACCACCGGCGCTCTGCCCAGGATCTCGGTCAGGGCCTCCTGGCATCTGGCGAGTTCGGGGCGCAGTTCCTGGAGGCGGCGCGGGACGTGTACGGCCCAGGTGGTGTCACGGAAGTACCGTTTGATCTCGCCCGTGATGTAGGGCAGGGCGAGGGTGGAGAACTCGACGTGCCGGCCGGGGTCGAAGCGGTCGACGGCCTTGATGAGGCCGATGGTGCCGACCTGGATGAGGTCCTCGAACTCGACGCATCCGTTGGCCTGGGAGCGAAAGGGCGCTGCCGCGTAACGGACCAGCGAGATGTTCATCTCGATGAGAGTGTTGCGGGCGTACTGGTACTCGCGCGTTCCCTCCTCCGACGACCTCAGCCGGATCAGGAACAGACGGGACAGCTCCCTCGCGTCGGCGGGCGCCACCTGGAGGGGCTCGTCGATCCGGGGCAGGCTCCCTTCCGACCGGATGGCCGGGCACTCGCGCCGATCCGGGGCCCCCATGACCGCCTCGCGCCGGGAGTTGACGGCCAGGGGGTGAGGCATGAGAGCAGTCCTCCTGAACGAATGGGGTGCCCGGAGCGGGGGTGCCGGGGGCGGGGGTGCCGGGGGCGAGGGTGCCCGGAGCCGGGTTCGTGGAGCCGCGTGCCCGCACGGTTCCCGGTTACACCGGATAACTCCCGGTACACCGGCGAGCTCCCGGTCCAGGCGCACCGCTCCACCGCCGGGCCCTGATGACGCGGTGCGGCCCGTCGTAGTAGCCGCCCACCTGACGGTGGTAGTCCGCGTTCCCGAGGTGCTTGTCCTTGTCGAACTCGGGAGCGTTCTTGATCTGCTCCTTCGTGCGATCGACATGGATCTTCTTCTCGTCCGCGTCGATCCGACCGACCGTCCCGGCCGGCAGGAGAACCTCCTTGCCGAAGATCCACGGACCGGTGTCCACCACGATGTACGCCGAACCGACCTCGTCGGAATGCTTGTCGACCTTGCCGATGGAGCCGTCCGTCGCCTCGACCTTGTAGCCCGTCAGGTCCGCCCCGGCCAGACGACCGGACGTCTCGCGGTAACCCCACACATTCTCAGTCATACGAAGAACTCCCTCACCAACTCGAAAACAACGGAGGCTTTCTCCCGGCACGTTCACCACCGGAGAGGCGCCGTTCCGCCACAACACCGCCTGCCCCCGAGAACCGCACCCACACACCCGGGAACACCCTTTTCCCGATTCACCCGACGCGGCAGACACACCATCGAACGAAAAGCACCCCCGAACACGACTGTGGGGCCCGCCCCGGAAAGGACGAACCCCACAACACGCGCGATTTGAAGACGGAAGACCCGCCTACCAGCGATACCAGCGGCCACTCCCACCCTTGGGACGGGCCACGAACCCGACGAGCCACAGCACCAGAACGGCGATGGCGACCCACCAAAGGATCTTCACCGCGAAACCGGCACCGAAAAGAATCAGAGCGAGCAGAAGAACAAGAAGCAGGGGAACCATGATTATCAACCTCCGAACAACCGAATGCCCCCACACCCCCAAGCCATGCACACCGGACTTACCTGTTTCTTATCGACGCGGACGGGCAGCAGAATGGCCCGGCCCTGCCGACAGCGCGACAGCCCGACAGCCCGACAGCCCGACGACCCGAGGACCCCCTGGGCGCGCGGTGAACCCTCCCTGACCAGCGGTGAAGTCGGCGCCACGCTCACCGGCGAGCTGACCGGCGCCGGAGCCCCCGCGCCCGTGGCCCAGGCCCTGATGGAGGCCAAGGACGCGATGGCGACGGGCATTTCACCCGTCGGCGCCCTCACGCCCTCCCCGCTGAGGTCGGCGGTGGCCGAGGGGGCCGGCCAGGCGTCCGTGAACGGCGTGCACACCGCCGCACCCGCGTGGCGCGCACGGCGGCGGGCGGGGCGGGTCAGGCGGCAGGTCCCCGGGGGAAGGCCCACGGGCGAGGTTCGGGCCGGCCCGAAGCACGAGTTTCCCGGCCCACACCGGTCGCGCCACGGCCTCCATCGTCCCTTCCGCCGGCCGCGCCGTCCCCCGACCCTTGTCTCGCCGGGACACGGGTCGGTCCCTCCTCACGTTGCCACGAGTCGTGACGGACCGCATCAGCGCGCGACGGAAGGTCATCATCGGTGCTCCGGAGCGCCGACCTGCGGGCGGGGGCCGGCGGCGCCATCATGAGTCCCGAGCGTCGCTCATCAAGGCTCGATACCGATCACGTCTGGAGTTGTGCCGTGCTCGAACGCAAGCGCCGCAAGGACCGCACCGAGGTCACCTTCGTCCTGCCCGCCGAGACCCCGCCGGGCCCGGTCAGTGTCGTGGGCGATTTCAACGCCTGGACTCCCGGCACCCACGAGCTGCGGCCGCGCCCCGACGGTACCCGCGCCGTCACCGTCGCCCTGCCCCCGAAGGCCGACCACTCCTTCCGTTACCTGGCCGCCGGCGACTACTGGTTCAACGACGACACCGTCGACGGCCGGCACGACGGAAACAGCCACCTCACCACCTGAAGGGGCCCGACCGGCCCCATGGGACGGCCACCGGCCCGCGCGACGCGCCGGCGGGAGATCGACCTCGCCGTCGCCGTCGCCTCGGCCGCACCGCGACCGGCACACGGGCCGGCTGCCTGGGCTTCGTCCTGGCGCTCCGCAGCCCTTTGTCGATCACGTTCGGCAGGGTGGCCCTCCTGCTCTTGGCCGAGAGCGCGACGGACGTCCGCGGCGCTGTCGAGGCGGCGGCGCCGAGGTGGCGGGTTTCGGATCCCGGCCCGCGGGACTCCCGGTCCGCGAGTCGCAGTCGGTGAGGGCGAGGAGCCCGGCGGTGTGACGTGCCACCGTGGTCGGCCCGGCCGGCCGGCCACGTGCCAGGAATCGGGATCCTCCGGCTGTGCCTGGCGGGCGTCACACCGACCGGCGGGATGCCGGCGTGGAGGACCCGCGGTCCGGTGCGGCCGTACGCGGTCGGCACCCGGCCGCGGGACGGCGTCTGGATGCGCACCGTGGTGCGCGCTCACGCCGGCCTTCTCGAACCGGTCCTCGCTGAGATCCCACTGTCCGGCCCTGCGGAAACACCAGTGGGGGAAGTCGCCTGTCCGGCCTGCCGGTATCTCACCGCCGAGGGCGACCGCCACCTGGGACGGGCTCATCCCGAACGCCCAGCGATGTGGTCAACCACGTGTCTTCCGCTGTCCGCCGGACGTCCAAACGGCGTGGTGGGGGCGGGCGTTGTCGCCCCGCGGGCCACCTGGAGCGCGCACTGGGGCCAACCACGACTCCACAGGGCCAAGTGGATGGCTGGGTCTCAGGCGGCCACGGCGCCGAGGGCGATGCCGTCTTGAGTGCGCATCGGGACATCGTGGCCGCCGGGAGACGCGTACGAGGGCTCCGTGACGGCCCTGTGACATGCGACGCCATGGGGATGCCGGGCTCTTGCGCCCGACCGGCGCGTGGCCGTGTGCCCGGTCACGGGACGGTGGTGGTGGACCACGAGCCGTCGAAGAGCAGTCTCACGAGGTCACCCGAGGCCGATCCGTACCGGTGGGTCCGTCCCCCCGGGGCGGTGACCTCGATGGCGATGCCGAGGATCCGCGCGGCGGCGGCCACGTCGGCGGAGGCCTCGCCCCCGGGCCGGCCCGCGGCGTCGGCACGGCGCCCGAGCAGCCAGCGGAGGTGTTGGAGGGGCGTGAGACCCAGTTCGTCGACGGTCAGCGAACCGCCGAGCAGCACCGCGTGGGCGGCCTGACCGGCGGTCAGACTCACGTCCGTGCGGGCGAGGTCCGCCACGGGCACGGGTTGGCCGCGGTTCAACAGGCGTCTGCCGCTCTCGTCGCCGAGTGCCGCCAGCAGTGCCTCCTCGAAGGACGTCCCCTGATCGTCCGGTCCGTTCCGCCCGGGGGGCGTTCCGGTGTCCGCCGGGGTGGGAGCGGCGCCGGTACCCGTTTCGGCTGCTGCCGTGACCTCGCGCGGCACCGGCAGCGGCACCGGCGCCCGGCGGGGCTCCCGCTCCTGCGGCGTCGGCGCGGTGGGAGCGGGGCGCGGGGTGTCCTTGAACGGCCGGTCGCTACCGGTTCCCTCGACGGCGGACGAACGAACGGCGGACGAACGAACGGTGGGCGCGGCGGTCGGCGGGGCGGCCTCCGGTACCGGAGGCGGCGGGCGCACGGGATCCGGGACGGCGAGGCGGTAGTGGCGGTCGTCCAGGACGAGGACCACGTGGGGGCGGTCGGTCTCCGGGGGCTCGACGAGGCCCTGGAGGCGGCCCGAGCCCGGTCGGTCGCCCGGGGTGAAGGTCTGGAAGGTTCCGTCGCCGAGGACCACGGTCACGTCGATGCCGAAGGTACGGGCGGCGAGGAGCGGGAGGAGGTCGGCGGCGGCGTGGTCCCACCCGGTGTCGTCGTCGGCGTCGCCGCGTCTGTTCAACTGGGCGGTCCCGAGGGCGGCGCGGGCGGTGGCGTCCAGGCGGACGGCGTGCGGGACGACGCCGAGTTGGTCGAACTCGCGGCGGCCGGGCGTGCCGGCGGTGAGGTCCGGGGCCGGGCCGGTGGCGTCGATCTCGGCGGCGGTGAAGACGTCGGTGTCGTCCGGGGCCATGGCGGCCAGGAGGTCGGCGTCGGCGGGGTCGGTCAGGCGGGCGGCGAGGAGCCGGCGCAGGGCTCGGGGGGTCCCCGGGTCGGCCGGGTCGATGCCGTGCCGGGCCCGGAGGGCGGGCGCGGTCCTGGCCAGGCCTTCGGCGAGCGCGTGGAAGAAGGCGTCGCCGTCCCGGGGCACCTCGTGCACGGTGTACGCGAGGTGGTCGGGCGAGGTCAGCCGTGCGCCGTCGGTGGACGGGGTGTAGCGGGGTGTCGGGGGCCGTACGGCGGTGGCCGGCGGCGGGGGCTTCGGCGGAGCCGCGTACGTCACCGGGGCCGGTTCGGGGAGGCCGTCGAGGCGCCGGCGGCCTTCGGCGGTGGCGTGGAGCCGGTGCCAGCGGGTGAGCCGGTCGGTGGCGGCGCGTACCCGGTGGAACTCGGCGGCGGCGGTCTCCGCCGTCCGGGCGAGGGCGTCGAGTTCGGCCCGGCGGGTGTCGAAGGCCCGGTCGGCCGCGTCGGTTCGGGCGGTCGCCCGGGCGAGGGCGGCGCGGGCGGCTTCGTCGGCGCGGGCGGGCCCGGTGAGGCGCCGCGCGGCGGCCGTCTGTCGGGCGCGGGCTTCGGTGGTCCTTCGGTCGGCGGCGGTGCGCAGTGCGGTCGCGGTCCGCCGGGCCCGTTCGGGCCCGGAACCGGGGTCCGCGGCAGGCGGAGCGAGCCCGGCACCGGCGGGGGCCGGGGTGATCGCGGGCTGGGCGGTCGCCGGCGGTGCGGCCCGTTCGGCGGCGGCGAGTGCGGGGCCGGCGGCGGCGTGCAGAGCGCGCGCGGTGGTGACGCGTCGGGCGGCGGCCTCTCGGAGCGCGGTGGCGGTGCGCCGGGCGGCGGTGAGGCCCTCCTCGGCCTGGTGCACGGCGTCCGGGTCGGTGTCGGTGTCGCCGCCGGGCAGGGCGGCCCAGCCGTGGAGGGAGTCCAGGACCTCCCGGGCGGCGTCCTCGGTGGCCCGGGCGGTGCGCTCGGCCCGCTCGGCGTCCGCCTCGGCCCGCCGCAGGGCGGTGGACGCGGCGTCGAGGGCGTCGGCGGCGCTGTCCAGGGCGGTCGCCGCGGCGCGGTCCCGTACGGCGTCGGCCTCGGCACGGGCCAGGGCGGTGTCGGCGGTCTCGGAGGCGTCCAGGAGGGGGGCGAGGCGGCGGGCGGTGCCCTCGGCGGCGGTGCGGGCGGGGCCGAGGGCGGCCCGGGCCGCGTCCCGCCGCTCGCGCAGTCCGGTCGAGGCGCGGCGCTTCTTCCAGTACGCCTGGTCCGCCTCGGTCCAGGCCTTGGCCGCCTTGCCGGTGGCGTCCCAGGCGGCGGAGACCCGGGCGGGAAAGCCGGTGTCGTCGATCAGGCCGAGTTCCCGGGCGACGTCGTCGCGGATCCAGGCCAGGGCGTAGGTCCGGGAGGAGACGGCCTTGGGGCCGCGCGGCGGGTGGCCGAAGGTTCCGGCGAGGAACCTGCCGAGGCCGCTGTCCTTGATGCCGCGGTGGACCTCGGCGACGCTCAACCAGTCCGTGGGGACGGCGAACAGGAAGGCCCGGCCGGTCTTGGGTTTGACGTTGAGCGAGGAGAGCCGGTCCTCGCCGACCGGGGCGCCGTCGCCGTCCGCGCCGTTCGGGCCGGTGGTGTTCGCGGCGAGGGGGTTGAGGCCGGTGTCCTCGGTGCGGATCGCGACGCCCCCGCCGAACGCGGAGTCCTGGGCGTTCTCGTGGCTCACGGAGGTGCCGACGCCCTCGGCGCTCTCACGCAGGACCTCGAGTTTCTTGCCGTCGGCGACGGACAGCAGGATCGCCCGGGAGAAGTCCGGTTTCGCGTGCAGGGAGAGCCGGGCGGAGTCGGTGCCGGCCGGGTTGCGGTGGGTGAGGCCGGGGACCTCGTATCCGGCCGGGGTGAGGGCCTGGTCGTAGAAGGTGGAAAGCGCCGTGTCGGTGGTGCCGTCCTCCAGGGTCTGCGCGGCGCCGCCGCCGGGCCGGGTGAGGGCGGTTCCGGCGGCCCGGGACAGGAGTTCACCGCGCCGCTCCCGTGTGACGTCGGCGTCGTCGAGGTCGCCGAGGTCGAGCCCGTAGGCCTCGCCGATGGCGCGCAGGCCGGCCTCCCGGACGTGTTCCAGACCGACGATCCGGCGGACGTGGAAGCCGTTCTCGGGAAAGGTGAACGGCCGTGCGGTGCCGTCTCCGTGGAGGGTGTCGGGGCCGAGGAGTTCCGGGCGCGGGCCGGACCGGGGCCGCGTGGCGACGGTGAGGTCGGGTGGGTCGAGCCGGGGGTCGGGTGCGGGGTCGGCGGGGTCGGGGTCCGGGGCCATCAGGCTGAGCGGTACGTGTTCGCGCAGGTCGCCGATGGCTCCGGTGGTGGAGATCCGCTGCCTGCCGGCGAACCGGCGCAGCGCGGTACGGGCGGCTGCGGACCCGGCGTTCGGGCCCGCTGTCCCGGGGGGTTGCGGGGCGTCGTCGAACTCCAGGGTGAGGCGCAGCCGGTAGGGGGTGGTGGTCTCGGCGTGCGGTTCGGTGGACGCCGCCCGGTAGGTGGTGCCGGTGGAGGCGGAAAGGGCGGTCGACACCGAGCGGCGCGAGGTGCCGGTCTCGGTGTAGGTGGGTCCGGAGGCGACCGCGGTGGGGTCGCCGGTGTACACGCTTTCGCCGACGAGTACGCCGATGTCCCGGCCGGAGGTGAACTCGGCTCCCTCCTGGCGGGTTTCGACGGCCCGCCGGTTCTCCTCCATCTCGGTGCCGTGGTCGAGCATCCGCAGGACGGGCGTGCCGGGCAGGAGTTCCACTCGTACCCGGGCCCGGCGGCCGCCGATCCGGGCGCCGCCCCAGCCCCAACCGCCGGTCCGGGCCGGCGCGCTCGTGCCCGTTCCGGTCATCTCGCGGTGCAGGGCGCGCAGGACGCGGGAGGTCACGTGCCGGCGGACGTCCTCCCGGGCGTCGTCGTCGAGGCCCAGTTCGCGCACCTTCGCCTGGAAGGCGGCGAGGACGTCGGTCGGGTCGAGGGTGTTGACGGGGTACGTGCCGAAGGAGTTGCCGCGCGTCCAGGGTTGCGGGGACCAGCTCTTGGCGGTGTAGCGGGGTACGTCTCCCATGCCGTCGTCGAGGATCCCCAGCAGGTGGGCGCTCTTCTCCGGCACGTGCGCGAGCCAGCCGCCGGGAACGGTGGTGACCGACCCGGCGGCGCCGGCGAAGGACGAGGGGACGAGGGGAAGCCGGGCGGCGGTGGTTCCGAGCATGCTGGACACCATCGCGGTCCCGTGCTCGACCGTGCCGGTGATCAGGACCTGGTGGCCGAAGCTCTTGAGGTTGAGGTCGGCGACGACGCTGCGGGTGAGGGTCCGGCTGAGTTGCGTGCTCTCGGACCAGGGGTTGACGACGAACCCGTAGGCGCCGAGGGGGCCGCGGGCGTTGGCGTGCGGTTTGGCGTAGGTGAGCTGTCCGCCGAAGGAGTGCGTGACGCTCCGCCCGGTCTTTCCGGTCGCCTGGGTCGAGCTGCCGAGGACCATCTCGGTGTCCATCTCGACCGGGCCGGTCAGCGCGTGGATCCCGCGGACCGCCGTGTAGTGCCGGAAGGTGCCCCACAGGGTGCCGTACGGCGGTTTGCCCATCAGGCCGGCCAGGGCGAAGCCGAGCGGTCCGGAGCTCTGGTCGAAGTTGGCGGTGGCGTACTGCGGTTGGAAGGCCCGCATGACGGCTTCCCGGGCCGGGGCGCCCTCGTGGGCGAACTGCCAGGATCCGCCGGAGGCGGTGCGCATGACGTCGGCGACGGCGTCGACCAGTGTGGGTGGCACGAGGACGGTGACGGTGAGGAAGGGGTGGTGCTGGAGGTCCCGGAAGAGGCGGTCGCCGCGCCGGTCCGCCCGGCCTCCGGCGTCGGGGTCGCCGGTCTCCGTGAGGTTCCCGGTGGCGAGGGCGTGGGCCCGGCGGCGGGGCATGGGCGTGCTCGCCGGTGGGCCGGCGAGGGCGCGGTACGGGTTGGGGGCGCCGGGGCGGTGCGGGTCGACCGCGGGGGCGTGCCGATCGGGGATGCTGATCAGGACCTGCCCGGTGATCGGGCCCCCGCGGACGGGGATGCCGTGCGGTCCGGTGCCGATCAGTCGGGTTCGGGGGCGCTGGAAGACGAACGGCTGGGTGCCGAGGAGCCCGAGGGTGGCGACGCCGCGCAGCATTCCGCGGAAGCGCCAGTATCCGCCGTGGCTCACGCTGAGCGCGAGGTCGTAGCGGTAGAGGTGGGAGGGCTTGGTGCTCACCGACATCGGCTCGTTGGTGGCGGAGGAGCCGTGCCCGGATTCGGAGTCGTGCCGGACCGTGCTCCGCCAGCCGAGGGAGAGCACTCCGGCGTTGTCGGGGGCGCCGATGCTCTCGCCGGCTCCCGGGTCCGGGTCGCGGAAGGCGAGTTGGAGGTCGGCTCCGCCGCCCGTCGTGCGCGTGCGGCTCTCCTGGCCGTCCAGCCGTTGGCCGCCGGGGGCGCTGTGCCGCAGCTTCAGGTCGTCCTGGCGGCCCTCGTACCGGCGGTTGGTCAGTTCGCCGTGCACCCAGACGTGGCGGTGGCCTTGGCCGAAAGTGCCGGGTTCGGTGAGCCGGATGCGGATGCCGGTGGTGGTCAGGGCTTCCAGGCCCGCGGCCAGGCTCAGATGAGAGAGGGCGGTCAGGACGGTCAGTGTGTTCGACAGGGCGCTCTGGTAGGCGTCGGCGTCGTTCCACGGGGAGGCGGGGCGGGGCGGTCCGAGCGGCCCGGCGCTCCCGCCGGCGGCCCGGGCCCTGGCGAGGAGGCTTCGGCGGACGGGCGGGGCGAGTCCGTCGAGGGGGGCGACCATTCCGGGGTGGGTCTGGGCGAGGACGGTCAGGACCGTGTCGGCGAACGCGTCCAGGAGGGTGCGGGGGCGGCCGTCGACCTCGTGGGTGCGGCGGCCGTCGGCGTGGGCGAACTCCTCGACGCGGTGCATGCCGAGGGTGGGCGGGTGGTCGGGGGTGAGGTAGGCCGGGGCGAAGGGTTCGGGCAGGCCGTGTCGGAGTGCCAGGGTCGTTCCGTCGTCCCAGCCGGCGAGTCTGCGGGCCTCCGTGCGGGTCATCCGGTCCAGGCTCCAGGTGTGGAAGCGCTCGGCCGGGGCGCCGCTGCCGGCGTGGCGCACGTACACCGTCTTGCGGACCAGGTACAGGGCGGTGGGGGCGCCCTTGACCTGGCCGGAGGTCTTGAGTCCGCCGAAGCCGCCGAGTGCGGTGGTGCGGGACACGGAGAAGAGGTGGCGGAAGGCCGGGCCGAACTGGAGGCGCAGGTTGAGGACGTCGCCGCCCAGGTCGAGGAAGTTGAAGGCGGGGCCGAGCACACCGTCGATGCCGAGGTTGACGCCCTTGGTCAGGGAGCGGTCGTTGCGGACGGTGGAGGTGGCGATGTCGCGCAGTTCGGCGTCCGGGGTCTCCGTGACGAGGGTGGCGCGGACGGGCACCACGCGCTCGACCACGAAGACGCCGAGGGGGGTGCGGCGCCGGTCGTCCGCGAACAGGGGTGCGGTGGTCAGTCGTCCGGCGGCCAGCATCCGGGCGTGCCGCTGGAAGGAGTCGCCGGAGAAGAAGGCGTCCAGTTCCTGATGGGCGGAGCTGCCGGGCGCGGCGCCGATCCGGGCGGCGGCCCAGTCCCGGATGCGGCTGACGGGGCCGAAGCCCTCGGTGCGCACCAGCCGGTACTGCGTCTGGTGGTCCATGGCGATCGTGCGGGGTGTCCGGCCCGGCTTGGACGGCTTCACGGCGCTGTCCGGCAGGCGCAGGGCCAGTCCGTCGCGGACGGTGAAGCCGACCTGCGCCGCGCGTGCCGGGCCGGCGGTCCCCGGCGGCGTCGGTTCGGTGATCAGGCGGCCGTCGGCGTCGGTGACCCGGAGGGTGAGGTGGAGGTCGTCCAGGTAGACGTGGGAGCCGTCGAGGGTACGCGTCTCCGCCTGCGCGGAGGCCTGGTCGGTGTGGCCGTGGCCCACTTTGGTGCCGAACCCGCCGCGCAGGGTGAGCCGGCCGAAGCCACCGAACGCGGCGGCGGAGGACGGCCCGAGGAACGGTCCGCCCAGGCCCAGTTGTGTCGAGGACCGCACACTGCTGTTCCGGCCGGCCTGGACGGTGGCCCGGTCCATCGTGTCGATCTTGGTCGGGCTGCCGTAGGTGTCGGCGAACCGTTCCCAGTTCCCGTGGTGGCGGGCGGTGACGTGCAGGATCCGGGCCTGGCCGGCGGCGTTGGTGTACGGGAGGGCAAGCCCGCCGATCAGGGCGCGGGGGCGTCGGCGCAGGGCCGCGCGGAGATCCGCCAGGGGGCCGGCGCCGGCGGGTGAGCCGGCTTCGGGTGCCGTGGGCCGCAGGGACGCGTCGCGCCGCAGCAGGGTCTCGGCTTCGGCGGCGATCAGCTCGGCACCGCGCAGGACGACGCTGCTCTGGCCGAACGTCGCCGGTTGGGAGAGGAGTTCCTCCATCAGGTCGGCGGGGGCGTCCGTGAGCAGGGAGGCCAGGTCGTCGACGTACGCGGGGATGCCCGTCCCGTCCGGGAACAGGGTGCGCCCGCCCCTGGCGGCCGGCGCCGGGGCGCCCCGGTCCAGCCGGGGCGGGCGGGTCCCGTCCAGGCGGTTGCCGGTACCGGTGGCGGGGGTGGAGACGATCGGCGTGATGGAGACGGTCGGCGTGATGGAGGGGGTCGCCGTGGTGGAGGGGGCAGGCGGCGCCGGTACGGACGGGATCGCTGTGGGGGGAGCGGGTGGGACGGGAGCGGTCCCGGTGACGGGTGTCTGTCCGGTCGTGGTCGGTGGCGGCTCCGCGGGCCGGGGTGCGCGCGGCTCCGCGCCCCGGGGGCCGCCCATGGTACGGATGGGCCGCGCGGCCCTCTCGGGAGCGGGTTCGCCGGGCGGGTGGTCGTCGGTGAGATCACCGATGTGGGCGGCCAGGAGACTCAGGTGGCGGCCGCGCAGCCCTCCCTGCGGGAGCCCGGCCGGAGCGGGCCGGGTGTAGTCGCCGAGCAGACTGCCGGGGATGTCCGGACGCCCGGTGGCGTCGTCACCCCGGGCCTCGTCGCGCAGCCCGAGTTGGTGGGCGATCTCGTGGGCGTAGTCGACGGGGTCCGCGTCCGCCCACCAGTCCGTACGGGTCATCGGTTGGTCGTGACCGACCAGGGTGACCGTGAGTCCGTTGGGGTGCGGGTCCTCGGCCGTCTGCTCGACGGTGACATGGAGGCGACCACCGTCCGGCAGTCGGTGCGCCGGCTCGTTGAAGTACGCCTCGACCCCGCCCCGCACCTTGTCCCAGACGGCCGCCGGCAGGCCCCCGGGACCGGTGGCGACGCGGACGGTCAGGTCCGTGACCAGGTCGCCGTCGAGGGCGACCTGACGGACCTCGAACTTGGACCGCACCACGTACCGGGTGCTCTCCCCGGGTCGCTCGGGATCTGCGGGCGTGGACACGGGGTCGACCCAGGTGTGTGCGCGCGTGACCGGGGGTACGGCGGCCCGCGCGGCCTCCCAGATCGCGTTCCCGGTCAGAGGGGTGGCGGCGGGCGCGGGACGGATGACGGTGCCGGGGGCCCGAGTGTCGTCCGGCGCGTCGTCCGCCGTGCTGTCCGGCGCGTCGTCCGCCGTCTTCTCTTCCCCGTCGGCCTCCGTCTGCTGTTCGCGCGCCGCCGCCCGACCCTGCCCGCCCTCCGCTTCGGGTTCGGGCGCGCCCGCGTCCCCGCGGGTCCGGGGGGCGCCCGCGTCCCGGCCGGCGTTCGACGCGTCGGGAGTGGCGCGGGGATCCGTGCCGCTGTCGGGGGCGTGACCGGACGACGTGGGACGCGGTGCGCCGGACCCCGGGTCCGCCCCCGTTCCCCCCGAAGCCGACACTCCTTCCTCCTCCGCGCCCGCGCCGGCACCGGCACCGGGAAGGGAACCGACCCCAGGGCGAGTGGAGTCGACGGTGCGGGGCGCGGGGAGCTCCGGGGTTTCATCGCCGGGGCCGTCGGCGTGGGTTCCCGTGCCCGCAGGCCGTTGCGGGCCTGTCGCCGCTTCCCTGAGCGCGGGCGGGGAAACCGGAAGCGGGGGGCCGACCGTCGAGGAACCCGGGCCGGGGGCCCAGGGGTCCCGAGGCCCGGCAGGAACCGGGGCCCCCGGGGTGGGGGTCGTGACTCCGGCCGTACGGCTCGTGGGACCTGGACGGGCCGGGTGGGGGCCGGGGTCGGCGGGGCTTTCACGGCCGGGGCCGCCGTACGCCACCGGGGCGCTCGACGTGAGGACGCGGGGCGGTGGACCGAGCGTGGCGGGCGTCGCAGGGGTGTGCGGCCATGGCGACGGGGCGGGCACGGGCGGACCGGCGACCTCGGGATCGGTGCCGGCCGCGATCGGTGCCGCGGAGGGCACCGGCACGGCGACCGGCACCGGGACCGGGAAAGCAGCGGGGACGGGCGGAACGGCGCCGCCCGAGGGGCGCGGTCCGCCCGTCCCCTCCGGACCACCGCGCCCGGGGGGCCGGTTGACGGACGAGGGATCACCGGAGCCGAGGTCCGAGAGGTACGCGCGGCGTAGCCAGAGGGCGCCGCCGCCGACGGCGCCCCCGGCGATCGTCTCGAACGCCGAACTGGTGCCGGATCCGACGAAGGTGTCCCACGAGAACTCCCAGGTTCCCTCGAAGGCGCCCTGGATCAGCGTCTCGCCGGCGGCCTCGCTGACCGCTCCGACGACGAACGCCTCCGCCACGTCGTTCACCCCGTCGAGCAGGGTCGTGAAGCGCGGATAATCCTTGGCGAAGCGGTCGAAGTCGTCGAAGGAGTGCTTGAACCAGTTCCGGAAGTGGTCGGCGGCTCCGCCGAGCGCACCGCCGAGCAGGCCGACGACCGCGCCGAAGGCGGCGGACTTGCCGACGTCCTTCCAGTCGATGCCGTCCGGTCGGCGGTCGTTCGGGTTCAGGGCGATCTGGGCGAGGCGCACGGCGAGGGTCTGCAGGGCCTCTTCGAGGGCTCCGGTGAGGCTGGGGGCGAGGTGGGTCATGCGCAGCAGCCGGTCCACGATGAGCAGGACGGCCAGCCGGCTCCGCGCCCTCGCCAGCATCATCTGGGAGACGGACGTGCCACCGGTGATCACGGCCAGCGCGGCCAGCACGGCGAGTTCGACGAGAAGGGCGATGATCTCGGCGATGATCTCCCACTTCGCCTGCTGGATGTTCATGGAGTGGTCGACCTGGCCCCGGGCGATGTCGTCGAGTTGGTCGGTCATCGCGTCGAGGTGGTTCACTCCCCCGTCGTCGGTGAGCAACGACAGGCCCCGGACATAGCGGTCCGCCACCTCCCGGGGCAGGGCGGTGGACGCTTCCGCGATGGAGGACCGGATCTCGTCACGCAGCTCCCTGATGCCCCGTCCGAGCCGCAGGTACAACTCACGGCTGTCGTAGGCGAGGTTCTCGCGGGCCTGGACCGGCATTTCGCCGATCAGCACCCAGAGCATCCGCCGAACGTCCTCCGGGAAGTCGATTTCCTGCATCTAACGCTCCGCCCGGCGTGTTCCGTCCGGCGTGTGCGCTCGACGGCGACCGGGGGGCGTGTCGTCCTGCGGCCCCGCTCGACGTTCTCCACCCCTGTCGGAGGGGAAGGGTGTGACGTTGTCTTGACGCACGGTCGGGCTCCGTCGGGTGGGCAGCGGTGTGCGGCGCCAGAGGGCCGGGGATCGCCCGATGCTAGGACGCGGGAAGACGGAGTACCCAGTGAGAAATGTCGGGAAGGAGAGGCTTCGACGTGTTCAGTGAGAGGAGTGGGGCAAGTGTTCCGGAGCCCGTTCCCCGGGCTTAAGTCCACTCACCCCGCAGCGATTCCGACCGACCGAGCGGGGCTTCCCGGGCGCGGTGCGCAAGGGGCACCGGGTGCCGGGTGCCGGGTACGGCCGTGCCCCGGGCGGAGGCCGCCCGGGGCACGGATACGTCGCGTCAACCGCCCGCGCGAGACGGGAGTCGGATCAGGAGAAGGACCACACGTGGTCGTCGCGCCTGTTGCAGTCGAAGATCGTCAGCCGGGCGTCCTTGCCGCCGCTGCCGTGTTGACCCGACACGTCCAGGCACTGTCCATCGCTGGACTGGTTGCGGATCCAGAACTTCCCGTCCGACCGCTTCTCCAGGTACCAGAGTTGGTTGTCGGCGCTGGTGGGGCGGCAGTGGAACTCGGACACACCGGTACCGGCCGACTGTCCGGCGAAGTTCGGCAGGTCCAGGCAGAGACCGTCCTTGCTGTTGCGGATGGTGAAGAGGTCCGCGCCGTCGGGGCCGGCGCCGGGACGGCTCACGACGAGGTCCCAGAGCTGGTTGTCCCCGGTCGTCGTATTGCAGGTGAACTGGTTGACGGGACCGTCCACCGTGCCCTTGCCGTAGTTCGGGACGTCGGCGCACATGCCCGTCATGGCGTTCTTGAGCGGCACGCTCCGTACGGTGCTGAAGTTGGCGCTCTGCGGCAGGGCGCCGCCCGCACGGGTCGCGGGCTTGGCCGCGACCTTCTTCTTCGCGGCGGGCTGGGCCGGGGTCTCCTTCTTCGGGGCGGGCTTCGCCGGTTCGGGCGCCTTCCTCGCGGCGGGGTCGGTCTCGGGCTGGTCCTTCGGGGCGGGCTTCGCCGGTGCCGGGGCCTTGATCGCTCCGGGCGCCGCGGGCGCGGTGTCCTTCTCCGGCGCCTCGTCGGCCACCTGCTTCACCGCGCCGGGGGTCGGCGCGTCGGCGTTCGCCGGGGCGGCGCGACGCTCCTGCGCGGGGGCGTCCCCGTGCCGGGGTACGGCCAGGGCGGGCGACTCCTTCGAGGCGACGGACTTGCCCTGTCCCGCCGTCCCGTCCTGCTCCGCGGCCTTGTCCTGTCCCGCGGCCTTGTCCTGTCCTGCCGTCTTGTCCTGTCCCGCTGTCTTGTCCTGTCCCGCTGTCTTGTCCTCCGCGGCTTCGTCCTGCTTCGGGGACTTCCTCTCCGTCTGGGCGTTCTCCGGAGGTCCGGGTACCGGTTGCGCCTGCGTGCCCGGTGTCTTGCCGTCCGTCCCCGTGCCCTCCGCGGTGACCGGCGGCGCGTTGGTGCCGGTACGCCCGTCGTTCCGCTTCTCCACGTCGGAGCCCACGTTCGCGCCGGCCGGACGCTCGGCGGTCCCCGCCTGCCGCTCCGGCACGGGCACCGTCCGGGGCTGCGACGCGGGCTTGCGGGTCGGCGCGGCCGTGGCGTAGTCGTTCCCGACCTGCCCCCCGTTGGGGACGAGGTTCTCCAACACCGTTCCCCCGACCGGCACTTCCTGCACCGAGGCCTGGTTGCGGTGGTCGTCGTTGCCGAGACCGAGGAGGAGGAACGGCGCGCCGATGAGCACGGTTCCCGCTATCGCCGCCGCGGCCAGCAGCGGCTTGTTGGGCCGTCCGCTCGGCGGCTCGTCACCTCGCGCGGCCGCGACCGCGCCGCCGTACGGTGCGGACGGCGCCGCGGCCGGCGCGGCCCGCGTCTCGCTCCCGCGCCAGGTGGCGGCGGCCCTCGCGACCGCGCCGCCCGCGCGTGCGGAGGTCCGGGACCCGCTCCGTGCCTCGGCGGCCGTCTCGGCCCCCGCCCCGGTCGCGGTCGCGGACGCACCGGTGCTCGCGGTCCCGGACACCGTGGCCCGGCTCTCCTGGACGACAGCGCCCGGTGGGGTCGCCGGTACCCGCGTCGTGGCGGATCCGCGTGGTCCGAGTGCGGAGCCGGGTTCGCCCGGTACCGCGGGCAGGACCGCCGCGAGTCTCACGGCAGGGCTCGACATCTGCGAGCCGCCTTGTTGGTGGGGCATTGACACTCCTCATGCCTCGTTCGAACAGTCGGTCGTCGTGGTGCGCCTTGGTCTCGCGGAGACCGCGACGGAGCGCGGCCACGTGGATGGTCAGTCGGTGTGCGGTCCGGCTCCCCCCAGCGGTCCCGCGCAGCGCTCGGGCCAGACGAAGCCGCCCCGGGCGGCGGTGCGTCCGCGCAACGCCTCGTCGAGACGTGCGAGCACCGCACGGTCCTCGGCGTCCGGTTCCGCGTACCGGGCGGGTGGCGGGGCGGCCGCCGGGGTGGCCAGTTGACGCAGCAGCACGAGCGGGTCGGGGCCGTCCGTCCGCACGTCGAGCACGCGAAAGGCGGTGCCCGGGGCGAAGACGATCTCATCGTGCGCGGCGGAGGAGCCCGCGGCACCGAAGAGCTGCCGTACGCGGCGGCCGGTCACCGACCAGATCGCGAACCGGGCCCGCCCGGTGTCCTGGCCCGTCCCGCCGCACGGCAGGGCGCTCACGGCAGCCGGCTCGCGCAGTACGGTTCCGGGCCGGGGAAGTTCGACGTCGGCGCCGGCCCCCGCGCCGGGTCCCGTACCGAGCCCCGTTCCAGGTGGCGCGCCCCGCAGTGCCGCGCCCCGGAAGGACGGCAGCCGCCGGAGCGCCGACGCGACGCAGGCCGCGTACGGCAGGAGTCGCCCGCCCCCGTCGCGCAAGGCCCGGTCCAGCTCCCGATGGCCGAAGGGACCGTCCGGGGGGCCGAGGTAGAGCAGCAGGGCCACCAGGTCGGCGCGGGCGGCCACCTGTTCCGCGCCCCGCAGCGCGGGCAGCCGGGTCAACGTACGGGCCACGGCGGCCGCATGGCGTTCCCAGGCCGTGTCGGCGAGCGTCCGGAACGCCGCCCGTTCGGCCTCGGTGCTGTGGTGCTCCGGCAGGACGGGCACGGGGGGCAGCAATCCTCGCGGCGGCTCCGACGGGCGAGCGGAAGCCAGGCTCGCCGCCTCGACGGCGAGCTCCGGAAGCGGCGGCTGCGGGCCCGGCGCGCCTGCCGGAGTCCCGGACGGTGCGCTCTCCGGGCCGGCGACGGGCGGCGCGGCGGGGACCGGGTCCGGGTCCGGGGCGGGACGGGTGCCGGAGGGAGCCGTGTACGAGGAGGCGGAAGGTGCGACGGGCGGCGCGGGTGAGGTGGCGGTACGGGGTGCGGCGCGAGCCGGGGGCTCGGAGGACCGGACACGGCCCGAGGCGGAGGCGGCCACACTGCCCGCCGGTGCCGCCGGGGCGGCGCCCGCGACGGCCGGGCCACCGCTCGCCGCAGCCGCCGGGGCGGCGCCCGGGCCGGGAGCGCTCTCGGGGGCACGGGATCCGTTCCCGGAGGAGCCCGCACCCGGATCCGGCAGGGTCGCGGTGGTGGTCACGGTGGCCGTCGCGACGGGCTGCGGGACGGTCGGGGGGCCGGCCGGCTCGCCTTCCGCCCCACGTCCCGCGCCGATGATCGGGAGCGGCCCCGAACCGGTGGCCGGGAGGGGCGCCGGTCGGGGGGCCGGGACCGGCGCCGGGCGCGAACCCGGGTCCGTAACCGAACTCGGACTCGGGGCCGAGCTCGGGACCGGGGCCCAACCCGGGACTGGGACCGGGACCGGGGCCGAACTCGGGACTGGGACCGGGGCCGCGGCCGAACTCGGGACCGGGCTCTGGTGGGCGGACTCGCCGTCCGCTCCCCGTGTCTCCCGCGCCGGGCGTCGCACCCGGGGGGCGGAGACGGCCGTCCCGGCGGTCGTACCGGGCGGCGCCGCGACGGGCGGTCCGGCCGTGGTGGGGACGACCGGCCCCGAGACGGCGGGCGACGATCCGGGGCCGGTTTCGGCACGCAGCGCCCCACCGGGGCGGGGTGCGCCCTCCGCAGGGCGGCCGAAGGTCGCGAAGCGCACGCTGCGGACGCCGTGCAGAGCTGCCAGGCGCCGCAGTTCACGGCCGCCGTCCAGGGCCTTGCCGTGCACGTGCAGGCGGGCTCTGGTCCGCAGATCGGGCTCCAGCCCGTCGAGCAGCTCGGACAGGGCCGGCCAGAGCGAGGTGTCCAGTTCCTCTCCCGGGCGTCCCACCTCGATCGCCGGACCGTCCGCGTCCACCGGACGCGAGGCCAGGGGCTGCGGGCCGTCGCCCCGGGCGCCGACCAGCAGGCCCGCCCGGCTCACGGAGACCTGCCAGCGATCGGAGAGGTGCACCACCCCGTGCTCGGCCGGCTCCCGGTCCGGCAGTGGCGGGCTCCAGCGCAGCAGGCTCGGCTCCGACGCGCCGGGGGCGCAGAGCACCGAGTCGACGAAGGGTTGCCAGCGCGGCGCTCCGTCCCGGCCGACCACCATGGACCGCACGCTCTCGTCCGACCCCTTGCCCGAGTCGACGATCAGCGGAAGGCCGCTGTAGACGACGACGCCGGCGCCGACGAGGTCGGCGGCGGCCTGTCCGGCGCGCAGCACGTCCCGTCGACCGCCGGGGGCCACCCGCAGCGCGGCCCTCGCCGTGTCGGGTAAGGAGGCGACGACGTCGGAGACGTCCTCGGTGTCGATGTCCTCGCCGTCCGGGACGCCGAGCACCAGCAGCGGGCCTCGGCCGTCCATCGGTACCGCGTAGCAGAGGTCGCCGGGCCGGGGTGCCGGGCCGTCACCGGAGCGGATGAGGACGCCGGCCGGGATCTCCTCGACGACGCGACCGCCGCGGGTGCGGGAGGGCAGGCGGGCGGGTTGCCAGGCGGGCACCGGCTGGCGCGGCCCCAGCGCCACGGGGGCGACGCCCGGGCGGAAGCTCCACCACCCGCGTTCCCCGCCGGCTTCCCCGGCGGGCGGTCCGTGGACGAAGAGTCCGCCGCCGGGCACGCAGAGCACCGTGCCGTCCGGGGCGACGACTTCGAACTCCCATGCGTCAGCTATGCGTTGGGCCACCGCCGGGTACTCTCCCGGTCGACCGTCGCCGGAGCCGGACATGACCAGTCGCACGGCGGTGGCGCCTTCGTCGCGTACCCAGTCGAGCAGGTCGCCGAGCCGTGGCCACAGCGCGGGGGCGGACTCCTCGTCGGCGCCGGCGACCACGGTGACGGTGCCGGGGTCGTCGGACTCGGCGCACCGGACCAGGTCGGCGATCTCCTCCGGCCCGAGCAGCTCGTCGGACGGCCGGCGGAGCAGCAGGACCCGGTCGTACTCCTCGACCAGGAAGCCCCCTCCCCCGACGGCGACCTCCTCGGACAGGGGGTCCTGCGAGGTGGGCTCGTCCCTGCGTCGGTTCCAGAGCATCACCGGCGATCCCCGTCCGTCGCCGCCGAGCGGCCGTCGTGGCTGATCCTCGTCATCGCTGTCGTCATCGTTCCGATCCTGGCCGGCCGGACGGCATTCGACCGGCAGTTCGAGTCAACGCTACTCGTGCGTACGGCAGTTGACGGCAAAGTGAAGGATCCGACCGTCATCGATGCCACGGGGCGGGGGTGCGGGTTCGTCATGACGCGTCTCCTGTGACCACGTACGCCGGGTCGTCGAAGTTCACGGACGTGCCTCCGTCGGTGCCGGGGGCGCCGCCGGCCGGGGCAGCCGTGCCCGGGATCCCCAGGGCCCGCGCGACGGCCTCCCACACCGCCGCCGCAGGCGGCTCCCCCGCAGGGCCGCTCAACAGCCACCGCAGGTGTTGAAGCGGCGTCAAGCCGAGCTCCTCCACCGTCAACGAGCCTCCGAGCAGCACGGCTTGTGCGGTCTGCCCCGCGGTGAGCGCCACGCCCGCGCCGGTGAGCTCCGGCAACGGGACCGGCCGGCCCCGGTCCAGCAGCCGGGTGACCTCCGCGGACCCCAACGCCGACAGCAGCGCCGCGTCGATGTCGAGGGCTTCGATCCCCGCCGACCGGGCGCGGGCGTTCAGCGCGTCGTCGGCGCCGCGAGCCGGGACGGGTACGGGGTTCAGCGTGGGGGCCGGTGTGGTGCCGGGGGCGGTGGTGGGCGCGGTGGTGGGCGCCGGTGTGGTGCCGGGGGCCGGTGTGGTGCCGGGCGCGGTGGCGGGGATCGCGTCGCTGCCCCAGTAGTGGCGGCGGGCGGGTGAGTAGTGGACCTCGACCACGGGGGCGCCCTGAGGTCCGTAGCGGTCGAAGACACTGGACGGGCCGCCGTCCCACTCGGGCTGGGCGACGTCAACGGCGACACCGAGGACATGTGCCGTCAGCATCAGGAACGCGTCCCCGTGATCGGAGGCCCAACTGTTCTCCCAGGTCCGCACCGCGTTCAACAGCCCTTGGAGTTCGGTGGCGTCGAGCGGCGCGGTGCTCATCTGGTAGGCGATCTCCAGTTCGTCCCGCAGTTCGGCGTCGGTCAGGCGGGCGGCGGTGCCGACGCCGTGCCGCACGGCGAGCGCCCGCAGGTCGGCCCGGCTGGTGCCCGGGTCATTCAGGTGACGTGCGAACTCGTCGGCGATGGACGCGCGCAGTTGGAGGACGACCTGGTCGGGCAACGGCGTTCCGCCGACCGATTGTTGAACGCGGTGCGCGATGGTGGCGCGCAGGGCGGCCACGGCTGCCTGCGACGGGTGGTGCGTGGGCAGCGTGCCGGTGTACGACAGTGCGGTGGCCTGGGCGTGCAGGTCGGCGCGGACTCCGGCGGTGTTCGAGAGCCAGGCGAAGACCGCCGGGTCATTGGAGGCCAGACCGGGCAGCCGGTCGCGCACCAGTCGGGGCGCACTGGCGAGGAACGCGTACAGCAGGCACTCGCCGTTCGCGACGGTACGGAGCGCACGGCCGGCGGGAGGGCGGCGCGAGGACTGCCCCTGCGCGTCCGGGGTGGCCGGCCCGGTGCCGACACCCGTGCCCGTGCCCGTGCCGGTGCCGGTGCCGGTGCCGGTGCCGCCGACCGTTCCCGTTCCGGTACCCGTGCCCGTTCCCGTTCCCGTTCCCGTTCCCGTTCCCGTTCCCGGCAGGGTCTGTGTTCCGCCCACCGTTCCCTTGGGCGTGGACGGCGGCGGGGGCTTCACCCCGGTCTTCCCCTGGGGCTTCTTCGAGGAGGCCGCCGTGGCGGTCCGCGTCGCGGGGGTGGCCGTGGAACGGGTCGCCAGGGCGGTGTGCGGGCCGCGGGCGGGGATCGACGTCACGGAGGACAGCGGGACGTCTACCAGGCCCTCGCCGGCGGTGCGGCGGGCGGCGCCGAGCGTACGGGCGAGGCGGGGCAGGCGCCGAGCCGCGGTGGTCTGGATGCCGGCCTGACGGATCTGCTCCTTCCGCGCGGTGGCGATGGCCAAGTCGACGGCGTCGAGGGTCTTCCGCCGCAGGTCGCGCAACCCTTCGGCCGTGTTCCGACGGTCGCCGGCGGCCCCGAGATCGGTGCGCCGGTCGCCCTCGGCGGCCCGGGCGGTCGTCACGGCCGCCGTGAGACCGGGCAGGCGCCGGCCGGCGGCCTGCGCGTCGGTACGGGCGGTCGCCAGATCGGTCCCGAGCCGGCCCAGCCGGGTGCGCAGCCGGGCCTGCTGCCCTTGGATCCGGGTCAGTTCGGTCCGCGCGCGCTGTTCACGGGCCTGTACGGCCGCGACGCTGAGCGGTGGGCGGGGGGCCTTCGTCTGGCGTGCCATGTGCCGCAGTTCGGCGGCGGCGGTCCGGGCTTCGACCGACCGGGCCCGCTCGTCGCGCTCGGTGGCGGCGATCCGCCGTTCCACGGCGGCGATGTCCTTCTCCGTCCTCCGTATCCGGCCGTTCAGGCGGACTTCGGTGTTCTTCCCGTCGGTCAGGGCGGTCCGGGCCCTGGTGTGGGCCTTGACCGCGTCCCGCAGTTCCCCGACGGCTCGCCGGTGGCCGGCCTCCTCGGTGGTGAGTGCCTTCACGGCTGCGTCCAGGGCGGTGAGGGCGGCGGCCCGCGGGGCGCGTTGGCCGCTCTCCCGGCGTCGGGCCGCGGCCTGACCGCGCAGGGCGTCGCTGTGCTCGGTGATGCTGTCGGCCAGGGAGTTCCAGGCGGTGACGGTGGCCGCGTCGGTGCTCGCCAGGGAGCCGTCCTCGGCGAACACCCAGTGCTGGAGCCCGTCGTCCGTCCGCAGGACGAGTTCCACCGGCCGGGCGGCCAGTACGGCGGTGCGGGAGGCCGCGTAGAGGGCGCGCGCGAGGAGCGAGCCGTCCGGGTCGGGGCCGGGGGCGAGCCAGATCTGCGCGGCGTCCTCGTTCAGGTCGAGTACGCCGGCCAGCGCGGCGGGCAGGTCGCCGACGGGGTGCCTGGTCCAGTCGCGGAGATCGGCCGCGGGCTGCCCGGCGAGCATCGACCGGAGGTCGTAGACCTGGGGGTCGGTACGGGCGTCGGTGATGCCGTGGCCGAGCACGTCGCGTTCGGTCAGGCGCATCTCGGCGCTTCCGGTGACGTACCGGGTGCCACCCGGCCCGTTGACGGTGATCAGGACGTCGACCATGGTCTCGTAACTGCGGGTGCCTCGTCCGCCGTCGGCCGGCAGGGCGGTGCCTCCCAGCTTGAACCACTCGCGGCGGCTCGCGGTGACGGCGGAGCCGGGTCCCTGGGTCGGGGGCTGCCGGCCCAGCACGGGAAGGCCCACGCCGAACAGGTGGCCGGGATCGAGCGAGTCGGCGGTGTGGGCGGTCTGCAGGACGGTGTTGGAGGCGCCCCCGACCGTGAGGGCCGTCGACGCGGTCAGACCGGGCAGCCGCAGCCGGTCCAGGGTGACGTCTCCGGCATCGGTGACCCGCCGGGGGTTGCGCAGCTCGATCCGCAGGCCCGGCGTTGCGTCCGCGTCCTGCTCCGCCGGATACGCGCCGGGCATGGAGAAGGTGACGCCGGCGCCGCGGGGCAGGTCCACGGTGACGTTCTCGGCCTGGATCAGCTCCCCGACGCGTACGGCCGCCGCCTCGGCGGACTCGGAGAGGGAAGTCGAGGCGAGGCCCGGAGCGAGGGCCGGAGCGACCTCGGTGAGGGCCCGGGAGAGTTCCCGATAGGCGTTGAAGTGGAGCACCGGGGCCGGGCCGCTCGGCACGACGCGCTGCCCGTCGCCGATACGGCGGCCGGCCGTGGGCGCCGGCGCGGTGGCGGTCCTCGGGTCGGCGGCCGACACGGCCGGGGCCATCGGGTTCGCGGGCGCCGGCGGGTCGACGGCCTCGCTGCCGGTGAAGCGCAGGGTGACCAGGGCGGGCACGGTGGCGGTGCGTTCGGGCCGACCGAACAGGGTGCGCCGGGCCCACTCGATCCAGCCGGTGTTCTCGTCGAACCAGCCGATCACGCCGGCCTCGACGATCCCGCCGGGGATGTTGAGCGGCCATTCGGTGACCAGTTCGGAGCGGACGGCGGCCGTGTACTCGTACTCCACTTCGAAGTCCGCCGCGTTGTCCGTGCGCATCCAGTAGCGGTCCTCGTCCGTCGAGGAGGTCCTGGCCGTGTCGGAACTGCTGGTGGTGTATGTCACGGCCGGACCGGTGCGGTCGGTGCGGGTGTCCTCGGCCGGGCGCGGGTAGCGGGCGTTGGGGGTGAAGGTGGTGGCGCTCTGGCGGGTCGTGGTGGTGCCGACGGAGGTGTTCGACGGGGCGTGGACGTGCACCTGCTCCTGACCGGCGCCCGCCCCGGCACGCCGACCGCGCACGGTGCGCAGTCCGGCGGTGTCCTGCCGGGGCCTGGCCTGGAGCGACACCTCGACGAGCCGGGCGCCTCCCTTGGCGACGTGCAGGAAGTGGAACCGCTGGGCGTGGCCGGGGCCGCGGGCGGGCAGGGCGCGCAGGGCGGTGGAGGTGGTCAGGTCGGCGATCCGGGTCCGCACCCCGGACAGGTACGCGGAGTGGCCGGGGCTGGTGGAGCCGGGCGCCTCCTGCTCGACCAGCCGGGTCAGTTCGGTCCGCAGCGCGTCGCGCCGCTCCACGGGGCCGGTCGCGGGCGGAACGGGCAGCGGCGGGGCGCTCGTGTTCGGGGCGGCGTTCGTGCTCGGGGCGCTCGTGTTCGGCGCGTTCGTGTTCTTCGCGTTCGTGCTCGGGGCGTTCGTGCTCAGGGCGTTCATGTTCGGCGCGGGGGCGTTCTGGACCGGTGCGTTCTGGACCGGCGCGTTCTGGGCGGACGTACTCGCGGCGGTCGCGTTCGCCGCCGTCGCGGGCGTGTGTGCCGCGGGTGCGAACTGCCGGACCGAGAGGATGCCGGCGAGTCCGGGCTCCCCGGTACGGGCGAAACGATCCGGCAGGGGCAGGTCGGCGGCCGGACGGGGGGTCGGAGTCAGCGAGGGGACGCTCCCGAACCACTCGGTGTCCCGGCTGAGTTGGGTGTCGCTCATGAGGAACTGGGCGCCGCGCGGGATCTCGACGGCGATGGTGACGGGATCGGCACCGGTGGCTCCCAGGGTGTTGCCGACCAGGTTGCGCCGGCCGTGGCGCACGGTGAGGAGGATGGTCGCGCCCGTGCGGATGCGGTGCTGCGTGCCGCTTTCCGTGGGTGTGCGCGTCACCCCGGTGGAGGAGGTGACGGTCTTGCTGTTGTCGGTGCGGCGGGTGAGGGCCTGGCGGCCCGAGGGGTTGAACAGCGTGGTCGGTTCCGGCGCCGGCCCGTCGCCCTTCGTCGCGCGGGCCGACTTCCCCGCGCCGCTCTCGGCGGCGTGGGGAGCCGGAGCGGGCCGCTGCGCGGCGGTGAAGGCTCCGGCGACCTGATGGGTGGCGCTGGTGGTGGTCTGGTGCGCGATGGTGTCGGTGGCGCCGACGTCCGTCTCCAGGTACTGGGTCGCGCTGTTCGGGTTCTCCGGGTCGTGCAGGTAGCCCTGGAGTTCCACGGAGAACTCGTGGTCGGCGCCGAGGCCGGGCAGGGTCAGACCCTCGATGACGTAGCCGCCCTTGAAGATCTGGTGGGAGCGGGCGATCAGGTTGGAGGTGCCGAGCCCGGCGCGCAACGCCTCCCTGAACGGCGTGCTCTCGTCGGTGGGGTCGGCCCCGTCGAGGTTGTCGGCGAGGCCGCCCGCCTTGTTCGCCAGATCCGTCAGGAAGCCGGTGGTGGCGTCCCACGCCTTGTGGAGGGCGCCCTTCGGGGGGTTGCCCGGGTGGGTTCCGGTCACGATCCGGTCGAAGGCGTCGACGAGGGCGGCCGATCCCTGGAGGCTGTCCATGATCGCGTCGTCGGGCAGGCGGACGACGTTCGGTACGGGGTTTCCGGTCGGGTCCGTCAGGGCCAGGCGAGTCCGGTCCGCCGCGTTGACGGCACGTATCCGGGGGCCTGCGGGCGCCTGGCGGGCGGCGCCGGCCGGCTGGGTGCGGTGGTGCGGGACGGCGAGGGTGAGCCGGCCCGGGACGGTGTGGACGGGCGGCCTTTCCTCGTCGGGCGGACGCGGGCGCGTACGGGGCGGGCCACCGGGGTCGGCGAAGCGTTTCTTCGGCCGGGTGTCGTCCTCGTACAGGTCGAGCGCCAGCAGCGCGGGCACCTCGAAGACCTCGGCGTCCTGCCCGCTGCCGATGAAGAACTGGTCCTGACTGTTCCCGGAGCCCGCCGCGAGGGTGTCGGCGCCCTGCCGGCCGTACGTGTAGTCGCCGGCGCCGGCGAGCGTCCACGGCGCCTCGTCGGGATCGCCGACCGGGCCGGACGGGCCGCCGCCGATGCCGACCTGCCAGCCGTGGGCGCGCCCCCTGGACTCGTTGCCGGGGACGCCGACCGAGGAGATGCCCATGACCTGGATGCCCGGCAGGGTGCGCCGGTGGCGGGTCCGGGCGGCCGGGTCGCGGGTGGCGCTCAGTCGCAGTTGGACGCGCCGGGTGCCGCCGGTACGCGACGGCAGCTCCATCCAGAACGGTCGGCCGCCGTCGAGGAGGGCGTCGGCCGAGGCACGCAGGCCCACGTCGGAGCGGGCCTGTTCGAAGCGGCGCAGGTTGGCGAGCTGGGCCTGCGCCCGCTCCTCGTCCTCCACGTAGGGGGCGGAGGGGCGTTGGGAGGGCGGCAGGAATCCCTCCTCCCGCAGCCATGCCTCGGCCCGTCGGAACATGGGCTCGGCGCCGGTGACGGCCAGCGGGGCGGCGGACAGGCCGATCGTCGCGAGGTTCTCCAGGTCGTCGGGGAGCTGCCGGGTCCCCTTGCCGACGGGGTGTTCCTGGCCCTGCGCGTCGGCCGCGGTGAGCATGCGCATGCGCAGGCCCCCGTCCCAGGGGCCGGCCCGGTGCGTGGTGCTTCCGCCGCGAGCGCGCACGAGGGTGACCCGGTAGGTGACCCGCGCCGGGGTGAGCAGATGGCTGCGGTTGGTGCGTACGGCGTGCGCGAGGGTGGCGGAACCGCCGGCCGAGAGCGAGGAGTTGGTCTGCCACTTCCCGCCGCCCTTGAAGGCGATGGTGCCCTGGGCGCGCGCGGAGGCCCCGGGGTGGCCCCGCTCCGTGTCGGACGTGAAGACGGGGGCGACGCTGCCGTCGACCGCGACACCGCTGGTGTACTTGGCGGAGCTGTCCACCTTCAGGATCTCGGAGACATGTGCCTCAAGGTTGATCTTGCCGTCGATCGAGCGGTGGGTGGGGGCCGGATCGGGTTCGACCACGGCGGTCAGCTTGAAGACGCCGATCGCCTTGCCCCGGTCGTTCAGCAGGATCGGCGAGTACAGGCCGCCGCCCCGCTGGAGGGGAAGGGTGCCGCGCAGCACCGGCTCGGACAGGAACGCCTCCAGTTCCTCCGCAGAGGCTTCCGACAGGTTCGACAGGTCGTCGCGGAAGGCGTGGCGGACCTCGGAGAGCAGTCGGGCGGGTTGTGTGACGGTGTCCACGCCCCACACCGGCAGGTCGTCGAGGGCGGCGGGCGCCGGCATCGGTCCGTTCGGTTCCACGGCCAGGTGCTGGGGGAACCAGACGGTGACCGGGCCGTGCCGCTCGCCGTCCCCCCAGTCGGCGTTCCCGCTCCCCGGTCCGGCGGCCGCCGGACGGTCGACCCGGAGCTGCCACTCCGAGACGAACTCCACGGGCTGGGACAGCTCGTTGCTGCGCTGCGCCGTCATCGTCTGGACCGCGGAGGTGACGGTGCTGCTCGTGGAGAACTGGTTGTGGGTCAGCGTGACCGCCAGCCCCGCGTCCACCCGGCTGACCGGTCCCGCCCGCCCGACGGTGAACGAACCGGACCAGGTCACCGGCACCGTGCGGACGTTCCCCGTGTTCTGGGCCACCGAGGACTCGGAACTGCCCTGGCCGCGACGCTCCACACGGCCCTCGGGGTCCTCGACGCCGTGCTCGCCGTACCGTCGGGACCGGGCGGGGTCCCGTAAGCCGAGCCGGACGTCCACGGTGCGCTCCCGGCCCTCGTGCGTGACGGTGATCCGCCTGCCGGTGCTGCGCAGGTACGGCAACTGCCGCGCCAACTCGACAGCGTTGGCGCGCTCCCGTAGCTGGACCCGTACCGGATGGTCGTGGGCGGCGCCGGCGGGAATGCCCAGGCGGGTCAGGATCTGGCGGTGCAGCCCCTCCACCACGGCGTCGGACAGCGGTTCGACGTGGACGAGGCCGACGGTCCCGTCGTACCCGGTGCCGTAGGTGGTGGCGTACGTGGAGAGGGGCGCGCTCCAGTCGCGCGGGGCCCGGGCGGAATCCCAGCGGTCGTCGTGCTCGTCCGGGGGCAGCGGGTCGACGTCCGGCGATCCGGCGTCCGGGGTGGTGGCCCCGACCTCGGGGGTGCCCGCGGTGAGCGGATGGTCGCGCACCGCGGGGCCGGAGTCGAGGGCCGACTCCAGCGTGCGCAGGTCGGCTTCGGTGACGGCTCCCGTCGTGGGGAGCCCACCGGTGTCGGCCATCACTCCGGTGGGATCGGCGGCGAGGAGCCGGCGGAACAACGACTCGGGGTCGCGTCCCCGGTCGCGCATCCCCGTGTAGTGCAGGATCTCGTGCAGTGCCACGGCGTCGTCGCGCCCGGGCCCCGCGCCGAGCCGGATGTGCAACTGGTCGCTGCGGGCCGGGTCGTCGGCGCGGCTGAGCTCCACGGCCTCGGCGTGCTCCGGGGCGTGGGTCAGCACCAGGTCCACGTGCAGTTGATCGCCCGAACCCGGCAGCCGCAGGCCCTGGTTGACGTGCACGGCGAGGAGCGCGCGCATCCGCTCCTGGAAGGCGGGCAGCCCGGCGGGGTCGAAGCCGGGCCCGAACCGGACCGGCAGGTGCAGGGAGACGTCGCGCACCCAGCGCCCGTCGTCGGCCTGGACGCGCCGGACACGGGCACGGACCAGCGTGGTGAGGCCGTGCAGCGTGCCCGGCGCGCGCCTCCCGTCGAGCGGGTCGCTCGCGGGATCGAACCAGTCCAGGTGCAGGGAGGACGCCGGAGCGGACGGACGCCGCCGGCTCCACTGCCCGAGCCGTACGGGTTCCACCCCCGCCGCTTCCTCCCCGGTGGACGGCGGGCCCTCACCGTCCCCGCCCCGCTCTGCGGAAGCGGGCACGACGGCGGGCACGGTGGCGGGGCGGGGCGTACCGGTGGGACCCGTCCCGGTCGGGAGCGGCGCGGGCGCCGGTGGCGCCGGAGCCGGTGCCGGGGGCCCGCTCGTCGTGTCGGGAGCCGGGAGCGAGGGGGTGTGCGTCGCGGCGGCGGGTGGGCCGCCGACGGTACGCACCGGCGCCGGGGCGGCCGGTGCGGGGCCGGTGTTCGCGTCCGCGTCAGCGTCCGGGAAGGCGGTAGGGACGGTGGGGGCGTCGATGAGGGAGGCGAGCAGGCTCAGGTCACGGCCGCGCAGCCCTTCGCGGGGCGGCCCCGACGGGAGGGACCGGGCGGGATCCCCGGCCGGGCCGGCGGGGATGTCGCCGTGCAGGCCGAGTTGTCGGGCGATCCGTACGGCGTGGGCGGCCGGGTCGGCGCCGGTCCACCACGGGGTGCGGTTCGTCTCCCCGTCGCGTTCCGCCGGGGCGCCGGTGACGCCTTCCGGGTGTGAGGCGCCGGTCGCCCGCTCGACGGTCACCTGGAGCAGGTCGCCGCCCGGCAGCCGGTGGCCCGGCGCGTTGAAGTACTCCTCGACGCCCGCACGGAGGCGCTGCCAGGCGTCCTCGGGCATGCCGTCGGGCCCGGTCGCGACCCGGACGGTGAGGTCGGTGACCCACTCGCCGACGTGCTCGATCCGGCGGACGTCGAACGCCGACCGGACGGTGCGCGGGATGCTCTCGCCGGGCCGCGACGGATCGGCGGGGACGGGCACGTCGTCGGTCCACATGTGTTCGCGGGTGACGGGCGGTACGGCGGCCCGCGCGGCCTCCCAGACCGGGTTCCCGGTCCGCGGGGCGGGTCCGCCGTGCGGGGCGGCCGACGTGAGGGTGTCCACGGCGCTGACCAGGGGCCCGGCGCTCTCCCGGGCCGGGGGCTCGTCGTCGGGCGCGGTGGACGTCTCCGGGGAGGACCCGCGGACCCGGCTCAGCGGATCGGGGGCACCGCCGGGGGTCGTCGGGCGGGGCGCGGCGCTCTCCGGGGGCGGGGCGGAGCGCGTTGCACCCTCGCCGCCCGTGGCCTCCGGTGGGCCGCCGGCCTCGGTGTCACCGGGTCGCACCTGCCCGCCGGACCGCGCCCCCGTGCCCGTACCGGCGCCCTTGCCCGTACCGGTACTCGTACTCGTGTCCGTACCCGTGCCGGCGCCCTTGCCCGTACCGGTACCCGTACTCGTGTCCGTACCCGTGCCGGCGCCCTTGCCCGTACCGGTACCCGTACTCGTGTCCGCACCCGTACCCGTGCCGGCGCCTTTGTCCGAGCCCGTACCGGTGGCCGCGTTCGCGTCCGCTCCCGTGGCCGCGTGAACGTCCGGGTCCGTGTCCCCGTTCACGTCCTCGAAGACGGTCCGCGTCGCGTCCTCGGGCGCGCCGCCCGCTCCGGTGGCGACCGGGAGCGGGCGGCCGCCGGTCCCCGGGGCGGCCGTGGCCGGAGGGGGCACGGTACTGCCGGCCGCGGGCCCGGAGGGCACGGTGCGGTCCGGGCCGCTGTCGCGGACGAGAGGAGCGTCGGAAGCGGCGGGCGTGCCGGCGAGGACCTCGGGCGGCGAGGTGCCCATTCCGATCGGACCGGGCGTCCGCCCGATCGCCTGCGGGGGTGCGGGGTTCGGGGCGGCGACGTGCGGCAGTGGGTCGGGGGCGGAGGCTCGTGCCTCCGGGCCGGTGAGCCCGTCGGAACCCGTGCCGCCGGGCGCTGTGGGCGGGTTGGTGGCGAGAAGTGCCGTCGGCGCCATCGGGACCGGGGACCGCGGGGTCGGCGGTGGCGGGGTGGGCGCGGTGGACGGCCGGTCACCGAACGGGGTGTCGTCGCCCACCGTCGCGGTCGGCGGCGCGTGCGGCACGGGCGCGGGAATCGGGGTCGGGCTCGGCGTGGGAGCGGGAACGGGGGCGGGGGCGGAACGCGGCGGGCCGTCGAGGCCGCCGGGACCGCGGCCGTCCGGACCGCCGGAGAAGTCGATGTCGTTGAGGTCGGTGAAGTCGCGGGAGTCGGTCAGCCACTTGTGCAGCCACAGACCGCCGCCGCCGAGCGCTCCGTCGGCCATCACCTCGAACATCGAGCTGGTGCCGGAGCCGACGAACGTCTCCCATGTGAACTCCCAGACGCCCTCGAACGCTCCCTTGACCAGGACCTCGGCCGCGGATTCGCTGATCGCGCCGACGAGGAACGCCTCGGCGAGGTCGTTGACGCCGTCGAGGAGTCTGGTCGTGAAGGGGTTCTTCTTCGCGAAGTCGTCGAAGGAGTCGAAGGTGTTCTTGAACCACTTCCCGGCGTGGTCGAACGCGCCGCCGAGGACTCCGGCGAACCCGCCGGCGAGCGCGCCGAACGCGGCTCCCTTCCCCACGTCCTCCCAGTCGATCCCGTGGGGCCTGCGGTCGCGCGGGTTCAGGGCGATCTGTGCGAGTCGGACGGCGAGGACCTGGAGCGCCTCCTCGATGGCGCTGGTGAGGGTGGGCGCGAGGTGGGTCATGCGCAGCAGCCGGTCCACGATGAGCAGGACGGCCAGCCGGCTCCGCGCTCTCGCCAGCATCATCTGGGAGACGGACGTGCCACCGGTGATCACGGCCAGCGCGGCCAGCACGGCGAGTTCGACGAGAAGGGCGATGATCTCGGCGATGATCTCCCATTTGGCCTGCTGGATGCTCATCGAGTGGTCGATCTGGCCCCGGGCGATGTCGTCCAGCTTGTCGACCATCGCGTTGAGGTGGTTCACTCCCCCGTCGTTGGTGAGCAGTGACAGCGCCCGGACGTACGGGTCGGCCACGTCGTCCGGCAGGGAGGTGGCGGCCTCGGAGATGGAGAGCTGGATCTCGTCCTGGAGGTCCCGGATGCCGCGGCCGAACCTCAGGTACAGCTCACGGCTGTCGTACGCGAGGTTCTCCCGGGCCTCCAACGGCATTTCGCCGATGAGGATCCAGAGCATCCTGCGGACGTCGTCCGGGAAGTTGATCTCCTGCACCCAAGCCTCCGTTCACCCTTGCCCCCCCATCACCGCGGACCGGTCGACCCCGTGGCGCCCGCGGTCAGTGGCGCCCGCCGGTGCCCGGGTCGTCGAAGACCGTGTCGGGGGTGCGGCGCCGATGCTCCGCGATCTGCTCGGTGGAGTACGACCGGGTGCGCTCGATGTTGTCCAGGTTCGCCAGCGTGGCCTGCACGAGTCCGTCGAGGGCTTCGTACAACACCCGCCCGGTGCCCAGGCAGTACTCGTTGTTCCGTTCGTAGACCGGGCGGACCTGGAGGGCGTAGTCGTCCGTCCAGCCGGGCCACGGAGTGTAGTTGCGCTCGTCCGCGGTGAAGCTCCGACTGAGGCCCTCTGCCAGCTCGGGCAGTCGCCGCATGCGCTCGACGGCCCTCCTGAGCGCCTCCGGGCTCGCCTCGTACACACCGCTCATGACCGGCTCCTTCCTCTCTGTCCGTCGTTCGTGTCCTCGTGGATCTCGTCCCGCAGCCGGTCCCCCGGACGGCGGACCGGCTCGCCTTCGGCCTCGTCGAGCAGCGCGGAGCCGTAGATGCGCTCCCAGTCGACGGTCATGCCGCGCAGTTCGGGCATCGCGGCACTCGGCCCGGTGAGGGGATCGAAGAGGTCCATGACCTGGCGGGCCATCTGCGCCCGTCCTCGTTCGGCGGCTTCCATGACCGACGCGGACAGTTGGGCCGGGTTCATCGAACGGTACTTGCCGTCAAGGAACTTGAGTCCGGTGAGCTCGCCCCGCGAGCCGACCGTGACCTCCACGGAGCGGTCGCGGGAACGTACGGTCGCGCCGGCGTCGGCCAGTTGCTCCTCGGCGCGGGCCACGGCGGCCTTGACGGACTCCAGTTCCGCCATGGCCTTGGCGATGCGCTGCTCGATCGGTTCGGTCACCGGTGGTACCTCCGGTCGGCCGGGCCGGCGCCCGGATCGGCTGCCTGACGGGTGAGGGGAACGGCGGCGGGGGTCATCGGCCGATCACGGCGGGCGCGCCTCCCTCGTCGGTGCCCCAGACGTCCTCTTCCTCCTGTACCCACGCGTCGCGGGTGCGGTCGCCGCTCTGGGTCTGCTGCCCGCCGGGGGCGGCGCCGCCCATAGGCGCGAACGGAGAGGCGCCGGTCGTGGTGGCGGTCCGGGGAGCGGACACCCGGACGTCGTTCTCCTCCTGCACGCCCCGCGGGCTTCCCGCACGTGGCCGTCCGCCGCGCGGGCCGGCGTTCGTCCGGCCGTCGTCGATGACGTTGCGGACCCGCTCGGAGGTGCCCGACCCGCCGCCGCCCCCGCCGCCGCCCATCCCGCCCATGGGACCGCCCATCCCGCCCATCGGTGTGCCCATCGGCCCGGCGGGACTGCCCGCGCCGGAGCCGGAGCCGGGCAGCGAACCGGTGTTGAGCGGTGTGCCGATGTCACCGAGGGCCCCGTGGGCTGGAGCGGGCCCGGAGGCACTGCCCGCGAACGACGGCTGGTACGGGGTGTGGTCGTACAGCTCCTCCTCGTACGAGCCCAGGGAGCCGTCGTGGGACGAGGGGCGGGAGACGCCGGGGAGCGAGGAGTGAGAACCGGGGCCGGCGGGCAGGGCCCCGTCGCCGTTCAGATGACCGCTGATCACGGTGCCGTCGGGTCGGGTGGTGATGCCGATGCCCGTGTCGGGGTCGATGGTGGTCGTCGTGCCGTCCGGGTAGTCAGTGACGATCCGGCCGTCGGCGCCGATGTGGGACACGCTGCCGTCGGAGTGCGGCAGACGGTCACCGATGTTGAGGGGGCCCGTCGTGGAGGTGCCGTCGGGGCGGGTCACGGTGGCGGTGTGGAGGTCCGGGTCGATGGTGACGGTGCTGCCGTCGGGGTGGTGGGTGACGATCCGGCCGTGGCCGTCGATGGTCGTCGCGCTGCCGTCGGACATCGTGAGGCCGTTGTCCGAGTAAACGGGGCCACCGGTCGGGTCGGGCATCAGCGAGGACAGGTCGCCGGGGTTCAGATGTCCGCCCGGCAGGTCGCCGGGGTTCAACTGCCCGCCCGGCAGGTCGCCGGGGTTCAACTGCCCGCCCGGCAGGCCGCCGGGATTCAGTTGTCCGCCGGTCAGGTCCACGGAGCCGGGCCGGTCCAGGCCGGGAAGTTGCCGGGCGCCGGCGCTCTCGTGTGCCGCCCGGGCCTGTTCGATGGCGGCCTCCTGGCGGGCCTGCGCCTCGTTCTGGCGGGCCTGCGCCTCGGCGCGCTGCTCGGCCTCGCGCTTCTCCTGCTCGGTGAGGAGTTGCTCCTGCCGCAGCTCCTGCTCGGTCTGGAGTCGTCCCTGCTCCTCCTGCCGCTCCCGCTGAGCGGCCTCGGCCTTCGCCTGGGCCTCTTCCTGCTTGGCTTCCTGCTCGCGCTGCTTCTCCTCGGCCTTCGCCTCCGCATCGGCCTGCTTGCGCTCCTGCTCGGCTTCCTTCTGCTCCGCCTTCTCCTGCGCCTCCGCCTGCCTGCGCTCGGCCTCGGCTTCCGCCTCCGCCTGCTTGGCCTCGGCTTCCCGCTCCTTCTCCTCGGCCTTCGCCGCGGCCTGGGCCTCCTTCTGCTCCTGCTCCTTGCGGGCCCGTTCCTGGTCGGTGCGGGCCTGGTTGAACTGGGTGGCCTGGACCTGCTCCTGGCGCTGTTGGGCCTCTTCCTGCTTGCGCTGGGCCTCTTCCTGCTTGGCTTCCTGCTCGCGCTGCTTCTCCTCGGCCTTGGCCTCCGCCTCGGCCTGCTTGCGCTCCTGCTCGGCTTCCTTCTGCTCCGCCTTGGCCTCCGCCTCGGCCTGCCTGCGCTCGGCCTCGGCCTCCTTCTCGCCGGCTTTCGCCTCCGCCTCGGCTTCCTTGCGTTCCTGCTCCGCCTTGGCCTGGGCCTCCTTCTCGCCCGCCTCCTGCTCCTTGCGCCCCTGTTCGGCCTTGGCTTCCTGTTCCTTGCGTTCCTGCTCCGCCTTCGCTTCGGCTTCCTTGCGTTCCTGCTCGGCCCGGAGCGCGGCTTCCTTCTCCTCGGCCTCCTTCTCCTTGCGTTCCTGTTCCGCCTTGGCCTTGGCCTCCTTCTCGTCGGCCTCCTTCTCCCGGCGCTCCTGCTCCTTCTTGGCCTCTTCCTCCCGGCGCTTGGCCTCCGCCTCCGCCTTGGCGGCCTGCTCCTTCTGCCAGGCCATGAACTCTTCCTGCTTGCGCGCGGCGTCCGCCGCGGCCTTCGCGGCGTCCGCCTCCTTCTTCTCGTTCTTGTCCTCGGTGTAGGAGCTGGTGAGGTCGCTCCCACCGCGGGTGCGGACGGATCCGAGGTCGAAGTTCTTGGTGCTCCAGCTGTTGTGGACCTGGCGGATCGCCTCGTTGGCGGGCACCTCCAGGCTCTCGATGACGGACGCCTGCCAGTTCTGGACGGCCCGCTCCCCCACCTTCTTCCAGGTGGTGAGGTCGTCGAGCTGCCCGAAGTTGTCACCCATTCCGAACCGGGTGGCGGTCTGGTCGAAGCCCGACGTGGCGTGGTACGTCGTGGTGGCTCCGTACCGGTTGGCATGCACCTTGTAGGTGATCATCTTGATGTTGCGTTCCCACACGTGGTTGGTGATCTCCACGAGCAGGTCGTGCAGCCACCGCAGCGGGTTGCCCTCCATGTACTCCCAACGGACCCAACTGCGCTGGAGGGTGGATACGGCGTTGCGGAAGTCCGTCTTGGCCTGCCGGAGTTCATCGCCCTGCTTGGAGCCCGTCGCGCCGGAGGGGCGCATGTCCTTGGCGTAACCGTCGTACTGCTTGCCGAGGGTGTGGACGAGGTTCCAGAAGACCCCGGCCGCCTGGCCGCGCCAGGCCTCGTTCTGCTCGACGCCGATCCGGCGCTCCCACTCCTCCACCGCGTCACGGCGGTCGACGAAGAACTGGGCGGCCCGGTCGAACGCCGAAGCCGCGGTGTCGAAGGAGGTGAGGGTGACCGCCTGGTCGTTGGGAACGTTCTTGCCGTTCCAGTGGAAGCCGTGTGTGCCGTCCTCGTCGTTCAGCAGGGCCTCCAGGGCCCGCCCCGTCCCATAGCTGTACTGGGTGAGGGGCTGGGTGGTCCAGACGGCGGCGTCGCCCGTCAGGCCGAGGTGGTTGTCGTACTGGCTCTTGAACTCCCCGCCCTCGACGACACCACCGGCCGGCGGGCCGTCGCTTCCCTTGTTGCCGAGCAGGGTGATCCTGGCCTTGTACATGGAGACCTGGTCGCCGCTGGACGGGTTGTCGCCGCCGGTGAGGTAGAAGGGGATGACGAAGTCGGTGTTCTCGATCCGCCAGCCCGCGTTCTCCACACGCCAGTTGAAGTCGTTCGGGTCGGCGTAGTCGACGTGGGCCTGCTTGCTGATCTCCACCTTCATCTGCGGGATGCCCGCGTTGCCGGCGAGTTCGTCGAAGAGCGTGTGGCGCAGCGGCGCGTCGTAGCCGGTGAAGAGCTTGACGGCCTGGTGCCAGGCATCGTTGTCCGAGGTCAGCGGCTTGATGTTCTCTTCACGCACGGTCGGGCTCCGGGGACTCGGGCGGACGGGAGGCGGGGCGGGGCAGGTCCGGTTCCTGCTAGTCGTCGTCCTCGTCACGGCCGCCGAGGGACCCGTCGACGTCGGAGAAGATGTCGAGGAACTTGTCCCCGTCGATCTTGGCCAGATTGTCGCCCTGGGTCTTGAGGAGGGTGTCGATACTGGTGCGCAGATTGTCGTCGATGTCGTCGAAGAGGAGTTTCTGGTCCTCCAGGACGGTGGTGACGGAGCCGATGAGTTCCTCCACCGCCTCCTTGATGTGTTGGCCGTTGGTGGCGCCGTCCTTGGTCATTCCCCCGATGGTGAGGGGAAGTTCGGCACCGGGCAGCGCCCAGTCGCCGTGGGCCCCCTTGGACAGGAGGGCGTCCAGCGCCGGCACAACCACACCGCCCGGGCCCACGCCGTCGCCCATGATCTTCTTGATCTCGGCGATGAAGTTCGCGATGTCGTTGTTGAGGAAGTTCTCCAGCCAGGCCTTGTCCAGGTTGACCGGGGTGTTCTCCGCCATGTCCCGCTCCTGATCCCGCTCCGGAATCCCGCTCTTGCTCCTGCCGACGCTCCGACCGGCACTGCCGACCCGCACGCCGACCCGCATGCCGGCTCGTACGCCGACCCGCACGCCGCGCCTTCGGCCGGCTTGGCCTCCGGGTCGCGGGGAGCGCTCTCGGCGCGCCCCGCGGACCGGTGGGCCCGTGCCGGCTTCAAGGTTTCGGGGGCCGGGTCAGCGGCCGATGCGCACGTCTCCCCACATCTGGGTGAGGGACTTCTCGCTGTACTGGTAGTTGTCGGAGACGTCGGTCAGCAGTCGGGAGTGGTTCGCCAGAAGGTTCTTCATCGCCTCGACAGCGTTGTCCCACGCCTGCTGCTTGCTGTTGTAGACCTGACGGTCCTCGCCTTCCCAGGTCTGCTTGAGCTCCTGGAGCTCGGCTTCCAGGTTGGCCAGAACACTGGCGATCGCCTTGGTCTGGTTGACCATGTCGTCCGCCGCGTTCGACATGTGCCGGTAGTCGACGTAGATGTGACCGTCGGTGAAGTCGCTCATCGTGGGGCCTCGTCTCACAACTGGAGGGGACGGGAGGGGAGTCGGTCCGTGCGGTACCGGGCCCACCGGGATGCGGTCCGGTCCGCGAAGTTGGCTTGATCAGCCACTGAGCGTGTCGAACACCGACTGCGACTGGTTGTAGGCGGTGGTGATGCTCTCGTTGTTGGACCCCTGGGTGAGTCCCTGGGTGCGCAGCGTCTCGTTCAGGGTGTCGACCATGTCCCGTACGTTGCGCGAGATGATCTCCGCCTGGTCGTCCCACAGCTTGAGCAGGTCCTGGAACGCCTTGCCGTCGGAGCCCTTGAGGCCGGAGGACAGGTTGAACTTCATGTTCTCCACGTCCTGTCGGCAGTTCTGCACGCCGGTGAACGCCTGCTCCAGTGCCATGATGCCGTTCCGGGTGGCCTGTTCCTGTGACTGCTGGAAGCCTGCCATGTGCCGCACCTCCTGGTGGTTGTCACCGCCGAGTCCCGCAGTGACGCCGGGTACGGCGTCCGCGGACAGCCTTCGTCAGCCGACGAGATATTCAACCGGGCTGACAAGAACCTCAGTTGTCGTCTGCTGCAACATGGCCGCACCCTGGATTCTCAGTGATGCCATGTCAAGAATCCAGCTTCGTAGGCCATGGACCCTGCATTTCGCGTCAACTACACGGACAGGACGTCTGGTTCTCGCGGACGGTTCTCCGACGCGTTCCTCACGGCCGCTTCTCGGTATCGGATACGGCGGCCCCCGTCGGGCAGGGCGTCGCGGTGGTGGCCCCTCGACCGGTCGCGGCGGCCCGCGGGCTGAGGTCGGGTCCGGTCGGGAGCATCGCCAGCAGTGGCGAGGGCAGCCCCCGGGCCTGACCGCCCGCGTAGCCGAGGGCGGTGAGCGTGTCCGTCCCGACGACCCGGTACTTCGTTCCGCCGTCGGTCACCAGGTAGAGCGTGGAGCCGAGTTCGCCGCCGCCGGCGCCCAGCGCGCGCACCAGGGCGCCGCCGCCCGGCCGGACCGTGATCCGCTCGACGGGCGTACAGGCCGGGGTCAGACCGTCCGGGGCGGGCTGCGCCGCCGGACCGAGGCCGGCCGGCGGGGAGAGCGCGACGCTCACCCGGCTGCCGGCGCCGCCCGACTCGATCCGGGCACACGCCGTCGAGCCGGTCTCGGGGACGATCGCCCGGGGCGGCGCCTCGGGCAGATCGGTGGCGGCGCCCCCGGCCGGCAGGGGGGCGGCATGTCCGTCCAGGGCGTCGGCTCCCAGCTCGGCGGCGGCCGGGGCGGCGCCCGCGTACGCCGTGAGGCGGGTCCGCGGATCGCCCAGGACCAGGGCCGCGCCGGTCGCGGTGAGCGGGGCCAGGCCGTCCTGACGCAGCAGGTAGTAGCGGGCGGTCGCCCCGGGCACCGTGATCCGGAAGACCTGGCCGACGCGGGTCCCGCGTCCGCCGAGCCGCGGACCGTCCGTACCGCGGCCGGTCACCTCCGGCGGGGTCAGGTCGGGCCCCTCGGGCAGGGCGTTGAGGAAGGCCGCCGAGACCCGTGTGCGGGGGCGGGCGTCGTAACCCAGCGCCCGCGCGGCCTTGACCTCGTCGCCCAGGCGCAGCCGGCTGCCGCGCCACACCAGGTACTCCGCCCGGTCGGGCCCGACCACCAACAGCGCCTCGTCGTCGCCCAGTCCACGACCGCCGGCGGGCGCGCCGATGGCCAGGACGGTGGTGGCGGGGCCGCCCGGGGTCCCGGAGCACACCTGCCAGGGCGTGGTGTCCAGGCGGTCGGCGGCGGGCAGCGTGTCCGGTGCGCCGGGGATGCCGGCGGGTGCGCCGCGCGGGGTGTCGGCGAGGGAGCGGCTCCCGACCGAGGTGACCTTGAGGTCGGCTCCGGCGAGCAGTCGCGCGGAGGTGTAGTTGCGCACGGGCCGGAGCCTGCCGTCCAGGTAGAGGTAGCGCGAGCCGGTCTCCTTGGCGACGACGAGGGTGCCCGGCTGCCGCCAGGAGTCCTTGGTTCCGGGTTTGAACAGGCCGAACACGAACGCGCCGGCCGACAGCAGTACGGCGATGACCACGCCGATGGCGATGCCGCGGTTGGTGCGTCCCTGTGGGCTCTCCGGGGCGTCCGGGTCGCTGCGGAGCATGGCGGAGGTGAGACGGCCCATGACGAACATGTGGGCCTGGACCTGGTCGCGTTTCGACTGCATCGTGCCGCTCCTCCCCCGGATCAGCCGTTGAGGGACCGAAGGGCCCCGTAGACGCCGAGCACCCACAGGACCAGCGGCAGCAGGGCGATGGCCGCCGCCGAGTGGAACAACTCCGCCGCGCGGCCCCAGTACGGCACGAGCCGGCGGCCGGGCACGGTCCAGGAGGTGATGGCGAGCACGGCGGCGCCGGCGAGCAGCGCCACCACGAGCAGGAGCCTGCCGGACGGCGTGTGGGAGGCGGCGGCCGTCCACACCAGCAGGACCGGCCCCCAGACGCCCGGCACCACCAGCGACAACCGCTGCCACACGTTGCCGAGTCCGCGGGAGTGCAGCAGGAGCAGCAGCGCGAGCACGGCCGAGGTGCACACTTCCGCGAGCCCGGTGTGCCGGGCGAGCACGGTGAGGCAGCCGGCGCAGACCAGTCCGACCGCCCCGTACAAGGAACTCATCCAGCCGTCGGCGAGCACCGAGCGCGCGGTGACCGTGGCCGTCGGGTGGGGTTCGATGCCCTCCTGGAGCTGCTGTGCGTTGGTGGGGAGCGGTGGCATGCGCAGGCCCGCCATGCGGAAGGAGAGCGAGGGCACGAACGCGCCGAGGAGGACGGCGAGGAGGGCCGTCACGGCGACCGCCTCCCCGAGCCGCAGTCCGGCGACGAGCATCACGGCGCCGGTGAGCGCGCCGAGGCCGGCGAGTACGGCCGGGGCCAGGAACAGCGCGGCGTACGCGGCGACCGCGGCCAGCGCCAGGACCGTTCCGCCCGCTCCGGCGACGGACGCGGCGAGCAGCCGGGCGGCCAGCCCCTCCTGGCCGTGCGGGCCGGTGACGGCCCCGCCGGGCAGGAGCCACCCGGCGAGCGCGAGGTAGGGGCCGGCCATCAGGCCCAGGGCGGCTCCGGCGCCGCCGTCACCGACGGCGCGGGCTGCCGCGGCGGCTCCGGCGAGGAGCAGCAGCGCCGCCACGGCGGCGCAGACGGCGCGGGTGTCGCCGGAGCCGCCGGGCAGGGCGAGCACCGCCAGGCCGGCGAGGAGCGCGGTGACCGCCGAGGCGCGCAGCAGCGCGCGGGCGGCGCCGGGGGTCCAGCCGTGGGGTTGCCGTTGGAGCGCCGTGGCGATGCCGTCCACCAGGTCGTCGAGGTGCACTTCGGGCAGGGCCTCGGTCCGCGGGCGCAGGTAGAGGGTCTCGCCGTCGCGCAGGTCGAGGGAGTCGAGGGTGCGCTCCTCGTCCAGCGGCTCGCCACCCAGGCGTTGGAGCACCCAGCCGCCGTGGTCGATGCCGGCTTCCGCCAGGTCGTCCCCGGCGTAGCCGAGGACGGCGGGCAGCAGGTCGGCGACGGGGACGTCGGCGGGGACGGCGAGGTCCACGGTGCGGGCGGGGGCGCGTACGGTCAGGCGACACAATCCGGCCACCTGGTTGTCACTCATCGGTCTGGCTCACGCCTCTCCGGGTTCGATCGGCAGGCCAACGGGCGCCGACAGCGCGCTGGTTGGGCCTTGGGCGGTCAGCACGAACGATCGTAGTATCACTCACCTGTCCGAGGTATTCGCCGTCTGCGCGTGTGGCGACGCCCGCGACCCTGGTGCGAGGAGTCCGTTCGGTGAGTGTGGTGCTGTTCCGAAGGCCGGCCCGCAGGCGTGGCCCGGAGATGCCGGACGGGGAACTGACCCTGCAGGAGCCTCCCGTGCTCCCGGAGGTGGTGCCCGATTCGTCGGCGGTGTGGACGTATCTGCCGATGGCGCTGATGTCGGTGTCGATGATGCTGATGTTCATCCGGCCAGGAGCGGCCGGTGGCGGCGGGTTCATCTATCTGGCACTGGGAATGATGGTGATCGCGTCGGCGGCCATGATGCTGGGACAGGTCATGCGCCGCAACAGCGAGCGCAAGCAGCGCGTCAAGGGCGAACGGCGCGACTACCTGCGCTACCTCACCCAGACGCGGCGCAAGGTGCGGGCCGCCGTCATCGACCAGCAGCGGGCCCTGGCCTGGCGGCATCCGGACCCGGCCGCGCTGTGGTCCCTGGTCGGCACCACGCGCCTGTGGGAACGGCGTCCGCAGGACGAGGACTTCGGCGAGGTGCGGGTGGCGGTGGGCGACCAGAAACTGGGGCTGCGACTGAATCCGATGGCGACCAGTCCGGTCGAGGACCTCGAACCGCTGGCCGCCCACGCGCTGCGCAGCTTCATCCGGGCGTACGCCACCGTGCCGGACCAGCCGATCGCGATCAACATGCGGGCCTGGGCGCGGGTGTTGTTCCGGGGCGACGAGGTGTCGATTCGCGCTCTCGCGCGTGCGCTCGTCGCGCAGTTGGCCGCGTTCCACTCCCCCGACGACCTGTGGATCGCGCTGTGCGTGTCCGATGAACGGCGCGCGGAGTGGGAGTGGGCGAAGTGGCTTCCGCACCATCTGCATCCGCAGGAGACCGACGGGGCGGGCCCGGCGCGGATGACCGGTTCGGCGCTCGGCGAGCTGGAGGACCTGCTGGGCCCGGAGTTCCTGGAACGTCCGCCGTTCGACCCGGAGTCGATGCCCGGCCGGGAGGAACCGTTCACGGTGATCGTGGTGGACGGCGGCACGGTCCCCGGCGGGCACCGGCTGGACGGGCCCGGGCTGCGCAACACGGTGGTCCTCGACCTGACCGGGGCACTGAGCTGGAGGCCGGGCCGGGTGACACTGCGCTTCGAGGTGGCCGACGGTGACTTCCGGCTGGTGCGCACGGACCGTGACCGCAAGGAGCAGGTGGCGCCCCTGGGCCGCCCCGACGCCTTCGGCACGCGGGGCGCCACCGCGCTGGCCAGACGGCTGGCGCCGTACCGGATGGGCATCGGCACGGACAGCGCCGAACCTCTGTCGACCGACGTGGAGTTGACCACCCTGCTGGGCATCTCGGACCTGTACGGGCACGCGCCGGACACGCTGTGGCGGCGCGGAACGGGGCCGAGCCGGCTGCGGGTGCCGATCGGGGTGGGCGCGGACGGGGTGCCGGTCGAGCTGGACATCAAGGAGTCCGCGCAGGGCGGCACCGGTCCGCACGGCATGCTGATCGGCGCGACCGGCTCCGGCAAGAGCGAGCTGCTGCGCACCCTGGTGCTGGCATTGGCGCTGACCAACTCCTCCGAGACGCTCAACTTCGTTCTGGTGGACTTCAAGGGTGGCGCGACCTTCCTCGGTCTGGACGAACTGCCCCACACCTCGGCGGTGATCACCAACCTGGCCGACGAGGCCGCGCTCGTCTCGCGCATGCAGGACGCCCTGCACGGTGAGCTGATCCGCCGCCAGGAGCTGCTGCGGTCCGCCGGGAACTACACCTCGGCGTTGGAGTACGAGAAGGCGCGGGCCGCCGGGACCCCGCTGGCCCCGTTGCCGAGCCTGTTCGTGATCGTCGACGAGTTCAGTGAACTGTTGGCGGCGCACCGGGAGTTCATGGAGCTGTTCGTGATGATCGGCCGGCTGGGCCGCAGCCTCGGCGTGCACCTCTTGCTGGCCTCGCAGCGCCTGGACGAGGGCCGGATGCACCAGTTGGAGAGCCATCTGTCGTACCGGATCGGGCTGCGCACCTTCTCGGCCATGGAGAGCCGCGGGGTACTGGGGGTACCGGACGCCTACGAGCTGCCGTCGGCTCCGGGCGGCGGCTTCCTCAAGTCCGGGGTCGACGCGCTGACCCGGTTCCGGGCGGCGTACGTGTCCGGGCCCTACCGGCACCGGCGGGGCGGAGCGAGCCAGGCGCGCGCCGCCGGCCAGACCGTGCCGTGGAGCACGGGGTACGTGGTGCCGCGCACGGTGCCCGACCTGCCGGCGCCCGAGCCCGAGGCGGAGGAGGGCGGCGACTCGCTGCTGTCCGTGGCCGTGGAGCGGCTCCTCGGGGCGGGCCCGCCGGCGCACGAGGTGTGGTTGCCGCCGCTGGACCTGCCGGCGACGCTCGACCAGATCCTGCCGCCGCTGACGCCCGACCCGGAGCGTGGCCTGACCACGGTGGACGCGCCGGACCGGGGGCGGCTGAAGGTGCCGATCGGCATCGTGGACCGGCCCTTCGACCAGTTGCGCGACCTGTTGACCGTGGACCTGTCCGGGGTCGGTGGGCACATCGCCGTCGCCGGCGGCCCGCAGAGCGGCAAGAGCACCATGGTGCGCACCATCCTGGCGTCCCTCGCCCTCACCCATACACCGCGCGAAGTGCAGTTCTACTGCCTGGACTTCGGCGGCGGCACCCTGTCGGGGCTGGCCGGGCTGCCGCACATGGGCGGTGTCGCGGCGCGCATGGACGGCGAGCGGGTGGGTCGGACGATCGCGGAGGTGACCGCGCTGCTGGCGGCGCGGGAGAAGTTCTTCCTGGAGCACGGCATCGACTCCATGGCCACCTTCCGGCGCCGCCGGGCCGCCGGCGAGTTCCCCGCGGAGGACCACGGCGACGTGTTCCTGGTCATCGACGGCTGGTCCACGGTGCGGCAGGACTACGACCGCCACATCCCGACCTTCGGTGCCATCGCCGCGCGCGGTCTCAACTACGGCGTGCACCTCATCGTGACCACGGCGCGTTGGGTGGAGCTGCCGTCGGCGGTGCGGGACCAGGCGGGCACCCATCTGGAGCTGCGGATGGGCGACGCCATGGACTCCGAGATCGACATCCGGCGGGCCGCGACCGTGCCCCGGGTTCCCGGCCGGGGCCTGACCCGGGAGGGCAAGCTGCACTATCTGACCGCCCTGCCCCGCATCGACGCCGGCGAGCGGACCGACGACCTGACGGAGGGCGTGGCCGGTCTGGTGGCGGCGGTCCGGGAGAGCTGGAGCGGCCCGCCGGCCCCGCAGGTACGGATGCTGCCGACCGAGCTGCCCGTGGCCGAGCTGCCGGCCCCCGAGGGGGACTTCCGGGTTCCGCTCGGCCTGGAGGAGGATGAACTGGCCACCGTGTGGCACGACTTCAGCGAGAGTCCGCACATGATCGCGGTCGGGGACACCGAGAGCGGCAAGACCAACCTGCTCCGGCTCGCGGCACGGGCCATCATGGACCGGTACACGCCGGCCGAGGCCAGGATCATGGTGGTGGACTACCGGCGCGAGCTGGTCGAGGCCGTCCCGGACACCTACCGGCTCGGGCACGCGGTCTCCATCGACGCGCTGAAGGACCTGGTGGACGGCGCGGCGCGCGCGGTGCGGACCCGGGTGCCGGGACCCGACATCGCCCCGGCCCGGATGCGGCTCGCCGACTGGTGGACCGGTCCCCGGCTGTTCATCCTCGTGGACGACTACGACATGGTGGGCAGCAACCCCGCACACCCGCCGTTCGAGCCGCTGCTGCCGCACCTGTCGCTGGGTTGGGAGGTCGGACTGCACCTGATCGTGGCCCGCTCCGCGAGCGGCGCCGGGCGCGGCATGGGCGACGCGCTGATGCGCCGCCTCCAAGAGGTCAACACGCCCTCCCTGCTGTTCTCCTGCCCGCCGTCCGAGGGGTACGTCCTCGGCAACACCAAGGGCCGGCTGCTGCCGCCCGGACGCGCCACCCGCATCGCCCGGCGCCGCACGGTGCAGGTCCAGACGGCGTTCCTGGGGGACCCGGAATCCTGAGGGGGACCCGCCCGGCGGTCAGTCCCGGTCCGGGCCGGGCGAGGGCTCCGGGTCCCGGCCCGGGGGGCGCCACCCGCGGGCCCGGCCCCGGGGGACCACCACCGCGGCGGCGGCCACCAGGAGCACCAGGCCGCCGCCCGCCGCGGCGACGACGAGGGCCCGCTGCCGGGGTGCGGCGGGCGCCGGGTCCGGGACCCGGGCGGGCTCGGGGCTCGGGCCCGGGGCGGCGCGGCCGGTCGGCACGGCCGTCAGGGCGGCGTACGGGTCCAGCCTCGGGGTGGTGTCCGGATAGCCGGACATGATGAGCCGATCGCGCACCTGGTCCGCCGTCAGCTCGGGGTGGCGCGAGCGGACCAGGGCCGCGGCCCCGGCCACGTGCGCCGCGGCGAGCGAGGAACCCGAACCGAGGTAGTGGCCCGCGCCCCGCGGTCCGGGGCCGACCACCGTGTCCCCCGGCGCCGCCAGGTCGGCGCCCACCGCCGTCGGCGCGCGCTCCGGACGCCCGCCGCCGGGACCGTAGTCCATGACGGACAGGGCGTGCGGGGCCGCCGCCGGCCAGTACCAGGGCTGCGCCGCGGGGCTCGCGCCGCCGGGCTCGGGGGGCAGGTCGGGCGCGAAGGGGGCGACGACCAGGGCGTCCTTTCGTGCCGCGTACGCGACCGCGTCCGTGAGCACGCCCGCTCCCGTCGCCAGCGCGGAGGCGACGTACACCACCCCGGCGCCCTCGTCGGCGGCGGTCCGGATGGCGCCGGCCAGTGACTCCGGTGTGGCGACGCCGCGTTCGTCGGTGCCGCGTACCGCCAGGAGGCGCGCCGCGGGCGCCACGCCGACCGTGCCCACGCCGGGCAGAGGCGCCCCGGCGATCAGCCCTGCGGCGAAACTGCCGTGGCCCACGCAGTCCTGGTCCGCGGGGCCGATGTGACGGACCCGGCCGGCGAGCGCCGGAATCCCGGCGCCCACGCCGGTGTCGACCACCGCGACGGTCACCCCCGAGCCCTCGGAGAGGCGCCGGGCGCGGGCCAGGCCGAGCGCCCGCACCGGCCAGGGTTCCACCTCGGCGACCTGCGCGGAAGCCGCCGCGCAGGGTTCGTCCGCCGCCAGCGAGGAACGGACCAGGGGCAGGGCGATGGGGTCGGAGGCCGCCACCGCGGGCGCCGGCCACGCCGCGGAGAGCATCACCGCGGCCAGTGCCGCCGCCGAGGCCGGTGCACGGGAAAGCGCGTGTCTCATGGCGCGCATCCTAGTGCTGTGGCCGGGAGGGTTTGCCGGGTCGCGGTGTCCGGTGCGGTGCATCGCAAGGCGGAGGACCGCCTCTCGTACTGGACGTACTCGGGCGGTCCGACAACGCGGCGAGGTGCCGTGCCGGGCGCCGTGACACGGTGAACCTTCCCGGCCACAGCACCAGGCGGTGTCCCGAGCCGCGCAACGCATCGGCCGACAGGGCGGATTCGGCCCGCATCCCGCAATCGCGGCGTGAACTGGCCTGCTCCACCTGGTAGATCACCGTCCCCCTCACGTAGCCTGCAAGCGGTGCGTCGCGTCGTCCCCACAGGGGGCGCAGACGGCGTCGGAGCGAGGAGGACCAGCGTGTCACGGCAGTTGCTCACCGTCAGCCCGGAGGAGCCGCAGGGGTTCCGGACCATCGGTGAGGCCTTGGCACAGGCCCGTACCGGAGCGGTGATCCGGGTACGGCCCGGCCGGTACCCGGAGAACCTGACGGTCCGCAACCGGGTCACGATCGTCGCCGACGGCGAGCGCGGAAGTGTCGAGATCTGCCCGCGCCGCGGCAGCGCCGTCTCCCTGATCGCCGACGCCGTGATGCTGACCGACCTCACGCTGCGCGGCGGCACGGAGGACGTGCCGGTGGTGGACGCGGTGCGCGGTCAGGTCGCCATGGACGGCTGTACCGTCGTCGGCTCCGGGTGGACGGCCCTGCTGGCCCGCGAGTCCGGGTCGCTGGCCGTGCGGGACTCTCGGATCAGCAACCCGGTCGGGGCGGGCGTGGTCGACACCGTGCCCACGGGGACGGTGGTCGCCGGCTGCGTCATCGAGAACCTGGGCACCTCGGGCGTGGTCATCGGTGAGCAGGGCCGCACCACGGTCCGCGACTGCCGGATCCGTGACGCCCGGGGCAACGGGGTGCTCGCCAACGGCGAGGCGCGGGGAGTGGTGGAGGACTGCGAGATCACCGGCACGGAGAAGCCGGCCCTGGCCCTGGAGGGAAGCAGCGCCACCCGCGTGGTGCGCACGCGGATCCACGGCGCGGCCGTGGGGGTCTACGTGACCAGCGACTCCCGGCCGGTGCTGGAGGAGGTCACCGTCACCGACATCGACGGCCCCGGCATCGTGGTGGCCTCGGGCGCCGCCCCGGAGCTGGTGCGCTGTCGCACCTCGCGGACCAAGGGGAACGGTCTGGCCGTCACCGAGCGGTCCCGGGGCGTGTTCCGGGAGTGCGAGTTCGACACGGCCGGCGGCCCTGCCGTCCGGGTCATAGGTGCCGGCGCGCCCTCGTTGACCGACACCACCGTGCGGGACTGCGCCGACCCGCTGGGCGCCGTGGTGCTGGACGAGAACTCGGCGGCCGAGTTCGACCGTCTGCACGTCGTGGACGCCGCCAGCACCGGAATCCTGATCCGCGGGGGCGCCAACCCGCTGCTGCGTCACGCCCGCGTGACCTCCGCGGGGGGCCACGGCGTGGAGGTCGTGGACGAGGGGCGCGGCCGGCTGGAGCTCTGCGAGATCGACGGCGCGGGGGCGTGCGGTGTACGGATCGCCGCCGGCGGCAATCCCCATCTGCGGGACACCGCCGTCCGCGCCTCGGCGGACACAGGCGTACGGGTCGGCGCGGACGGGCTGGGCACCGTACGGGACTGCCGTGTGCACGGCTCCGGCGCGTCCGGCGTCGGAGTGGACATGGGCGGGGAGCTGTCGCTCCTGCGTACCGAGATCACCGACTCGGGAGCCCATGGGGTGTTGGCCTCCGACGGCGCCCGGCTCGCGTTGGACGCCTGCCTGGTCAGCGGCAGCCTCGGCGACGGCATCCGGGTGGACAGTGCCGAGCCGATCACCGCGACGGGCTGCGCGGTGCGGGACAACCGGGGCGCCGGCCTGAAGCAGACCCGGGCCGGCGATCGGCTCACCGTGGAGAACCTGACCAGCGCGGGCAACGGCACGGCCGACGCGTGGGGCGCCGAGGCGGCCGGGGTCGGGGAGTCGCGGGGGCCGTCCCGTGTCGCTCCGCGCGGTCCGCAGGAGGAGCTGGAATCGCTGATCGGCCTCGCGGACGTGAAGCACCAGGTCAAGACGCTGGTGAACCTGAACCAGCTCGCGCAGCGCCGGTCCCGGCTCGGCATGCCGATGCCGCCGATGAGCCGCCACCTGGTGTTCTCCGGGCCGCCCGGAACGGGCAAGACCACCGTGGCCCGGTTGTACGGCGGCATCCTCACCGAGTTGGGGGTGCTGCGTTCCGGCCATCTGGTCGAGGTGTCGCGGGCCGATCTGGTCGCCCAGGTCATCGGCGGTACGGCGATCAAGACGACGGAGGCGTTCAGGGAGGCCCTCGGCGGGGTGCTGTTCCTGGACGAGGCGTACACGCTGTTGTCCGACGGCAAGGGCGGCGGCGCCGACTTCGGCCGGGAGGCCATCGACACCCTGCTCAAGCTCATGGAGGACCATCGCGACGAGGTCGTGGTCATCGCGGCCGGCTATACCGACGAGATGGCCGCCTTCCTGGACTCCAACCCGGGGCTGGCGTCCCGTTTCACCCGCACCATCGACTTCGCGAACTATTCGGTGGAGGAGCTGGTCACCATCACCGAGCGGATGTGCGAGGCCCACCACTACGCGCTGGACCCGCGCACCCTGGACGCCCTGGCCGGCCACTACGGCCGGATGGAGCGGGGCGCCGCCTTCGGCAACGGCCGGGCGGCACGCCGGGTGTTCGAGGAGATGGTGGATCGACAGGCCTTCCGACTGGGCTCGATGGCCGATCCCGCGGAGAGCGACCTGTCGCTGCTGCTGCCCGAGGACGTGGCCGTCGAGCAGGGGGGCGCCGCACGGGACGCCGACAGCTCCGAGGAGCTGCTCACCCGTCTGGAGGGCATGATCGGCCTGTCCGCGGTGAAGCGGGCGGTGACCGATCAGGTGCATCTGCTCGCCGCCGCCCGGCAGCGGCGGGCCGCCGGGCTTCCCGCCCCCAGGATCAGCCAACACCTGGTGTTCTCCGGCCCGCCCGGTACCGGCAAGACGACGGTGGCCCGGCTGTACGCGGGCATCCTGCACTCCCTCGGGGTGCTGCCCAAGGGCCAGTTGGTGGAGGTGGCACGCACCGATCTCGTCGGCAGGTACGTCGGCCACACCGCGCAGTTGACCAAGGAGGTCTTCGAACGGGCCCTGGGCGGCGTGCTGTTCATCGACGAGGCGTACACGTTGACCCCGGAGGGTTCACCGTCGGACTTCGGGCGGGAGGCGGTGGAGACGCTGCTCAAGCTGATGGAGGACCACCGCGACGAGGTGGTGGTCATCGCCGCCGGATACACCGCCGAGATGCGCCGCTTCCTGGACTCCAACCCGGGCCTGACCTCGCGTTTCACCCGCACGGTCGAGTTCGGGGACTACACGGTGGAGGAGCTGGTGGGGATCATCACCGCGCAGGCCGCCGACTCGGGGTACGACTGCCCGCCGCCGACGGTGGAGGCGCTGCGCGCGTACGTGGCGGCGCTGCCGCGCGACCGGTCGTTCGGCAACGCCCGTACGGGACGCATCCTGGTCGAGGAGATGATGACGCAACAGGCCCGCCGGCTCGGTGCGTTCACGGCTCCGGGCCTGGACGATCTGCGGCTGCTCCTGCCGGAGGACCTGCCGGGCTCCCGGCCCACGCCGGTGTGACGCGACGCGGCCGGGCGCCGTGCGCCCCGGGCCCGATCGGGTGTCAGTCCCGGACGAGGAGGACGACGAACCCCACGACGACGCCCAGCACCAGACCGAGGACCGAGTACCGGGGCCTGGATTCGCTCAGCACGGGCAGGAAGCGGTCCACGGAGAAGCGACCCGGCCCGGTGAGGGTGAGGGCGACGATCGCGGCCAGCAGGGCCAGTTCGAGCTCCACGCCCCTGGGGGCGAAGAAGCTGTTCACACCGCGTACGGCGAGGATGTTGACGAAGGTGCCGATCAGGACCGCTCCGGCGAGCGGGGTGAGAAAACCGAGGGCGAGGCCGAGGCCGCCCAGGGTCTCGGAGAGACCGGCGATGACGGCCATGGCCTCGCCGGCGGGATAGCCGCTCATCGTGAAGCCCTTGCCGGTGGCGGTGAGACCGGGACCACCGAACCAACCGAAGAGCTTCTGCGTGCCGTGGCCGGCCATGGTGAGGCCGACGGTGAGCCGCAGGACCAGCAGGCCGACGTCGTGGGTGGCGGTGCCGGTGGGAGCCGGGAGGGTGCGAGGGTTCGCGTATTCCCGTCGTTCGTAGGCCATGAACGTCCGTTCTTCCGTCTCCGGCGAGTGGCTGCCACCCTATGCCGCCCGTCCGGAATGTCCTGGTAGTGACGTCGCCGCTGTCGCCCGAAAGCCACGGCGGCGCGGCGTCCCCTCCCCCGGTCCCCGTGCAGATCACCCCGGGCGTCCCGGTCACCCCCGCCCGAGGACGCCGCTCGACCGCGGGTCCGCCGGGGCCCGCTCCCAGTCCATCCGGCACCAGGGAAGTTCGAGGTCGCCCTGCGTCGTGACCGGCCGGGGCGCCAGGGAGTCGATGGCGACGGCTTCCCGGTGGCGGGCGTACACCGTGTCCACGTAGCGGTGGCCGGTGTCGGCCGCGATGAAGAGGACCGTACGCCGCGGGGAGCGCGCCCGTTCCCAGCGGGCGGCGAGGTAGGCCGCCCCGGAGGACAGCCCGGCGAACACCGCGTGTCTGCGCAGCAGGTCGACGCTGCCGGCCAGGGCGGCGTCGAAGGACACCCAGTGGAGCGTGTCGTAGGACGTGTGGCCGACGTTCCCGAAGGGGATGGAGCTGCCGATCCCCGCGATGATGATCTCGGGGTCGCTCACGTGAGCGGCGCCGAAGGTGACGCTGCCGAAGGGCTGGACGCCGACGAGTTCGACGCCGGGCGAGTCCTCGCGCAGATAGCGGGCGAGAGCGCCCGTGGAGGCGCCGGATCCGACGCCTCCGACGACGGTGAGCTCGTCCGTGCCGGTGGATTCCCGGATCAGGCCGGCCACGGCGCGGTAGCCCAGGTAGTGGATGTCGTCGTGGTACTGCCGCATCCAGTGGTATTCGGGGTGCTCGGCGAGGATCTCGTGGACGCGCTCGACCCGGCGCTTCTGGTCCAGTTTGAGGTCGTCGCAGGGCTCCATCCGCTCCAACGTCGCCCCGAGCACGGCGAGCTGGGTGCTCAGCGTGTGGTCGACCGTCGTGGAACCGACGATGTGGCAGCGCATCCCGTGGCGGTGGCAGGCCAGCGCGAGGGCGTGGGCGTAGATGCCGCTGGAGCTGTCCACCAGGGTGTCCCCGCGCCGCACCGCGCCGGTGTCGAGCAGATGGCGCACCGCGGCGAGCGCCGAGACGACCTTCATCGTCTCAAAGCGGAGACAGACGAGCCGGTCGTCGAGGCGTATCAGGTCGGGTCGGCCGATCGACTCGGCGATGTGCTGGTCCACTGCGGAACTCCTCGGTCGCGGGGGTGGTGGTGAAGGTGGAGAAGACGCGGGTGGCGGGGATCGCGCGGTGTTCCAGGGCCCGTACGCAGCTTCTGATCCGGCGCCGGAGGTCGGGGGCGGCCGGGTCGAAGAGCACGCCGGCGACGGAGCCGCTGTGCGCGATCTGGACGCCCGCGGCCCCGAAGCGCGCGGCGACTTCGGTGAGGCCGTCGAACTCGGGGTGGCGCAGGACCTCCTGCCCGCGCCGGGCGCTGGCGGTCGCGACCTCCCCCAGCAGGGCGACATCGCCCGTGGCCACGGCCTGCCGCAGCATGACGCGCAGCCGTTCACAGGCGCGCACGTCTGCGTCGTCGTGCGCGCGGACCGGCAGGGAGAGCGTGTCCACGGGTGCGCCCGCGCCCAGGGAACAGCCCACGACGACCACGGGTGGCAGGGCGCGGCCGAGTACTTCCAGCACCCGGCCCTGGCGCTGGGCGAAGAGCACGGGGCGGCCGTCGAGCATCAACGGATCGCAGGCCAGCTCCGCCCGGACGGCCAGCCGGGCGATCGTCTCGGGCGGCAGGCGCGTTCCGTAGGAGTCCGCGACCGCCCGCACCACGGCGACGACATCGCTGCTGGAGCTGCCCATGCCGAGGCCGACCGGGATGTCGCCGGTGATCCGCAACTCCCCGCCGCACGGGGGCTCCGGGTGCCCCGGCGCGCACTCGGCCACGGCGAGGGCCGCCGCGCGGGCCGCTTTGGTGCGGTCGGCCGGCAGGACGGTGAGCCGGTGCGGCGGCGTACCCGGGCGGCGGGTGAACTCGGCGCGGCTGCCCGGACCGGGCAACGGCAGGGTGACCAGGCCGGCGCGGTGTCGTCCGGTGTCGTCGAGGAAGACGCCTTGGAGTATCTCGCCGTGGTGGCCGGGGGCGTGCCCGGTGCCGGTACGGCCGGGGTCGGGACGCCGCCCGGCGCCGGACGTGCCGCGGCGGGGTGCGGGGGTCATGCGCCGGCCTCGGCACGGTAGCGGTACAGGACGGTGGGGTCGGCGCTGAACTGGGAGAAGGGGAAGGGTTCGGCGGACAGGGCGGTGACCCCGCGGCCCAGGAAGGCGCGGGCCACGGCGCCGCCGCTCTGCGCGTACACGACGAGGGGGACGCCCCGGGTGCGGCAGCGGTCCAGGATGGTGTCGAACGATCCGTTGCCCAGGGTCATTCCGGTGGCGACGACGACGTCGGCGCGGTCCAGTACCTCGTGCATGTCGGCGGTGACGGGATCGCCCCATCGGGTGGCCTTGAGGTTGAGGTCGCAGGGCAGCGGGTCGCCGCCGCGTTCGCGGATCGCCGCGACCAGCGGGTCGACCACGCCGATGAGGCCGACCTTGGCGCCCTCCTCGATGTCGAGCAGTCCGGCGATCGCCGCGTCGCGGGCCCGCGCCCGGACTTCGGGGGTGCCGGCGGGCAGGACGACCCGTTCGGCGCTCGCGCCCCGTCGGGTGTCCGCGCCCCGTCGGGTGTCCGCACCGGCGTCGCCCGCGTCCGCCGCCTCGCGGTGCGGGCGCCGCTCGGCGAGGTAGGCGTCGAGGGCGGCGATCCTCAGCGGGCGTGGGCCCTCGCGCAGCAGGGCGTCGAGCGCGGCGCCCGAGGAGTCGCGGCAGACCGACGGGTCGATCTCACCGGCCTCGAAGGCGCAGGCGCCGAAGGAGCCGCCGAGGCGCACCAGGACGTACTGGTTGAGGTAGGTGGTGTCGCCGCCGGCAAGCCGGGTGCCGTGGTGGATCCAGAAGACGCTGGTCGCCACGAGGTCGGAGGGCAGCGGGCCGTGTTCACCGTTCAGTACGGCCTCGACGAGGGCGTGGACGGTCGGTGCGGGCGCGATGGTCGTCGGGGTGGTCATGGGGTTCCTTGTCACGGGGTGGGTCGGGGTACGGGGTCGGTTCGGGGTGCGGGCTCGGTTCGGGGTACGGGGTCGGTTCGGGGTGCGGCGGGGAGGGGGCCGTGGTGGACGAGCATGGGACGGCCCAGCCGGTCGGTGGTCAGCTCGGCGTCGACCTCGAAGGTCTCGGCGAGGTTCTCGGGGGTGAGGACCTCGGTGGGGCTGCCGGAGGCGACCAGGTGCCCGGAGCGCATGAGCACCAGGCGGTCGCAGTGGCGGGCGGCCAACGAGAGGTCGTGCAGGGCGACCAGGACGGTCTGGTCGGTGCGGGACAACAGCTCCATCAGCTCCAACCGGTGTTTCACGTCCAGGTGGTTGGTGGGCTCGTCGAGGAGCAGCGCGTACGGCTGCTGGGCGAGCGCGCGGGCGATGTGGGCGCGTTGTCGTTCGCCGCCGGACAGGGACTTCCAGGAGCGTGCGGCGAGCGCGCCGAGCCCGACGCGGTCCAGTGCGGCGGCGACGATCGCCCGGTCGGTGTCGCTCGGCCCGCGCCGGCGGTCCCGGAAGGGGGTCCGTCCCAGGCCCACGACGTCGGCGACGCGCAGGTCGGTGTCGAGTCCGCAGTCCTGCTCGACGAAGGCCAGCCGGCGCGCGATCCTACGGGCGCTCCAGTCCCTCACGGGCAGGCCGTCGTAACGGACCGTGCCGGCGTCGGGCACGCGCAGCCCTGCCAGGCAGCGCAGGAGAGAGGACTTGCCGGAGCCGTTGGGGCCGATCAGCGCGACGCTCTCGCCGGCGGCCACGTCCAGGTCGACCCCGCGTACGACGGGGGTGCCCGCCGCCGACCAGCTCAGTCCCTCGGCGGTGATCCTCACAGGTCACCCCTCCTGCGCAGGACGACGAGGAACAGCGGTACGCCGATCAGGGCGGTGATCACGCCCACCGGCACCTCCCGGGGAGCGAAGGCGACCCGGGCCAGAGCGTCGGTCCACACCAGGAACACCGCGCCCGCGAGCGCCGCGCAGGGGAGCAGCACCCGGTGCGACGGCCCGACGAGGAACCGCGCCCCGTGGGGCACGATCAGCCCCACGAAACCGATGGCGCCGACGGTGGCCACCGCGACCGAGGTCAGTACGGCCGTCACCACGAGCAGCAGCATCCGGGTGCGTCGTACGTCGATCCCCAGGGACGCGGCGGTGTCCGCGCCGAACGCGAGAGCGTCGAGGGCGTTGGCGCACAGCCACGCGGCGACCAGCCCCAGCGGTGTGACGATCGCGCAGACCACGACGGCGTCCCAGCGGGCGGGGGCCATCGAGCCCAGCAGCCAGTGGGTGAGGGCGCGCGTGGTGTCGGCGTCCGCCGAGGACATCAGGACCAGCGAGGTCAGAGCGGTGAAGAGCTGTCCGACGACCACACCCGTCAAGACGATGCGGACCGAGTCCAGCCCCGTTCGACGCAGCAGCGCCGTCAGCAGGGCGAAGGACAGGAGCGCCCCGGCGAGGGCGCCGCCGGTGACCCCCAGGGCCCCGGCGCCGGCCAGGGGCAGGACGACCACGACCACGGCTCCGGTCGACGCGCCGGAGGACACGCCGATCAGGTACGGGTCGGCGAGCGTGTTGCGGGTGACGGCCTGGAGGACGGTGCCGCACACGGCGAGGGAGGCGCCGACGAGCGCGGCCATCAGGATCCGCGGCAGTCGCAGGTCCCAGACGAGCGAGTCGGTCAGCGGCGGCAGCGGCTCGTTGCCCAGGCCGAGGTGCGTGCCCAGGACGCGGGCGAGGTCGCCCCACCCCACGGGGGCGGTACCGATGCGCAGGCCCGCCGCCACGGAGGCGGCCAGTACGAGGACGGCGGCGAGTACCGACCACGCCCGGGCCGGGGAGGTCCGGCCCCCCGGTACCGGGGGGCGTGACCCGTTCGTCCCCCCACCCGGGGGCGTCGTCCCGGGGGTGGGTGCCGTGAACCGCACATCGCGTGCCGTCGGGTGCAGCAGGTCCGGCGGACCCGGGCGGCCGGCGAGGTCAGTGGGCATGCCCGAGCTCCTTCATCCCCTCGGCCAGCAGGCCCAGCGCGTGCACGGAGCGCACGGAGGGGTCGAGCTCGATGCCGGGCACCACGATGATCTTGTTGTCGCGTACCGCCGGCAGCTTCGACACCAGGGGGTCGGCGGCCATCGCGGCACGCTTCTCGGCGGCGCTGTCACCGGGGCGCCCGCGCTCGGACAGGTCGCCTATGACGATGAAGTCCGGTGCGCGCTTGGCGACTTCCTCCCAGGAGACCTCCGGCCAGTCCTCGTTGACGTCGTCGAAGGCGTTCCTCGCGCCGACGATCCGGCTCATCTCGCCGGGCAGGCCGGTCTTCCCGGCGACGTACGGCATTCCGTTGAAGACGGAGTAGAGGTAGACGACGGAGGGCGACTTCGCGTCGCGGACGGCGGCGGAGGCGTTCGCGCCGGCCTTGGCGACGGCGGCGCGCTGCCCCGCGACCAGCCTTCCGGCCCGCTCCTCGACTCCGAAGACCTTGCCCAGTTGCTCATAGTCGGAGAAGAGCAGTTCGAAGGGGCTCTTCCCCGCCTGGTGCGACTGGGGGCAGTCCACGGCGCTGACGAAGGTGGGCACATCGAGGGCGCCCAGCTCCTCGCGGGTTCCGGCGCGGTCGCCGGTGTACAGGTCGGCGGAGCCGGCCAGTACGAAGTCCGGTGCGGCGGAGCGCAGTTGTTCGCCGGTGGCGATCTTGGGGGCGATGACGGGAATCCCGGCGTACGCGTCCCGGTACCGATCGGGGATCTTCGTCTTCAGGTTGGCCGTCCCGGCCATCCGGTCCTGGAGGCCGAGTTCGAGCAGGGTCTCCGTCGAGGTCTGGTCCAGGGTGACGGCCCGCTTCGGGGGCGGGCCGAGGTCGAGTTCGCGCCCGCAGTTGGTGACCGTCGCTCCCCCGCCGGGCGATGCGGGGCCGTCGCCCGCGACCGCGGGGCCGCCGTCGGCGGTCGAGCAACCGCCGGTCGCGAGAACGAGGGTGAGGGTGGCCGCGGTCGCGAGCCGGGCGCGGTGGCGTTGACGCATGGAGTCTCCGATCCGAGAGAGGGCGTGGCTGTCGCCGTGCACTGCCGTGGTCGTCCACGGGGCAGGAGCACCACGTTCGAAGAGTACTGTAATGGTTATCGTTTTCATTAACACCCCCGGGGCGCCCTCGTGCGGCGCGACCGGGGCCTGCCGACCGATGAGGAGCACCGCACCGTGACGACCACACCCGCCCCGATGACCCCGAGGCCCGCCGCGCCGCCGCCCCGTTCCGTACTGCGCGACCCCGCCTTCCTGCGCCTGTGGGCCGGGACCACGGCATCCGGACTCGCCACCTGGGCGCTGCCCTTCGTGTTGGGGCTGGCGGTCCTGCACCGTGAACTCGGGGCGGCCGGCCTGGGCCTGGTCCTCGCCGCGCGCACGGCGGGGTTCCTCGGCGCCGTCGCCGTCGGAGGGGTACTGGCCGACCGTCACTCCCGCCGGGCGGTCGTGCTCTGGTCGGCTCTCGCGGCGGCGGTCGCGGCCCCGCTCCTCACCGTCGGCCTCGGCCGCTCACTCGTCCTGATGACCGTCGCCGCCGCCCTCGCGGGAGCCGGTCAGGGAGCCTGCCGCCCCGCCTTCCAGGCACTCACCGCCGAGGTCGTCGACGCTGATCGCCGGCAGCGGGCGAACGCCGCCATGTCCCTCTCGGTGCGGACCTCCACGCTGGCCGGGCCCACCCTGACCGCGCTGGTCGCGGCCTTCGTCGACGTACGGACGCTCCTGTCGGGGATCGGCCTGCTCTGGCTGGTCGCCGCCTTCGTGCCGGGCCGCGGAGCCGCTCCGGATCCGTCCACCGCGCGGACGCCGCGCGTGTCCTTCCGCGCGGAGTTCGTCGACGGCATACGCGAGGCCCGACGCCACCCCTGGTTCCTCGCCGGACTCGGAGCCCTGACCGCCGTCGTCGCACTGGGCTACTCCGCCACCAGCGTCGCCCTGCCCCTGATCAGCCGGGACCGCTGGGGCACCGAGTGGGTCCTCGCCGCGGCCATGACCGCCTACACGGTCGGCGCGCTCGGCGGCGCCCTGCTCACCACCCGGCGACGGCCCCGCTCCCCGGGCTGGACGGCGTTCGCCGGACTGGCCGCCTACGGCTTCGCGCCGCTGAGCCTGATGCTGCCGGCGCACCCGCTGGTGGTCATCGCCGCCTACGTGGTGGCGGGTATCGGAATCGAGCTGTTCAACGTGCCCTGGTTCACGGCGGCCCAGCGCGAGGTCGCCCCCGACAAGCTGGCCCGCGTCTCCTCCCTGGACTTCCTCGTCTCCTACGGCCTGGCCCCGGTCGGCCTGGCCCTGATCGCCCCGGCCATCGAGGTCTTCGGGGTCACACCGGTGCTCGCCGTCTGCGCCGCGGCCTGCTTCCTCGTGCCCGCCGCCGCGGCGCTGACACCCACGGCCCGCCATTTCGGGCGGCCGTCGACGGCCACCGACTGACCGAACGGCCCCCGCCGCCGTTCCCCCCGGACCCGCCACCACCCACATCGACGTCGGCTGCGCCTCGCGGCGATCCGCGTCGACCGTAGACGCCCAATCCCGGGCGATCGGTGCCAAATCGGCGCTGCGCACAGGCGATCGGACCGCCGTCGCACGGCCAACGGCGCTGCGACGGCGCGCCGGTGCGACCGTCGGATCGACGGGCGGCGAGCAGGTGCGGGGGGGTGCGGCGACACGGCGGACGCGGTCGTCAACCACCGCCGGTCGTCGTCGCGTCAGGTCGAGACCTCCCCGACAGGGCGGACCCGCCGCCCTGTCGGGGCGTGGCCCTTCAGTGGCGGCGTGCGCAGGTCCAGGCGCCCATGCCCTGCATCTTGGCGAGTCTTCTGGCCGTGGCGATCTGTTCCGCCTTCGTGGCGAGGTCGGCGCGTGGCGCGTATCTGCGACCTCCGGCCGCGTTCCAGCTCGATTGGGTGAACTGCAAACCGCCGTAATGGCCGTTGCCGGTGTTCGTCCGCCAGTTCCCACCGGATTCACACCGGGCGATGGCGTCCCAGTCGGGCTTCGGTTTGGAGTGGACCGCGGCGGCGTGAGCCCCGGAGGCATCCAGGAATGCCGCGGTCAAGACGACCGCGGAGGCCAGAAGTTGGCCGATCGCGCTCCGGCTTCGGAGGTTCTTCCGGTTGCTCGACATCAGTCCTCCTTCGCTGTTGGGGCGGACCTGCCGCGAACAGCGGGCGGGCCCGCGTACGACCGTCCTCGGGTCGTGGCCACAGCACAGCACAGACCGGCGCGCTTCCAGCGGCACTTGCGGTCGGCGAAAGAATGACGCCACCCGAACGGACGCTCCGGCTCCGTCGCGAGACCACCGTCGCGCAGAAACGTTCCTTCTCCCGAGGGCGGATCCTCGCGAGACGCGGCCGAGCCCCGACACCGGCTCCGCGCCGGCACCGCTCACACGGGCCGGGGCCGCCGCACCGGCGGCGCCCGGCATCAGCGCACGGTCGTGGGGCGCGTGCACCCCGGCAGCGCCGGTCGGTCCTTCGTCCGTACGGCGGGGAGCCAGGCCGTGGGGGGTGTGGAGCCGCGCGGCAGTCGGACGTGGAACCAGCGGGTGGACCGCCGGCTCGCCTCGTCGACGACGGACGACCCCTGGGACAACTGGCAGTCAGCGGCGAGGACATCGCCGTGCCACACCCGGGACGGCACGACGTTGTCCGCGGTGTACTGGCGCAGGGGATCGACCGCCAGGCCCAGGCCGCACCGCGGGTCCCGGTCGGCCCGCTCCTGGGCCGTCTCTTTCGGATCTTGCCTGACCCGCGCCGCCCGGCACCGCACCTCGCCGCGTTGTCGAGGCACCCGAGTACGTCCAGTACTCAGGAGCCTCTCCGCCTTGCGATGCACGGCACCGGACGACGCGGGCTCGACCGGCAAGATCCGAAAGAGACGGCCTAGGCCGTATCGTTTGGATCATCGCGCCGAGCCGGAGTCCGCTGCGGTGCCTGCGTCAGACGTTGCCGAACGGTTCTGGGTAGATGAATTCACC